>DBFANS010000043.1:0-36313 GCA_048233475.1 Collinsella aerofaciens | reverse complement strand
ACCCCGGCGATACGCTGAATGATTTGTGACGAATAGTCATGTCCATCAAGAAGGCTCGACGCTTCGGGCAGCTCGTCAATCGATATATCAATTCTTGGAGACATGTATTCCTACCATTTTTAAAGAAACAACGGCGGTAATCGCTATCGCGATTGCGCCAATAATACCGAGCGCCATCTATTTATACTTGATTTAAGGCGGAGTGGAATGTGGGCGCGCAAGGAGATGCGGAATCGATGAGAGCCTCAAAAAAAATTACTGCAGTGTTATCATCTTTCATCCTCTCTATTCTTCCATTTCTGATTCTATGGGCGGCTTGGTCAGTCCTCCCTGATACAATTCCCGCTCATTGGAGTGGGGGTGTGGTTGATCGATGGGGTAATAAGCTTGAATTGCTGGTTGTTCCGCTGTTTTCTCTGATTGGTTCTATTGCAATTTCTGTGTACCTTATTGTTTCCACGCGGCGAAGAGAGTTCGCGGATTTCTCTGTTCGAATGCGACGGGACTTTGTTGCGTGCTATATTTCTAGTCTTCTTTTATCGACAACCTGCTCAGTGATAATTGCCGTTTGGGTTCAGTTGATTCTTACGCAAAACACTGCGGTTGATGGGGGGCTTGGACTATCGATCCTGTATTCCCTTCCCGGGCTATATGTGATCTTGTGCGCTTTGCCGCCTTTTTATGCGAGCGGCGAGAGCAAAAAGGCAGAGCGCCTGATAACAGTTCTTATTGGCGGCGCGGAGATTGTTCTTTGTGGAATAGTGCTTGAAGGTTCGGCTGCCTCTTATGCGATGATTGGACTGATGATTCTGTTCTGTGCGTTTGAGATTGTGTCACAGGTAAGGGATAGCCGGTCCTTATGAGTTGAATTACGCGCGTGCGGATATAAAGGGTGGCATGTTAAATTTGTTGAAAACTCTGACATGCGCTGCCGACTTTATTAAAATCGATTGCCAATCAAGTCTTCCTATATATGCGAGCCCTGAGAAGCTGCGCTGTGAACCTGAAACCGCTATCGATCGGCCCGGTGCACCGGGCCGCTGTCCTCGAGCCGGCATCAGCTTGCCGGTCTCAAAACGTATGCCGTCCGGTACGACCAACAGCCGAGTCTTGCGCCCAGTTCGAGCAGCGCCAGAACCCCGTGCCGGAACCCACGCAGCCGATGGCAGGGGAATTCAGCCGCGGCCATCGAGGAGCCGACCCAGGGACGGCGCCCCCAGTCCTCGAAAGATTTCCACCGCCCCCTACAGGCCTGGATTGATTTAACAGTTGATTTAATCCGGCTGAACAAGCCGAGCATGGGCCGGTTGACAAAATGTAAGGTAAAAAAGCAGATACGACCGTACGCCGGTGCGGGGTTCGGGTGATGTGATAGAAAGTAATACACGTATTACATCTAACCGGGAGGTGCATCATGGCAACCGCCACCGCAGCCCTGAGAACCCCCGAGGACCTCGCGAACAGGTACGACCGCCTGGCGAAGTCGACGGGCCGCACGAAAACCTTCTACATGACGGAGGCGCTTGCCGCAGAGATAGGCAGGCTCGAATACGAGTACGGCCTCATGAATTATCCGGGAAGCGTTTGGTTGCGAGGTATGCCAGTGTGAGGGCCTGATTCGTCAGGCCCCGCACAGGGGGACCGCGATGGTGGCCACCGCGCCGCCCGAGGGGCTGTTGGCGAGCGAGACGGAGCCCCCGTGGGCGCTCGCGGCCTCGGAGGCGACGTGGAGGCCGAGCCCGTAGTGGCGGCCTCCGTCGCGCGAGGAGCGGGAGGAGTCGTCTGTGAAGAGGCGCTCGCAGCCGCGTTCGAGGGCGGCGGGAGAAAAGCCCGGTCCGTCGTCGGCAACCTCGATGACGAGCTGCCCGCCCGCGACGTCGCAGGAGACCGCCACGCGCGAGCGCGCGTGCTCGGCGGCGTTGGCCACGAGGTTCGCGGCGGCTCGCGCCAGGGCGGTTCGGTCGAGCGGGGCCTCGGGCGCGCCCGCGACAGCAGGGCCCGTGGCCGCGTCGAGCGTCACGCCTCGCGCCCGGGTGATCTGGGCGGCCTCGGCGAGGACCTGTTCGCAGAGCTCGGCCGGCCGCATGGGGGCCCTCTCCGCCCCGCCGGACCCGCGCGACGCCTCGATGAGCAGGCGCACGTAGCCGTCGAGCCTTTCGACACTGCCGGCTATGTCGCGCGCGGCGGCCGCGAGGTCGGCGTCTTTCTCGTCTTCCAGCTCCTCCGCCACGAAGTCGGCGTTGGCGCGCAGCACGGTGAGCGGCGTCTTGAGGTCGTGGGCGAGCGACGCCATCTGCTCGCGCTGCCCCCGCTCCGCGGCCCAGCGGGCCTCGAGCGACTCGGCGAGGGAGGCCCGCATGGCGTCCATCGCTGCGAGGACGTCGTTCACCTCGCGCACGTTGGTGCTGCCGACCGCGAAGTCGAGCTCCCCCGCGCCGACGCGCCCCGCCGCCTCCGCGAGCGGCGCCATCTTGCGCGAGATCACGCGGCTCGCGCGGCGCGCCACGAGCGCGAGCGCGAGCGCGCTTCCCGCAGCGGCGCCGACGAGCATGAGGCTCTGCGGGTTGGGAAGCATGCCGGCGAGGTCGCGCGAGACCCACTGCGGCAGGTACTCGCTGACGAGTGCGCAGGCCCCGCCGCCCTTGAGCGGGAACGCGGCGTAGGTGAGGCCCGAGCCCCCGCCCTCGATCTCCACTGTGCCCGGATCCGCGGCGAGTGCCGCACGGGCCATTTCCGTCGCGTCCTCGAGCCGCGTGCCCTCGAGGTCTGTCATCAGCACGTATCCGTCCTTGTTCAGGATGAGGTAGCGGTACGCCGTCGGCACGTCCTGCTGCCCGCAGACGCCGTCGCGTGCCAGGCCCTCCGCGACCTCGCGCGCATTGGCCGGCCCCCAGCTTGCCTCGTAGACGAAGCCCGCGTTGATCGCCGCGGAGAGCGCCATGAACGAGGCGAGCCACGCCGCGGCGACCGCCGCGAACGCGTAGGCGAAGTAGCGCGCGATGACGAAGGAGAGCGGCATGCCCCCGCGACCTCGCGCCCCGGTCCTCAGAGCTGCCATTTGTACCCCATCCCCCAGACGGTCGCGATCGGATCGGCGCCGGCCTCGGAGAGTTTCCTCCGGGCGCGGCTGACCTGCATGGATATGGCCGCGTCGTCGGCGTCGCTCTCCCAGCCGAGCACCGCCTCGCGTATCTGCGCGCGGCTCATGACCTGCCCGGGGTGGCGGGCGAGGTACTCGCAGATGGCGTACTCGGTGGGCGTGAGCGGCACGGCCTCGCCACCCACGGCGAGGCCGCGCGCCCCGAGGTCGATCCGCACCTCCCCGAAGGAGAGGGCGTGCGAGCGCGGCCGGCGCTCACGGCGTAGATGGGCCGCGACCTTGGCGCGCAGCTCGGCGGCCCCGAAGGGCTTGCGGACGTAGTCGTCGGCGCCCAGGCCGTAACCGGCCACGGCGTCCTCCTCGGCCACGCGCGCGGTCAGGAAGACGATGGGCCCGTCGAAGTCCGGGCGGATCTGCCGCATGAGCTCGAAGCCGTCGAGCCCCGGCATCATGACGTCGCAGAGCACGAGGTCGAAGCGCGAGAGGTCCGTCCCCGGGACCGCCGTCGGGTCCGCCGCCTTGACGACCTCATGGCCGTCGCGGCCGAGGACGCGCGCGAGCGCGTCGAGGATCGCCCGCTCATCATCCACTGCCAGTATCCTCGCCATGTTCGACCTCCTGAAACTTCCGTCGGAATTGTACTAGCGCCGCGCTCAGCGGTCCAGAGCCCTGCGCGCAGCGCCGACCCCCAGCCGGCGTCGAGCAGGGCATTCCCGCCCAGGACGAGCGCTGCGGAGAGGAGGGCGAGCACGGCGGCGAGCGACCTCCTACGCATCTGCCCTCCCGTCCTCGAAGCGGCAGAACCAGGCGATAAGGACGGCGTCGGCTGCCAGGGCGAGCACGAGGCTGGCGAGCGCAGTCGTGAGGAGAGGGCCCGCCGCGCGTGCGGCGTCGATAAAGGCCTCCACCCCGAGCGACCCCAGGCGCACGGGCCAGGCGAGCGGCACCCAGCTCAGGGGCGTCGCCAGGGCACCGGTGAGCTCGCCGGTCATGAGGCCGTGCGCAAGTCCGCCCACTGAGAAGAACGCGAGGAGCACCCCCGCCGCGCCGGCGCCGATGGCGGCGTTGCGGCCGAGGCGCAGGGCCACGCCGAGCCCCAGCGCGTAGAGGGGCAGGCTGCCCAGCGCGATGCCCGCCCAGGCGGCCGCAAGCGGAGCGGGCCCGAGCGGCAGACGCCCGGCGGCGGCGAGCACGGCCCCGAACACGCCGAGCGCCACGGCCAGCGCGCCCGCGCCGAGCGCCGCAAGGGCGAGCAGCTTCGCCGCGACGGCGCGCCCGCGCGAGGGGACCGCCGTGAGGTTGGCGAGACGCCCGGCAGCGCGCTCCTCGTCCACGGCGAGCCCGCAGACGATGGCGGACATGAGCGGCATGAGGGCGCCGAGGAACTGGGCGTAGGCGTCCGCGCCCAGCGCCGGGTCCCATCGGGTTACGGAGAAGTACTCGCCGCAGGCAAGACCGGCTGCAAGGCCGCAGACGAGGTGCACCGCCGTGAGCGGGGAGCGCGCCAGGCGCAGGGCCTCGGATAGCAGGGCCCGCGGGAGAGTCATGCGCGGCGTCGGGTCGGAGAGTCGCGTCATGGCCATCACCTCTCCTCGGAGCGCGCGAACCAGGCCGCGCCCGCCGCCGTGAGCGCGGCGAACGCGAGCGCGCTGACCGCAAGGCCCGCCAGCGTGAGCATGCCATCCGCCGCGAGCGCCCCGCCGAGCGCCATGTCCGCCGCGAGTGGCTCGCCGCTCGGCAGCACGGGGATGAAGCTCGTGGGGATGACCATGCTCGCCGACGGCGGAAAGAGCTGCGGCAGCGGCACCAACGACCAGGCGAACCCACCCACGAGCTGAACGGCGAGCGGGCAGAAGATGCCCGCGAGCATTCCGAGCCGCGTCGTGAGGAAGAGCCCTGCGGGGATCATCCACGCCGCGGTCACCGTGTTGGCGAGCGCGCAGAGGAGCATCGTGAGCGTGCCCGCGGCCGTGAGGCCCTGCGAGGAGAACGCCGATCCCGTGAGGTAGATGCCGAAGACCACGAGGTTCGAGAGCGCGCAGAGCGCGAGGCACCAGAGCGCCTTGGCCCACCAGGCGCGCCCGAGCGGGAAGCCCAGGCCCAGAAGCCCCCGCATCCGCGTGCGCGCGTCCGCCCGCGCGACGCACGCCACCACGAGCGAGAGAGACACGGGCAGGAAGAGCGCGTACCAGTAGTTCCACGCGCTGAAGATCTGCACGCCCCGGTAGGGCATCGCGCCGAGCAGCGGCATCGGCAGCGCCATGAGCACGGCCAGGCGAACCGGTGCCGCGTGGCGCGACTTCAGGGCCTCGGCGCGCAGGCCCGCGAGCAGGCCGCCTTTCTCGCCCGTCATGCCGCCACCTCCCCGCGCGCTCGTCGTCCTTCCCGACAGACGCTCATGAAGAGTTCCTCGAGGTCCTGCCCGGGTCGAAGCGCATCCTCGTAGGCGAGGCGCCCCCCGTAGATGATGCCGATGGTGTCCGCCATCTGCTGCACCTCGGAGAGGATGTGGCTCGAGACGATCACCGTCGTACCCGCCGCCGCGAAGCCGCGGATCTGGTCGCGCAGCTCCTCGATGCCGATGGGGTCGAGTCCGTTGGTGGGCTCGTCGAGCACGAGCAGGCGTGGCCGGGCGATCAGCGCCAGCGCGAGCCCCAGGCGCTGCCGCATGCCCATCGAGAAGCGCCCGGCGCGCTTCTTCCCGGTGTCCGCGAGGTCCACGGCGGCGAGCACCTCATCTACGCGGCTCTCGGGAAGGCCCAGCAGCGTGGTGCGCACGCGCAGGTTCTCGCGCGCGGTGAGGTTGGGGTAGAGCGGCGCCTCCTCGATGAGGCTGCCGATTGCGTAGAGGTCCTCGCGGCGCCAGGCGTGCCCGGCAAAGAGGATCTCCCCGGCCGTCGGCCGCAGCATCCCGCAGATCATCTTGAGCGTTGTCGACTTGCCGGCGCCGTTGGGGCCGAGCAGCCCGTACACCTCGCCCTCGCGGATATGAAGGCTCACGTCGGCCACGGCGTCCTGCGCCTGGTCGCCGCGGCCGAAGCGCTTGGTGAGCCCGCGCGTCTCGAGCATGTAACCCATGGGTTTATCCTTTCTCTTCCGGGCGCGCGGGCCGAGCCACCGTGCCCGCGCGCCTTACCTTTCGGGTTCACCATCCATGGTGGGGCGCGTTTCTAACGAAGCCGTAACGGCCGTTGGGCTCTTTTGGCGCCAGCCCTTCTCGACCCGCACGCATTTGCTTAAAGCAACAACTTTCCCGATCGATGTAATCACCGAATCAAAACGTGTACATCAGCCACCAAAGATGCCGAAAAATGTTGCTTTTGGAGGCTGATGTACACAAATGCAGAATCTAGCGCAGCCCAGAGGCACCCTCCACATGTCTGGACTCTCTATGCTTACGCTGGATAGACATCGCCAGAACGGGTATAGTATCGAAAGTTTTGTCGTTTACCAGCGGGGGAGTCCTGTGGGCATCAAGAAGAAGATCAAAAAGGAGCTTATCGGCACTTCCGATTACCCGTCGAATAAGATCTTTACGATCTCCAATTTCATCACCTTTACGCGCCTGGTCCTCACGCTCGTCTTCCTGTACCTGTTTGTGACGGACAACAACCGTGTCGTCGCCATTGTCATCTATGCCATCGCGGCTTCCACCGACTGGATGGACGGCCAGATTGCCCGCATGACCAAAACGGTCTCGTGGCTCGGCAAGGTTATGGATCCCATCTGCGACCGTGCGCTGCTGTTTACCGGCGTGCTGGGTCTCGTGGTCCGCGGCGAGCTTCCCATCTGGGTCTGCGTGCTCATCATCGGTCGCGATATCTATCTGGGTATCGGCACGCTCATCGTGCGCCATTACCACCGTCGCCCCATCGACGTCGTCTTTCCCGGAAAGATTGCCACGGCACTGCTCATGACCGGCTTCTCGCTCATGTTGTTGGGCTTTCCCGTCGTGGACGGCTGGCATCTGCTGCCCGCCACGTTCACGGCATTCCCGGGCCTCAACGGCAGCTCGGTGCCCCTCGGCATCTTCTTTGTGTATGGCGGCGTCATCTTCTCCATGCTCACCGCTGTCATCTATTCCATTAAGGGAGGGTTGGCCATTAAACAGGCCATCGCGCATCCCGAGGACGAGGACATCGACTTTCTTAACCCCGAAATCGAAGACTAAGTCGTTGGGGTATGATTACGTACGGTTCATTCTTTGCGGCGTAGCCGCGTTAGATAGGGGTTGTCATGGACAACAAGGTTAACAATATGCCTCAGAACGATAAGACTGCGGACGCTACCTGCGTTTTCCGTGTTCCTTCGAGCGATGTCACCGTTCCCGACCTCATGGCCAACGTGCGCATCACCGCTCCGGTTCTGTCCATCGTCAAGGGCCCGCAGACCGGAGCTGCCTTTGAGCTCGAGGACGACGTGACCACCATCGGCCGCGATCCCGCGAACGGCATCTTCCTCAACGACATGACTGTCTCGCGCAGCCACGCACGCATTATTCGCGAGGGCCTGGGCGCCCGTATTGAGGATCTGGGCTCGCTCAACGGCACCTGGGTCGACGGCGCCATCGTCAACGGTGCTCCGCTGCACGACGGCTCTTCCGTTCAGATCGGTACGTTCACGCTCATCTACCACGAGAGCACGCCGGAGCGCATCGAAACCGGTGAGTAGGTAATGGCCGAACGCAACTATCTGAGTATCGGCCAGGTCGTCAATCTACTTCGAGGCGCATACCCCGATCTATCGAACTCAAAAATTAGATTTCTAGAAGATGAGGGGCTCATCACCCCTCATCGTACGCCTAAGGGGTATCGCCAGTACTCCAAGGAAGACGTTGACCGTCTCGAGGTCATCCTGCACCTGCAGAAGACCCGTTACATGCCGCTCAACGTCATTAAGCAGCGACTGGAAAACGCAACGGACCTGTCCACGTTGGCTTACGAGGTGGGTCTTCTGTCCGATGTTCCGCTTAAGACGGAGCCCAAGGAAACCAAGCAAAAGCTGCATCCCATCGAGACGATCCCCGACATGCTCGGCGTCGAGATTTCGTTTATCCGCTCCCTTGCCGAAAACGATCTTATCCGCATCATCAAGAGCCCGCAGAACCGCGAACTTGTCGATGGTCGCGATTTCCCGATTATCCGTTACTGCTCGGAGCTGTCGCGCTTCCACATTGAGCCGCGCAACCTGCGTCAGTACGTATCGTCGGCAAACCGCGAGTCTTCGATGTTTGAGCAGGTTCTCGTGAGCATGCTCGGCATGGATACTTCCGATGACGAGCGCGACGCCAAGCTCGAGCGCGCTTTTAAGAAGCTGCACGACCTCACCGAGGGTGTGCACACCGCGCTCCTTAAGAACCGTGTCTTTGAGTCGCTCAACGCCGTGGTCGAGGACGCTGACATCGATGCCCTCGACGAGGAGATTGCGCGTTCCGAATCCACCAAGGCTAAAAGCGATGGGGCAAGCGTCCCCGCGGTTGCCGCGCACGACGAGTCGCTCGTGCAGCCGTCCAAGGTCGTCGTCCCCTCGCATAACCCGTCTGCTAACACGGGTAAATAACCGCCGTTAACCCGGCAATCCATGAAAGGTCACCCATGTACGACTTCGAATCTCATATCGTCGATATCCCCGACTATCCCGAGTCCGGAGTCGTCTTTAAGGACATCACACCGCTCTTTGGCAATCCCGAGGCCCTGAAGGCCATGGTGGATGCGCTGACCGAGCATTTTGCCGACATGGGCATTACCAAGGTCGTAGGACCTGAGGCCCGCGGCGTTATGGTCGGTGTGCCCGTGGCCGTCGCCCTGGGTGCCGGCTTTGTTCCCGCACGTAAGCCGGGCAAACTGCCGCGCAAGACGGTCAGCGAGAGCTACGAGCTCGAGTATGGAACGGATTCTATCGAGATCCACGCCGATGCCATCAGCTCTAAAGATACCGTGTTGATTCTGGACGACTTGGTCGCGACGGGCGGAACCGTCGAGGCAACAGGTAAACTGGTGCGAGATATGGGCGCAAAGCTTGTAGGTTACGGTTGTATCCTTGAGCTTGCGTTTCTCAACCCGCGCAAGAAGCTCACGCCTTCTAACGAGGACGTTGAGCTCTTTAGTCTGGTAACGGTGGACTAGCCGCTACCCTTAGATACCGGAAAGGAAGCTTCATGCGCACAGCAAATACGCACAAAAACATGGCACGCTGCGCTGCTACGGCAACCCTCGCTTGTGTTTTGGGCCTGGGCCTCGTGGCTCCGGCCTACGCCGATACCGCATCCGACCTTGCCGCTGCTCGTACCAAGCTCGAGCAGATTGGCACCCAAACCCAGCAAATTCATGAAGAACTCTCCGCACAGACGCAGGAGCTTGATCAGACTGCAGGCGAGATCACACAAAAGCAGCAAGAGATTGCCGAAGGTCAGGCAAAGCTTTCCAACTACGTTGCCGGTGAGTACAAGACCGGCGGTCTGAGCCTTCTTCAGGTTCTGACAGGCGTCGACGATCTGGGCGACATGCTCAACCGTCTCTTCTACTACGGTAAGGTGTCCGACAAGCAGGCCCAGACCATTCAGGAGGTCAAGGACCTTAAGCAGCAGCTCACCGATAAGCAGACCGAGCAGGAGAAGAACGTCGCCGCGACGCAGAAGAAGGTCGACGAGCTCAATGCCCAGCAGGCTGAGGCCCAGAGTGTCGTGAACTCCCTGGATTCTCAGCTGCAGGCCGAGCTTGCTGCCGAGGCCGAGGCCAACGCCGCGCTGCAGGCTGGCATTAATGCCAGCACCGCCGAAAAGGCCACGGTGAGCAACGATACCGCCGGTACGACTGAAAACACCAACAATGGTGGCGGTACGACCAACAACGGCGGCGGCAACACGCCCGCGCCTACGCCCGCTCCTGCTCCCACGCCGCAGCCCGTGACGCCCGCTCCGACTCCGACGCCTTCCGCACCGAGCCAGTCCGTTGACGGCGGTTCCGTTGTTTCGCGCGCCTACAGCAAGCTCGGATACGCTTACTCTTGGGGCGGCATTGGCCCAAACAGCTTTGACTGCTCCGGCTTTGTAAGCTACTGCCTCACCGGCCGTTATTGCCGCCTTGGCACCACGGGCACCTTCATGGGCTGGACCCGCGTGTCCGATCCCCAGCCTGGTGATGTCGTGGTTAACTCCTACCATACCGGCATCTACATTGGTAACGGCCAGATGATCCATGCTTCCGACTACAAGACGGGCGTTATCATCAGCTCCGTTGCCGCTGGCATGAACAACAACTACATCTTCGTACGTTACTAAATGTTTTAACTCAGCAAACGAAGGTGGACCTCGTATCCTTTGGGAGCGAGGTCCATTCTTTTATCTCGACCGCCCGTTTTGCGAATAAGCAACAATCTAGTTTTGAATACTAGATATGCACAACGTCTGTCCAAAAGATAGCTATAATTGTTGAGGAACAACTAGAAAGGACCCTCAATGAGCTGGGCACTTATCTCAGATTCGAGCTGCAATCTTCGCGATTGGCAACCAACCGCACCTCATACCACCTTTGCATTCGCGCCTCTTAAAATCCGAGTAGGGGAGCGTGAATTTGTCGATGACCTCTCACTCGATGTTCACGAGCTTAATGTTGCCATTCAATCGGAATCCAGCGCATCATCGAGCGCCTGCCCAAGCGTAGGGGAGTGGGCTGAGCTTTTTAAGCTTGCCGACAAGACGATCTGCATGCCCATCTCCGAGGGAGTCTCGGGAAGCTACAATGCCGCGGCCACCGCACGTGACATGGTGCTTGCCGAGGAGCCCAACCGTCAGATTCATTTGGTTAACTCGCGAGCCGCAGGTGGCAAAATGGATCTAATTTTCCTGCTGTTCGACTGCTATCTTGCAAGCAATCCAAATGTTTCGTTTGAGGATGCCTGCGCCTACTTCGATAGCTTGGAGCAGAACAGCAAGATCCTCTTTAGTTTATGCAATTACGAAAACCTTGCGAAGGCCGGACGCATCCCTAAGGCGGCCGGTGTTATTGCCAACAAGCTCAATATCCGCATTTTGGGCACGGCGAGCGAGGTGGGCGAAATTGAACTCGTTGGGCACACGCGTGGCGAAAAGAAGATGCTCAACAAGATTATTGACACCATGGAGGCCGAGGGTTTCACGGGCGGCGAGGTCGTTATCGACCACGTCGAGAATGAGACGGGCGCCCAGGCACTAGCCAGCCGCATTGTGGAGCATTGGCCCGGCTCCAAGACGATTATCATGCCCTGCAACGGGCTAGATTCCTATTACGCCGAGATGCACGGTCTCATCATCGGTTACGGCATGGGCGTGGCTTCGGGTCGATAATGTCCAACTAGTCAAACGCGCGGGCGGGATAAGGGGCCAGTGGCTCTTTATTCCGCCCGTCTTATACCTCAGTTAGTTATTAAACCCATTAAACTTGAGATAGCTCATCAGGTATGCCTTCGAAACGAAGGACGATACTGCACTGCGTACGAGCAGTGATTCGCGTGTAACCTGATGTGCGGTATCGGGCACGGAAGTCTGCTCGACGGAAAACGCCGCACGAATCGATGCCTCAAGTTGATCGACTACATAATCGAAAGCCGTCGGAGCGTCATAGCTCAAGCGCTGAATATTAAAGAGCGCCTGAACCGCAGCGATGGGCAGCACCTGCTTAAAGATACAAATGGCGATAAGACGCGCAATCTGCTCACGGCCATACTGTTTTTTAACCGGAGCGGGAACGAGGCCGACCTTCACGTAGTTATTGATCATTGAAGGCGTGATAACGGGCTGCTCTACGCAAATCGAAAGCGGCTCCATCCACAGCGCAACATATTCAATAACCTGATCGCGATAGAGCGTTACATTGGGCAGCTGGTCATAGCGTGGCAGGCTCAACGCGTTGAGTTTACCCACCATATCGGACTGAATAAATGCATCCGGCAGCACCGTCGGTTGAATATCCTCGGGCTTAATGCTGACCGATGTATCGGACATCGGGATAACATGTTTAACGTGGTTCATAAGGGTCCTCCGTTCGTTAACTATATTGTATTCTAGGTTATCTAGTTTTGCATACCACATAGCCGCTAAGTAAAAGTGGTTGGACAGCACATTGTTGCACCGTCCAGCCACTTTGTTTAAAGATAACAACCTTACATAAGATATATTATCGTACTTATCCGCGTAGGAAAGCGTATGCACTGGTTGCCGCTATGGCTCCGTCAGAAACGGCGGTCACAACCTGGCGTAAACGCTTGGAGCGGATATCGCCGGCGGCAAATAGGCCAGGCGTGCGGGTGGCCATAGAATCATCGGTAAGGATGCCGCCATCGGGCCCCAGATCGACCAGATGCTCAACAAGCTCGGTATGTGGCTGCGTCCCCGTAAAGACAAAAATGCCAAACGAGCCAGGTTCAAAGGTCTCAGTATGCGTTTTGCCACTCGCATTGTCCTTGAACGTGATTGTCGTGGGCATCGTTTCGCCAGAAAGCTCAACAATACTAGTTTGGTACCTAACTGAAACATTGTCCTTAGCAAGCACCTTATTCACAACGCCCTCGGGTGCACGGAACTGATCGCGACGCAGCACGATGGTCACGCTGCTGGCAATGTCGGACAGGAACAGCGCCTCCTCGCATGCCGAATTGCCACCTCCAATAACAAAGACCTGTTTGCCACGGAAGAACATGCCGTCACACGTCGCGCAGTACGAAACGCCACGACCGCGATACGTGTCCTCGCCAACAAAACCCGCAGGACGCGGCGTGGCGCCCATGCACGCAATGACGCTCTTGGCCGCTGTGTCGCCCATGTCATGATGGATGGTAAATTGAGCCGCATCGGCATCGTAATCGACGCCCGTCACCATACTCCATTCAACCTGAGCCCCCAGGCCTTCAGCATGCTGTTGGAACCGCTCACCAAGTTCGGCACCGCTCAGTAGCGGAATGCCAGGATAATTCTCAATCTCATTGCTCGTGGCAATCTGTCCGCCCGACATGCCCTGCTCAAGGACAGTCGTCGTCAGGTTGGCGCGCGCCGCATAAATGGCGGCAGCATAACCCGCGGGACCGCCACCGATAATCGCAACATCGATCCTTTGGTCGGTAGTCATAAAGAGTCCTCTCGTCGAAACGTTGTCGTTCTTTGCGCTCATACCCAAATTTACGTGAACGTGACACTCATGCACTACAATGATAAATCCGTGTTACAACGTCGAAGGGGAGTTATCGATGGATCAGACGCAGACGAGCGACGACGCTCCCCTGCCCATGCCGGCCACTCCCCAATCGGAGCAAACCACGCTCTTGGCTCAGCAAAAACCTCTCGTGACCATCGTGCACGCCTCGGTCGGCTCGGGTCACAAGGCCGCCGCAAATGCGATTGCGCAGGCATTCGACCTCATCCGCGGCACCAATGGCATCCCCGAGGACGTTGAGATTGAAGTGCTCGATATCCTTGATTTTGGACGTATTAAATTCGACGGCAATAAGACCGCGGCTTCTTTTACAGGAGCCACGCGCCCCATTTACGATCTGACCTGGAGATATACGCTTACGGGACATCTTCTCTGGGGTGGCGGCACGGCATGGTCGCGAATTATGTTCCCCGCCTTCAACGAATATATTCGTAGCCGCAGGCCCATAGCCGTGGTCGCAACGCACATCACAGCAGCCAATGTTGCCGTGGGTGCCCGCGTAATTACGGGTATCGATTATCCGGTCATCTGCGTACCGACCGACTACGAAGTCGAGGGCTGGTGGCCCCACAAGGACACCGATCTGTTCTGTGTTGCCAACGAATTTATGGCCGAAACGCTGCGTCCGCGCAAGGTACCCGAATCAAAGATTCGCATTACCGGCATTCCTATTCGCGCCGGATTCGACACGGATTACGATCGCGAGGAAGAGCTCGCAAAGTTCAACCTCCCCACCGACAAGACCGTCGTGTTGGTAATGGCCGGTGCCAGTTTGCCTCAGCCTTACGTCCGCTTTCGCGCGGCGATGGACCACACACTCCCCTTCCTGCGCGGCTTCGAAGACATGCACTTTGTCTTTTTGCCCGGCAAAGACGTGGAGTATGCCACCCGGCTGAAGACGCTCTTCGATGCCATGAAGCTCGAGAACGTCACGGTTCTGGACTACGTGGACGACATGGCAGCCCTCATGCACGGCTGCGACCTGGCAATCCTCAAATCGGGCGGGCTCACCGTCACTGAGTGCCTGTGCGCGCATCTGCCGATGATCCTACTGGGCAAATCATACGGTCAGGAAAAGGCCAACACCACGATGCTCACCGGCATGGGCGCCAGCATGCATGTCACCACCGCACGAGAACTCATCGTAACCCTACGTCACTTGCACGACCATCCCGAATCACTCAAAGCCCTACTCATCAACGGCGAAGTACTACGCCGCCCTCACGCTGCCAAAGACATCGCCATCGCAACCATGGAGCTCGTAGGCAAGCCCCAAAAGCGCAAACGAGCCTTCTGCCGCTTCTACTGGGGCGATAAACCCGCGCATATTCGCTAGGGTCTTAATGTCCGCTAGCCTGCGGGAGGCCCTATATATCATCCCGTGCTCAAACATTCTCGCTTCGCTGCGAAACTGCGCGCGGGACGATATATAGGGCCTCCCGCAGGCTAGCTGCGTTAACGTACTAGCAGCTATACCAGATTCCCCACCAGTAAAATCTGCAAAGGGGAACCAGAAAATATAAATACAGTAAGCCGACGCTACAAAGGGACGGTCCCTTTGTAGCGTCGGCTTACTAGAAAAGTAAATATTGTTTCAAGCGAGTAGCCGCCCGCCCGTCTCTCACACATATCGTTCCACGCGCAGTTTCGCAGCGAGCGAAGCGAAGCGAGAATGTTTGAGCATGGAATGATATGTGTGAGAGACGGGCGGGAGGGATACGAGCGCCCCTAAGCGACGCCGCTGGAGCCGAAGCCTCCGTTGCCTCGGTCGGTTTTGTCTAGTTCTTCTACTTCTACGAGGTTGACCGTGGGGACTTCTTGGATGACAAGTTGGGCTATGCGGTCGCCTTTGTTGATTTGGATGTTGTTGGAGGGGTCCAGGTTGATGAGGATAACCTTGAGTTCTCCTCGGTAGTGGGCGTCAATGAGGCCCGGCGTGTTGACTATAGACAGGCCCTGCTTGATGGCCAAGCCGCTGCGGGGCTGCACGAAGCCGGCGTAGCCATCGGGCAGGGCGATGGCCAGCCCAGTAGAGACCAGACGACGTTCGAAGGGCTTCAAGACGCAGTCCTCGTTGGAGCGCAAATCCAAGCCGGCATCGGTGGGATGGGCGTATTTGGGAAGCTCGACGGTGGGGTCGAGACGCTTTATGTTGACGGTAATGTTGGACATGGAATCACCTTAGCTTGTCGAGCTCTTGCAGAAACTCATCGACGTCTTTGAAATCGCGGTAGACCGAGGCAAAGCGGATGTACGCCACCTTGTCGATCTTGGCCAAGCGCTTGAGTACCATGTCACCCAACTCATGGGACGTAACGGCCGTCAGCGTGCGAGAGCGCAGCTCGACCTCGATGTCATCGATAATCTCATTGAGCTTCTTAGTGTCGATATCGCGCTTGATGGTGGCGCGCATCAAGCCGACGAGCAGCTTATTGCGATCGAACCGCTGCTTGGTTCCGTCTGACTTAATAACCTCGATTGGATCTTCACATCGCTCGAACGTTGTAAAGCGGTAGTTACACGAGCAACATTCGCGACGGCGCTTAATGGTGTTATTTGACTCCTGCATACGGGAATCAACGACGCGGGTATGTGCCTTGCCGCATTTGGGACAGCGCATGGTACCTCCTCTTAAACGATAACAAGGGTACCATGCGCAGCGCGATAATGATTACGAACGAGCAGGAACCTTAAGATGCGCACCGGCGGCGAGCGAACCATGCTCCAGATGATTGACGTTACGGATCATGTCGGAAGTCTCTTGCGTGGAAAGGCCTTCGATAGGATATTCCTCGGCAAGAGACCAAAGAGAATCGCCAGGCTGAACGCGAATGGTCTCGTAGGTAACGTTGGAAACGGACTCGGCATACGCGGTGTGGCGAGCGCTAAAGACCGACGTAGCAAGGACAAAGAAGAGCGTAAGCGAAACGGCAACAGCGACAATCGTCGGAACCTTCAGGGCAACGCGGGCCGGCGCGACTGCAGCCTGCTGATTGCGAGCAGACTTTACGGTCAAAGGCTGAAAGCCGGAGCGGCCACCCTGAACAACAGTAAAAGTGGGTTCCGCAGGCATCTCGAGCTTAAGGGCGAGGTTTCCCTGGACCATATTCGTTGCTTTCATCATGTTCTCCTCTCGCGTGTTTTGCTGAGAACAGTTTTATCAAGCCGCGCGGACAAAAATGTCTAGCGCGAGAACGAATGTTCGGTTATTATTATCTTCGAACAGTTGTTCCTGTCAAGCAATAATCGAACATTTGTTTGACATTGGCAGAGAGGATCCCCTGATGGCTCGCAAAATTACCAAGCGTCAGCAGCAGATTTACGACTTCATCAAGGAATATCAGCAGGAGAAGGGCTATCCGCCCAGTGTGCGCGAGATGGCATCGGCCGTAGGCCTCTCCTCCCCCAGCACGGTGCATGCTCATCTCTCTGCCCTGGAGGCTCGAGGACTGCTCAAGCGCGATGCCACCAAGCCTCGCGCCCTAGAGCTCTTTGATGAGGACGGATCCTCTGTTTCGATTTCCAAATCCGATGAACCCACGGCGCCCCGCGGAACGGTCTCGCTGCCGCTCGTCGGTCGCGTCGCGGCTGGGATTCCCATTCTGGCCGAACAAAATATCGAGGACACCTTTACCATCCCGACCGAAATCGCCACAGACCAGGGCTCCTTTATCCTTGAAGTGCACGGCAGCTCAATGATCAATGTCGGCATCTACAACGGTGACTACATTATCGTTCGCGAGCAAAAGAGCGCGATGAACGGTGAAATCGTCGTGGCTATGATCGATGGCTCGGCGACTGTCAAAACGTTCTACAAGGAGCAGGGGCGCGTGCGCTTGCAGCCCGAGAACGACACTATGGAGCCCATCTATGCGACGAACCCCGTTATTTTGGGTAAGGTTGTCGGGTTAATGCGCCGGTTCTCGTAATGCAAAAACGCATCACCATATTTGATACCGTCCGCGGGGTTACTATGCTGTCGATGGCAGGTTTTCACGCCTGCTACGATTTGGCCTACCTATATAGATGGGATATGCCATGGTTTACCGAAACGGTTTTCCAGGATATCTGGCGCGCAAGTATCAGCTGGGTATTTTTGTTTATCGCCGGTTGGATGTGCACGCTCTCGCGTAATAACGTTAAGCGCGCCCTCAAGTACGCGGCCGCAGCTTTGGTCGTATGGATTGCAACTACACTGGTATCAGTCGACGATTCGGTAAACTTTGGCATCATTTATTGCATGGCGGCGTGCACCGCGGTGGTTGCACTCACCCGTCCGTTACTTCAAAAAATGCCGGGCTCGTGGGGCATCGCAGCGTGCCTTGTTCTTTTTGCCCTAACCTGGGGCATTCCAAAAGCGGTCTACCCACTCCCCTACCTGGCATGGCTTGGATTCCCGGGCCCGGGTTTTGTTTCGGGAGACTACTATCCGCTCATTCCGTTTGTCTTTATGTACCTTACCGGCTTTTTTGCTGCCCAGGCAGCACAAGCATCAAGCCTTGAAGCGCCAGCATGGGCATACGCTAATCCCATCCCGGTGCTCGCAGCCCTCGGTCGGCATGCCTTGCCGTTCTATCTGCTCCATCAACCTGTCATTCTAGGCGTGTTAGAGCTCATTTATTCCGTACGATAGCGCTCAAGACGCGGCGCGATTCGGGCCGGCAACTTCGCCACAATGCGAACGCCATCCTCGAGATATTCCTCATGCAGAAGGGTTCCCTGCTCATGCACCAGCGTGATGAGGGCACCCTCGCGATACGGGATATCAGCGGAGAGCAACACATCGGTGGCAGCTGCCTCACGAGCAATACGGTCGACGAGATCGTCGAGCCCCTCGCCCGTCTGGGCTGAAAACAGCACGGCCTCGGGATAGCGACGACGGAAACTCAATCGATCGACGCTATCGAGTAGGTCGATTTTATTGAACACCGTAAGCGTCAAACGCTCGCCGGCACCGATCTCGTCAAGAACGCGATCGACTGCCTCGAGTTGGCGCTCGTAGTCCTCGTCAGAGGCATCCACAACTTTAAGGATCAGGTCGGCACCAAGAACCTCAGACAGCGTGGACTTAAAGGCATCAACGAGACCATGCGGTAGCTTTTGAATAAAGCCAACGGTATCAGTAATGGTCATACCACGACCACCGGGCAAGCGATACGAGCGCGTCGTCGGATCGAGCGTGGCAAACAATTTATCCTGTGATAGCACCGTAGACCCGGTCAGGCGATTGAGCAACGTCGACTTACCGGCATTGGTATAACCGGCTAAGGCAACGCGAAACGCCGGCGACTCGATACGACTCTTTGACTGGACATCGCGGCGCTGTTCAACCTGCTTAAGCTCGCGACGAAGCGCGGCAATCTTGTTGCGAATCAAACGTCGGTCAACCTCGAGCTGGCTTTCGCCCTGGCCAAAGCGCGAACCAATGCCACCGCGTGTCTGCTCTTTAGCAAGATGGCTCCACATACCGCGCAAGCGGGGCAATAGATACTGCAATTGGGCTAGCTGCACCTGCAGGCGGCCCTCACGGGTCTGAGCGTGCAGGCCAAAGATATCGAGAATCAACGCCGTACGGTCGATAATCTTAACCGGTTCGCCCACGGCTTTCTCAAGATACGACTGCTGCGAAGGCGTTAAATCGTCGTCGAAGATAACAACATCGGCATCCATACGATGTACGAGCCCGCAAAGCTCCTCAACCTTACCGGAGCCGATAAACGATTTTGGATACGGCTTAACCAGACACTGTGACAAACGCGCCACGCACTGGGCGCCAGCCGTATGGGCCAGGCGCTCAAGCTCGTCAAGCGAACGATCGAGCGGCCAGGCGTTATCGCGCCACTCAACTCCGACAAGAACGGCGCGTTCGGGCTCGGGTGCCGTGGGAACAAGGGGGAAACGGGCCATTAGGCAGCCTCAATACGATGCAGGATGTCCTCAACGACCTCATCGATCGTAAACTCGTCCATATCAAACCACACGATACGGTCATCGCGCTTAAACCACGAAAGCTGACGTTTGGCATAGCGACGCGAACGCATCTTGATGAGTTCGCGAGCCTCATCCATAGAAATCACGCCATTGAAAGCATCAATGATCTCTTTATAGCCAATTGCCTGCATCGAAGTCAGGGCATCTCCCAGCCCCTGGTCCATAAGACCGCGAACCTCATCGACAAGACCCTGCTCAAACATCAGATCGACGCGCAGGTTAATGCGCTCGTAGAGCACCTCGCGATTACGCGTCAGACCAAACCATAGAGCATGATAATGCTCGCGCGGAACACTAAACTGACTTTTTTGCTGTGCATAGGAGATACCATCATCATGCATCTCGAGCGCACGAATCACACGGCGCACATTATGGGGATGAATAACAGCAGCCGATTCTGGGTCGCGCTCGGCAAGCAGGGCATGCAGCTCTTCCTCGCCAATACGCTCGGCAAGCTCCTGATAGCCCATACGACGATCGTCCTCAAGTTCACCCGAAGGAAAGTCCATTTCATCGAGGGCGGCCTTGAGATACAGCCCCGTACCTCCGCAAAAAACCGGCAGGCAACCCGAACCAAGGAGACGTTCAACATGCGCGCGAGCGTCAGCCTGATAAAGCGCAGCAGAATATGCCACACCCGGCTCTACAATGTCGACGAGACGCAGCGGCACCGTACACTCATCGGGCGCCATCTTTGCGGTACCGATGTCCATGCCGCGATAGATTTGCATCGCATCGCACGACAGCACTTCGGACGAAAGACGAGCTGCCAAACGGTCGGCAACATCACTCTTACCAACCGCCGTCGGACCGACGATCGCAACGGCGGAAAGTCCTGCCCTGGGAGAAACCATTAGCGCGGCTCGCCCACAACGGAGCCGGACAAATACCAGGTCTTGGCAACGTCAACGTCAACATCAACGATCTTGCCAACAAGCTGATCGATGCTGTAACCCTCGGGGATAGGCGCATGCACGGTCTGATTCTTGGGACTCTTGCCCAGCAGGACCGCGTCGTTCTTTTTACTCGTTCCCTCAATGAGCGCCGGCACCACAGTATGAAGCTCACCCTGGTTATACTCGTGTGCCGTAGTCTCGATAACCTTAACCAGGCGGTTGAAACGCTCGAGAATAACCTCATGCGGCGTAGGATCGTCAATCTCTGCGGCCGGGGTACCGGCGCGCTTGGAATAGATGAAGGTATAGGCCTGAGCATAGCGGACCGTCTCGGCAAGTGAGAGCGTCTGCTCAAAGTCCTCTTCAGTCTCGCCCGGGAAGCCAACGATAATATCGGTCGAGAGCGCGATATCGGGCATGCGGTTGCGAATGCGATCGACCAGGCCCAGATAGTCCTCGCGTGTATAACGGCGATTCATCTCTTTGAGGATACGCGTGGAGCCCGACTGAACGGCCAAGTGAAGCTGCGGCATGACGGCGGGCGTCTCGGCCATGGCGTCGATGGTCTCGGGCAGCAGATCCTTAGGATGAGAAGAGGTAAAGAAGATGCGCTCCACACCCGTATCACCCACGGCACGCAGCAGATCGGCAAAACGCGGCTTGCCAAACAGATCGCGACCATATGAGTTAACGTTTTGGCCCAGCAGCGTAATCTCGCGCACGCCCTGGCGCACCAAACCGGTCACCTCGTCGACAATTTCCTCGAAGGGGCGGCTCTTTTCGCGACCGCGCACGTACGGCACGATGCAATAGGTACAGAAATTATTGCAGCCCGTCATAATGGGCACCCAGGCGTGATACTGGGTCTCGCGATGCCACGGCATGCTCATGGCATCCGTATCCTCATGCTCATTGGTGCGGATATGACGCTTGCCATCAAGGAACGCCTCGGCAATGAGCTCGGCCACATGTGCGATGGAATGCGTACCAAAGATGACATTGACGTTATCGACGTTGGTGAGCAGGCCCTCGCCATCGCGCTGCGCGATGCAACCACCAACGGCAACCACACGCTTGCCCGAGGGTGAGGGCGGGAGGCTCTTACAAGAGTTGCACTGACCGTACAGGCGAGTATCGGCGGCCTCGCGCACGCAGCATGTCATGAAGACAACAATATCGGCATGCTCGGGATCGAGCGCCATGAGGCAACCATACGAATCGAGCAGACCGCTCACGCGCTCAGAGTCGTGCTGATTCATCTGGCAGCCAAAGGTGCGGATAAAGTAGGTTTTACCGGCAAGAATATCGCGTACGGAACGCTGGTCCATGTGCATAAGTCCTAACGATGGAGAGGGGGGGGCGAATCGAGGCAAGCAGAAGCTATGCCACAGGCTTAACATCATCCATGACGACGTTATCCATAGCAGCTCGATTGATCTGGTGAACGTAAATAGAAAGACGGATGGCCGTGCGCGACTCCCCGTTAATAAGGATGTCGGAGAACACGGGCGCGCAGGAAATATCAAAACCGGTTGGAATCAAAAAACCGCGCGCGATAGCCACAGCCTTTATGGCCTGGTTGACCGCACCGGCGCCGACACACTGAATGTTGACGGGCACACCATCCTTGACCATGCCGGCGATGGCGCCGGCAACGGACGCGGGCGATGATTTGCTTGATACCTTCAGGCAATCCATGAAGAAACTCCTGCGTTTAAAAGTACGTTTTAACTGCAATAACTGTATCGTACCGAGTGGACTCGGTAAAGGCACTATTCCTCTTTGGCAAGATCGAAGGTCACAGTGATTCGATCACGCGAAACGCGAATCTTTGGGTCGCCGCAAAGGTTGAGATAGTACCGGGCGGCAAGGTCATTAAAGTCGCGCTCCACAGCACGCGAAAACTGTGCCATGTCATCCTTGGCAATACGAAGCCCGCGACGATCCTTCGCGAGATCGACAGGAGCCGGCGCATGCGAGGACGAATCACGCTCGCGCAGCAGACGCGCGGTCACACCGCGAACGGGCTTAATCTGCCCTGCCAAAATGCGATGTGCCGTGCGCTCGGACATCTCAAGACCCAAACCCGAGCAGATACGAATAAAGTCCTCGGCATCAGAGGCAAGGCCTAAACGATCGACAACCGGAAGCTCGCTCTCGTCATCAATAAACAGGAGACGAGACATATCGAGCCGACTTGACGCCTGAGCATAAAGGGTCGCGGCAATCTCAGACGGAGAACCAAGATAGACATCGCAACCACGCAGCTCCTCGAGCGCAAACTCACAGGCAGCGCGAATAATATTATGCGGGCCGCGAGCACAGACATAACGTCCGTCCTCATCCTTGACGGCCTGGGGCCAGCTGGACTGATCGGCACGCTCACTGAGGCGGTCGGCTGCAACGCTCACCTTAAAGGCTGAACCAAGATCGACGCCGGACGTGACCACACGGGCCTCGTCGGTGTTCTGCTTGATCGAAAACAATGCCATGCCACGACCGTGAACGCCCCAACGGTCCATCTTCATGCTCTCGAGCTTGGAGGTAACGCGGGCATCGAAGATTCGCTCTTGCATATCCTGCGGAACGCCCGAACCGTTATCCAGAAAGACAAGCGTGCGGACGCCATCTTCCTTGGTCGTGGCGAGATAGACCTTGTCGGCGCCGGCATCGCGAGCATTACGGAGCATTTCGATGACGATATCCTCGACATGCTGAATGTCGTGTTTTGCCTGGCGCCGCTCGGCCTCCGAAACGCGGAGGCGGACATACCCCTCGCCAAGGTTCTCCTCGACGCGAAGGTTGCCCTCCCCCGACATCGACGCGATAAATGAGATGAGCTCGTTCGCGTCGCTCATGTTATTTAGCGATATCGACAGCGCGGCTCTCGCGAATCACGACGACGCGCACCTGACCGGGATACTCCATCTCTTCCTCGATCTGATGGGCGATATCGTGAGCCAGGACCGTGGACTGGGCATCGGAGATCTTGTCCGGCTGAACCATGACGTGGACCTCGCGACCAGCCTGCATGGCATAGGTACGCTCGACGCCTTCATGGGAGTTGGCAATCTCCTCGAGCTTCTCAAGACGCTTGATGTAGTTCTCGGCAGACTCGCGACGGGCACCGGGGCGAGAGGCGGAGACGGCATCGGCGGCCTGTACCAGGACATCGAGCACCGTGTTGGGGTCGACATCGGCATGGTGAGCCTCGATAGCGTGAACGATAACGGGCTTCTCGCCATAACGGCGGGCAAGCTCGGCGCCGATGACGGCATGCGGGCCCTCGACGTCGTGGTCGATTGCCTTGCCCAGGTCGTGCAGCAGGCCGGCGCGCTTAGCGGTCACAACGTCCAGGCCAAGCTCGGAAGCCATCACGCCGCACAGATCGGAAACCTCGAGGGAGTGCTGAAGCACATTCTGACCAAACGAGGTACGGTAGCGCAGGGCACCAAGGGTCTTGACGATCTCGGGGTGCAGGTCGTGGATACCGGTATCAAAGGCAGCCTGCTCGCCAGCCTCGCGCACGCGCTGCTGAACCAGGTCGGCAGCCTTGTGATACATCTCCTCAATGCGGGCGGGGTGAATGCGGCCGTCAGCAATGAGGTTCTCGAGGGCAACACGGGCGGTCTCACGACGGACCGGGTCGAAGCTCGAAAGAACGACGGTCTCAGGCGTGTCGTCGATCACGAGGTTGACGCCGGAAACCTGCTCGAAGGTCCGGATGTTGCGACCCTCGCGACCGATGATACGGCCCTTGAGGTCATCAGAGGGAATGTGCACGGAGGTAACGGTGACCTCGGCTGTGTGGTCGGCAGCGCAGCGCTGAATCGCCAGGGACAGAATCTCCTGGGCGGTCTTGTGGCACTCGGCGCGAACCTGCTGCTCGGACTCGCGAATGATCGTGGCAGCCTCGTGGGTGACCTCGCCGCGAACCTTATCGAGGAGCTCCTTGTGGGCGTCCTCACGGGTCAGGTCGGCGATACGCTCGAGCTCGGAGGTCTGCTTGGCGCAGAGCTCCTCAAGCTCGCGGGAGCGCCTCTCGACCTGACCGGCCTGGCTGGACAGCTGGTGCTCACGCTTGTCGAGAGCGTCGTTTCGGCGATCAAGGGACTCCTCGCGCTGCATCACACGGTTCTCGAGCGTACGAATCTCGCTCTTACGCTGCTTGTCCTCGGCCTCGGCGGCCTGCTTGTTCTTGATGATCTCCTCTTTAGCCTCGAGCAGAGCCTCTTTTTTGAGGGTCTCGGCCTGACGCTTAGCATCACCGATCAGGGACTCAGCCTGTGCGTGTGCCGACTGGATCTTTTCGTCGGCCTCGTGAAGACTACCCTGCTTGGCGGTGCGCATGTAGGCAATGGCGGCGATGGCACCCAAAACGATGCCAACGAGCGCTGCGATGATAGGCATGCTCACTCCTTTTTATGGATTCGTTACACAACAAAGCGAACCGTCCTTACGAACGGCTCGCGACATTTGAGTAATATGGGCGCAGCTTATGCGGGTCGGATACAGATAAACATATAAACAAACTCATCACAGATGAGCACATATCACAAAGCAAATGACAGTGTTTATCGTACGTTGAACCACAACAACTGTCAAATAAATGGCCCCGGCACGGCGGCTAAAACACGGTGAACGGCAGGGCCACAAAACACATACGCCTAAACCGCACATTCCTCGCGTTCGGCATCGAGACGTGCCTTAACGGCATCGGCGGCGACGTGATACGAGAAGCCCTTGCCCATCAAAAACCGAACCAGTTTTTCGAATTCGCGCGTCTCTGGAACACGCCGCTTGGCGAGCAGGGCTGACGCACGCGCCAAATCGTCTTCGACGGCAAAATAATCCTCGGGATAACCGGGAATGTCATCGAGCACGACATGACGGCGCTTGAGCTCGGTCTCGATTTTGCGCTGTCCCCAACCGCGCCGCTTGCGCTCCTCGATAAAGTACGAGCAAAAGCGGCTCTCGTCTAAAAAACGATACTCGGTGGCGCGCTCGACGGCGAAATCGATCGCAGGCTGGTGAAAGCCGTAGCGAGCCAGCTTGTCACGGACCTCACCCGTCGCATGGTCGCGGCGCGATAACATCTCGGTCACCATGGTAAGTGCACATTTACGCTCAATGAGCTGCACCGCCTCACGGAAGTTGTCCCAATCACAGGGAAGATCGGGGCGGTTTTTGACATACAGCCGCGCGACCCGCACGGGAATCCAAATGGACCGCTCAAAACCGCCCTCAAGCTCACAATCGATATGTGCGCAAGGCTTTTTGGACGCATACCCGCTCGAGAACGAGGAGGCCGCCTTCTTATCGGGAAAGACGACCGTGGCCTCGGTCACCGTATACGACATGAGCGTAACCGCTACTCGTCGTCATCATCGAGCATGGCGGAACCATCGATGGCGTAAAGCTCGTCAAACTCCTCAGGCGCAGGCTGATCGGTCAGCTCGACCTCGGACGGAGCATCGTCATCAAACTCAAGTCCACAGGCAAGGCGGACCTTATGCTCAATCTCGTCGGCACAATCGGGGTGTTCGCGCAGGAACGCCTTGGCGGCCTCGCGACCGTTGCCGAGCTTATCCTCGCCATAGGCAAACCAGGAGCCCATCTTCTTGCAAATGCCGCACTCGACAGCCATGTCCAGAATCGAGCCCTCCTTAGAGATGCCCGTACCGTACATGATGTCGAACTCAGCAGAACGGAACGGAGCTGCCACCTTGTTCTTAACGACCTTGGCGCGCACGCGGTTACCGATAACCTCGTCCTTAAGCTTAATGCTGTCGATGCGGCGAATGTCGATACGCACCGAAGAGAAGAACTTAAGGGCGCGGCCGCCCGTCGTGGTCTCGGGGTTGCCGAACATGACGCCGATCTTCTCACGCAGCTGGTTAATGAAGATGCACGTCGTGTTGGACTTGGACAGCGAGCCGGCGAGCTTGCGGAGCGCCTGGCTCATCAGGCGAGCCTGAAGACCGACCGTAGTGTCGCCGATTTCTCCCTCGATCTCGGCACGCGGGGTCAGCGCGGCGACGGAGTCGACGACGATAGCATCGATGGCGCCGGAACGCACGAGCATGTCAACAATCTCGAGCGCCTGCTCACCCGTATCGGGCTGGGAAATCAGTACCTCGTCGATATCCACGCCAATGCGCGCGGCATACGTGGGATCAAGCGCGTGCTCAGCATCGATAAATGCCACAACGCCACCCATTGCCTGGGCCTCGGCCAGGATCTCGAGCGAAAGCGTCGTCTTACCGGAGGACTCAGGACCGTAAATCTCGACGATACGGCCGCGCGGCACGCCGCCGATACCCAGCGCGGCATCGAGGGCCAGGGCGCCCGTGGGAATAGCCTCGACCTCGAGCTCGGGGCCACCGTCGCCGTACCTCATGATGGAACCCTGGCCGAATTTCTTCTCGATCTCGGCCTTGGTGGTGGCGATCATCTCATCGCGCTCTTTACCCGTCGTGCGAGCATGAACGGTACGTACGGGACCTGAATTCTTGGCCATGAATAGCCCTCCTCTTAACAACCTGCATCGATAATAAACGAACGGCTGTTCGTGGTCAACCGTTCAGGCCAATCATATGCAGGCGGTCTTTCCAAAACCCAACCAAACGCCGACCAAACACTGACCAAATACTTGACCACAAAGGACCAAATATGAACAAGGCAGGCAAAAATACATCTACAACCAGCACAAACGCTAAATTTGTCAGAGGTCCCTATCTCCACAATTAAGGGGCTCGAAGGCCCCTTAAAACATGTCTATTCCATAGAGTTGAGCACAAGGGCAATGCGCCCCAATGCCTCCGCGACCGCATGGGCACGAACACACGAACGGTCGCCCTCATAGTGGCAGCGCACAGAGTCCACGACCGGCACGCCCCCATCGGCGGAACGATGCGCCCAGCCAATATAGAAAGTGCCCGCCGGATCGTCCTCAGTGCCACCGCCGGGGCCGGCATAACCCGTTGCGCTCACTGCAATATCGCTCTGGTACAGCTCCAGCGAACCCACCGCCATCTCGCGCGCGGTCTGATGCGACACCGCGGTATAGCGGTCGAGCGTCTCCTGCTCAACACCAAGAACACGATGCTTAATCTCATCGCAATAGGTCACCGCACCGCCACGCAGCACCGCCGAGGCGCCCGGGATATCGGCAATCGTCGAGGCGATCATACCCGCCGTCAGCGACTCAGCCGTCGAAACCGTCACGCCCCGAGCGCTCGCGCGCTCGACAATATCACGCGCCAGCTCCTCGTTATGTGCGGAAATCTGCTCAAAAGAGTCCGTCATACCCACCAGGACCTAGACCGAAAAGACGATCTTGCGGCAGTTCCAGAAGTACTGGGCGCCCGAGATAACGGTCAGGACAACGGCAACGGCGTACAGGAAGCGCGACACCGAGTAGATGCCGAGCGTCAGCGACACCGGCCCCAGCTGAAGACCGGCCATCGCAAAGACGCACAGATAGCCGCAGATAGAGACCATCGTGGTCGCCGTCTTATACTTGCCGAGCTTGTCGGCGGCAACGACCACACCGGCAGCACTTGCGACCATACGAAGGGCGCTCACCAACAGCTCACGGAACAGGATAATGAACACGGACCACACGGTCACCATGCCAAAATCCAGGAACAGCAGCAGGGCCGAGAACACGAGCAGCTTGTCGGCGATGGGGTCCAAGAACTTGCCGAAATCGGTGATCTCGTTACGCGAGCGCGCCAGATAGCCGTCGACCTTATCGGTGCACGACAGGATCACGTACAAAATGAAGGCGGCGGCTGCGAGCGGACCGTCGAAGGTGCTCCAGTCCGTACCGGCAACGCTCGCGTGAGACAGGGCCGAAATGATCATGAACACCGGGATAAAGACGATGCGAACGCACGTCACGATGTTGGCGGGCGTCCAAACACTCGTCAGTTCCTTATTGCTCTCGTTTGCCACGACGCTCTCCTACTCCACAACATGACCGATAAGCTCATAGCAGAAGCTATCGGTAAACTCGACAGTCAGAATATCGCCCACGGACGCCTCGCTGGCGTCCAGATGCACCGCGCCATCGGAATCGGGCGCCTGGAACCAGGCGTGACCGATCAGCTCGGCGCCGTCCTCGGTCTCCTCGATGCCGTCGACGATCACCTGTGCGCGCTCGCCCACATGGGCCGCCGTGGCGGCAAAACCGAGCGACTCGGCCAGATCCATGGCCTCCTGGGCACGCTCGAGCTTGACCTCCTCATCGACCTGGCCCTCCATCTTGGCAGCCAGGCTGCCCTCCTCACGCGAGTAGGCAAAGACGCTCGTGTAGTCAAAGCCGACGGTGTCCATAAAGTCGATAAGATCGCGGAACTCGTCGTCGGTCTCGGTCGGGAAGCCGACCATGGCCGTAGAGCGAATCACGATGCCGGGGATGCGCTCGCGAAGGTCGCGGAACAGATCCTCGAGCTCCTGGCGCGAACCGGAGCGACGCATGGCCTTGAGGATGCGCGCGTCGCAGTGCTGCACGGGGATATCGATATAGGGCAGCACCTCGGGCGTATCGCGAATCGTCTCGATAAGCTCGTCGGTCATTCCCTCGGGCTGCAGATAGAGCACGCGGACCCAGACGTTGTGCGGACGCACGGCCTCGGCGACGGCACGCAGCAGCTGCGCCAGATTGCGCGGCGAGCCCTCGGGGACGTCCTCGTCGGCAAAGTCGGTGCCCCAAATACCCGTGTCCTGCCCGATCAGCACGATCTCGCGCACGCCGCCGGCAACCAGGTCACGCACCTCGGTGATAATGCTCTCGGCATTACGCGAATGATAGCGACCGCGAATGTAGGGAATCATGCAGAAGCTGCAAAAACGATTGCAGCCATCGGAAATCTTGACGTAGGCAACGGCACCCTCAACGGTACGCTTGACCTGCGGGATATAGGCCGCGATCTCGCGCTCAACGCCCAGTACGCCATCGATGACAGAGACGATACCGTCTTCCTCATCGGCCTTCACAAAGGCAGCGACCTCGGGAAGCTCGTCGGGCAGGTCATCGCCGTAACGAGACGGCACGCAACCGCACATGACGATGGGGCAGGCGCGAACGCCGTCCTGCACCTCGTTAGCGAGCTCGAGCGTGGTCTCGATGCTCTCGGACGTCGCCGAGGCAAGAAACGAGCACGTGTTGACGATAGCGATATCGGCATCCTGCGGATCGAATGCCTCCTCGTAGCCCGCAGCGGTCAGCAGCGAACGCATGCGGTCGGTATCGACCTCGTTCTTGGCGCAGCCAAGCGTGATATAGAGTACGGAACCCAACGGAGTATCCATGTTGGAGAGCGGTCCTTTCGAGTAAATTAGCGGTAGTTGGTAAACTGCAGCGGCTGGCCGTAGTCCTGGTCGCGCAGGAACTGGATCACCGTCTGCAGCGCGTCCTTGGAAGCCGAGGAAACGCGCAGCTTATCGGCCTCGATGGTCACCTTGACCTTGAGCTTTTGATCCTTGATGTCCTTATTGATCTTCTTGGCGGTCGTCTGGTCGATGCCCTCGACGATATGGCCGAGCACGCGCACGGTACCGCCCGAAGCCGCCTGCGGCGCGTCCCAAGAGACAGCCTTGAGGTCGATGCCGCGCTTGATGAGCTTGGAGCTCAGCACGTCAATGATCTGCTTGGAGACAAAATCGGCCGGGGCATTGATCGTAAAGAGCTTGTCGCCCTTCGAAAGCTCGATGGTGGCACCGGAGTCCTTAAGGTCATAGCGCTGAGAGATCTCGCGGGTGGTCTGCTGGAAAGCGTTATCGACCTCCTGCATATTGACCTCGGACACAACGTCAAAGCTGAAATCTTTAGCCATAGTTCTTCCTTTCGGTACGGGGAGCCTTAGTAGCTGTCGTACGAATTGTCATCTGAATCGTTCGCTGCCTGGCCGTCGGATGCCGCGTCGGTGCCGTCGGCAGACTGAGCATCGGCGCCGTCGGCAGACTGGGCGTCGGTGCCGTCGGCAGTATCGGTGTCGTCGGTACCCTCGCCGTCCTCGGAGTCTGTGGACTCCTTCTTGGGAACGGTAATGGTCACGCGCGCCACGCCCGATGTCTTGGTGTCATAGCGAACCTTTTCACCGTTCTTGGTAACCGTGACATCGGAGGGCTTGGACGTGGTGATCTCGATCGAAGACTCGGGCGTGTACTCCTGCTCAAAGGGGCCAGTCGCCTGGGCGCCATAGACCGACTTGCCGTCAACCTTGACCTCAATCCACGCGGTCTTTCCCTTGGCAACGGAGACTTTGACCTTCGTGACCTCGTTCTCTTCCTTCTTGGCCGTCGTCTTGGTGGCGTCCGAATCAGTCGACTCATCCGTCGCCTCATCGGTGTCATCGTCCTCGTCGACCGTTTCGGTCTTCTTAGAAGACTTCTTGGTCGTCGTCTTGGTAGCAGTGGGCGTCTCGGGCGTGGTCTCGGGCGCCGAAGATGCGCAGCCGCGCAGAAGCACCACGATGAGCACAATCAACAGCAGCGCAACGGCACCGATGCCGGCGTAGACGATACGCGGATCGAGCCCGTTGTTTTGAGGAGTACGTGATCCGCCGCGTCGACGATTGGAACTGCTGCGGCCGCCTCCCTGAGGCATACGACCACGATTGCTATCGGAACGGCCGCGATAGCCACCCTGGCCCTGAAGGCTGCGCTGACCCGAGCGGGGCGCAAGTTCACCGCGGCCTTGATAGCCACGCTGGCCCGAACGCGGAGCCGAAGAGCGCTGGCCATACGGCTGTGATTGAGAGCGAAGACGCGGCGTCACCTGCGTGGTATCGGCATCCGCATAGCCACCGCGAGAGCGTCCCGTAGAGGCACCACGGTAACCGCGATCGGAATAGCCGCCGTCGCCGTAGCCGGCACGAGGGTCACGCGCCACGCCTCGGGCAGCGGGAAGTGCACGGTCCTCGGGCATCGGCGTACTGCGGAACCGGTCACGCTGTGAGCGAATCTCCTCGCCCGAACCCGTCTCGGTAATATAACCGGCCTGCTGAGGACGCTGTCCATAGCGGGTCGAACGACCGCCCTGAACCATCAGGAAGCGCCCGTTATCGACCGAGGAACGCGAATTGACGTAGCCGGCGGCGTCCTGAAAACGACCGCCCTGCTGCGACGTCTCGCGTTCGTATGCCATCAAATCGTCAAAGTAGGCATTGACGACCTCGCGCGGATTGAGGCCCAAAAAGCGAGCATAGCTCGAAATCATGCCCTGCGCATAGCCGCGCGGCGGCATCGAAGCAAAGTTACCGGTCTCGAAAAACTCGATGATCTGCGGCCTGATTTTGATGGTGTTGGCGACTTGCTGAATGGAAAGGCCCATTCGGCGACGCTGCTCAAGCAGCATGTCACCAAAGCGTGCAGCCATCAGAATCCTCCAAACTCACGATCTTCACGTGCCATCTCGGCGTCGACAGACTCCAGCGCGGCAAGCCCCTCCTCGTCCAACAGGACCTCGCGCGGCTTGGAACCGTCGGGCGGGCCGACGACACCCTTTTCTTCCAGCATATCCATAATACGCCCGGCACGCGCATAGCCAACCTTCAGACGACGTTGCAGGCCAGATGTGGAGCCAAGCTGCGATTCCACCACAATATGGGCGGCTTCCCAAATGAGCGGATCATCGTCTTGCGGCTCGGCGACTCCGGTACGGACAATGCCGCCGCCACCCGCCATGGACATGGAAGCGGGCGCCACGGCAGACAGGATCTCCTCGTGGTAGTCGGGCTCGCTCTGCGACTTGACGAACTCGACGATCTCGTTGATTTCATCATCCGAGACAAAGCAGCCCTGGATACGGCGGGGCTTGCCCCAGTCGACCTTAGAGAACAGCATGTCGCCCAAACCGGTGAGCTTTTCGGCACCCATCTGGTCGATGATGACGCGCGAGTCGATGCCCGTGGCGACGTTAAAGGCGATGCGGTTGGTGATGTTGGCCTTGATGAGGCCCGTCACCACGTTGGAGCTCGGGCGCTGCGTGGCCACGATAAGGTGGATACCGGCGGCACGGCCCAGCTGAGCAATACGCACGATCGAGGCCTCGACATCCTTACCGGCGACCATCATCAGGTCCGAGAGCTCGTCGATGATGATGACCAGGTAGGGCATCTTTTGCGGCGGGTTATCGTAATGCTCAAACTCGCCGGCGGCCTGCTTTTCGTTGTAGGTCGAGATCTTACGCACGTTGAGACGCTCGAAGACCTTCAGGCGACGCTCCATCTCGGACACGGCCCATTGCAGAGCGCTCGCGGCCTGCTTGGGCTCGGTCACTACAGGCACGTAAAGATGCGGCAGACCGTTATAGCCCGCAAGCTCGACGCGCTTGGGGTCGACCATGATCAGGCGAACGTCCTCGGGAAGGGCGCGCATGAGCAAGGTCGTGATGATGGAGTTGATCATGACCGACTTACCGGAACCCGTGGTACCGGCGATCAGCAGGTGGGGCATCTTGGCAAGGTCGGCGACGACCGGCGTACCCTCGGCATCTCGACCGATGGCGAGCTCGAGCGGACCGCCCTTCACATAGGGAAGCACGTCGCCCAGGTTGACGTTCTGGCGCTTGCGATTGGGGATCTCGATACCCACAAGCGAGGTGCCGGGGATCGGGGCAAAGATACGCACGGACTGGGCAGCAAGCGATAGCGCGATATCGTCCTCGAGGCTCGAAATCTTGCTCACGCGCTCGCCCTCGCCAGGTTGCAGCTTAAAGGTCGTCACCGTGGGGCCGGCGATCCAGCCGACCACGCGGGCACTACGACCAAACTCCAGCAAGGTGGACTGAAGCGACTCGGCAGTCTGTTCCAGCTCCTTGTCAGAAGACGCGGAGGAAGCCGACTGCGGGTTGGCATGCAGGATTTCGAGCGGCGGAAGCTTGAGGCCGTCCTCTTCTTCTCCCTCGTTATCTGCGGCGCCGCCGTCCGCTCCCCCATCGCTAGCCGCAGCCGATTCGACAGCACTCGAGGCAGACGCATCGGCAACCTTGGGATGCTTCAAGAAGTCGGGAATCTGAGGTGCTGCCGAGACAGGATTCACGGCAAACGGCGGCTCGGACTCGTCGATCTTATCGGGGTCGTCTTCCATCGAAAGCTGACCGGTTACCTGGTCGCGCTTTGCATGGCGACGCGGCAGCAAAGTTGTCTTTGCGGTCTCAATCGGAGCCTCGTCGTCCTCGTCATCGCCCTCGGTGAGCTCAATCTCGCTCTCGGACCAAGACGGGTCGGGCTCACTCGTATTGAGTTTGGGCGCAGCCTTGCCCTTCTTGCCATGGCGGCGCGGCAACAGCGTCGTCTTAGCGCGCTCAGCTTCCACGGCATCGGACACGTCGACAAACGGATCCTCGTCCTCGTCGTCATCGTCCAAAACCGGGTCCACATCGTTGCCCATGACCGTGGTCACGGCAGCATCGGAGCCCTTTTGACGAAGAATACTCAGGTGAGGACGGGCAACGCCAGGCACCGACAGGGCTTCGTCGTCACCCCACGGGCTGGCGTTGACATCGGCACGACGGCGTTCGGCAAAATCAGCCGCACGATCGCGGGCAGAGCGCAGCACACCGCCCACCGAAAAGCCAATGATGACAAAACCAACGACGGCCAGACCCAACAGGACCACCATCGCGATAGGCTTACCCAGGGCATTCTGCAGCGCACTCGCAATAAACGCACCAATGTAGCCACCCGCGGCGGACAGGTTTTGCGGCGTGAACATAAGGTCGCACGAGTCGCTCGTACCCGGCACCATCAGCGAAAGAATGGAGACGACGGCGATAAAGACCACGGCGCCGCCCGCAACAGAGCGCGCGTTGAGCGGCGAGTCCTCGCCTAAAAAGAGCGTGGCGGCAAACAGCAAAATGACGATCGGCAGCACGTAGGCGCCCAGACCAAAGCCCAAGTGGTAGAAACCGGCAACCGCAGCCGTAACGGGCGCAGTCGCCGGCGAAATCACGGCAATAAAGGACGCAATCGCCAAAACGGCAATGACCACGCCGGCGATATCGCGGTTGGCCGAGGGCTCGACCAAGGGCTCGAAATCATCGAACTCGGACTCGTGGCCCTTATTGGCACGCAGATGGGAACCGGCACCCTTAGCAGATGCCGGCTGGTTATTGGCCTTATTGCCTTTGGCGTTTTGTGCAGATCCGCGCGCCAAACTAAACCTCCATGACGACCGGGATGATCATCGGACGGGTGCGCGTACGACTCCAAATAAAGTTGGAGAGCGAATCGCGCACGGCCTTGCGAATGGCATCGGAACCGCTGCTCGTAAAGCTGAACTTGCCCTTCTCGATCGTCTTCATAATGGACGCGGAGGCATCCTCGGAGAACTGGTCGTCGATGGCAAACGAGACGCCGCGGCCCGAGAACTCGATGGCCTCGATCTTCTTGTGCTTGAGCGAGACGATGGCGACGGCCGTGACCATACCGTCGTTGGCGAGCTTCTGGCGATCGCGCAGGACGATGGGGTCGGTATCACCGATACGCAGGCCGTCGACGTAGACGACGCCGGACTCGACGGGCGTACCGCGTTTGACGATACCGCCGCGCATCTCGAGCGTGTCGCCGTTATCGAGGATAAAGATATGATCGTCCTTGATGCCCATCTTGCGGGCCAGCTGGGCATGGGCGCGCAGATGCACGGCCTCGCCGTGAACCGGCATAAAGTACGTGGGCTTGGCCATGGCCATCAGGAGCTTGAGCTCCTCCTGGCTACCGTGACCGGAGACGTGGACGAGAGCGCGGTTCTTATCCCACACGTCGCAGCCGAGCTTGGCCAGGCTGTTGACGACCTGCTGGACGGCCTTCTCGTTGCCGGGAACGGGAGTTGCTGAGAGGATGACGGTATCGCCCTCGTGGATGGAGAGCGTCTTGTGCTCGCCATTGGCCATGCGGGACAGGGCCGACAGCGGCTCGCCCTGCGAACCGGTGCACATGACGACGATCTTGTCGTCGGGCAGGTTATCGATATCGAAGGCATCGATGATATCGGCATCGTCGATGTTGAGGTAGCCCAGCTCGCGCGCGACGCGGGTGTTGGTGAGCATGGAGCGACCGGTCACAACGACCTTACGGCCGCACTTACGGGCGGCATCGCAGATCTGCTGCAGGCGATGAATGTGGCTCGAGAACGACGCGACGAACACGCGACCCGGGGCGTTCTTGATGGCGTGCAGCAGATTGGGACCAACCTCGGCCTCGGACTTGGTAAAGCCGGGAACCGTGGCATTGGTGGAGTCGGAAAGCAGCAGGTCGATACCCTGCTTGGCAAAGCGGCTGATAGCGGCATAGTCGGGCGTAACGCCGTCGATGGGCGTCTGGTCGAGCTTAAAGTCGCCGGTGTGCATAACGGTGCCCTGGTTAGTGCGAATGAACACGCCCAGAGCGCCGGGGATGGAGTGCGTCATCGAGAAGAAGTCGAGCGAGATGCCACCGAGATTGACATGGCTTCCGCCCTTGACCTCGCGGAACTTAGGCGCGCGGATGCGGAACTCAGAGAGCTTGCCCTCGATAAAGCCAAGCGTCAGCTTGCTCGAGAAGATGGGCACCTTGTTGTTGAGGTCCTGCAGCAGATACGGAAGCGAACCGGTGTGGTCCTCGTGGCCGTGGGTGACGACGATACCGCGGAGCTTCTCCTCGTTCTCCAGGACATAGGTGTAGTCAGGAAGCACCAGGTCGATACCGGGCTGGGAGTCATCCGGGAACATGAGACCGGCGTCGACGAGCACCATGTCGTCGCCGCACTCGAAGACCGTCATGTTCTTGCCGATGCCGTCAAGGCCACCGAGCGGAATGATCTTCAAGGGAGATGATTTTTTAGCTGCCATAGGTTAGTGTGGTTTCCTTTCTTCGAAACGGGTCTGGAACAACCGGCGGGGCGCTTCTGGCAAACCGACCGCCGGGAACGTACAAACATGCATCATAGAGTCGACGCAGTAACCTCAGTATGATACCCATTTGCCCACCAACAGACCACCCATGCATCAAAGCCCCATCTGAACTGGTCCATCCCGCCGGTTTCCCGTGGGGCGGGCACTGATGAAGTTTCCTGCTCTACAGTCCTGCTCACGACGGAGGCCACATTAAGTGGCCTCCTGTTCGTGCGGAACTCGCGATAAACTTCATCAGTGC
>DBFANS010000042.1:0-61406 GCA_048233475.1 Collinsella aerofaciens | reverse complement strand
CGGGCAGACGGCACACTGACGGGGCGCGATAGAATGCGGTTGTTCGGGTCCGCGGTATCGCTCCATGCTCCTATTAGGTCATGCGGCGGTCTCGGCTCGCCGCGGCCCGCGCGGGACATGTCAGGAAACGAGGGCAGCCCCGTGGGCGCCAGCGGAATGTGGGGTCACCGCGCGGTCCGCATCTGATGGTGTCGACGTCAATGGTATACGGGTGCATCATCGACGTCTTCAATACAGAAAATATCAGTGCGGAATGTCTCCACGATGATCTCGGCTTTCTGGCCGAGGGCATAGGGGTGCAGCTCCTTATACTTGCGGAGCAGCTTGAGCGTGGGGCTGCTCGGTACGTCGGGATTGTCGGGGACCGTGCGTACGAGCTCGACGGCCTCCGAATAACTCACGTAGTTGGCGAGGGGGTCCATAATGAAGCCCTCCTCTATCGCCTGGCGCATCGAGTAGACGTGGAACGGGTGGAAGGACCCGTCAGGCCACTCATCGCCGAAGATCTCGAGCGTCTGTTCCTTTGGCGTGGCGGTAAAGGCAACGAAGGTCAGGTTCTTGTGACGGCCGTGGCTCGCGAGCTCGTCGGCGAGCTGGTCCTCCCAATCGGCTGCGGCGTCCTCGGCTTCCGCCTCGATCTCAGCGTACTCCTCGAGCGCGTCGCGCTTGTCGGCAAGGGCGCTCTTGAGCTTGAGCGCGCTCGTTCCCGTCTGGGACGAATGTGCCTCGTCGACGATGATGGCGAAGCGCTTACCCTTGCTCTCGACCTGCTCGTAGATCACGGGGAACTTCTGAAGGGTCGAGACGATGAGACGAGCGCCGCCGTTGATGGCGTCCCGCAGGTCGGCCGAGGTCTTGTCCTTGCCGATGGTCACGACCGAGCCGATGGCGTGATCGAAGCCCGAGATGGTCTCCTGCAGCTGGCTGTCGAGCACTCGGCGGTCGGTGACGACGACCACGGAGTCGAACAGCGGGGTGTCATCCACAAAGAGGGATGCAAGGCGATAGGCCGTCCAGGCGATGCTGTTCGACTTGCCCGACCCCGCCGAATGCTGCACGAGGTAGTTCTTGCCCGTCCCGTTCGCGCGCACGTCGGCGATGACCTTACGCACGGAGTCGAGCTGGTGGTAACGGGGGAAGATGATGCGCTCCTTCTTGCGCTTCACCTCGTTGCCGCGCGCATCGAGCTCTGTCTCTTCCTTGACCTCCAGGTGGAGGAACTTGTTGACGATATCGAGCAGGCTGTCCTTCTGCAGGGCGACCTCCCACAAGTGGCTCGTGGCATAACCGTCGGGATTTGCGGGGTTGCCGGCGCCGCCGTCGTTTCCCGCCCCGGCGGAGCCCTGGTTGAACGGCAGGAAGAAGGTCTTCGCGCCCTCCAGCTTGGTGGTCATGTAGACATTTTCGAGATCGACGGCGAAAAAGGCCACCATGCGCGTGTTGAACTTGAGACAGCGACACCTCGGGTCGCGGTCCTCGCGCCACTGGCGCATGGCATTCTCAACGTCTTGGCCGGTGAACTGGTCCTTGAGCTCTATGCCCACCAGGGGGATGCCGTTCACGTCCAGGACCATGTCGATGGTCTGGTTGCCCGTCTCGGCGAAGTGGAACTGGCGGATGCAGCGGCAGACGTTCTTGGCATAGTGGTCGGCGGCGCTTTCGTTAAGCCCGCTCTCCGGCTTGAAGAATACGACCTTGAAAGGAATTCCTCGGTGCTTGAAGCCGTGTTTGAGCACCGCGACCATACCCAGGCGGTCGACGGCGTCGTTGAAGACCTTGGCGAACTTCGCCGTGGAATCGGAGTTGCACATGCGCTCGAAGCGATCCCACGCCTTGGGCTGCGTCGTCTGGATGAAGTTGACCAGGGTGGCGGCGTCGAGCGCACGGTCACGATGCTCCATGTAGCCGCCGCCGACCATCTGATAGGTGCCGTCCTCGACGTAGAGGAGCGAATGCCTGTCGTCGCACTTGAAGAAACCGCCCTCAGGCGAGCAGAGAAACGACTCGATGTCCTCTTCGAGGTTCTTTTCCTTTGTCTGCGCAGGCATGCTACAACCTCATCTCTCTCAACTCGCGACCAAAGAGAGCGAGCCACGGAAATATGCTCTTGTTTAGCACCATGTACATCTTCGCGCGCTGCTTTTCCGTCGGTGCCGTCCTCTTGTTGAACATATCCACCATGAACTCGTAATCGTTTCGACCGTCATAACCGTTGTACCTATTGGCCGGAAAGGCGCCCCTCTCGTAAAGGAAAGCGTAGAGGCGTCGAGAAAACAGATCCCTGTTCATGCCATCGAGTCGCACGCCCGGCTTCCTCGCCTCAAGGGCTTCCAGCAGCTTGATCGCTGCCTTCCAGCCCTCAACCTCGTTCTTGAGCTCATCATTTTCAAACTTAAGGATGCAGGTGGAGCCTATTGGCGAGAGCTCTTTCCCGTTGACGGAATTTTTGATTGTGAACTCATACCTGATGCCCTCATGCCCGCAAAGACACTCTCCGGAGGTGTTCCCATTGTCATGGCACCCCACCACGTGCCATTCGGAAACGGCAATATCCCACGTTTTCGACGACGACGCCTCCAGCACGATGCCCGGAAGACGATAGGAATCGCCCATTGGCTACACCTCCCGCTTTCCGGTGACGGTCTCGTAGATGAGCGACTGCTTGTACGCTTTGAGGTCGGTGATGATAGCCTGCTTGGCAGCGATATCGGCATCGATCTGGGTGCACTTCTCGTCCAAGTAGTCCGCAATGAGACGCTGTTCGGAGAGAGGGGGCAATGGCACAAACGCCCGAGCCAATACGTTAGCGGCAAGATTTGCGCTCGTTGCACCAATGGCAGTAGCCATGGCTTGATTGGTGGTAGATGAGCACGTAAGCGCATAGCTAAGCCACTCGGGAGCGCAGCAAATGGGTCTAGCGACAGTCAGCGAAGAAGCAACCGTGCCGCAGTTCTCCGTTCGGTTCAACGAGCATTTGCCAACGCTTCCGCGCAAACAAAAGACGACATCACCGCGCCGTAGCTTCACACCCTTAAGTGAATCGTACTTATCTTGCGAAATGTACTTCGAAAAGACGTCGGGAAGATAACGACCATTGAGGTCGCCAGACGTAATAAACGGAATTCCAGCCTCTTGAATGTCGTCGCCTGAAGGGTAGCTGTCACTTCTATCTCCGTTGAGAAATACAGCGAGACGCTTCACCATCACGAGGCCCCAGTTCGCATTCATTTTTCCTATCGCCGGGACTCCGCTTTCTTTCACTTTGAAAGCGTTACACGTACCGTAAACAATGGCTCGTTTAACCACATCGTTTTGATACGCCCTGTACTCTTCAATAGACTGCTCGGCGGTGGAGACGGCGCGGTCGATTTCGGCGCACTTATCGTCCAGGTATTCCGCGATGCGGCGCTGCTCATCGAGGGGAGGCATGGGTAGCACTTGGGCTGCAAAGTCCTCGAACTTGATTGTTTTGCCTTCGCGGATGCCCAACGTTAGTGAATTCATATGGTCAATAAACGACGGCGACTTAAACAAGTACTTATAGAACTGATAGTCGATTGGCTTTATTGAGCGAAACGTTTGGTAAGCAGGCGAACAGACCCCTTCGAAGTCGGAGCGCTCGAAGCCGCCCTGGAAGCTGCGCAGGCTGATTACAAAATCATTCCTGTGAACCGTACGGAATCTACTTAGGTCGGTATCGTCCTTAACGCGAACAACACCTTCAAGCCTATCCTGAGGCCACATGCCATGCTTCTGGGTCGCTGCCAAAAGCGTAAGGTCATCGTTGCCCCTGTCGTTGGTGAGTTTAAACAGGCGCTTAGCCCTATGCAATTTCCACCTCGAGGGGACCTCGCCGAGCCACTCGACGCCACTGTCCTTCATCTCCCGCATTGCTAACGCACCTCTCCGAAGAGGGCCTTGAGGCTCTTCTCGAGCGTCTTCTCGTGCTCGAGGATGCGCTTGGCGATCTCGTCAGCTGGCTCCAGCTCGGCGTACTTGTAGAACACGCGCGTGAACGGGACGGTGTAGCCCACCTTGGTCTTCTTCTTGTCCACCCAGGCGTACTTGTTGTACGGGCGTACCTCGCGCTCGATATAGGCGTCAATGTCCTGAGTGAGCGGGATGTCCTCGGTGTCCTCCTTGGCCTTGTCCGCCTGCATTTTCCCGCGTTTGTTAAGGACGGGTTCTCCGTCCTCGTCGACGACGGGGCTCTCCACGGCAACGCGGTTGAAGCCAAACTCGACCGTCTCCATCAGGCGCGCCTCGACGGAGACCTCTAGTCCGTTGGACCCGGCGCCCGTCCAAGTGCCGTCGCGATACTCGGAGTACGCCTGGACGATAAGGTCGCGGCAGGACTTGGTGATGTCGTTCTTCTTGTCGCCAATGCCCTTGCGGCGCTTCTCGAAGCACCGGGAGGCGTCGATGAGCAGCACGTGGTCGCGATGCTCCGGTGCCTTCGCCTTGCTGAAGAGCCAAACGTAGGTGGCGATGCCGGTGTTGTAGAACGAGTCGCAGGGCAGCTGCACGATCGCGTCGAGCCAGTCGTTCTCCAACACGTATCGGCGGATGCTGTCCTCGCCGCTGCCGGGCTTGCCCTTGTAGAGCGGACTCGCGTCCTGGACAATCGCCATCACGCCGTCGTCCTTGAGCTTAGACAGGCCGTTGAGCACGAAGAGCATCTGACCATCGCCCTTGGCGGGAAGCTTCTCAACGGGGAAGCGTCCACCGCCGGCAGTCTTGAATTCCTTCTCCACCGAGGGGGCCTGAGGATTCCACGGGTCACCGAAGGGTGGATTGGAAATGCAGTAGTCGAACTTGAAGCCATCGAACTTATCGGCGGAGAGGGTATCTCCGAAGCGCATGTTGGCGTCGTCCTCGCCACGAATTAGCGCACTCGCCTTCGCGATGCCGAAAGTGAAGGGATTGAACTCCTGACCGTAGCAGGTTACACGGGCCTCGGCGTCGAGCTGGCGCAGGCGCTCCTCGGTGCAGCCGAGCATCTGCGAGGTTCCCATGGTCTGGTCGTAGACGGTCTTCGTGATGCGGTCGCCGTCGAAGACGTGCGGGTCCGCCTGAATGAGCAGGTCGGTCATGAGGTACACGATGTCGCGGCTCGTGAAGTGAGCGCCGGCGTCCTCGTCGTAGGACTCGGAGAAGCGCTGAATGAGGTTCTCGAAGATGTAGCCCATGTCCACAGCTTTGATCTTGTCGGGCGACATGTCGGCCTGCGGCTTGCAGAAGTCGCAGACGACCTGGTAGAGCAGCGGGGCGTCTGGGTCGGAGAGGCGTTCGATCTGGTCGGCGAACTTCATGCGTGCCAAGATGTCCTGCACGTTGTCCGAGAACCCGTTGATGTAGTCCTTGAAGTTGTCCTCGATGTTCTCCGGGTCGGCCTTGAGCGTCTCGAAGGTGAACTTAGAGGTGTTGTAGAAGGGGTAGCCGGAGGCATCGCGCAAAAAGCCGTCCTTCACGGAAAAGGCTTTGTATTTCTCAGCTGCGGCGAGAACGGCATCGTGCGTGGGCTCAAGGCAGTCGTGGAAGCGTTTGATAACGGTCATAGGAAGGATGACCAGGCCGTACTCATGAGGCTTGTAGGGGCCACGCAGGGTATCGGCGGCACTCCAAATGAGAGATGCCTTCTCTTGAATATTGGCGCCAACGGCCTTGATAAGATCGTCGCTATCCGCCACTGCTATTTCTCCTTCTTGGTCAGATATTCGATGAGGCTCATCTTTACCAGCGAGGTAAAGCTGATGCCAGAAAGCGCAGCGGCGTCCTTCGCCGCATCACGCATGTTTTTAGGTATGCGGATGGTCACGGCAACGTTCTCGCCATCCACAAGAAAGCTCTTGAGCTCGCCTGTCTTGGCCTCTCCGTCGACAAGCTCGGCGTATTTCATTGGCAACCCCCGCGATTGCATGATGCAATACAAATGTGCTTCTGATTCTAGCAAAGGAACAGAAGCCAATGACCATCTGACGCAGATAGAAGGGGAAGTCGAGAGTCAACGTTCTGCCCATTCGCGATGCCATGGAATCTTAGGTCCCGTAGGCTTGTCAGCCATTCGGTTAAACCTATAGATATGAATTTAGGCCCGGTGACTTGAATCAGCGGTCATCCCGGGCCCATCGATATGCAGTGTACCCAGGGCTAGCAGGTTTAACAAATGGATTTTCGTTAGCGCGACCTCGACCGTCCCAACTGCCTCGGCTACCAACTGAACGCCCCCTATCTCCCCTCCGCCTTCAGCTTCAGCAGCAGATCGCTCAGCTCGGGGCACTTGCTGGAAAGGCGTGTCTGGGCTCGCTCGCCCATCCCCCACCGCTGGCGGACTTCCTGGGCACGCGGGCTCACGTGGTAGCCCCCGTCCATTACCTGCTTGAGCAACTTAGCGGTCACGCGCGCATCGGCTAGGGCGCTGTGGGCGTGACCCGTCGACTCGTCGAACTCGATGCCAAACCACGTCGCCGCGTCACTCAAAGAGACACACCCGTGGCTGCCCACGTCCATGATCGAGGTGTAAAACGCCTGCAGGTCGGCCCAGTCCGTAGGAAATGCGGAAAGGTCGATGTGCTTTGCCTGGCACTCGGTCAAAAGCTGTCGACGATCCGCCCCACTCCAACAAACCACCTGGGCGGAGTAGCGACCGATCCAATCGCTGAGCCTTTTGATCACCACATAGAGCGGATCGGCCATCGCGGTGTCCACAGCCGATATCCCCGTAAGCTCGCGGACGGGATACGCAACGCCTTCGGTAAATTCTGTCTGCACAAACTGCGAGAACTCACCCATAACGTTGCCGTGGTAATCGAGCTTGACGGCGCCGGCCTCAATAATCTCATTGCGCAGCCCACGGCGCTGGCGCTGCTTTGGCACCGGCGCAAACTCAAAGTCCAGCACAATCTGGCGCGCAAAGTTCGTCGTATCGATAGCCGAGATACACGGCGTCTTTTCAGCTGACACGGTTAGGGCCTTTCTCCGTTGCCTGCCGCTTGCTACATAGGCGGCTACATTGCCGTAAGGATAGGCGCCCGTACGGACATGAAAGTGGGGCGCAATACCATGCGCCAGGCACACGTCATGCAGACGGCCCCAAGAGAGTTGCCCGCTCTATTCAAATGCATGAAAAAGATTTAGGCCCGGTGACTTGAATCAGCGGTCATCCCGGGCCCATCAGAGCTCGTAGAGCTCTTGGTTGCTTTGGTCTCGCTCTTCACGGCGCTTATCGAACTTTCCGAGGCACTCAAGCAGCATTCGAAGCATAACAAGTCGCTGCCATTAAGGCACTGACCTCTTGACCAAGCAACGGCGCTGCCCAGCTATCACCCTTGGGCTGCCGTCAACTTTATTCTATCCGCGAGCATCTGGTTTACCAAATGGATTTTCGGTAAAGGAAGCACGGCACGCCCGCAAAACCACTACGCCCCAAGTGCCGCCATGGGAATCACCGCCACGCCGTCGTCGCGTGTGTAGGCAATGCTCCCCTTTCCAACCACGACCGCCAAAAACGCCGGCGCGGCATTCTGGGCGGCAGGATTGGAGAGCACTTTCCTCTCCAGCGCCTTGAGACTTCTCGCTCCATCGTCTGCTTTCGCATCACTCAGCTTGACCTCGATGGCTCCCCAGCGCCCGTCGTGCTCAACGATCAGATCGACCTCAAGGCCCTTCTCATCTCGGAAATAATGGACACTGTTGTCGACACCGCCGTAGGTGGAAAGGAACACGCGCACGTCGCGCAGGACGAGATTCTCAAAGAGCATCCCCAGCGTTTGCATATCGCCAAGCAGCCGCTCAGGGGTAGCCCCCAGCAACGCCGCCGCAAGTGACGGGTCACAGAAGTAGCGCTTGGGGCGCACGCGAACGCGGGCCTTCGAGCGCATGGGCGGCTCCCATCCGCACAGGTCCTCGGTCAGCTTGAGCCTGTTGAAGAGGTCCAAGTACGCAGCGATGGTCCTCTCGTCGGGGCCCGCCTCACCGTACGAGGCGTCCTTTACGAGCGTCTTGTACGTGACAGCCTGGCTCTCGTTCATGGCAAGAGCTCGCAAAAGGCCGTGTGCAAGCTCGGGCGACATGCCCTCGTCCAGCACGTTGACGTCGAGCACCGAGTGCACGTACTGGCTTGCCGTCTCTCGCGCAAGATCTTCCGAAAGCCCAAGATTTGCAGGCCAACCGCCCCTGCAGCACCAGCGGGCGACGTCATCCACCGTGCTCTCGCGACGCTGAGGGGCAAAATCCTCGCCCTTAAAGAGGCTTGCCAGTGACACGAGCGGCTCGCCGTCGCCCGACTCACACAGGGCCATGGGGCGCATTGACAGACGGGCGATCCTACCCGTGCCGGAATGACGAACATGGCTGCGCTCCTCGCTTTTGAGCGCGGTCGAGCCCGTGAGCAAAAGTGTCCCCCGTTCGTTGCCGCTCGCGTCCACGAAACGCCGGGCGGCATCCCAAACCTCGGGCACCTCCTGCCATTCATCGACCAGGTGTGGCGCATCGCCGATGAGCGCCAGGCTTGGGTCGACCTCTGCCGCCGCACGCTGCGCAGGCTCATCGAGCCTGGAGACGCTCGCCGAGCGAGAGAGCGCCGTCCAGGTCTTGCCGCACCATTTGGGGCCGTTGATCTCCACACAGCCAAACGCCCGCATAAGGGTGTCGAGGCGCTCCTCTATGAGCCGGGGCCTATATCCCTTTTGGGTCAATCTCTTTGGTGCATCCATAGACGGCCGTCCCTCTCTATCACGCGATATGCGAAATTACGCCATTCTCAATGCTGATTTTACGCTACTTTCAATGTAGTTTTTACGCCATGACAGATGTAGTTTTTACGCCATTTTCATTGTAGGTTTTACGCTTGGCATCCTTAGCGCGACCCATTCCGAGCAATCACATCAGAGCGCGCTTGGTTATCTCCGCTCGCACATCTCGGCAAACGAAATCAGCTTGGTATCTCCCCTGCTCGCCGCAGCTTCCTGACATCCTTGCGTAAAGCCACGCTTCGAGAAGATCACGTAGCTTTTATGCTGACGCCTAAAGAGCTCGCTTCGGTACACGAGCTTTTCCAGAACATCCTCGCCTGCCGGTTCGTTACGCCATTTGCACTCCGCAAAGAGCGCCGCGCCCTCTCCGTCGTCGACAATCAAATCGATCTCTTCCTGCGTACGCGTCCGATTGTCCGTTCCCCACCAACGGCCAACTGTTGCCGGCACCACACCAAGTTCGCCCGCGCGCGCGAGTTCGTACACGTATTGTCTGCATATAAGCTCAAAGACCGTACCCATGTAATCCGATACGTGCGGCTCAATGCGCTTATACGCCATCTCGGCCATATCGTTTTGAATCAGCCCGATGTTCTGCGGAACAAACTTGTACCAGAACCTAAACATCTGGTCGCTCAGCAGATACACGGCTCGCTTATTGCTCGTCTCGTTTAGGGGCAGCTCGCGCTCGACAATCCCAAGCGACGCCAGCTTATCCACATAGCTCTTTACGTTGCTCGCAGGGATTCCCGTAGAGCTCGCAATCTCCGAGATCTTCGAGCGCCCCTGAGCAATTGCTTGCACGATCGCATCATATTGCTCGGGATTGCGGCACTCTTGCATTAGCAGGTTACTCGGCTCCTCAAAGAGATAGCCCGTAGGAGTAAGGAAAAGACGTTTGATGTTGTCCTTGAGCGATGCGGCAGGATCGACTCTCTCGATATATGCAGGAATGCCGCCCGTCATACCATAGCAAACTGCAGCGTCTTCGCGACTCATGCTCTGCCACAACCCGAGGGTCGTCGTAAAATCGAGCGGCATGATCTTAAACTGGGCCGTACGCCTACCGTATAGTGGGCTCTCGTAGCCCAACACCTGTTCCTCCATAAACGAAAGAGACGAGCCGCATAGGATCAGCATTAGCCTGGTCTCTTTGTATAAGTGGTCGATCTTGTCTTGCAGCAACGAGCTGATCTCGGGATTCGATTGGGCGAGATAGGGATACTCGTCAATCACGACAATCAAACGCTCCGTTCGAGCCATGGTGACCAATGCATCGAACGCCTCGTCAAAACTACGAAACGACACGCCTGCAGCACCAACCGAGCCTGCAAGTATCGCCTGGCTAAAGCCGTGCAGGTTTGCCTCCGCATTGGTACGACGAGCTTGAAAGTAAATAGCCTTCTTGCCTTGGATGAACTCTGTGATAAGGCGCGTTTTACCCACACGACGGCGGCCGTAAATCACAGGCATCTCAAAGGAGTCCGTGCCATACAGTCGATTGAGCTCGGACATTTCCGCTGTTCTTCCGACAAACATAGACCATCCTTCCTTTACGTTATAGCTAGCTATATTATACCTTCCTATAATATAGCTAGCTATAACGTAATTCGACAAGCGGCGCACACGAAAGGGGCGGTACACCACCGCACGTGGACCGTTCCGGAAAATGCATCCCGTTCTGGAGCCAAAAACTGGGCCGTAGTTTCCGCCAAGCATCCCATCCGGAAAGCGTGTCCCGTTCTGAGCCTGAATTCTGGGATGCACTTTCCGCTGAAGCTTCTACCGGAAAATGCATCCCATTCCGAGCGCTCATTCCGGGTCACAGCTTCCGCAGATACAAGACGACGATCCGCAGCCCTTATCACATGCCTTCAAATATGCGATCCAGAAACACAAAACAGCAGATAGAATGCTCTTTTTCAAAAAAGTACACGTTCCGAAACTTACCAAGACTTCATATCCAGCTACCGTTCACGGTCGCCGATTACCGCCCACCGATTCAAACAAGAAATATGTCGTCAAAAGCATGTCATCTACCTGCATGGTTAGATTTTGGTCAGCTTTTGGTCAGCTGAGCGGCAAGTTCCAGCTGATACGTTTTTGCTACCCAAAAGGAGGCGGTAGCTCATGACCCATTGCAATGACCAGCTCATCGACCAACTGCTCACTCAAGCCGAACAAGAGGGGCGCTGTCTGATTCCCCCGAGCACGGCGATCCGAAAAGCGCTCCTTCGGCGCACCGGCGGCACGGTTGTCTCGCCCATGCCGGGGTTGTTTGCGCGAAAAACGCGCTGGGATGAACTCAACCGAGCGCAACGCCATTGCGAGATTATCCGCGCCCTTGCGATCATCCATCCCGATTGGACGTTCTGCTCGTTTTCGGCAGCTTGCCTGCTGGGGCTCGAGGTCTCGTGGCGACACCTGAACGTCGTGCATGTTTGCAGCTCGACAAAGCCGTCGGCTCGTCCGGGCGCACATATTCAGCGACACCAGATTAAGCCGGCCGGAGCAATACGCAGAGCCGGCATATCGGTAACGCCGCCCATCCAAACGGCCACAGATTGCCTGCTGCAAACTGGTTTTGCCGACGGCATGCCCATTGCCGATTCGGCGATCTCAAAGCTCGGCCTTGCGCCGGAACAGCTGATGGAGGCCGTTGAGCAACGAGCGACTGCCCGCAATGGTCGCGCGATTCGCACCGCCCTCACAACGCTTCAATATGCCGACGCCCGCGCCGAAAGCGGCGGGGAATCGGTCGCCCGAGCCGTCATGATCGAGACGGGCTTTGCGCCCGACTGGCTTCAATACGAGCTGACGGACCCCTTCGATTCGGCCAAGCCCATACGAACGGACTTTGCCTGGGAGCGCCAGGCACGGGAACTCACGCTGGGCGAGCTCGACGGGCTTGTCAAATATACCGACCAGACCATGCTGGCCGGACGCACCACCGCCGAGGCGCTCGTTGCCGAACGACAGCGCGAGGCGCACCTATCGCTCTACGGCCACCCTCTGCTGCGCTTTACCATGAACGAGGTCCGCTCGGCAGGAATGCTCGCCAAAAAGCTGCAGACGGCAGGCATCCGGCAGACCGCTCTACCGACATGGCTCAACGAGGTGGACCTGTAGGAGCTGCTAGGCCACGCATCGCCGAATCGCATCCCCCCTATCTGGGCCGCGTTTTCCCAACGGCCACGCCAACGGAAAGCGCGTCCCAGCCTGGACACTCAAAACGGGATGCGCTTTCCGGATGGCGGGCCTAGCGGAAAGCGTGTCCCGGAATCAGGTCTCGGAACGGGTCGTGCTTTCCGGTTGAGTCCTTCAGCGGAAACCGCATCCCAGAATAAACGCTCAAACTGGGATGCACTTTCCAAACGGCCGGCCAGCGGAAAACACATCCCATTCTGAGGCATGATTCCGGGACACAGCTTCCGCATGCGGAGGCGCTCCAAACAAAAGGCCCCGGCTCGCGATGGAGCCGGGGCCAAAGGCGCAGCGTATGTAGTTGATGTTGAGCGCGAACAGCTCGTCAGCAATGGCCGTCCGCGCCCTACCCTACCCGCGGTTGCGGGCGCGGCTGTAGGGCGTATCCACCATGGGCAGATCCGGACGCAGCTTGCCGTCAAATGCGCGATAGGCGTTCTGTACGGCGGGCGCCGTGGGAATCGTTGCGATCTCGCCGATGCCCTTGCCGCCGTATGCCACGGGCAGCAGCTCATCCTTCTCCACGTAGATGGCGTGGATATCCGGAATCTCGGGCGCACGGAACAGTCCGAGCGTGCCGTACCTTGCCTGGGGCACGCAGTCCTTGAGCGGCCAATCCTCGGTAAGCGCATAGCCCATACCCATGAGCACGCCGCCTTCGATCTGACCCTGGATGGAGATGGGATTGACCACCTTGCCGGAATCGTGCGCGGCATAGACCTCGCTCACGCGACCGTCATCATCCAGAATGACCACATGCGTGGCAAAGCCGTAGCAGATGTGGCTCTTGGGGTTGGGAACGTCGGCGCCCAGCTTGTCGGTCGGCTCCAGGTACACGTACCCAAACTCGCAGCCCTCGAGCGCCTTGATGGCGGCAGCGGGATCTTGAGGATGCATACCCTGGCCGGCGACGAGTTCCTGCGTGTGCAGCTGATAGGCGCGGCCGTCGTCATACTCGATCTTGACGCCGTCGCCATGCGCACTCACGGGAGCGGCGGGCGCAGACTTGCCGGCCTCGATATCAAGCATGGCATCGCGCAGCAGGAAGGCGGCACCGCGCACGGCCTCGCCGGTCACGACCGTCTGACGCGAGCCAGACGTGGTGCCGGAGTCGGGAGCGTTCTCGGTGGAGCACTCGCCGTTGGCGATGCAGCGAAGCGGCAGGCCGCATGCCTCGGCAACGTCTTGCAAAAAGACGGTGTTACAGCCCTGGCCAATGTCGGACGTGGCGGCATAGACCACGGCCGCGCCGTTCTCGATGCGAATCTTGCAGCGGCCGGCATCGGGCAGGCCCACGCCCACGCCGGCGTTCTTCATGGCGCAGGCAATGCCGGCGTGTCCGGGATGCGCATAGTAGGCATCCTTGACCTCGAGCAGTGTCTCCTTCAGCGCCGTGGAGCAGTCGGCAATCTGGCCGTTGGGCAAAACCTCGCCCGGCTCGATGGCGTTGCGGTAGCGAATCTCCCACGGATCCAGGCCGACCTTCTCGGCCAGCAGGTCGATTAGGCTCTCGAGCGCAAACTCGGACTGGCAGACGCCAAAGCCACGGTACGCGCCGGCGGGCGGGTTGTTGGTGTAGTAGCCATAACCGCGAATGTCGGTGTTCTGGTACTTGTAGGGACCGACGGCGTGCGTGCAGGCGCGCTCGAGCACCGGGCCGCACAGCGACGCGTAAGCACCGGTGTCAAAGTTGATCTCGCAGTCCAGACCGGTAAAGTTGCCCTCGGCATCGCAGCCCAGCGTAAAGGTACCGTCCATGGCATGGCGCTTGGGATGGAAAGCGAGCGACTCGGCACGCGTGAGCTTGCACTTCACAGGACGCTGGAACTTATATGCGGCGAGCGCGGCCAGGTGCTGGATGGACACGTCCTCCTTGCCGCCAAAGCCGCCACCCACGAGCATGGTTTCGACGACCACGCGCTCGGGCTCGCTATCCCAGCCAAACATGTGGGCACACTCTTTGCGCGTGTCGTAGGCACCCTGGTCGGTCGACTGCACCTTGACGCCGTTCTTGTACGGGAAGGCGACGGCGCACTCGGGCTCCAAGAAGGCATGCTCGGTAAAGGGCGTGGTAAAGCGCTGCGTCACGGTAAACGCGCTCTCCGCCAGCGCCTTGGCGGCGTCGCCGCGCGTCACGTGACGGCTCTGGCACACGTTGTCCTTGAGCTCCACCGTGTTGCCAAAGGCAAAGAAGCTGTCGTGCAGGCGCGGGGCGTCGGCAGCCTTGGCCTCGACAATGTTGCGCACGGGCTCCAGCGGCTCGTAGTCAATCTTTACGAGCTTCTTGGCTTTCTCGAGCGTCGCCTCGTCCTCGGCAACCACCAGCACGATGGCGTCACCCACGCAGCGGGTGATATCGCCCTGGGCGATCATGACGTCCCAGTCCTGGATAAGGTGGCCGACCTGGTTGACCGGCACGTCCTCGGCGCGCAGGATGCCCACCACACCGGGCAGGGCCTCGGCCTTGGAGGTGTCGATGGAGAGCACGCGGGCGCGCGGATACTTGGAGCGCACGGCGCTGGCATAGGTCAGGCCCGGCTGATCGAGCTCGTCGATGTCGTCGGGATACTTGCCCTCGCCGAGCACCTTCTTGCGCACGTCGATACGGAAGGCGCGCTTGCCCACGCCGTAGTCATCGCCGCGCTCCAGGTCCTCATCGATCTGCTTTTCGCCGCGGAGCACCGCAGCGGCCAGCGAGATGCCCTCGATAATCTTTTTGTAGCCGGTGCAGCGGCAGACGTTACCGCGAATGGCGTACTTAATCTGCTCCTCGGTGGGCTCGGGGTCCTCGGCGATGAGCGCTGCGCCCGCCATGACCATGCCGGGAATGCAAAAACCGCACTGCACGGCGCCCACGGCGCCAAAGGCGTACACAAAGGCCTCGCGCACGTCCTCGGGCAGGCCCTCGACGGTCACGATGTTGCGACCGGCAGCAAGAGCAGTGGTCAGCACGCACGCCTTGACGGCCGCACCGTCCACATGGATGGTGCAGGTACCGCAAGCACCTTCGGAGCAGCCGTCCTTGGCGGAATGGATATGCAGGTCGTCGCGCAGGTAGCGCAGCAGCGGTTTATTCTCCGTCGTCGTGCGCTCGACGCCGTTAACGGTAAAAGTGAATTCCTGTGCCATGGTGATTCCCTTCTACACGCCGGCGGCGATGCCGGTGCGGTCGTGGATGGCGCCATGCGGGCAGACGACGGCGCACATGCCGCACGACAGGCAGTCCACGCCGTCGATATGGGCGCAGTTGTCCTCGATGCGGATAGCGCCGGCAGGGCACTTTTTAGCGCACATGCCGCAACCGATGCAGCTCGTGTCGCAGATCTTGCGAGCGATGGCGCCCTTATCGGTGTTGTTGCAGCGTACCAGAATGTTCTGGTAGCCGGGAACGAAGGCAATCACGCGCTGCGGGCACGCCATACCGCACAGGCCACAGCCCGTGCACTTGGAGCGATCCACGCGGGCGATGCCATCGACCAGCGCAATGGCGCCGTGGGGGCAGGCCGTGACGCAGGCGCCACAGCCAATGCAGCCTTCGCTGCAGCGGGCGTCGCCGCCTGCGGAAGCGCAACCACTTCCGCAGGCAACGTAGGCCACGTTATGTTGAATGGATTTGGCCATAAGAGACTCGCCTATTTCTTAAGAAGGTACGAATAGTTGTCGCGCACGGCCCTGATGGTCAGGCGGACGGCCTCGGGAAGACCGGTGTTGACGGCATCGACCGAGACGGTGCGGACCGTGCCGCCGACGCGGACCTTAAAGTGGCCCTCGTCCACGGCCAGGAAGCCCTCGTTCTCGGAGTTCTCCATGTCCTGCTCGCTCCAGAACAGGGTGAGCTTGTCCTTGTAGGGACGACCCTCCTGGTAGGGGCAGAACACGGCGCAGTTACCGCACTCATTGCACATGCCGTCGACATGGACGACCTGATGCTTGGCCAGGCCCGGCACCTTAATTGCCACGTTGGCGCGGTTGGGGCACACGTCGCAGCAGACCTCGCACACCGAGCCGCAGCCCAGGCAGCGGGTCTTGGTGCAGTTGCGCTTGTCGCGGCACAGCGACCCCTTGCGCTCGTAGCAGGTGTCCTCGCGGCCGGCCTGCTCGTTGCAGTCGGCGTACTTGTTAAAGTCCACACCGGCGATGGCACGGGCGACCTCGGCGGCGTCGGCGATAGCCTCGACCACAGTGGCAGGACCGCGGCGGCAGTCGCCCGCAGCCCAGACGCCCTCGACGCCGGTGGAGGTGGCGGCAAGGCGGCCGCGACGGTCGTGCTCGACGCCCGCGGCATCGTACAGGCTGGCGTCGATGCCCTCGCCCACGGCGCAGATCACCGTGGTGGCGGAAAGCTCGACGGTCTCGCCCGTGGCGACAGGGCTGCGGCGGCCGCTTGCATCCGGCTCGCCGAGCTCCATAACGTCGCAGGTCAGCACGGAGCCGTTGAGCGCCTTGGGCGCCAACAGCTCGCAGAACTCAACGCCGTCGGCAAGAGCAAGATCAAGCTCTTCCTCGTCGGCGGGCATCTGCTTCTTGGTGCGGCGATACACCAGGCGCACGTTCTTCACGCCAGCCAGACGCTTGGCCACGCGGGCCGCGTCCATGGCGGTGTTACCGGCGCCAATGACCACGACGTCCTCGCCCAGCTCGAGTTTCTCGCCCTTCTTGGCGGCCTCGAGGAACTCCAGCACGTCGAGCTCGGCGCCCTCGCCCAGGCCCGCAGAGCCGGGAATCCAGGCACCGGTGGCCACGACCACGTCGGTAAAGCCTTGGGCCTTGAGCTCGTCAATGGAATCCACGCGAGCGTTGAGCTGCACCTTGGCGCCAAAGGCCAGGCAGAGCTCTGCGTCGTGGGAGATATCGTCGCTCGCGATACGGAACTCGGGGATCACGTGACGGACCACGCCGCCGAGAGAATCGCGGGCCTCGAAGATGGTGACGGGCACGCCGGCACGCGTCAGGAAGAACGCCGTCGCCAGGCCGGCCGGGCCGCCGCCGATAACGGCAACGTTGCGCTCGCCGTCGTTTGCGATGGCCTGGGCGCGCAGCTTGGGCAGCACGGCGGCCATGGCCTCACGGGCGGCCTTGAGCTTGCTGGCGCGAATCTGGGCGCCCTCGGGCTCGTAGAACGCACGCTCGCAGGCACGGCCGCAGGGATGCGGGCAGATGGTGCCGGTAATGAACGGCAGGGCGTTGCGCTCGATGATAATGTTGAGCGCGTCCTCGTAGCGGCCCTCGTCAACGGCCGCCAGGTAGGCGGGAATGTCCTGCTGAATGGGGCAGCTCGTACGGCACGGCGTGGTAAAGCAGTCGGAAAGCGGGCTCTTGCCGGCGACCTTGCGGTCGGGCAGCGGGCGCAGCGGCTTCTTGTAGAGCGGATTGGTGAGCGAGTCGGTCTGGATCGCAGTCACGGCCTCGAGAGAGACGCCCGCGAACGGCTTGCCATCCAGGTCGGTAAACTCGCCGGCCATCTGGCTAAAGCGCTCGTAGCCACCGGGCTTGAGCACATCGGTCGCCAGAGTAACGGGCCAAATGCCGGCATCGTACAGGGCGCGGATGTTGTAGACCGTGGCACCGCCAGAGTAGCTGATGCGCAGCTTGCCATCGAACTGCTCGGTAATACGACGGGCAGCCTCGATGGTCAGCGAGAACAGCGAACGGCCCGACATGTACATTTCGGTGGAAGGCAGCTCGTCCCTGGTCACGTCAACGGGGAACGTGTTGGTCAGCTTGACACCAAACTCCAGGCCGTGCTCGGCGCACAGGGCAATCAGGCGCTCGAACATGGGCACGGCGTCGGCCCACTGCAGGTCCTCGCGGAAGTGCGTGTCATCGAAGACGATGTAGTCAAAGCCCAGCTCGTTGAGGCGCTGGCGGGCAAACTCATAGCCCAGCAGCGTGGGGTTGCACTTGATGTAAGTGTTGAGGCCCTTCTCGGTGATCAGATAGGTCGCGATGCGCTCGATCTCGGCGGGCGGGCAGCCGTGCAGCGTGGACTCGGTGATGGAGTTGGAGACGCGTGCCGGGATGGACTCGACAAACGCGGCGTCGACATGCTCAAACTTGTCCAGGTTGGCAAGCGCCCATGCGCGGCACTCATTCCAGGCGTCAGAGCCGCTGGCATCCTTCATGCCCTCGATGTAGGCATCGACCTTGGGGCTCTTAATACCCTCGAGGTCATAGCCCACGGACATGTTGAAGACAAAGCCGTCCGGGCTGCCCAGGCCGTACTCGCGAGCGATCAGGTGGCAGGCGAACCATGCCTTCACGTACTCGGCAAAGGCCTGCGGAACCTCGAGCTCGGTCGACCACTCGCAGTTGTAGCACTCGTCCTGTGCCACGATACAGGGCTTGTTAACGCACTTGGAGAGCTCCTCGCCGTCCATAACCTGAACGGTCTTAAGCTCAAAGAAGCGGGAACCGGCCACATAAGAGGCCACGATGTTCTGGGCAAGCTGCGTATTGGGGCCAGCGGCCGGACCAAACGGGGTCTCGATGCGCTCGTCAAAAATGGGGAGCGCGCCCTCCTGGTTGGTCGTGACCATCTTGCGCACGCCAAAGACGGCGCCCCGAGTCTTGTGCTCCTCGATGATCCAGTTCATCAGCTGCGAAAACGGGATCGGCCTCATGATGTCGCTCATAATGAGCTCCTCTCTGTAACGCCCGGCGAGACCGCGCGGCGGGCGCAAATACGGTGTAGCGCTAGCACAGCGCCGGCGACCCCGCGGAGGCCGCCTATACGCGCGTCGGATGCGGCGAAACATCCGACGCGCGTGAATCTACTTGTAATTAATAGGCGCGATCGTTGAGCGTGCTCCAGAGCTTCTTGGACTCAGCCATGGTCCACGCGTTGATCTTGTCCTCATCAATCCCAACGAACTCGCGATCCTTGTACAGGACGCGGCCGTTGATGATGGTGGTGCGGCAGTTTTTGCCCATCATGCCAAAGAGCATGTGGCCGTCGATGTTCTCCTCGCTCAGCGGCGTAAAGGGCTTGTAGTCCATGACGATGACGTCGGCGGCAGCGCCGGCCTCGAGCACACCGAGCTTGCGATCGAAGTACTTGCTCGCCATCTTGGCGTTGTTCTCGAACAGCATGGTCATGGCCTCGCACCAGCCCACGTTGGGCATGGCGGCGTTGTGGCGCTGAATGATCAGGAAGACCTTGAGGCTCTCGAGCATATCGTGGGTGTAGGCGTCGGTACCCATGCACACAGGAATGCCGCGGCGGAAGAATTCGAGCACGGGGGCGCAGCCCACGGCGTTGCCCATATTGGATTCGGGGTTGTTGACGAGCCAGGTGCCGGACTCCTTGACGATATCCATCTCGGCAGGCGTCACGTGGATGCAGTGACCCAGCATGGTGTCGGGACCCAGCAGGTTGTGCTGCAGCAGGCGCTCGACGGGGCTGATGCCGCCGCGGTTGAGGCGGGAATCCCACACGTCGTTCATGCCCTCGCACACGTGGATGTGGAAGCCGGTCAGACCGTTGTTGGCCTCGGCCATCTTGTCCATGGTCTCGTCCGAAAGCGTAAAGGTGGCATGTCCGCCAAACATGGCGGCGATCATGTGGTTGTCGTTATCGCGACGCTCTTTGGCGGCCCACTGGGCAAACTCGGCGTTCTCGGCAATGGCCTGGTCGCATTTTTCCTGGCCGCGGCGATCGGAGACCTCGTAGCACAGGCACGAACGCATGCCCAACTCCTGAGCTGCGTCCTTAATGGTGAAGAGGCTTCCCGGGATCTCGCAGAAGCTCGCATGGTGATCGAAGATCGTGGTGACGCCATCGCGGATGGAGTCAAGAATCGTGGCGTAGGCGCTGGCCTTGGTGCCGTCGAGCGTCAGGTTATCGTCAATCTTCCACCACTGCTGCTCAAGATTCTCCAGGAAGTTGGTGGGGTTGCAGCCCTTAATGGCAAGGCCGCGGGCCAGACCCGAGTAGATGTGGGTGTGGCAGTTGATGAGTCCGGGCATGATGAGGTTGCCCTGGGCGTCGACGTACTCGGCATCCGGGTACTTGGCCTTGAGCTCGCACTCGGGGCCCACTTCGACGATCGTATCTCCGTCAATGGCGACCGCACCGTTTGGAATGAACGGGGTCTGAGCGTTGCGGGTAAAGACGGAACCGTTAGCGACCAGAAGCATGGATGCTCCCTTCAACATCAGGGGCGGGGTTTGACACCTCTGACATGGCGGAGTGCGAAGCGCCGGCCTACACCGGAAACGGGCCCTCTCCCGTCAACGCTTCACCAAAGGGACAAGCCCTTTGAAGTGCGGCTTGGCGCCGCATGGCGTCGGCGGACGAGGCGATGCGTCCGCCGACGAATAGCACCGAATTGGTTACTTCTTGCTCTCGGGCAAGACCAGATCCACGGCAGCGTCCTTGGCAGCATCGATGTGCTGAGCCACGACCGGCGTCTGCGGAAGGATCAGGTTAAGGACAATGGCCATGATGGCGGTGGGGGTTACGGCATTGGAGCCGATGACGGTGGACACCCAGGCGGGCATACCCTCGCCGGCAAGGCAACCGCTGGCCATCCAGATACCCAGGCCAAAGACGACGGAGGTGCCGACGATGGTGGTAGTGCGCTGCGTGAGGCCCTCGCGGGTGAACATGCGCACGCCGTTCATGGTGATGGTGCCAAAGACGCCGACGGTCGCGCCGCCGATGACGGGCTGCGGGATAGCGGAAAGGACGGCAGAGAGCTGCGGGAACAGACCGGCGATGGCAAAGACGGCCGCGATGATCACAAAGACCCACTTGTTGACGACCTTGTTGGAGCAGATGATGCCCACGTTCTGGCCAAGGGCACTGGTGGGAAGACCGCCCAGCAGGCCGCCGACCATAGAGGTGAGGCCCTGGGACACGATAGCGCCGGAGAGCTCGCGCTCGGTGGGCATACGGTCGATGGAGCCCAGGCAGGCAGCGGAGACGTCGCCGATAACCTGAATAGCAACCATGGGGAACACGACAGCGAGGGTAATGCAGACCTCGGGATCAAACTCGAGCGCGTAGGGCATGAGCTTGGGAAGGGCGAAGACCTGAGCGGTGGCGACGCTGGAGAAGTCGATCATGCCAAAGGGGATGGAGACGATCATGCCAACGATCATGCCAAAGAACACGGATCCCAGCTTGAGCGTGCCCTTGCCAAAGTTGGCGAGCGCAAAGACCACGGCGAAGGTGATAAGAGCGACGCACCAGGCCTGCGGGGTACCCCACAGCGGCGTACCCATACCGCCGGCCATATACTTGACGGCCGTGGGATACAGCGAAACGCCGATGGAGAAGATGACCGTTCCGGTCACGACGGGCGGGAACAGCCACTTGATCTTGCTGTAGGCCAGACCAAAGAGGACCGCGACGGCGCCGCCGACGATCTCGCCGCCCAGCAGCGCACCAAAGCTAAAACCCGAGGCACCCATGGCCTGCAGGGCCGGCAGGAACGCGAACGAAACGCCCATGACGATGGGCAGGCCGCCGCCGATGCGACGGAAGGGAGCGAAGGCCTGAAGGGCCGTGTCGATCGCCGAAAGAATGAGCGCGACCTGGATGATATCGGTGCTCTGCTGGCTATTAAAGCCGTAGACGCCGGCCATGATGACCGCCGGGGTAATGATGCCGGCAAACGATGCCAGTACGTGCTGAAGGGCACACGGGATCATTTCCTTAACGGGAGGCATGCCTTCGCGAGTGAACAGGGCTTCAGTGCCGTTCGTAACCGTCTCCTGGGTCATTTGACCACCAATCCTCGAAGTAGTTGTTTTCGCATCTAACGCTCTATTGTGACGCAGTGCGGGGTTGAGGTTGTGCCTTCATTGCATATCGTATTAAAGATGATTCTCATTCTCAATAATAATTTTTTGTTATCAGACTATTCTTCAGCTGAAATAACGCATTTCCGCAGGTCAGGAAAGTGTCTGGTCAAAATAACATCTAACTTTTCTTTTGGTCAACCGTTTACCGCTAAATTCCTACCGTTCGTCTGCATTACGCAATGTACCTGCGGATATACGAGATGATGGGCAGCGTGTTACCATGAGAAAAAATTGTTATGAACATTTCCGATTTCACCCAAAGGAGTTGCCCGTGAACGAGACCGTACGTCGCTTTTTGCCGATGGTCGATTTTCTGGAGCAGATACTCGGCAAAAACAGCGAAATCGTGCTGCACGATTTCTCGGATCCCGACCACGCCATCGTCGATATTCGCAACGGCATCGTGAGCGGCCGCAAGGTCGGCGGTCCCGCCACCGATCTGGCACTCAAGATCATGCACGACGCCAAGTATCGCGACCTGCCGTTTATTACGGGCTACGAGGGGCGCGGTGCCGGCGGCAAAACGTTGGAGTCAGCGACGTACTTTATCCGCGAGAATGACGAGATCGTCGGTATGCTCTGCGTCAACACCGACCTCTCGACCGTGCGCTCCATCAACGCCATGGCGCAGCAGCTCATGGCGTGCTTCGACGCGGCGCCGACGCGCACGGAGCCCGCCCCTATCGAGGTCGAAAGCCTTTCGGAGTCCACACAGGAGCTCATCGACCGTAGCATTGCCGAGTTGCTGAGCGCGCGCGGGCTGGGTGTAGCGTCGCTTGGTCAGAGCGACCGCGTGGACGTCATTCGCCACCTCAACGGTAACGGGGTGTTCATGCTCAAGGGCGCCGTGGCCTGCGCCGCCGCCGCGCTGGGCATCTCTGAGCCCAGCGTCTACCGCTACCTGCAAAAAGTCCGCAAGGAAGGCTAACGAGCAAAATGGAGTGCGGCTCCACAAGCGATCCGTCACTTGATAAAAGACCCTGCAGCTCGCACGCGCTGCAGGGTCTTTTTGCATGTCATGTTTAGTTGTGGCCAACGCCTTAGAGAGCGGCAACGACCTCGATCTCGACCAGACCGCCAGCCGGAAGGGCGGCAACCTGGAAGGCGCTGCGCGCGGGGAACGGGGCCTCAAACTTGGAGGCGTAGATCTCGTTCACGGCGGCGAAGTCGGCGATGTCGGCCAGGTAGACCGTGGTCTTGACGACATCGGCAAAGGTAGCGCCGGCAGCGGTCAGCAGGGCCTCGACGTTGGCGAGGGACTGCTTGGCCTGGGCCTCGACGCCCTCGGGCATCTTGCCGGTCGCGGGATCGATGCCCAGCTGGCCGGACAGGAACACCATGTTGCCGGCCTGGATACCGGGGGAATACGGGCCGATGGCTGCGGGTGCGTTATCGGAAGACACGACGGTCTTGCTCATGTTTTTCTCCTTACGATCAATTGAGAGAGCGTGAGCGCGGTGTTCACACCGGGAGGCACAGTTCGGTCTGAACACCGCGCTTGATTGGGATAGTACTCAAGGTTTCTGTTTGATGCAAGAATATTATCAGCTTGCGAGAATATTTTATCGCCCAACGGTTTCCCCGAACCGCTGAACGGTTCTCATGTTGAGCAGCCAGTCCAAGCTGCTGAAGACTTTGTCCTGCTTAGGCTGCGGGCGTCGCCCACCGCAGCGACGCCACTATACTTTTGAATATCTGAGCATTTTGAAAGGCAGGATATGACCGCAACCGCCAGCCGAACCACTAACCGCAGGCCCGAGCTTTTGGCCCCCGCCGGAGGCCCGGAGCCCTTTGCCGCCGCGCTCGCCGCCGGGGCAGACGCCATCTACTGCGGCATGGGCAGCTTCAACGCGCGCCGCAAGGCAACCAACTTTACCGACGAGGCCTTTGAGCAAGCCTGCCGCGCCGCGCATCTAGCCGGGTCGCGCGTCTACGTCACGGTCAACATCGTCATCAAGCAGTCCGAGATGGGCGATGCACTGCAGCTCATTCATCGCTGCTCCACGCTGGGCGCCGATGCCTTCATTATCCAGGACTGGGGTCTGTTCTTTGAGGCCAAGCGCACCATGCCCGGCATCGAGACACATATCTCGACCCAGGCGAACATCCACGACGACCGCGGAACCCTTTGGTGCCGTGAGCAGGGCGCCGACCGCGTGACTCTCTCGCGCGAGCTCTCCATCGACGAAATCGCCGCCATTCACGACGCCGCGCCCGATGTGGACCTTGAGGTCTTCAGCCATGGCGCCATCTGCTTTTGCTACTCGGGCCTGTGCCTGCTGTCGAGCTTTGCCATGGCGGGACGATCGGCCAACCGCGGCATGTGCGCCCAGCCCTGCCGCCTGCCCTACGAGTTGATCGACGAGAACGGTCGCGCGCTCTCCCCTGCCGGTCGCGAGCGCGCGCTGTGCCCGCGTGACACCAACACCTCACAGCTTGTTCGCCGTCTGTATGACGCCGGCGCCGCATCGCTCAAGCTCGAGGGCCGCATGAAGGCACCCGATTACGTGTACTCCATCGTTGATGTGTATCGTCACGAAATTGACGACATGCTATCCGGAGCCTCCGTTGCCAAGGACGAGGAAGCCGCCCGCCAGCGCCAGCTCAAGCGCTGCTTCAACCGCGACTTTACGCACGCCTACCAAGACGGTACCTCGGGTGACGAGATGATGAGCTACGAGCGCTCCAACAACCGCGGCCAGATCGTGGGCACGGTGCTGGGCAGCCGCCCGGCCAACCGCGATGTGCGCGGCCTCAAGCCCGACGACCGCCGTCGCCGCGCCGCCATCGCCCGCATTGAGTTGTTTGAGCCCGTGGGCAAGGGCGACCTGCTGGAGCTTCGCCACGATAACGAGTTTGACCAGTTCCTGACCACCATTACCGCCGATGATGCCGCCGCCGGCGACATCATCGAATGTCGCGTGCCCCGCAGCATGCCCGAGGGCTGCCGCGTCCGCGTGATTCGCAGTCAGCGTGCCATCGACGCCGCCGGCTCCGCGCTCAAGCGCGATGTGCTGCGCCGCCGAGCTGTTGACGTGTCCGTCGTGGCGCGCCTGGGCGAGCCGTTTACCGTTACGCTCACCTGCTGCGACAACCCCGCGCTCACCGCCACCGCCACGGGCTTCACCGTCGAGGCCGCCAAGACCCGCGCCGTCGAGGCATCCGATCTGGTTGAGCACGTCGGGCGCATGGGCTCCTCTCCCTTTGAGGCCGCGAGCTTTGACGTGGCCCTAGACGAGAGTTGCGGCATGGGCTTTTCCGCCGTGCACAAGGTGCGCGCCGCCGCTTGTAAGGCGCTGGAAGAGGCCATTCTGGCGCCGTACGAGGAGCGCGCGAAAACGCTCGAGTTGCCGGCGATTGTAACCAGTGATTCCCGCCCCGCGCCCGAGCACTACCGCGACGAGCCGCAGATCTGCGCCACCGTCACCACGCTCGAAGCCGCCGAGGCAGCTCGTGCCGAGGGCGCCACGCGCATCTATATGACCACCGACGCGCTCGACGCGACCGAGCTCTCCCCCGCCGATGCGTTTGAGCAGGGCATCGTACCCGTACTCGACGAGGTCTGCCGCGCCGTTGACCACGTACGCGTCGACCCGTGGGTTTTTGCCGGAGCCACCGTCGCCGTCGGCAATATCTCCGAGCTCGCCGTAGCCGCGCATGTCGGCGCCACGGCCGAGATTCGCTCTTGCCTGCCCGTGCACAACGTGCCTTGCATGGAGGCACTTGCCGAGCGCGGAGCCGGCGCATTTTGGCTCTCGCCCGAGATTACGCTCGACGAGATCGTCTCGCTCGGCGCCGCCGCGCCCGCGACTCTGGGCATCACCGTCTTTGGCCGCCCGCGCGTCATGACAAGCGAGCATTGCATTCTGCAGGTTGCCAACGGCTGCATCCACGATTGCGCCAACTGCCGCCTGCGTGCCCGCAAGCTCTCGCTCAAGAATATCGACGGAAAGGTCATGCCGGTGCGTACCGACATCCACGGCCGCTCACGCCTGTACGACGCCTACCCCATCGACCTCACGCCGCAGGTTCCGCAGCTGCTCGATGCCGGCGTGCGCCGTCTTATGGTCGACGGAACCTTGCTCGAGGCCGAAGAGGTGGGCCGAGCCGTCGCACGCGTCCGTCGCGCCGTCGAGGCGGCTCAAGCCGGCCGTAAGCCCGCCGCCCGCCTGCGCGGGGCGACCTCGGGCTGCATGTTTGTGGGAATTAGCTAACCGAAAGGCTTACACGTGAACGAAGAACCTCAAGTCCTCTACTGCGACGCCTGGCTCATGGCCATCGACAAGCCCGCCGGCATGATCGTCCACGGCGACGGCACCGGCGAGCGCACGCTTACCGACTACGCCAGCGATCTGCTGCTGGCGATGGGCGACGGCTTTGCCGCGACTGACATGCAGCCGCTCAACCGCTTGGACCGCAACACCACCGGCGTGGTGCTGTTCTCGCTCGACAAACAGACGCAGCCCGCCTTTGACCAGATGATTATCGACCACGCTTTCGAAAAGCACTACCTGGCGCTCGCCGAGGGCAAGATCGACTGGAACGAGAAGCTCATCGACAAGCCCATTGCCCGCGACCGCCACGACAGCCGCAAGATGCGCGTCGGCGCCAGCGGCAAGCCGTCTCAGACGCGCGTCAAGGTACTCAAGCGCCTTAAGAGCCGTCGAGGCCTGCCCACGCGTTCGTATATCGATGTCGAGCTGCTCACCGGCCGCAAGCACCAAATCCGTGTGCATCTGGCGAGCGAGCGTCACCCCCTGGTTGGCGACGACCTGTACGGAACGCCGCGCCCCTGCGGCCTGATGCTCCACGCCCACAGCGTATCCTTCACGCATCCCGTTACCGGCGAGCACATCCACATCGAAGCCCCCTGCCCCTGGGAGCCCTAAACCACCACAATGGGGACAGGTACCTTCGCGGTGGTTTTGGCCTTAGCCTGCCCCTGCTTCTAGACCGTGATGACGTTGTCCATTGCCCGGTACTTGGCGGGGACCTCGCCCGCGGTAATAATCGTTGCATCGCGAAAATCCGCGAACTTGACGGGCGCCACCATGCCAAATTTACTGGCGTCCGAGATTACGAAGCGCTTGGCCGTATGGCGCATCGAGATACGCTTTACTTGCGCTTCCTCGATATCGGGCGCCGTGAAGCCCTGCTCGGCGGCAATGCCGTTAGAGCCCCAAAAGCCACAATTGAAGTTGTAGCGGTCTAGGGTTGCCAAGGCATCGGGGCCAACGAGCGCCTCGGTCTCGGGCTTGAGCTCGCCGCCCAGCACCACGGTACGCATGCCGCGCAAAGCGAGGTGCTGAGCATGGAGCACGGAATCGGTCACATAGGTGACATCTTCAAGGTGTGGAAGATGCTCGATGAGCTTGAGCGTCGTCGAGCCCGAGTCGATGTATACAAAGCTCTCGGGCTCCACAAGCGCCGCCGCACGGGCGCAGATACGCTCCTTGTCGTCGTTATGGAGGTCGCTGCGCTCGTTGAGTGTTAAGTCACGCGTCACGTGCGCGCGCTCAAGACTCGTCGCTCCACCGTGGACCTTAGCGATGCGGTGCGCTCGATCGAGCGTCTGCAGGTCGCGCCGAATGGTAGACGCCGTCACGCCCAGAGCCTCGGCAAGCTCCGGCACGGTAACTGAGCCGGCCTGCTGCACCATCGACACGATCGCGTTGAGCCTATCTTCCGCAAGCATCGCTTACTCCTCCTCGGGGTACACGACTCCCCAGTCGGTGCGAAGCTTGGTCATAAGCTCCATAACATCAGAAGCATAATCCAGTAGCTCGCGCTTGGAGTCGTCGCCGGCAACGGCCTTCTCAAGATCGGCCATCTCATAGCACAGGGCGTAAGCCTCGGTGCCGGCGTGGACCTCCTCGCGGTGGCCGTCCGCAGTCCACACGATGGTCGCGTGATCGGCACGCGGATACTCGTTGACCTCGATATAGCACTTGTCAAAGCTGATGACCGAGCGCTTGGGCTGCTTGGAGTGAAGCGTAAGGCTCACAACACCCAGCTGCTGCTCGGCATTACGGCAGACGATGCCGCCCGCAACGTCAACGCCGGTCTCACAGGTGTTGCCCAGCGAAACGACCTCAGCGGGCTGGCTTGCCATAAAGAGGCGCATAACGGACAGGGCATAGACGCCAATGTCGAGCATGGCACCGCCAGCAAGGTTGCGATTGTAGAAACGGTTGGTCAGGTCGCCGTACTCCTTGTAGCTGCCAAAGTTGAGTTGGGCGAGGTTCATGCGGCCAAACTCGCCGACATCCATGCGGCGGCGCAGCTCCTGATACAAGGGCATATGGAGCACCGTAGTGGCGTCCATGAGGATCACGTTATGCTCGTCGGCAATGGCACGCGCCTCGTCGAGCTCGGCGGAGTTGAGGGTGATGGCCTTCTCGCAAAGCACGTGCTTGCCAGCTGCCAGGGCCGCACGCAGATAGGTGATGTGCGTGTTATGCGGCGTGGTGATATAGATCGCGTCGATGTTCGGATCGGCATAGAGGTCCTCGACCGATTCGTAGACCTTCTCGATGCCATACTGATCGGCAAAAGCCTGAGCCTTGGACAGCGTGCGGTTGGCGACGCCCGCAAGCTTGCGGCCGGAAAGAGCGAGAGACTGGGCCATCTGGTTGGCGATAACACCGCACCCGATCACAGCCCAACGAAGCTCGGGAGCCGTAAAGATATCATCGGGGAATGGCTTGTCCTGGACCGAAGCGAACGCTGCCTTTGCGGCTGCCGCAGCATCAAGCGGAGCCTGTTTACAATCTGCCATATCTGCCTCCTGCGTCGTGAAAAGTCTTTTATTTCTGACAGCTCTATATTCGAACAAATGCGCGTGTATGTGCGTGCTTCTGCGTGTATTACCGCTAAATGGTCAAAATTCAGCAGCAGATGGCGCATATACAAGCACAGTCACGCAATCCTACGCACGTAACTACACACAAATACGCATCACCTGATCCCTTGGGGACGGAGGAAAACGGATCATTTGAGGCGTCGCGCCAGCCAACAGTTGCCCTTTTAACTGTTGCCTCACCGAGTCCGCAGCAACGCACAAGCTGACCATCTGTCACGCCAGCCTTCGTGCGCGCAATCACTCATTTAAGCCTGTCCCCAATGAGTACCCAATGAATAGGGATCAAAAAAGGCCCGGGTGCCGTGGCATCCGGGCCTTTGCTAGCAACTTGATGTTGCGGGCAGCTTAGAACTTGTGGCCGCACTTCTTGCAGACGCGCAGCTTGTTCTTGCCGTCCTTCTCGTGACCGACGCGGGTAACCTTACCGCACTCGGGGCAAACGAGATTGACGTTGGAGGCGTCGATGGGAGCCTCCTGCGAAACGATGCCGCCCTGCTGGTTGGCAGCGTTGGGCTTGACGGCCTTCTTGACGACCGAAACGCCCTCGACAACGACCTTGTTCTCGGCGGGGAAAGCACGCAGGACAACGCCCTGCTTGCCGCGATCCTTACCAGAGAGAACCTGGACCTTATCGCCCTTCTTGATATACATATATCTCCCCTAACTACAGGGTCTCGGGAGCGAGCGAGACGATCTTCATGTACTTCTTGTCACGAAGCTCGCGAGCGACGGGCCCGAAGATACGGGTGCCGACGGGCGAACCATCGTTGTTGATGACAACGCAGGCGTTCTCATCAAAGCGAATGTAGGAGCCATCCTTGCGGCGGATCTCCTTAACGGTGCGAACGACGACGCAACGGACAACGTCCTTCTTCTTGACGTTGGCGCCAGGGGTAGCCTCCTGGACAGCACCGATGAACACATCGCCGATGCCTGCATAACGACGCTTGGAACCGCCAAGCACCTTGATGCAGCGAATCTTGCGAGCGCCGGAGTTGTCGGCGACGTTCAGCATGGTTTGCATCTGAATCATGGTAGATGTTCCTCCGAACTAAGAACCGAAGAGAGGTGCGCAGCCTTTATGCGGCCCGTGGTATGCAAGCCAGGCATACGCACATCTTCGGAAACGTACAAGTCGTAAGAGCGACTGCTTATTTAGCGCGCTCGACGACCTCGATGAGGCGCCAACGCTTCATCTTGGACATAGGACGGGTCTCCATAACGCGGACGGTATCGCCCACGCCAGCCGTGCACTCCTCGTCGTGAGCGTGCAGCTTCTTGGAGCTGGTCATCATCTTGCCGTACTTGGGGTGACGCTTGCGCTCGGTGATGGTGACAACAATGGTCTTGGCACCGGAGACGGAGGTAACGACACCCGTACGGACCTTACGCGAGTTACGCGAATCAGTCATGTTCTCTCCTTAGGTCCTACTCGGCGACAGCGGACTTCTCCGCTGCGATCTCACGGGCGCGCTGCTCCGTGAGGACGCGAGCGATGTCCTTCTTCACGGTGTTGACGCGAGCGGTGTTGTCCAGCTGGCTGGTGGCCATCTGGAAACGAAGGTTAAAGAGCTCGGCGCGCATTTCCTTCAGCTTCTCAACGAGCTGAGCGTCCGAGAGCTCACGAATCTCTGCGGGCTTCATTAGTTCTCCTCCTTGGCGGCGGCGGCGTCCTCAGCAGCCCACTTGGCCTCGAGAGCGGCCTCCTCAGCCATCTCCTTCTGGATGCGCTGCTCAGCGTTCTTGGCAGCAACAATCTTGGTCTTGATGGGAAGCTTGTGCTGTGCAAGACGCAGAGCCTCGCGAGCGACCTCCTCGGGCACGCCCTTGACCTCGAACATGATGCGGCCGGGCTTGACGACGGCCACCCACTCCTCGGGGTTACCCTTACCAGAACCCATGCGAGTCTCGGCAGGCTTCTTGGTGATGGGCTTATCGGGGAAGATCGTGATGTAGACACGACCGCCACGCTTCATGTAGCGGGTCATGGCAATACGAGCGGCCTCGATCTGACGGTTGGTGATCCAATGGGCCTCGAGAGCCTGGATACCAAACTCGCCGAAATGCAGCTCGGTATTACCCTTGGCCTGGCCCTTCATGGAGCCACGCTGCACCTTGCGGTGAAGAATACGCTTAGGGGCAAGCACTACTGACCCCTCCTCTCGGAGTTACGACGACGAGGACGGGAAGAGCCCTCGAGTGCAGGGTTGGGAACAGGCTGGCCCGGGAGCTTCTCGCCCAGGTAGATCCAGACCTTCACGCCGCAGGCACCCATGGTGGTGCTGGCGACAGCCGTGCCGTAGTCGATCTTGGCACGCAGGGTGTGCAGAGGCACGCGACCCTCACGGTACCACTCACGACGGCCCATCTCGGCACCGCCGAGACGACCGGAGCACTGGATACGGATGCCCTTGGCGCCGGCCTTGCGGGCGGACTGGACAGCCTTGCGCATAGCGCGACGGAAGGCAACGCGGCCCTCGAGCTGCTCGGCGATGGACTGAGCAACGAGGTTGGCGTCGAGCTCGGGGCGCTTGATCTCGACAACGTCGACGGAGAGCTGGCCCTTGGAGACGCCAGCGACCTTCTCGAGCTCGGTGCGGAGGGTATCGATCTCGGCACCCTTCTTACCGATGACAACGCCGGGGCGAGCGGTGAGGATGATGACCTTCACCTTGTCGCCAGCGCGCTCGATCTCGACGCGGGAGACAGCTGCGCGGGAAAGACGCTTCTCGAGGTACTTGCGGATCTCGAGATCGTTACCGAGGGTCTTAGCGTAATCCTTCTCTGCGAACCAGCGGGAGCGCCAGTTCTCGGTGATGCCAAGACGGAAGCCGGTGGGGTAGACTTTCTGACCCATACAGCTTTACGCCTCCTTTCGAGGAGCAACGACGACGGTGATGTGGGAAGTACGCTTCAGAATGCGAGAAGCGGAACCCTTGGCGCGGGGACGGATGCGCTTAAGCGTCGGACCCTCGTCAACATAGGCAGCGGCGACAACCAGGTTGTCGGCACGCAGACCGTTGTTGTTCTCGGCGTTCGCAACGGCGGAACGGAGAACCTTCTCGACATCCACGGCGACGGCGCGGTCGCAGAAGTGGAGGATGTCGAAGGCCTGAGCGACAGGCTTGCGGCGGATCAGATCGACCACCAGGCGGGCCTTGCTGGGGGAAACACGCACGTACTTAGCGACGGCGCGAACCTCGGTGGCCTCAGTTTCAATAGACTTAGTTGCCATTTACGGTTAACCCCCTATTTGGCCTTGTGGCCACGGAACGTACGAGTCGGCGCGAACTCGCCGAGCTTGTGACCAACCATGGACTCGGTAACATACACGGGCACATGCTTGCGGCCGTCGTGGACGGCGATGGTGTGACCAACCATCTCGGGGAAGATGGTGGACGCGCGGGACCAGGTCTTCACGACGTCCTTCTTGCCAGCCTCGTTCATCGCGGTGATACGCGAGAGAAGGCGAGTCTCCACGAACGGGCCCTTTTTGAGACTTCTGCTCATAAGTGCTTTCTCCTAAAACTCGGTATCCGAAATTACTTCTTACGGCGACGAATGATGTGCTGGTTCGAGACCTTCTTCTTCTTGCGCGTACGAAGGCCCTTCGTCGGCTTACCCCAGGGGGTAACAGAGGGACGACCAGAGGTGTGGTTCTTGCCCTCGCCACCGCCGTGCGGGTGGTCGACAGGGTTCATGACGGTACCGCGGACGGTCGGGCGCACGTTCATGTGACGCTTACGGCCGGCCTTGCCGATGACGATGTTGGAGTGATCGGCGTTGCCGACCTCACCGACGGTGGCGCGGCAGGTAACGAGGATGCGGCGCATCTCGGAGGAAGGCATACGGACGATAGCGTACTTGCCCTCCTTACCCATCAGCTGGCAGGAGTTACCGGCGGAACGGGCGATAGCGGCGCCCTTGCCCGGCTGGAACTCGACGGCGTGGATGAGCGTACCGACGGGGATGTCGGCGAGGGGCAGAGCGTTGCCCGGCTTGATGTCGGCGTCAGAACCGGACATGATGGTCTGACCGACCTCGAGGCCCTTGGGGGCCAGGATGTAGCGCTTCTCACCGTCAGCGTAGTGCAGCAGAGCGATGCGAGCGGAGCGGTTCGGATCGTACTCGATCGTGGCAACCTTGGCGGGCACGCCGTCCTTGTTGCGCTTGAAGTCGATCACACGGTAACGACGCTTCACGCCGCCGCCCTGATGGCGGGTGGTGATGCGGCCGTTGTTGTTACGACCGGCCTTCTTGGGCAGGGGCTCGAGAAGAGACTTCTCGGGCTTGGTGCAGGTGATCTCGGAGAAATCGGAGATCGTCTGCCAACGCCTACCAGCGGAGGTCGGCTTAAGGTGCTTTACAGCCATTACAATCCCTTTCAATAGGAATCCGTTAGCCATCGCAGACAGGGATTCGAGGTTCTGCCTCGGGTGCGATGACACCGGACGTATACACGGTTCCGGGCGTGTCCATTTTATACGCCCAAAACCTTGAGCTCTCGCCTCCCCTATTTGGGAGGCATGAGCTCACTCAACAGCAGCGAGTCTTAGGCCTGGTTGCCAAAGACCTCGATGGTGTCGCCCTCGGCCAGCGTGACGATGGCCTTCTTCCAAGAACGGGTCTTGCCGGCGACATAGCGCACGCGCTTGGTCTTGGGCTTGACCGTCAGGGTGTTCACGCGAACGACCTTGACGCCGAAGATCTCCTCGACAGCGTCCTTGATCTGATACTTGTTAGCATCCTTGGCGACCTCGAACGTGTACTTGTTCTGCTCCATGCCGGAGAAGGAACGCTCGGACACGATCGGACGGATGATGATCTCGTGGGCGGTCATTTATGCAAGCACCTCCCCGAAATGAGCGGCGATGTCGGCGGGCATCAGCACAGCGTTGTTGTTGACGAGATCGTAGGTGTTGGCCTCGTCGGCGGTGATGATGAACGTCTTGGGAATGTTGCGGAACGACAGGTAGGCGTTGACGTCCTCATCGCGAACGATGATGGTCAGACGCTTGCCCTCAAGGCCGAGAGCCTTGAGCATGGCGACGGCAGCCTTGGTGGAAGGCTTCTCGAAGCCGTAGTCGTCGACGAGCACGAGCTCGCCATCGGCCAGCTTGGCGGACAGCGCGGAGCGCATAGCCAGCTTGACCTCCTTGTTGTTCATACGCTTAGCGTAGGAACGGGGCTTGGGGGCGAAGACAACGCCACCGTGACGCCACTGGGCAGCACGGATGGAACCCTGGCGGGCACGGCCGGTGCCCTTCTGACGCCAAGGCTTCTTGCCGCCACCGGAAACCTCAGAGCGGCCCTTAGCGGACTGGGTGCCCTGACGCCAAGAGGCCATCTGGCACTTGACGATGTGGTGCATAACGTGGATGTTCGGCTCGATGCCGTACACCTCAGCGGCGAGCTCGGCCTCGGCGACCTTCTTGCCCTCGCTGTTCTTTACTTCAAACTTTGCCATTTAAGTGTTCTCCTTGGTATGACGCTGGGCTAAATGGGCTGGGCCCTTAGGCCATACGGATGGCGACGAGACCATTCTTGGCACCCGGGACAGCGCCCTTGACCAAGATGAGGTTCTGCTCGGCATCGATGCGGACAACGGAAAGGTTCTTGACGGTAACGCGCTCGTTACCCATGTGACCGGCCATCTTGACGCCCTTGAGGACGCGCGCAGGATAGGCGCACTGACCGATAGAACCGGGGTGACGCTGGAAGTGAGAACCATGCGTCATAGGACCGCGGCGCTGACCCCAGCGCTTGATGCGACCCTGGAAGCCCTTACCCTTGGAGGTACCGATGACGTCGACCTTCTCGACATCAGCGAAATCAGCGACGGTGACGACCTCGCCGACCTTGTGCTCCTCGCCGTTCTCGACGCGGACCTCACGAAGGAAACGGACAGGCTCGACGCCAGCCTTGGCGAAGTGACCAGCCATGGGCTTGTTCACGTTCTTGGCCTTGATGTCGCCGAAACCGATCTGGACGGCGTCATAGCCGTCGGTTGCCTGAGTTTTAACCTGCGAGACAGCGCAGGGGCCAGCCTGGATGACCGTGACGGGAACGACGTTGTCGTCCTCGTCCCAAACCTGGGTCATGCCAATCTTGCGGCCGAGAATCATGCTGATCAAGATATGATCCCAACTCTCGCGTGGTCTTGGGACAATGCGTACACCACCGAGCGTACGCCCCTAGAGGACCACTACTTACACGACGTGCTCCCCAGCCTTGTATTTCGCCCGGACTACCTGACAACCCTATTAAGCAGGCATTTTGTCCAGCCAGAATACTCCCCTGGTTACACACAGCTGTTTAGTATACACGGCTGCGGGCGTATCCATCGAGATTCATATTTCACTCACATTGTTTACGCAGGTAAAGTGCGTGGAGTCGCCTGGGCTTGGCAGAGGGGCGGCGAAATATATTAAGTTTGCTGCTCTACAGTCCTGCGCAAGACGGAAAGCACATTACGTGCTTTCCTTTGCGTGCGGAACTCGCGACAAACTTAATTTATTTCGCCGCCCCTCTGCCAAGCTCGGGAGACGACACGTTGATGTCTGCTTAACTCTGCTCGTTTAGGCTAATGACTTTGTTGGGGGTCCACTATTTGCTGGAGGGTGAACTTGCATTGCATTGGCTCGCCTTCTGCTTGTGGCTTTGCCTCATCGAAATTGAAGATCATGATGGCGCAGTTGGGGAGTTTTGCTGGGAGCTCGAAGCCCTTTGGGGCTGCAGCCTTGACGAATTGGCGGCTGGCGCTGCCGTGGCTTACTGCTAGGAGGGTTTCGATGCCCTCGGCGCCCATGAGATTGGTGAGGGTGTCTACCATGCGCTCTTGCAGTGCCTGGCTTCCTTCTCCTCCGAAGGGGACCAGATCCTCGCCGGGATCCCAGACGTCGGTAGGTAGCGCGTCGTGCGGGCCCTCTTCGAAGGAGCCGTAGCTGCGCTCGATGATGCCTTCGCAGGGCTCGGCAGCGGCGCCCGGACCGAGGAGTTCACATGCGACGAGACTTGCCGTGTCCATGGCTCGGCCTAAGGGTGATGAGACCACCTTGTCAGGGACGACGCCGTGGGCTTTGAGCCATGCGGCTGCTGTCTGTGCCTGTTGACGGCCCAAATCGGTGAGCGGTGAATCGCAGCGACCCTGGACGAGCTTTTTGACGTTGAATTCCGTCTGGCCGTGACGGAGTAGGTATAGGTGCTTCATGCTCTCCCCTTCTGCATAACTTGCTTTACAGGCGCAGCCCTACTCGTGGGTATGGCCTGCGTAGTCTTCGTCGATCGTAATCTTGGCAATCGACTTGGGGTATTCCGACTCGACCCGTTGTGCCAGCGCGTGCTTTACGTCTTCGGCACTCATCTGCAGATCCGAGGGACGCACGCAGTCAAAGATCACGTTGGTGTGCGTGGGACCCGGCACGCAACGAAGGTCGTGAATCGAAAGGCGGCTATCGATCTCCTGAGCCATTGCGTTGATACGCAGGCGCATGCTCGCCACCTTTGGATCGTCGGTCACGATGGGATCGTAATGGAGCGTGACGATCATGCCGTCCTCGTTCCTAAACGACTGCTCGATGTTATCGAGCGTGTCGTGGCTTTCCAGCGGGCTGGCCTCGGCCGCCATCTCGGCGTGCGCGCTTGCAAACTTCCTGCCCGGACCGTAATCGTGAACCATTAGGTCATGAACGCCCAAAACACCGGGGTAGCTCATGATCTTGTCTCGGATGTGCTTGACCAACTTGGGATCGGGTGCCTGACCCAAAAGCGGGCTCACCGTATCTTGGATAAGCTCAAAGCCGCTCCAGCCAATATAGGCGCCAACGGCAAGGCCGACCCATGCGTCAAGATTGATGTGCGTCACCTGGGAAACAATCGCGCACACTAACACGGCGCCTGTGGCAAGGACATCGTTCTTGGAATCCTGAGCGGTCGCATGTAGCGTCTCGGACTCAATGCGGTCACCGAGCTTTTGGTTGAGGGCCGCCATCCACAGCTTAACAACCATCGAAAGTGCCAGGACTACCACCAGGGCAAGCGAGAACTCGACAGGCTCGGGGTGGATGATGCGCTCAAACGAGGACTTGATAAGCTCAAGGCCGATCAGCAGCACGAGCGCCGCCACGACCAGACCCGAGAGATACTCGTAGCGGCCATGTCCGTAAGGATGCTCGGGGTCGGCCGGCTTGCTCGCCAGCTTAAAGCCCAGCACGCTCACGATATTCGAGCTGGCATCGGACAGGTTATTCATGGCATCCGCCACGATCGAAACCGATCCCGACAGCACGCCAATTGCGCCCTTCGCAGCGCATAGTGCCACATTGGCGAGAATACACACCACGCCCGTCAACGTGCCCACGCGCGCACGGTCGCCCTGCGCACGACGAACAATCCACTCGACCATCTACATCCGCCCCCACGGTACTACCTATATATCTATTGCTCAAACGGATTGTAGTGTAGCCACTTTGTCCCCCAGATACAAAAAGGCCGCAACCCACACGAGCCGCGGCCTTGGAACATGACAAAGGAATCGTCCTTTTGTTGCACAGGTTTATGCGCTTGCTTCAGCAGCGCTTGCCACTGTTTCGGGCGAACCGGCTCCATCCCCCGTCGCCCGCCCCTTCGCCGGCACCACGCCAAAGCAGTAGCTCAGCGCCGCAGACACCGCAAATGCCGTGCCGCCGGCAACGCAGCACCACAGCAGGTTCGAAATGCCGCCCGTGGCAAAGCCAATGACCATAAGAACATTCGTCATGCCGATGGTATAGGCCGTAACGTGGCCCACGGCCGCAACAAGGCCTCCTAAGGCGCCGCCAATGGCCATGCACGTCAGGCACCTTCCATATTTAAAGCCGCAACCGTACAGCGCCGGCTCGCTTACGCCGCCAAGCACGCCTGAGATTGAATAGCCCAGCATGAGCGCCTTCTCATCCTTACCCGCAACGCGGAGCGACGCGCCAAAGGGCATGCCCCAAACAGCGAACGTCGCCATTGTCGCGGCAATGAGAATGCACGAATCCGTTCCCACACTCATAAACTGCGCGTACGCAAGCGATAGGACAACGTTACTGACACCCACGATCTTAAGGAACTCCCAGCCCGCGGCAAGCCCCATGAGCGTGAGCAGCGACACGATACCACCGGAATTGCCAAGCATAAACATAAGCTGCCCCAACAGCATGCCCAGATAGCTGCCCGCCGGCGCCGTGATACACAGCGAAACCGGAACCATGACGAGCATGGTTGCAAACGGAACGAACGAAAACGCCACGGCCTTAGGGATAACGCGCCGAAAGAAACACTCCACTCGCCATAGCACGGGCACCGAGATGAGAACCGGAATAACAGTCGTCGTGTAATCGTTGACCGGCGCGGGAAGCAGACCATACACGGAAGTCATCGATGCCCCCGTCGTCGATGCGGCATCGACGAGCTTAAGCAGATCGGGCGCAATCAATACGCCGCCCAGCATCATGCCCAGCTGCTCCGAGCAACCGAGCTGGCGGGCGGCCGCCCAACCAAGATAAATGGGCAAAAAGTAGTAGCCGGCGTTATAGAGCCAACTGTAGAACAGGCGATAGATTTCGGAATCGGCAGACCACAGGCCCAGCATGCCTTCGCCCATAATGACGGCGACGGTGCGGAACAACGCCGCGCAAACAATAAACGGCAGCGCCGACATCATGCTTTTGGACAGATAGTCCACCACGGCCATGGCGTTTGATGAAACCGTCGTTGTAAACGAGGTGTTAGAAACTTGAGGCATGGAACGCCTTTCCCAATGTGACATGCGGGCTGTCCCTTTGTCACATCGTGCGGTACTGACCGATTGCGCGGTACTTTTCGTAGCGGAGGTTTGTGAGAGTCGCGTCGTCGAGCCGCCCAAGCGTATCGAAGGCATCAAATGCCGAGGACATGACGGCACCGGCGATCTCCTCATGTGACAGGCCCCCATCGTCAACAATGCCGTCGATGATGCCGAGCGCCAACAGATCGGGGGCCGTGAGCTTAAGCGCCTCGGCGGCCTCATTCGCGCGCTCGGTATCCTTCCACAGGATTGACGCACAGGCCTCGGGGCTCACGACCGAATAGGCCGAGCTCGAGAGCATCAGGATGCGGTCGGCCACGGACAGCGCCAGCGCGCCACCAGAGCCGCCTTCACCCGTCACCACCGAGACAATCGGTGTCTTAAGGCCGCTCATCTCCATGAGATTCTGGGCAATCGCCTCGCCCTGGCCGCGCTCCTCGGCACCGATGCCGCAAAACGCGCCCGAAGTATCGACCAGGCACAGAACCGGTCGACCAAACTTTTCGGCCTGGCGCATCAGGCGACGCGCCTTGCGGTAGCCCTCGGGATGCGCCATGCCAAAATTGCGGCGCATACGCTCTTTGGTCGTGGTGCCGCGCTCGATGGCGATGACCGTTACGGGGCGTCCGTCTTTCCAACCAATACCAGCCACCACAGCGGCGTCGTCGCCAAAGTAGCGGTCGCCGTGCAACTCCACAAATCCATCCAGGCCCAGTGAGATCATCTCGCCCGCCGTGGCTCGATCTGCCGAGCGGGTCTGCTTGACAATCTCGAGCGCGGTTTTTGGTGCCGTCGAGCGCTTAAACAAGTGTCCCAGCTTTTTGCCGCGGCGACCCGTATGCACGATCTCATGCGGCGCCCCCAGGCCGGGCGCGTGCCCTTCGTGCAGCGCCAGCAGCTCGCCTACCGTGAGCGCAATCTCGCCACGCGGAACAACGGCATCGCAAAAGCCGTGCTCCAGCAAAAACTCGGAGCGCTGGAATCCCTTGGGCAGGCGCTTGTGCATGTTCTGCTCGATCACACGCGGACCGGCAAATGCCGTCAGCGCATCGGGCTCGGCCAGGATAATGTCGCCCTCCATGGCAAAGCTCGCGGTCACGCCGCCGGTCGTGGGGTCGGTGAGCACCGTGATATACAGGCCGCCCGCCTCGCTATGCCTTCTCACGGCAGCAGAGATCTTGGCCATCTGCATAAGCGATGTCACGCCCTCTTGCATGCGCGCACCGCCCGAAACGGTAAAGCCGACAACTGGCAATCCCAGCTCGGTCGCACACTCAAATGTGCGACAGATCTTCTCGCCCACCACGGAGCCCATCGAGCCCATCATAAAGTTGGCGTCCATAAAGAAGAGCGCGGTATCGCAGCCGCAGATTTTACCCCTGCCGCACACAACGGCATCGCGCTCGCCCGAACGCTCGACCGCGCCCTTGAGCTTGTCGGCATAACCGGGAAACGAGAGGAAGTCCTCCGACGCCAGATTGGCATCCCATTCCTCAAACGTGCCCTCGTCGACTGTCATGCCCAGGCGCGCACGACCGCTCACGCGAAAATGCTTGCCGCAACGGGGGCAGACCTCGAGGTTGTCGTGCAGGCGCGCCTCATCGATCACACGACGGCACTCCGGGCACTTGATAAACACGTGGCGCGCGGGGAACTCGGCGCACGACTCGGTTATCGGCCCCTCGAGGACGTTGACCGTCTTCGCTTTTCTATTCATTAGCATAGAGATGCCCCATCAGATCGGTGTGGTACATGCCCGACAAGAACTCGTCGTTTGCCAGCACGTCGAGCTGAAGCTCGCTGTTTTCGCTCACGCCCTCAATCACGAGCTCGCCCAGGGCCGAGCGCATCTTGCGAATAGCGCCGTCACGCGTGGGCGCACACACGATGAGCTTCCCGAGCATGGAGTCGTAGTACGGCGGGACGTTCGCACCGGTAAACATGGCGGAATCCCAGCGCACGCGCGGACCACCCGGCACACGCAACGCGGTGACCGTTCCGCATGACGGCAGAAAGTCCGGCGTTTCGGCATTGATGCGGCACTCCATGGCGTGGTTGCGGACCGGCATGTCCTCCTGCTCAAAGGGCAGAGGCTGGCCGGCCGCCACGCGCAGCTGCCACTTGACCAAGTCGGTATCGGTCACAAACTCCGTAACCGGATGCTCCACCTGCAAGCGCGTGTTCATTTCCATAAAGTAGAAATTGCCGTCGTCCGAATACAAGAACTCGATGGTACCGGCTCCTTCGTAGCCGACGGCACGAGCCAGGTCACGCGCCGCCTTGTGCATGCGAGCACGAATGTCGTCGTGTCCGTCGAGGCACGGCGCGGGGCTCTCCTCGATCAGCTTTTGGTTGCGGCGCTGCACCGAGCACTCGCGCTCGCCGAGCGAAAACGCATGGCCCTGCTTATCGGCCATAATCTGCACCTCAACGTGATGCGCCGGCGCGACGAACTTCTCCATGTAGCACTCGCCGTCGCCAAAAACGGCCTCTCCCTCGGCACGCGCCTCGATGAACGCCTTCGCCGCATCTTCCACGCGCTCGACCTTGCGAATGCCGCGACCGCCACCACCTGCACGCGCCTTAATAAGCACGGGGCAGCCAATGCGCTCGGCCTCGGCCGTTGCCTCCTCGGGACTTTTGAGCAAATCGCAGCCCGGCACGATGGGCACGCCCGCCGCGGCAGCCGTTCGACGTGCGGCGTCCTTGTCGCCCATGCTGTCGATCACCTCGGCCGAAGGACCGACAAACGCCAGGCCATACTTGTCGCAGTCGCGCACGAAGCTCGCCTTCTCGGAAAAAAAGCCATAGCCGGGATGAATTGCCTTAGCTCCCGACTTTACGGCACAGGTGAGCACGGCATCGTCGTTGAGGTAGCTCTCGGCAAGACGCGGGCCGCCGATGCAATACGCCTCGTCGGCAAGCTGCACGTGCAGCGCGTCCACATCGGCCGTGGAATAAACGGCGACGGTCTTGATGCCCATATCACGGCACGCGCGGATAACACGAACCGCAACTTCGCCGCGGTTGGCGATGAGCACTTTGTCGAACATGAAGACTTCCTTAACTTTCGTGCATGAGTGCAAAAGACATATCGGCGCGGCAGCAAACCTCACCGTTGACGCTCGCAGTACCCGTCGCAAAGCGGAACGGCCCGCGCGCACGCGTGATGGAGCACACCAGATCCACCGTGTCGCCCGGGCGCACCGGACGCTTAAAGCGCACCTTGTCCAGACTCGTGTAGAACGGCGTCGCGCCACGCGCCTCCTCATCGCCCATCAACAGCACGCAGCAGTTCTGGGCGAGCATCTCGCATTGGATCACGCCGGGGACCACCGGGTTTCCCGGAAAATGCCCCTGCAAAAAGTACTCGTCGCCCGTGATCGTGATCTTGCCGTGGGCCTCGTCGCCCACCAGCTCGGCTTCGTCGAGCAAAAGCATCGGCTCGCGATGCGGCAACAGCTTCTTGAGCTCTTCTTTGTTCATGGATATCACCTATCCGATCCTCATGAGGCAGCTGCCAAACTCCACGAGGTCGCCGTCGGCCACGCAGATCTCGAGCACCTCGCCATCCGCCTCTGCCGTCACCTCGTTGAGAACCTTCATGGCCTCGATGATGCAGAGGGTCTCGCCGGCCTTGACCTTGGAGCCCACGTGCACAAACGGTTCGTCGCCCGGCGCCGGGGCAGCATAGAAAACGCCGACCATGGGAGCGGTCACCTCGGTGCCCTTGGGCTCCGGTGCGACGGCAGGCGCCTGCGCGGCGGGCTCCGGCGCGGCGGCAGGCATGGCGACAGGAGCCACCGCCGGAGCAGTCACGGCACCCGGCATAGGCATGGGCACGGCAACCGGCTGTGCAGCGCTCGCGCGCTCGAGCTCGACCGCGGTGCCATCGGGCTCCTCAACGCGCACGCGCGTGAGGCCGCGGTCCTCCATCACATCGGCTATCTCGGCAAGTCTTTTGGAATCCATGCTCTAGCTCCTTGCATATCTACGCAGCGCGATGGCGGCGTTGTGTCCGCCAAAGCCCAGATTGGTCGAAAGCGCCCAGGTAAGATCGGCGCGAACCGCGCGATTGGGCGTGTAGTCAAGATCGCAGGCGGGATCGGGCGTGTGGTAGTTAATGGTCGGGGGCACCACGCCCTGCTCGAGCGCCATGGCACAGGCCATGACCTCGATGGCACCCGTGGCGCCAATCATATGGCCGGTCATCGACTTGGTCGACGAGACATGCGCGGCGCGCGCCGCATCCTCGCCGAGCGCTCGCTTGATGCCCGCCGTCTCGGACGAATCGTTGAGCTTGGTCGAGGTGCCGTGGGCGTTGATGTAGAGGCCCTCGGAAGGCTTAACGTCGCCCTCGGCCACCGCCAGCGATATCGCACGGGCGATACCCGCCGCGTCCGGGTCGGGACTCGTGATGTGGTAGGCGTCATCGGTGTTGCCGTAGCCCACGACCTCGGCGTAAATATGCGCACCGCGGGCCTGTGCGTGCTCCATACCCTCGAGCACGAGCACGCAGGCGCCCTCGCCCATCACAAAGCCGTCGCGGTCTGCATCGAACGGGCGGCAAGCCGTCGCGGGATCGGGGTTGGTGGTCAATGCGCGGCAGGACGTAAAGCCCGCGACGGCATCGGGGATAATGGCGGCCTCGGCGCCGCCGGCCAGGATTGCATCGGCATAGCCGTGCTTGATGGCGCGGAACGCCTCGCCCACCGCATGGGCAGAAGTCGCGCAGGCGGTCACGACGGGCAGGGTCGGGCCCTTTGCCTTATGGCGAATCGCAATGTTGCCCGAAGCCATGTTGGGAATCATCATCGCAATCATGTAGGGCGATGCGCGACGAGGCCCGCGATCGGCAATCGTGTGGACGTTGTCGACAAGCGTCTGCATGCCGCCCACGCCCGAGCCCACATAGACACCCAGGCGATCGCGATCGACCGCGCCCTCAACATCGAGGCCCGCATCGTGCATGGCCTCGTCCGACGCCGCCATCGCAAACTGAACACAGGGGTCCAGGTGCTTGGCGTCATGCTTGCCAAAGTACTCATTGCCGTCAAAGCCCTTGACCTCGGCCGCCACCTTAACGGCGAACGCATCGGTATCGAAGTGCGTGATCGGGCCGATGCCACAGGTCCCGGCACACATGGCCGCCCAGGTGGCAAGCGCGGTGTTGCCGAGCGGCGATACGGCACCGATGCCGGTGATTGCAACTCTCTGTTCCATCTTGGTCTCCTCATTCAAGCCGCTTACCCGGCTTGCTTTCTACATCGCCATTCCGCCGTCGACGCGTATGACTTCGCCCGTAATGTAAGCAGCCGCATCGCTCGCTAAAAAGCGCACCACACCGGCCACCTCCTCGGGCTGCGCCATACGCTTAAGGGGAATCTGCTCCTCGGTTGCCGCACGCACCTTATCCGAGAGCTTTGCCGTCATATCCGTCTCGACAAACCCGGGGGCGACCGCGTTCACTCGTACGCCGCGAGGCGCAAGCTCGCGCGCTACTGCCTTGGTCAGGCCGATCACGCCCGCCTTGGAGGCCGCGTAGTTGGCCTGTCCGGCATTGCCCATCAGGCCCACGACCGAGCTCATGTTGACGACGCAACCGCCGCGCTGGCGCATAAAGGTCTTGGTGAGCGCGCGCGTCGTGTTAAACGTTCCTTTAAGATTGACATCGAGCACGCGATCGAAGGCATCATCGCCCATGCGCATGAGCAGGCAGTCTTGCGTGATGCCGGCGTTGTTGACGAGCGCCCAAATCGAACCAAAGTCGTTGAGGACCGTCTCCATACATGCGTTGACGGCAGCGGGGTCGGCCACGTCGCATTGATATGCGCGCGCCGTGGCGCCAACCGCCTCGCAGGCTTCGCACGTCTCGCGCGCTGCATCGACGCTACCGGCATAGACGACGGCGATATCAAAGCCGTCCTCCGCCAGACCGACAGCGCAGGCGCGGCCGATACCCCGCGAGCCGCCCGTGACCAGTGCCACGCGACGTGAGTCGTTGCGCTCGAGCGTGCCGTTGTTCAAGTTGCCCATATCATTCCTTTCGGGTTATAGCCCTGTGGGCTATGCGAGCTCGTCGGCAATAGCTGCGACCTGTTCGGCCGTTTCGCACGAATACACGCGAACGTCGCTCAACGTACGCTTGACCAAGCCCGACAGCGTTTTGCCAGGGCCGACCTCAATAAACGTGTCGATGCCCTGATCCTGCAGAGCATGCAGCGTGTCGACCCAGTGCACGGCATGACTCACCTGGTTGGCCAAGACATCCGATGCCGCTCGTGGGTCCGCCGGATAGGGCGCCGCCGTCATGTTTGCCATGACCGGAATCAGCAGCGGAGACGGCGCGTGGCCGTCTTGGATATACGTCGCCAGCCCCTCAGTCGCCTCGGCCATATAGGGGCTATGAAATGCACCCGATACCGCGACTTTCATAGCGCGACCGCCAGCCTCTTTTACTAGGACGTCGAGGGTCTGCAACGCATCGGGCGCTCCGGCCACAACCGTCTGCTGCGGGCTGTTGTAGTTGACCGGCCAGCAGTCCTCGCCGGCCTGCGCAGCCAGGTTCTCGACTTGCGCTGCATCGAGCTTGATGACGGCGCGCATGCCGCCGGGGTGACGCTCGGCAGCCGCGGCCATCAGCGCCGCGCGCTCGCACACGAGCTCAAAGCCCGCTCGCGTATCGAACGCCCCCGCAAAGGTGAGCGCGGCGACCTCGCCCAGCGAAAATCCCGCACAGGCGGCAGGCACCACGCCGCGCTCGCGCAGGGCGGCAGCCGCTGCCAGGTCGTGAACGAACACGCACGGCTGCGTGTTCTCGGTCTGCGAGAGCTCCTCCTTGGAGGCGCTCCGGCACTGCTCGCTGGTTCCCGGACGCACCTCGTCGGCGATTGCAAACACCTCGGCAGCCGCCGGTGATGCTTCGATGAGGTCAACGCCCATCGCGGGGTGCTGGGCACCCTGACCGGCAAACAGAAACGCTACGCTACCCATGCGGACGCACCCTTCAGGACATGCTCGGCGCCATCGACCAGATCGTCGACGATTTCGCGCGCGCTCTGGCGCTCGTTGACCATGCCGGCAATCTGTCCACACAGATACGAACCCTCTTCGTAATTACCATCCTTTGCAGCCTTGCGAAGAGCGCCCGTACCCATGGCCCCGAGCTCCTCGGCACTTGCGCCCGCCGCCTCACTTTTGGCGTAGGCATTGGTGAAGGGGCTCTTAAGCGCACGCACCGGATGTCCCGTCGAACGGCCAGTCGCGCGCGTCGAGGTGTCTCCCGCCTTGAGCACCAGCTCTTTGTACTGCTCAGAAACAGTGCATTCGTTTGCAACGAGGAAGCGTGTACCCACCTGGACGCCGGCGGCACCGAGCATAAAGGCCGCTGCCACGCCGCGACCATCGGCGATACCGCCAGCTGCCACAACGGGGATATCGACCGCGTCGACAACCTGCGGAACGAGCGCCATCGTCGATGTCTCGCCAATATGTCCACCAGATTCAGTGCCTTCGGCAACCACGGCGGCGGCCCCGCGACGCGCCACGAGACGCGCCAGCGCCACCGAGGCAACAACCGGGATAACCTTGATGCCCGCGTCGTTCCAGGCCTTCATGTACTTGGTGGGATTGCCGGCACCCGTCACAACGACCGGCACCTGCTCGTCGATCACAACCTGTGCGACCTCGTCGGCAAACGGGCTCATAAGCATGACGTTCACGCCAAAGGGCTTGTCCGTCTTGGTGCGCAGCTCGTGAATCTGATCGCGCAGCCAGTTGGCGTCGGCATTCATGGCCGCAATGATTCCCAACCCACCTGCCTCGGACACGGCCGATGCCAGCGAGGCATCGGCAATCCAGGCCATGCCGCCCTGGAACACAGGCTTTTCGATGCCGAGCAGCTCGCAGAGAGGAGTCTTGAGCATCTCTACTTCTCCAATGCCGCCTCGACCGTATCGGCGAACTCGCCGACCGTCTTGGGGTTCTCCTCGGTATCGAGCTGGATGCCAAACTCGTCCTCGACGGCGACGAGGATCTCGACGGTGCCCAGGCTGTCGAGGCCAATCTCCTCGAGCGTGGACTCGGGCTTCATCTCGACGTCGTCAAGGCCAGCGGTCTCGCGGATAACGTCGCAAACGCGCTCGAAGGTCTTCTGATCTGCCATGGTAGTTCTCCTTTGTTTGTGCCCTAGGGGCGTTTTTATTTCCTATGTGCGACTACTTCCAACGAAGCAGATAGCCACCTATATCCAGGCCGGCGCCAAATCCAACGAGGGCGATGGTGTCGCCCGCGTGCAGTGCGCCGGTATTTGCCAGACGATCGAGAGCAAGCGGAATGCAGGCGCTCGAAATGTTGCCGGTCTCGCGCAGCGTTCGAACCACGCGCTCGTCTGGCACGCCGAGGCGCTTGACCGCCTGACTCAGGATTCGTTCGTTAGCCTGATGGAATACAAAATGATCGATGTCTTCGACCGAGATGCTCGCATCGCTCGCAAGCTTATGGACCGTGTCGCAGATGGCGTTGACGCCGAACTTGAACACGCGACGGCCATTCATGGACAGCACGCTCTCGCTATCTGCGGAGGCCTTGAACGGCGAGGTGCCGACCAGACCGGGAACGCGCAACGTCTCGACGTCGGGCGCCGTCGAAAGCTCAACGGCAAGGGGACTTTCTCCCCCAGCCTCAATCACTGCGGCGCCTGCCCCATCGCCAAAGAGCACGCAGGTGGCGCGGTCGGTCCAGTCAAGCGCGCGCGTCATCTGCTCGGCAGCAACGACAAGCACATGCTTGGCTCGTCCTCGGGCGATATAGCCCTCGGCGACATCGAGCGCAAAAACAAAGCCAGCACAGGCGGCCGAGACATCAAAGGCGGGACACGTCGCGCCCAGACGCTCGGCAACGGCGCATGCCTCGGCGGGAACGAGATGGTCACCCGTTGTCGTCGAGCAGACGATCAGATCCAGCTGGCTCGCGTCGATTCCGGATACCTGGAGCGCCCGCTCGCTCGCTGCTACGGCAAGGTCGTCGAGCGACTCGGTGGTGCAGACGTGGCGGCTCTTGATGCCTGTGCGGGTAAAAATCCACTCATCCGAGGTATCGAGGAACTTAGACAGCTCGTCATTGGAAACACTGTGCTTAGGAAGCGCCGAGCCTGTTCCAAGAATCGTGAAACCCATCACTAACCTCCTTTGAGTTGTTGACGTGTTTACATCGACCAAGAGAGGATAACGCATTTCAGTCGTTGTTGACGTGTTAACATTAAATTGTTCAAATGCGACAAAGGCTTCACATTGTGTCTATCTCTCGACACCATTACGCGATTGCCTTATTACCTTAGGAGGTAGCAGCTGTTATGGATTCTCGTTTAACGGTGGTCGACGTAACCGGATCGACCAACGATGACCTGCTCGAAGCAGGAAAACAGGGAGCGCCGCACGGCACGGGACTTGCCGCCCGGGCTCAGACAGCAGGACGCGGCCGGCGCGGCCACAAGTGGGATTCAACCGCCGGCAACCTATTGCTTTCGATTGTCCTACGTCCATGCGTTAATCCTGCAAAGTACTCTGGTCTTGCCGCCGTCAGTGGTCTAGCGGTGCTCGAGGCGCTCAGAAAGCAGGGTCCTGCAAACGAGATTGCCCTCAAATGGCCCAATGACCTGGTCGCGCGAGGACGCAAGCTCGGCGGCATTCTGGTCGAAGCCGCACGCGATAACGAAGGCTTACCTTTCGCCGTCTGCGGCATTGGCGTCAATGTGAACTATGTGCCCTCGGAGGTTCCCGATGGCGGCCTGCCGGCAATCGGTCTCTCCGACCTCAACGAGAACGTTCCCGTCGTCGACGCGCTACTCAAGGAGGTCTATCACACCGTCGTAAACGCTGTAGATGCGTGGGCAGAGCGCCTCAACGCCATGGAAGAAAACACTGGACCGCTCGCGCCCATCCACGGCGAATATGTCGCTCACCTCAATTGGATTGGGGAGCACGTTATCGCCCGCTCCCCCGCAGGAGACGAACTGGCGCGAGGCGTCTTTAAAACCGTCGACGCCTTTGGTCGCGCGTGTATCGAAACGGAAGACGGCTTGCGTCCCTTCCATTTTGAGGAGGCATCGCTGCGTCCCTTGAGCGAATAGGGCACCGCAGCCACCTACTCGGCAGCATTACCCAGTAGTCCAAACCATCATTCAAAACAAAAGAGCCCCGCTACCGTAATGGCAGCGGGGCTCTTTAAGCTATGAGCGATATCGCTTAGAGCTTGATGTCGATGTCGACGCCAGCGGGGAGGTCGAGACGCATGAGCGAATCAACGGTGCCCGAGGTGGGGTCAAGGATGTCGATGAGGCGCTTATGGGTGCGCATCTCGAACTGCTCACGGGAGTCCTTGTTCACGTGCGGCGAGCGGATAACCGTGTACAGGTTGCGCTCGGTGGGCAGGGGGACAGGACCGGAAACGCGAGCGCCGGTCTTCTGAGCGGTCTCGACGATGAGCTTCGCGGACTGATCGACGACCTCGTGATCATAGCCCTTGAGGCGAATGCGGATCTTCTGGGTAGCCAACTTAAACCTCCAAAGAGTGCGAGAAGTGTTCTCGCAGGATTACGTAACAGGGAGCTCGAACTTAGGCGTTCTTACTCATGACCTCGTCCACGATGGACTTGGGCGCGGGCTCATAAGAGTCGAACTGCATCGTGTAGGATGCACGGCCCTGGGTCTGGGAGCGAAGGTCGGTAGCGTAACCGAACATCTCGCCCAGCGGCACCTTGGCACGGATGAGCTTGCTGTTCTTGCGATCCTCCATGCCCTCGATCTTGCCGCGGCGACCGGAGAGGTTGCCCATAACGTCGCCCATGTACTGCTCGGGGGTCTCGACCTCGACAGCCATGATCGGCTCGAGCAGCTGCGGATCGGACTTCTTGAGGGCGTCCTTGATAGCCATGGAACCGGCGATCTTGAAGGCGGCCTCGGAGGAGTCGACCTCGTGGTAAGAACCGTCGAACAGGGTGACCTTAACGTCGAGGACCGGGAAGCCGGCGATAACACCGGTGTTCAGGGCCTCCTGGATGCCCTTGTCGATGGACGGGATGTACTCCTTGGGCACGACGCCGCCGACGATAGCGTTGACGAACTCGTAGCCGAAGCCCTCCTCCATCTTCTCGAGCTTGATGACGGCGTGGCCGTACTGACCGCGACCGCCGGACTGACGGACGAACTTGCCCTCAGCCTTCTCGACGTCGTGACCAGCGGTCTCGCGGTAGGCAACCTGGGGCTTACCAACGTTAGCGTCAACCTTGAACTCGCGGAGCAGACGGTCGACGATGATCTCGAGGTGCAGCTCGCCCATGCCGGCGATGATGGTCTGGCCGGTCTCGTGGTTGGTGGACACCTGGAAGGTCGGGTCCTCCTCGGCGAGCTTGGTCAGAGCCAGGGACATCTTGTCCTGCTCGGCCTTGGTCTTGGGCTCGATGGCAACGTCAATAACGGGCTTAGCGAACTCGATCTTCTCGAGGACGATCTCCTTGCCCTCGGCGCACAGGGTGTCACCGGTGGTGGAGTTCTTGAAGCCGACGCAAGCAACGATGTCGCCGGCGGCAGCGTCGTCACGGTCGATACGCTCGGCGGCGTTCATCTCGAGGATGCGGCCGAGGCGCTCGCGCTGACCGTTGGAAGCGTTGACCACGTAGGAGCCGGACTCGGCACGGCCGGAGTAAACGCGGACGTAGGTGAGCTTACCGACGAACGGGTCGGTCATGATCTTGAAGACCAGGCCGGAGAAGGGCTCGTCGAAGGAAGGATGACGCTGGATCTCCTCGCCGGTGTCCGGATCGGTACCGGTGACAGCCTCAACGTCGAGCGGGCTGGGCAGGTAGTCGACGACAGCGTCGAGCAGCTCCTGAACGCCCTTGTTCTTGTAGGCGGAGCCCACGAAGACGAGGTTGAGCTCGTTGGCCAGAACGCCCTTACGCAGAGCAGCCTTGAGCTCCTCGACGGTGAAGTCCTCCTCCATGAGGATCTTCTCCATGAGCTCGTCGTCAAAGCTGGCAGCAGCGTCGAGGAGCTCCTCGCGCTTGGTGGCAGCGATGTCGGCAAACTCAGCCGGAATCTCGTCCATCGGCTCGGGGTAGGTCATACCCTTCTCGTCGGCCTTGAAGTCCCATGCAGTCATGGTGACCAGGTCGATGACGCCCCAGAAGTTGTCCTCGGCGCCCATCGGGACCTGAGCGGCCACGGCGTTAGCGTCGAGACGATCCTTCATGGTCTCGATAGCGTTGAAGAAGTCAGCGCCCACGCGGTCATACTTATTGATGAAGGCGATGCGGGGGACGTTGAAGGTAGAAGCCTGACGCCAAACGGTCTCAGACTGGGGCTGAACGCCGGCAACGGCGTCGAAGACGGCGACAGCGCCATCGAGGACGCGCAGGCAGCGCTCGACCTCGGCGGTGAAGTCAACGTGGCCCGGGGTGTCGATGATCTGGATGCGGTAGTCCTTACCGTCCTTGTTCCAGAAGCACGTGGTAGCAGCGGAGGTAATGGTTACGCCGCGCTCCTGCTCCTGAACCATCCAGTCCATGGTGGCAGCGCCCTCATGGACCTCACCGATCTTGTGGGTCTTACCGGTGTAGTAAAGAATACGCTCGGTCGTGGTGGTCTTACCGGCATCGATGTGGGCCATGATGCCGATGTTACGGGTATCGGAAAGCTTGTACTTAGGCTTAGCCATGTTAGTTCCTTACCTTAACTTACCAACGATAGTGAGAGAACGCGCGGTTGGCCTCGGCCATCTTGAAGACGTCCTCACGCTTCTTGACGGAAGCGCCCAGGCCGTTGGAAGCGTCGAGAATCTCGTTGGCGAGACGCTCGGCCATGGTCTTCTCCTTGCGAGCGCGGGAGAAGTTGACGATCCAGCGGATACCCAGAGCGGTGGAACGACGGGAGTTGACCTCCATCGGGACCTGATAGGTAGCGCCACCGACACGCTTGGGCTTAACCTCGAGCGTGGGCTTGACGTTGTCCATAGCCTTCTTGAAGGTAGCGAGAGCGTCGCCACCCTCGGACTTCTCGGCAACGATCTCGAAAGCGGTGTAAACGATGCGCTCAGCGGTGGCCTTCTTGCCGTCAAGAAGGACCTTGTTGATGAGCTGAGTCACCAGGCGGTTGTTGTAAACGGCGTCAGGCTGAACCTCACGACGATTAGCTGCTGCACGACGCGGCATGTGAAATCTCCTTAAGTGTCTACCGTGCGGCGCTTAGGCGGCACACGGCGAAAGTATCAAAACGTTATCTGGCTTATTTGGCCTTGGGGCGCTTAGCACCGTACTTGGAACGGGCCTGCATACGGTTCTGGACCGGAGCAGCGTCGTAGGCGCCACGGATGACGTGATAACGGACACCAGGGAGGTCACGGACACGACCGCCGCGGACGAGCACGATGGAGTGCTCCTGGAGATTGTGGCCCTCACCGGGGATGTAAGCGGTGACCTCGATGCCGTTGACCAGGCGCACACGGGCGACCTTGCGCAGAGCCGAGTTCGGCTTCTTGGGGGAGGTGGTGAACACGCGGGTGCACACGCCGCGCTTCTGCGAGTTGTGCTGCAGGGCGGCGTTCTTGGACTTGGCCGGCTTGGACTGGCGGCCCTGGCGGACTAGCTGGTTGATAGTAGGCAAAGCGTACTCCTTCTCGTAAGATTCCAGCTTTATACGAAGTGCAACGGCTTGAATCGAGGCGTCAGCATCCACCTTCGAAACACGCAGTTCGATAGGGTACGCGCGCGCTCCTGCGGTGTCAACAGACCACGCGTCCGGGCGTATCCTGTTTTTCGCCTATCCCCGTCAAATCTTCACATTCGCCCGACTGCATGCGCTCCGGGAGGCCCGGACGGGGTTCCCGCACGTGGGCGGTGCGATCCGGTGCGGACCCGCCCCGCGTCCGTCGTGCGGGCGCTCGATTTACCGACCCCCTGCTTCCCGGGGCCGACGCGCCGTGGACCGCGCGCACGGGCGTTCCTATAATAGACAGGTCGCTTGTACCACGAACGCCGGGCCGCGCGCAGGGCGCGCCCGTGCAAGGAGGTTATGCCATGAGGGTCATCATACCCGTCGAGAACGAGCTCGGGCTCGCCGCCCCGCGCTCCGGCCACTTCGGCCATGCGGCCTACTTCACCGTCGCCACGATCGACAACGGCGAGGTCACCTCGGTCGAGACCATCAAGAACGTCGACCACGACCAGGCGGGCTGCGCCGGCGTGATCGATTTCGCGCCCTCCCAGAACGTCGACGCCATCATCGCGACCGGCATGGGCATGCCGCCCTTCAGCCGCTTCACAGCCGCGGGCGTGACCGTCTACGCGGAGCGCGAGACCCCGCTCGCCGGCGACGTGCTCGCGAAGTTCGTCGCGGGCGAGGTCTCCCCCATGGATCCCGAGGCCGCCTGCCGCCACTAGGCGCGGACACGCCCCAGAGAACCCCCGAGCAGCCGCACCCTGATGCGGCTGCTTTTTTATGCCGGCCCCCCGACCGCCGGCAGGCCCTGCGCCCCGCGGGCCCGCCCGAAACAGCGGGCGGCCCGCCTCCCACCACGGGAGACGGGCCGCCGTCATGTGCGCCGGAGCGCCGCCGGGGACGGAGGGACCTAGTCCTCCTGCTCCTCCGGGTGCTGGGTGTCGCTGTCCACGAGCTGGTTCAGCAGCTCGTCGAGGGACGCCATGTCCTCGTTGATGATGCCGGACCCGGCGTCCTTCTTCGAGGTGTCGGCCGGGGCGCCGAGCATCTCCTCATCGGAGTCGAAGTGGTGGCGCGGGGCGCTCGTGCCGAGCAGGATGTCGTCCGGGCCGTCCGGGCTGAACACCATCTGCAGCAGCTGGGAGAGGTCCTCCTCGTCCGCCACGTCGTCGTTGTTGTCGAGGATGTACAGGAGGTTGTGGGCCTCCAGGCCGTCGCGCAGCTCCTCGATCGCCTTGGCGCCGATGCCGTCGATGCGCAGCAGGTCCTCCTCGGACTTGCCCACGAGGTCGCCGACCGTCTCGATGCCGACCTCGCTGAACTTGTTGGTCCAGCGCTGCGACACTCCGAGGTCGTCGAACAGGTACAGGCGCGCGTCCTCGGCGGAGATGGTGCGGCCGTTGCGGGTGAAGGAGCCGTCGCCGCCGCCGAACTCGTCGTAGCCGGTCCAGTCGAGCTGCTGCGGGAGCTGCTCGTCGAGCTCCTTGAGCTGCTCGGGAGCCCAATCGGGGAGGCTCTTGGCGGCAGGCGAGGTCGGCCCGTCGATGTTCACGTAGCCGTCGGCGGTGCGGTAGGTGAGCGCTGCGTTGGCGTAGGGCTTGAGGCCGGTGCCCGCGGGGATCTTCTTGCCGACGATGACGTTGGACTTGAGGTCCAGCAGGTGGTCCACCTTGCCCTCGATGGCTGCCTCGGTGAGGACGCCCGCGGTGCGGATGAACGACGCGGAGGACAGCCAGGAGTCGATGGACGAGGCGGCCTTCAGGGTGCCCAGGATGACGGGCTCGGCCGCCGGCGCGGTGCCGCCGAGGCGGGCGACGCGCTCGACCTCGTCGGCGAACTCGTAGCGGTCGACGTACTGGCCGAGCAGGTACTTGGAGTCGCCGGGGTTGGTGATCTGGACGCGGCGCAGCATCTGGCGTGCGATGACCTCGATGTGCTTGTCGTTCAGGTCGACGCCCTGGGAGGTGTAGACCTCCTTCACCGACTGCACGAAGGTGTGCATGGTGGACTCGATGTCGGTGAGCTTGCGCAGGTTGCGGAAGTTCACGAAGCCCTTGGTGATCTGGTCGCCGGCGCGCACCGCGCAGCCGTCCTCGATGCCGGGCATGAAGCGCACGGACGCCGGGACGCGGCGCTCGTCGAGCACGCGGCTCGGGTCGTCGGCGTCGGTGATGGTGAGCACGTACTCGGACTTCTCGGGCTTGACCGAGAGGGTGCCGGAGTACGGGGCGAGGTCGGCCTCGCGGCCGAGGATCTTCTCGTTGACGTTGCCGACGACGTCGAACATGCGGCCGACCGTGGGCAGGCCCTGGGTGATGTCGTCGACGCCCGCGACGCCGCCGGAGTGGATCGTACGCATCGTCAGCTGCGTACCGGGCTCGCCGATGGACTGCGCGGCGATGATGCCCACCGCGGTGCCGATGGCGACCGGGCGGCGGGTCGAGAGGTCCCAGCCGTAGCACTTCTGGCACACGCCGTACTTGGAGCGGCAGGTGAGCAGCGCGCGCAGCTTGACCTTGGTGAGGCCCGCGTCGATCATGCGGCGGATGTCGTCGGTGCTCTCGATGTAGCCGTCGGCCTCGAACAGCACGGTGCCGTCGGGGGCCACGACGTCCTCGATGAAGCAGCGGCCCACGAGGTCGGCGTTGATGTCGTCGGTGCCCGGGATGATGAGGTTGTAGGTGAGGCCCTCGGTCGTGCCGCAGTCCTCCTCGCGGACGATGACGTCCTGCGCCACGTCGACCAGACGGCGGGTCAGGTACCCGGAGTCGGAGGTGTGCGACGCGGTGTCGACGAGGCCCTTGCGGGCGCCGTACGTGGAGATGAAGTACTCGAGCGGCAGCAGGCCCTCGCGGAAGTTCGCCTTGATGGGGAGGTCGATCGTCTCGCCGGACATGTCGGCCATGAGGCCGCGCATGCCGCCGAGCTGGCGCAGCTGGGCCTTGGAGCCACGGGCGCCGGAGTCGGCCATCATGAAGATCGGGTTCTCCTCATCGAACTTGTCGAGCATCTTGGCCGCGACCTCGTCGGTCGCCGCGGTCCACTCGTTGACGACCTCGATGTGGCGCTCCTGCTCGTTGATGAAGCCGTCGAGGTAGTACTCGTTGATCTGGTCGACGCGGCGCTGCGCCTCGTCGAGGATCTGCGGCTTGTCCTCAGGGATGAGGGCGTCCCACAGCGAGATGGTGAGGCCGGCGCGGGTCGCGAAGTGGAAGCCCGCGTACTTGATGGCGTCCAGGATCGGGCCCACCTCGGCCTGCGGGTAGCGGTCGCAGCACTCGGCCACGAGCTTGGAGACGTCGCCCTTGACCATCTTGTAGTTGATGAACTCGTAGTCCGCCGGCAGGCACTGGCGGTTGAAGATGATGCGGCCGATCGTCGTCTCGAAGCGCGCGGTCTTGGAGCCGGTGACGTCGTAGTCGACGACGTCGGAGCGGCCGTTCTTCACGCGGAAGAGGCGCTGGCCGTCCTCGGTCACCACGTTGGCCTCGGCGGCGCTCACGCGGACCTGGATCTTGGCCTGCAGGTCGACCTCGGTGCGCGCGTCGTAGGCGTTCAGCGCGTCATCGAAGCTCGCGAACACGTGGCCCTCGCCCGGCAGCCCCTCGCGGGCCTGGGTGAGGTAGTACACGCCGATGATCATGTCCTGCGACGGCACGTTGACGGGCTTGCCCGACGCCGGGGAGCGCAGGTTGTTGGCGGACAGCATGAGCACGCGGGCCTCGGCCTGGGCCTGCTGGGACAGCGGCACGTGCACCGACATCTGGTCGCCGTCGAAGTCCGCGTTGAACGGGGCGCAGACGAGCGGATGCAGGTGGATGGCCTTGCCCTCGACGAGGACGGGCTCGAAGGCCTGGATGGACAGGCGGTGCAGGGTCGGGGCGCGGTTAAGCAGCACGAGGCGGCCGTCGATGACCTCCTCGAGGATGTCCCACACGAAGCTCGCGCCGCGGTCGATGGCGCGCTTGGCGCCCTTGATGTTCTCGACCTTGCCGAGCTCGACCAGGCGCTTCATGACGAAGGGCTTGAACAGCTCGAGCGCCATGGTCTTGGGCAGGCCGCACTGGTGCAGCTTCAGCTGCGGGTCGGTGACGATGACCGAGCGGCCGGAGTAGTCGACGCGCTTGCCCAGCAGGTTCTGGCGGAAGCGGCCCTGCTTGCCCTTCAGGGCCTCAGCGAGCGACTTCAGCGGGCGGCCGCCGCGGCCGGACACCGGGCGCCCGCGGCGACCGTTGTCGAACAGGGCGTCCACGGCCTCCTGCAGCATGCGCTTCTCGTTGTTCACGATGATCGCGGGCGCGTCGAGGTCGAGCAGGCGCTTCAGGCGGTTGTTGCGGTTGATGACGCGACGGTACAGGTCGTTCATGTCGGACGCCGCGAAGCGGCCGCCGTCGAGCTGCACCATGGGGCGCAGGTCGGGCGGGATCACGGGGATGACGTCCAGGATCATGTTGGCCGGGTCGTTGCCGCCCTTCAGGAAGGCGTCGACGACCTCGAGGCGCTTGACGGCCTTCTCGCGCTTCTGCTTCTGCCCGTCGGGGTCGGCGATGATCGCCTTCAGGGTCTCGGCCTCGCGCGGCAGGTCGATGGCGGAGAGCAGGTCGCGGATGGCCTCCGCGCCCATGTCGCCCTCGAAGTACATCGAGTAGTAGCGCTTCATCTCGCGGAACAGCGGCTCATCGGAGATGAGGTCGCGCTCGGAGAGCTGCATGAAGGCCTGGAAGGCGTCGGAGCGGAGCTGCTTCTCGTCCTTCGTCTCCTCCTCGATGTCCACGATGCCGGCGGCGATCTCCTCGGGGGTCAGCGGCTCCTCGTCGGAGAACTCGTCGAAGTTCTCCGGGTTGCCCTGCTCCTTCAGGCTCTCGATCTGGCGCGCGCACTCCGCGTCGATCTCCTCGAGGTCGGCGGCGAGCTCCTCGCGCAGGTCCTCGGCGTCGGCCTCGCGAGCCTCGTAGTCCACGTGCGTGATGATGTAGCTGGCGAAGTACAGCACCTTCTCCAGGTCCTTGGACTTGATGTCCAGAAGGCGGCTCATCGGGAAGCTCGTGGGGCTCTTGAAGTACCAGATGTGGCTGACCGGGGCGGCCAGCTCGATGTGGCCCATGCGCTCGCGGCGCACCTTGGCCGAGGTGACCTCGACGCCGCAGCGCTCGCACACGATGCCCTTGAAGCGGATGCCCTTGTACTTGCCGCAGGAGCACTCCCAGTCCTTGGCGGGACCGAAGATCTTCTCGCAGAACAGGCCGTCCTTCTCGGGCTTGAGGGTACGGTAGTTGATGGTCTCGGGCTTCTTGACCTCGCCGTGGGACCACGAGCGGATCTGGTCGGCGGAGGCGAGCGAGATCTTTACCGCGTCAAAATCAGTAGCTTCGAAATCTGCCACAGTCAACTACTCCTTATCGTTGGTGGAGGCGGCGAATGCATCGAGGAGGGCGTCGACGGCGTCGACGGAGGTGTCGACCTCGTCGAGCGAGGGGAGCTCGTCGAGCGCGTCGGCGGAGGCGTCCTGCGCGGCCTCGGTCGCGACGGGCGCGGGGTCGGCCTCGCGCAGCGGCTCGATGTCGAGCGCGAGCGAGCGGATCTCCTTGACGAGGACCTTGAAGGACTCGGGGATGCCGGCCATGGGGACGTTCTCGCCCTTGACGATGGACTCGTAGGTCTTGACGCGGCCCACGGTGTCGTCGGACTTGACGGTCAGGATCTCCTGCAGCACGTTGGCGGCGCCGTACGCGTACAGGGCCCAGACCTCCATCTCGCCGAAGCGCTGGCCGCCGAACTGGGCCTTGCCGCCCAGCGGCTGCTGGGTCACGAGGCTGTAGGGGCCCGTCGAGCGCGCGTGGATCTTGTCGTCCACCATGTGGCCGAGCTTCAGGATGTAGGACACGCCCACGGTGATCGGCTCGCGGAACTGCTCGCCGGAGCGGCCGTCGTAGAGCACGGTCTTGCCGAAGGAGTCGAGCTGCGTCACGAACTCGGGGCGCATGTGCTCGCCGTAGCGCTCGCGCGCCAGGTTGATCATGTTCTTGTTGGCGCGACGGATGACCTCGGCGATCTCGTCCTCCTTGGCGCCGTCGAACACCGGCGTCGCCGTGAAGAACGGGCCGGGCACGTAGCGGTCGGAGTCGGCGGAGTCCGGGTCCCAGCCGCAGGCGGCGGCCCAGCCGAGGTGACACTCGAGCAGCTGGCCGACGTTCATACGGGAGGGGACGCCCAGCGGGTTCAGGATGACGTCGACCGGGGTGCCGTCGGCCATGTAGGGCATGTCCTCGACGGGCAGGACCTCGCAGATGACGCCCTTGTTGCCGTGGCGGCCGGCGATCTTGTCGCCCTGCTGGATCTTGCGGCGCTGCGCCACGTAGACGCGCACCTGCTCGTTGACGCCCGGGGCCAGGTCGTCGCCGGCGTCGCGGCTGAAGCGCACGACGTCGATGACGCGGCCGTAGGAGCCGTGGGGCATCTTGAGCGAGGTGTCGCGCACGTCGTGGGCCTTCGCGCCGAAGATGGCGCGCAGCAGGCGCTCCTCGGCGGTCAGCGCGCTCTCGCCCTTCGGGGTGACCTTGCCGACCAGGATGTCGCCGGGGCCGACCTCGGCGCCGATGCGGATGATGCCGTCCTCGTCGAGGTTGGCGAGCATGTCCTCGGACAGGTTCGGGATCTCGCGGGTGATCTCCTCGGGGCCGAGCTTGGTGTCACGGGCGTCGATCTCGTGACGGGAGATGTTGATGGAGGTCAGCAGGTCCTCGGAGACCAGGCGCTCGGAGACGACGATGCCGTCCTCGTAGTTGAAGCCCTCCCACGGCATGTAGGCCACGGTCAGGTTCTGGCCGAGCGCGAGCTCGCCGTGGTCGGTGGAGGGGCCGTCGGCCAGCGGCTGGCCCTCGACGACCTCGTCGCCCACGCGCACGAGCGGGCGGTGGTTGATGCAGGTCGACTGGTTGGAGCGCTGGTACTTGGGCAGGTGGTACTCCTCCATGCCCTCGGAGGTCTTCACCGTGATCTTGGAGGCGTCGGCGAACACGACCTCGCCGGCGTGGCGGGCCAGGGTGACCTCGCCGGAGTCCATGGCGGCACGACGCTCCATGCCGGTGCCGACGTAGGGCGCGATGGGGTGCAGCAGCGGCACGGCCTGGCGCTGCATGTTGGCGCCCATGAGCGTACGCTTGGCGTCGTCGTGCTCGAGGAACGGGATGAGCGTCGCCGCGACGGACAGCATCTGGCGCGGGGACACGTCCATGTAGTCGACCTCGTCCACCGGCACGTCGGCGGGGGCGCCGAAGGAGCCGTCGAAGTCGCGGGTGCGCGCGACGATGGTGTGGGGGCGGCTCAGGTTGCCCTCGGCGTCGACGGCGACGAACTCGCGGGTCGACGGGTCGACCGGGGTGTTGGCCGGCGCGATGATGTGGTTCTCCTCCTCATCGGCGGTCATCCAGTCGATCTGGTCGGTCACGCAGCCGTTCTCGACGCGGCGGTACGGGGCCTCGATGAAGCCGTACTCGTTCACGCGGGCGTAGAGCGCCAGCGAGCCGATCAGGCCGATGTTGGGGCCTTCGGGGGTCTCGATGGGGCACATGCGGCTGTAGTGCGAGTTGTGGACGTCGCGGACGGCGGTGGGCACGTTGGTGCGGCGGCTGGAGCCGGACTTGTGGCCCGCCAGGCCGCCCGGGCCGAGCGCGGACAGGCGGCGCTTGTGGGTGAGGCCGGTCAGGGGGTTGGCCTGGTCCATGAACTGGGACAGCTGCGAGGAGCCGAAGAACTCCTTGATGGCCGCCACGATCGGGCGGATGTTGATGAGGCTCTGCGGGGTGATCTCGTCGATGTCCTGGGAGCTCATGCGCTCGCGCACGACGCGCTCCATACGGCTCATGCCGATGCGGAACTGGTTGGCGACGAGCTCGCCCACGGTGCGGATGCGGCGGTTGCCGAAGTGGTCGATGTCGTCGGTCTTGAAGCCGGGCTCGCCGGCGGCCAGGGCCAGCAGGTAGCGCAGGGTGGCGACGATGTCCTCGTCGGTGAGGATGGTCACGGCCTCCTCGGTGGTCAGGCCGAGCTTCTTGTTGACCTTGTAGCGGCCCACGCGCGCCAGGTCGTAGCGCTGGGGGTTGAACAGCAGGCCCTCGAGCAGGCTGCGGGAGGCGTCGACGGTGGGCGGCTCGCCCGGGCGCAGGCGGCGGTAGATCTCGATGAGGGCGTCCTCGCGGGTGAGGGCGGTGTCGCGCTCGATGGTGCGCTTCACCACGTCGGAGTCGCCGAGCAGCGAGTAGATGTCGTCGTTGGTGACGGCGATGCCGAGGGCGCGCAGGAACATCGTGGCGGACTGCTTGCGCTTGCGGTCGATGGAGACGACGAGCTGGTCGCGCTTATCGACCTCGAACTCGAGCCAGGCGCCGCGGGCCGGGATGACCTGCGCCTTGTAGACCTGCTTGCCGCCGTCCATCTCGGAGGAGTAGTACACGCCGGGCGAGCGGACGAGCTGGCTGACGACGATGCGCTCGGTGCCGTTGATGATGAAGGTGCCCTGCTCGGTCATCATGGGGAAGTCGCCCATGAACACGAGCTGCTCCTTGATCTCGCCGGTCTCCGTGTTGGTGAGGCGGACGTCGGTCAGCAGCGGGGCCTGGTAGGTCATGTCCTTCTCGCGGCACTCCTCGACGCTGTGCGCCGGGTCGCCGAACTGGTGCTCGCCGAACGTCACCTCCAGAACGTGGTTCTGGCTCTGGATGGGGCTGGCCTCGCGGAAGGCCTCGCGCAGGCCCTCGTCCATGAAGCGGGTGAAGGACTGCTTCTGCACGGAGATGAGGTTGGGCAGCTCCATCGACTCGGGGATCTTCCCGAAGTTGACGCGGGTGCGCTCTGTTGCCGTGACGGCCTGTGTAGACTTCTGCACCAGGTGTTTCCTCCTTCGCGGGAAAAACGGTTGGTCGGCTCGCCCGGGGCACGGACGCCCGAGCGTGCCAGTTATCGCAGCCTATTAGTTTAGCAGGCGCTTTCCGTTCGGCAAGAAAAGTCTTGACGGCGTGCTCATTTTAGAGTAGCAAAAAAGTTGCCACAGGAACCCGCAGGTCGCGCATGGTGTTGCGAACATATGTTCATGGGTTTTCCGTGGATGGCCCCTCCCCTCTTGCCATGGGGGCAACCGAACGGGCGCGCAGCTCCGGGCGGCAGGCGGCCCGCGCGCATCGGGGCGGGGTCGCGGCGGATGCCCTGCATGCGCCGCGCCGCAGCGGCAGAAGGCCCGTGACGGCCGCCCCCCCCCGGCC
>DBFANS010000041.1:0-39840 GCA_048233475.1 Collinsella aerofaciens | reverse complement strand
CCGTCCTCTCCGTACAGCTCGACCAAGGCTTCCTCCGACATGCTCGTCCGAGCGTGGACCCGCACCTACGGGCTTCGCACCACGATCTCCAACTGCTCCAACAACTACGGCCCCTACCAGCACGTGGAGAAGTTCATCCCCAGGCAGATCACCAACATCGTCGACGGCGTGCGCCCCAAGCTCTACGGCCGCGGCGAGAACGTCCGCGACTGGATCCACACCGAGGACCACTCCAGCGCCGTCTGGGACATCCTCACCAAGGGCCGCATGGGGGAGACCTACCTCATCGGAGCCGACGGGGAGAGGAACAACATCACCGTGCTGCGCATGATCCTCGAGGCCATGGGGCGCGACCCCGAGGACTTCGACTGGGTCGCAGACCGCCCCGGACACGACCGCCGCTACGCCATCGACAGCACGAAGCTCCGGCGCGAGCTGGGCTGGAGGCCGGCCCACACCGACTTCGCCGGGGGGCTCAGGGCCACCATCGACTGGTACGTCGCCAACGAGTCCTGGTGGCGCCCGGCCAAGGAGGCCACCGAGGCGCGCTACCGCGCCCAGGGGCAGTAGGCCGGACCCCGGCGGACCGCACCGCGGGGCGCCCGCGCGGGGATGCAGGGCATGGGGATGATCCTGCGTCCCCGCGCGGGCGCCCCCGGTTTCCCAACCTCTTCGATAGGAGCTTTTCCCACATGGCAGACATCGCATTCGAGAAGGACCTCTCCGTCGCCGAGACCGGCATAGAGGGCCTGAAGGTAGTCGACCTGGCCGTCCACGGCGACTCGCGCGGCTGGTTCAAGGAGAACTGGCAGCGCGCCAAGATGACCGCCCTCGGCATCCCCGACCTCAGGGTCGTCCAGAACAACGTCTCCTACAACGAGAAAAGGGGCGTCACCCGCGGCATCCACGCCGAGCCCTGGGACAAGTTCATCTCCGTGGCGCGCGGCTCGGTCTTCGGCGCCTGGGTGGACCTGCGCGAGGGCAGCGAGACCTTCGGCAAGGTCTACACCTGCACCCTGGACCCCTCAAAGGCCATCTACGTCCCGCGCGGCGTGGGCAACTCCTTCCAGGCGCTCGAGGACGGCACCGCCTACACCTACCTGGTGGACGCCCACTGGTCCCTCGAGTTGAAGAGGACCTACACCTTCGTTAACCTCGCCGACCCGGAGCTCGCCATCGAGTGGCCCATCCCGCTTGCGGAGGCCACCGTCTCCGAGGCGGACCTCAACCACCCGATGCTCGCCGACGTCGTCCCCATGGCGCCCAAGCGCACCCTCGTCACCGGCTGCAACGGCCAGCTGGGCCATGCGGTGCGCAGGCTGGCGGAGGAGCGCGGCGTGGCGAAGGACTTCGACTTCTGCGACATCGACACCTTCGACATGTCCGACCCGGACGCCTATGCTCAGTACGACTGGTCGCTCTACGGCACCGTGATCAACTGCGGCGCCTACACCGCGGTGGACAGGGCCGAGACCCCCGAGGGCCGCGTGACCGCCTGGAAGGCCAACGCGACGGGCCCGGCCCTGCTCGCCCGCACCTGCGCCGCGCACGGGATCACCCTGGTCCACGTGTCCAGCGACTACGTCTTCGACGGCACGGCCGAGGTCCATACCGAGGACGAGCCCTTCAGCCCGCTTTCCGTCTACGGCCAGACCAAGGCCGCCGGCGACATCGCCGTGGCGGGGTGCCCGCGCCACTACATCATGCGCAGCTCCTGGGTCATCGGCGAGGGGCACAACTTCGTCAAGACCATGAAGGGCCTCTCCGACCGCGTCGCCGACTCCGAGGACAGGCTGGAACAGGTTAACGTGGTCGACGACCAGCTGGGCCGCCTGACCTTCACGCGCGACATGGCGCAGGCCATCTTCCACGTGCTGGGGACGCGCGCCCCCTACGGCACCTATAACTGCACCGGCTCCGGCGCGGTGAAGTCCTGGGCCGACATCGCCCGCACCGTCTTCGAGGCCGCCAACGGCAACGGGGACAAGGTGGTCCCCGTCGGCACCGCCGACTACTACGCCGGCGCCGAGGGGCCCGTCGCCCCGCGCCCGGTCCACTCCGCGCTCGACCTGTCCAGGCTCGAGTCGGTCGGCTTCCGCATGCCCGACTGGGAGGAAGAGCTCAAGGTGTACATGTCCATGCTTTAACATCCAGTTATACTATCAGAATGAACCGATGGTGCATGAAGGGCTCGCTGATGGCAGAGCCCTTCATGCGTTATATTGCATGGTTTACTGCGCAGTAAAACAAATCTCTGTTATTAAATTGGACGGTATTGAATGCTAAATCTTCTTTGGATCATTGGGAATGGATTTGATCGGAACCTTGGTCTCGCAACTGATTACCGTTCTTTTTTGAAGAATCGCTATTTTAAAGATGGCGTTCAGAACAAATACAGGGATGAGCTTGTAAAAAGAGTTGAGGGATTCAGTCCAGAACGGGCGTCTGAACTTTGGTGTGATTTGGAAAATCTTTTAGGTAGAGCATCAGCGTTTTATGAAGACGACGAAGAATTATTTCATCAGACATTTGAGAATATTCAAGATGAGTTTTTAGATTACGTATTTAGAGAGTCCAGCCGTATACCTGTCGAGCTTCCTCAGGAGGCAGTTCAGGAATTTCGAGCATCAATTAGCAGCTTCTATACGAGACTCACTGCTGTTGACGTATTAAAAGGGCTCCCCGCTTTGATGTCGACTTCTGAAGACGTGACTGTGCACGTTCTGGTTTTAAACTATACGAATACCGTCAATCGTTTTTGGGATGAGATTGGGAAAGACCAGCCCTTTAGTAAGTTGATTGTCGGTGCTTCGCCTAAGTTCTTTTATCAAGGCACTCTTCTTCATCTTCATGGAGAAATCAATGATGGGGGCACTGCTACCAATATTATATTTGGCGTTTCAGATTCTGATCAGATTACATCTCCCGTTTATTCCTCTAAGGTGGATTTTCAAGAGCTTTGGGTTAAAGAAAAAAAGAACTACGGAATTTATGGCAATACGAAAACCGCTGAGATGAGTGAACTGATAGCTAAAGCCGATAGCATTTGTATATATGGCTGCAGCTTGGGAGAAAGTGATGGTTACATTTGGCGACAAGTGGCTGACAGGTTGTCAGATTCGACATGCAGGCTTTATATTTTCGAATATGGTTTACCCGATCGTTCTACGGTGGCTGCCAGGGCTTATCAGAAGCGACGTCGTGATTTGGTCCGACGTTTCTATGAGGTTGCAAATGTGGCTGCAGAAGATGAGAAATCGATATCAGATCGTTTTTTCCCGGTTGAGTCAACTAAGGTCTTTAATTTCAATCAACTTGTTTAATTGATGGGACCGCCCGTGTCTCGTATCGACGATTTCGGGTGGATGTTAGTTAAAGCCCTAGTGTTCGCACTTTGGTGATTCTAAGTATAGGACTGTTCGGGAGTTCGTTATACCTCGTGATGGAGTATTTGCTGGCGTATTCAAATAACTATCTGCTTTGAAAGGCTGTCTATCCAATGAACTCGCGCATCTCTCATCAGCTTCTTGTTCTCGGTAACGGTTTTGATATCACATGCGGTTTAAATTCTCGGTTTGTTCAGTTCTTTAGACCGAGGATGGTTGATATCGACAAAAACAAAAATAATCGTAAAAAGGGTTGGATACAAGCTCTCTCTGCCTCGGGCATTACCGCCTGGGACTTAATTCTCTATTACCGTAAAGAACTGGCTGATAAAGGCTATGACGTTAATTGGAGTGACATCGAGTTGGTTGTCTCCGATGCTATCGAAATGGAGCGCAACGCTAGTACACTTCCGTCCTCCCCATTTATGGACAAACAACATTTTGTCACTATTCGAACTCTCCTCGAGTATTTTGAGTTTCTGCAGTCTCATCCTTGGATTAAATGGCCAAATCACTATTTAGCGCAATTGAATGAGAAGATCGAAAAATCGACTGGGCACGATTGGGCCAAGCTGGAAGAGGATGTTTCTCAAGAAATGCGTAAAGCGGGAAGTTTAGAAGATGACGAAGATTCTGAGTATCCCTTCACCCTCTCCGATATCTTTCCCTTTACGTATACGGATATTGAAGACTACCGAGATGCGTTGAAAGAGCAAACACCAGGCCTTGCTACCGAAGTTGTCGCTAGCTTTCTCTGCGGCTTAAATACGGACGTTGAAAAATGGACGCAAAACTCTCTGCGTTCGGCACTCGAACAAGAGCTGCATAAGCTGGAAGCTGAGTTCAGTCGATATCTTGGTCACGAAGTGGAACTCAACAACGATTATGGCCAGGCTTCGGAACAGCTAATGGAACAGTTGTTGTTAGGCAAAGTGAGTTGGCATGGCGGCTACGTTACAGCGGCAACCGTGCTCAGTTTTAACTATACGAGCCCTTCGATTCCATCCATTTGGCGGAGCGAGTCAACGTTTAAATTCATTAATATCCATGGCAAACTTAACGGAGATATTATCTTTGGCGCCGATGGCACAAACTGTATGGATGATCCTGGGGCGGCAAGATTTTCTAAGACATTTAGAATTATTCGTTCTGGGCGGCCCGGCGGGGGAGAGCCAATTGCATTTGGCGCGCCATCAAAAGAAGAACCTCGAGAAACAGTTGTTATCAAAGTATTCGGGCATTCTCTTGCGAAGGCTGATTACGCTTATTTTCAAGCAATATTTGACATTGTTGATATATATACAGGTCCGGTTGAACTGGTGTTTTTCTACAAATCCTATTGCGAAACTGCTCGTGAGGAGCTGCTCCTTAATATATCAAGGTTGCTCGACTCGTACGGCGCATCAATGGACAACCGGGATCATGGGAAGAATTTGATGCATCGGTTGATTTTGGAGGGGCGGCTGTCTGTCGTTGAACTTCCATGACGTTCGGACGCTTGTGACTGTCTTCAGCTAGGGCATAGCCATTTGTTTGTGCTGATCGTCAGTACTCCTGCATTATTATTTCGACGCGATTATTCACTGACCCCGTCTCGAGTAATTTTGTCAGCGCGATAGATTAATCTTTTAATCGGTTTGCCACATTTAAACTGGGCGTGAGTATGTATCTTCTTGTGTCTTCGACGTTCGCCTTATTTTAGCGGGGAGCGATTTGGCATTTGAAGATATGTATGGTTGGCTACCTTGACGAGGAAGATGGTGGGCATTGGAAAACAACGACCAACGCTACAAGGTTATCGATCACGGTGGCCTGATGGAGTTTCTTCGAGAGGATATGATTGATTAGCTTCGAGGGGAGGAGATGACTCTTAGCACCCTTTCGGGTGAGAATTTTTATACTCCTCGCAATAGCCTTCTAGAAGTCTGCCGAGAATATATTGAGCGGGATCCCCAAACTGATGCATTTTTGATCCAGTATCCCCATGGGATCGTTCTTGAACAATCTAAGAGGAGATTATTCTATCGAGGCGAAAAGCAGATTTGTCCACGGTCTGAATCATCGCTCAAGAGAAAACTTCGACAGTTTAACAATATTAAAGACCAAGAGCTGTATCGTCTCGTGGCAGATATGCGGCTATTTGAGTTCAGCCGCTTTATTGATCAGTTTCAGTCCGTGCGGGAATGGAACCGGGTACCGTCAAGATTCTTTCGCAAATTGATTTAGCCGTCCTCGGCCCCTTCCTCTTCTAGCCCTCCGCCTTTTCCTTCAGCTCGTCCATCTCCTCCAGTTTGGACATGTCCAGGTACCTCCTCCTGCCCCACTCGTGCTCCACTATGTACTTCAGCCTCGCCGTCACCAGCATGAGGGCCGAGTTGCCGTCCGGGAAGGTCCCGACGACCCTCGTCCTCCTCCTGTTCTCGCGGTCGATGCGTTCGATCCCGTTGTTCGTCCTGATCCGGCGCCAGTGCTCGCGCAGGAATTCTGTGCAGGCCAGCGTTTCGGCGAACCCGTCGCGCACCTTCCTCGCGGCTGCCCCGCGGAGCTTCGGCACGCTGAGATCAACTTCCCCGGCGCCTGTGACGAGCCATCTCGCGTAGTGGTCGCTGTGGTAGGCATCCTGGCCCGCTGTCCTCTCGTAGCGCTCGGCCCCGACGAGCTCGGACGCCTCCTCGTCGAGCAGCGCGTTGAGTGTCTCCTTGACAGTCTTCCTCACCAGGTTCTATATGTTATTGTGCAGCGACTCCTCGTCGACTGATACTATGTTCGCAGACACGGCCCGTGCCCCCTTCGTCGGTGATTTGTTGTTTACCCGCTGGAAATCATATGACGGGGCGCGGGCCGTGTTTCTTCATGCGGCTGTCAATTAACGAAAGAAATAATGCGTCACCTTGTCGATATGAGTTTCTTTGGGTGCTGTTGCAATGTTGTTGTCCGTGGCTATTTCATCAGGTCGTCGTATATGTCGGTTCCCGGGAAGAAACGATCTTTTGCTCCTTGCATCGGCTTTGTCCAACTGACAACGCCCGTACGCAAATCGAAGGCGCGGACTCTGTTGTTATATACAAAGGTAATTTCCTCATTTGTCATGTAGATATGTTGTAACCTCCGGTTGATGAGGTCTTGATTCTGTGTCGGTTTCAGTCGAGCTATAAAATTCCAGCCCTCTCCGTTCTGGGAGAACAGCAGAATGTTCTTGTCGATGTCGTTTAGCTTGATTATTAAGTGTGGTCCAAAAAAGACCGCACGGTGGACTTCGGCAGGCAAAATGATCTCAAAGATAGTGTGGCCTCCTTGTTCAATGACCAGGTCTTTGCCACTCGCAATGGCCTTAACGCCCTTTCCTATATAGGCCACTGCCTTTTTCGGTGCGATGGCTATTTGACCTTCAGACTCTGGCAATTTGGTTGTATGGATGACATCCGTGCGGAATACGCGGTAGCTATCAAGTTTGAGTTCCTTCGCCAAATTTTGAACGTTATTCAAATCTCTGAGACCATGAAGCCCAAAGAACCAACTGGCTTTTGGTGCTGCGTTGCGCACTGCTTTGAAATAGTCCCAATCGACGGGGGACAGTGAATGCCCAATCGCAACAACCCGTGCGGTCCCGGTGAGGCTGTTGAAAAACTTACGATGGTTTTCGATTATGTCCTTGCTGCTTTTTGTTAGGTCGCTATTGCATTCGCCTATCACGCGAAGCACGTTTTCTTGTGCGATGTCAATTATGGCTTGCCTACAGGTGTGCGGTTCTCGGTGCTTCTCGGAAAGTGGCCGTACCTCAGCGTCTGGTCGATGTCCAAGTATCAGCTTGTCGTGTTTGTTGGTCCTGCAGCCGTGGATATAGCAGACATCGACCACATGGTAGAGCGATTGAATGAACTCGGTGTAGTTAAAGTTCAACGCTTTTCCGCGTGGATTAATGAGCGCCTCAAGAGGTCGATCGTTGGTGCCTAATTTTAGTCTGTTCACCCATCTGCGGAAGGCCGGCGGCAGATCGGTTACTATCGCTTCGATTGGGGTGGCTGCTGCGTCCACTGCCGCGTAGAAGTTCGCTGCGCTGTCTTCGCCATCGTAGAAGTCCATGCTTTCTAGCCACATGTCTACTAAATAACGACTTGCCATCGGGTCCAAGTTGATTTTGCCAAGTGATTCTTCGAAATCCGCCCAAATATCGTCGGGCGTCAGAGCGATTTCTAGCGCGTCGCGAAGGTAGTCGTTTCGTTTGAGGCTTTTGCCAAAATCGTAATAACTGGACTTTACTCCATGCATAAGGTCAAAGCCGTTGCCTATTACATAGAGGGTGCTGGAGCTGGAAGGGATTTCGGATAGCTCGATTAGGGCGAACTTTCTTAGTTCCTGCTCGAAAGCCTCCGTTTCTTCCTTGTGTTTTTCCTGCCACTTTGCATTTGCTTCGCGCTCGCGCTTCTCCGCCTGCTCTTTACACCACGCCTTATGACAGACGGGACAGAAGGTGTATTTCCTGGGATTTTGCCAAGGCATGAGAATGAAGGGTCTGGAGCAGTCCTTGCATATTTTCACGGTAGCATTTTTCGTCATACGTTCCTTTCGGCTCGTGGGTTCCTAATAGTGTGGATAGCTTGTAAGAGGGTACCGGTGCGATAACTCCCGATGCCCTCTTAATGCCTAATGTTGCTGCAACCAGTGGTTACTCAAACTCCACCTCAACTTGACTGTGTTCGTAAATCTTGAGTTCGTTATCAATTTCGACCCGTTCTACCATCCAGCCAATGGCGGAGCACTGTTGCATGAATGTATCAATCCGGTTCTCACCTTTTAGATTGTGGATGGTGACCACTACGCCAAAACGCTGCGGATCATGGGAACCTTTCTGATATCTCGAAGACTTGCGAATCATCATGCCCCACATTGGGTTGGCATACACTTTTTTGGGCTTGCTGCCGCTGGCTAGCGGTTCGGATATGTGCTTGACATGCCTGTTTAAAGTGCGCATATCAAAAAATTGCGTCATGTCGCCCGCTGCGCTTTGCTCTCATATAGGATTTAGAACGGTATATCGTCTTCGATATCCTCTAGGTGGGAAATTAGATTTGCCATGATTGCCTCTCTTTTTCTGGGGCTTGCATTATCGAGCAGGTTGACAAAGTCTGAGATGGTATCTATTGAAATTGATCCTGGCTTTGTTTCGACAGTGCCATTGATTAGGATGTCAGTTAGATATTTGACATTTGCAAGTGAGCTATCTAACAAATGGGATTTAAGCAAACTCTGAAGACGCGCAAGAATGGTATCTGCGTTAATCTCGAAAGTTGATAAATGGCTCTTACAGACAGTGTGGCTAATAATTTCATTAATGAAATTGCGAAAAGCCCGCTTTTCCTTTGTTGTGAAAAACGGTGATTCACGTTTCTCTTCGCGTTCGTCTGGGAGATCGAATGCATCGAGATATCTTGTGTATTCGCTATCGATAAGATCTTCTTTATGTCTTAAGAAAATCGGCTTTATGTATTCACTGACATCGTCATCCTTTAATATCCATTCTACTTGTTGGTTTGCTAAGGCAATTGAAAGGATGCGGAGCTCTTGTTGGCTTGTGGGCATGTGGGAACTGGAACTCAGTTTTGAAATTATCGAATGTGTCTCAGCGAAAGAAATCGAATTTGCCAGCGCTTCTATTAGTGCATTAACGTCATCCTTAGCGGTATTCTTCATGTCGGCATCGCTGGTTCGTTGTGGTTTCGACACTCGTTCTTTATCTTTAGGACGATTATTAAGCTTGATTACATTTTTCAAGTCGCCTTCAACCGTGATGTTGGTCCGATTCTTGAAATACTCGGCCATTCTTTTGTCATCCGTGCAAATCAGCACCTGCTTTTCTTCTGAACTCTGTTCGAGAAAAAAGTCGATTGATGCAACGATGCAAGCATCTTTAAAGCCCTTATCACTCCTTTCTTCAAATGGCGGCTCGTGATTAATTGCCCAGTTGTATATGCGAGGGAACGCGTACTCGACTGGCGCTTGTGGTAAGACGTTAAACGGAATTGATTTGTCGCTGCGGATTTTCTCTTCGACTTGTTCGAAAGCCAAACTTTCGGCCTCATCTATTGAAAAGCTCGTCAGCTTGAGTATTCCGCTTCTATTAATTTGTGCCTGTTCCCTCAGAAAAGACAAACGTTTCTGCGTTACTATTTCATCGATAACAACTGCGGGAATATATAGTTCGTTACTTGCAGCAATTGCCTGCAATTGCTTTCGGTTGCCTAGAAGCTCGGAATATGAGTTTTCGTTCCTAGCTAGATTCGTGTCGACGATTACTATCACGATTATCTCCCCTCGGACGGTTTCTTCTTAAACAATAATATCCATTGCGATGCATCAATGAGCGTCATCAATTGTTGCAACGCAGACGGTGCAACACGCTTGTAGTCCTGATTTGTTATTACCTTGAGCGCTGCGGTTATTCGCTCAAGGCGGTGGCGGTAGGATTGCGATTCTTGTTCGTATGCGCGGTGCCCTGGCCAATCTCATCACTGACGCGCTAACTAAAGAGGAGATGTCATACTTCAACGGGCTATTCTCGGATACAGACCCAGAGTTCGTTGAATTCAATGCGTTTGCTTTATCCAGGATCACCGATGCAGCGTCTGGAGAAAAGGGCGTCAGCCGGTCTGCGGCGGACAAAATAATCGACTCAATCTCTGATGAACTGCCGACTGGCTCCAGGAGATTCATGTATGGGCGGTCCTATGCCATGCTTCTTGGAGCGCTGCGGAAACACCTTAAAAATGACTGCGTCGCGATGGATCCGTCTGAGCGCTTCGACTATATCGTTAGCATCTTTTCCGAGGGCTCCCTGTAGCGTTTCTCTGATTACCTTGATGCAGATATCTCGATGATGGCCGTTCACTCCACTAAGGGGCTCGAGTGGGACACCGTTTTCATTCCGGGCGTTACGCGCTTCGATTGGCCTGGAAGGATTTGTTCGCGGTGCGAAAGTGCTGGTATGGGCTCGCGTTCTGCGCATGGATGCCGGATCGTGGATGCGAAGAAAATGTCAGACGGGCTTATTAAAGAAATGGGCCTACTGTACGTCGGTGTCACTCGCGTCCGCAAAGCGGTATATGTCTCCGCTTCTATGCAGCGCAGGACAAATTACGGGAACTATCAGGTTGCCTGCCCCTCTTGTCTAACGTCTCTTCCGGGCATCGAACCCGTGAGCTGGACGGCCATGGACGGGGAGGGGTGATTTGTGGCGGTATGGAGCGCGCCTGCTTTTGGCGCGAGGTCTGGTCACGGCTCTCGCTGTGGTTTCATGGAGTTTGTCCAAGCTGTTCTTTGACTAGAACGGCTTGGGCACTAGCGTCTTGGTGGGATTCGTCGTTTGTTTAATTGGCCACTGTTGAATATTGCGAAATGGCACCGCGGCATTACGCTTAGGCGCCTGGACCGACATGGGCCCCAGCGCCTTTTTCTTGCTAACGTCCGTTCCCGCTTTGCTGCCGCATGTTGACTTTGCTTATAGTTGGTGCACGTCGTATTATGCGCCTCTTTGTCCGTGATTGTTGCTTCTTCTCGGATGAAGTGGTCGAAAGATCGACTCTTAAGCTAATGAGCTGGGGCTATTTAATAAAAATCCTTCCTCCTGATGCGACCAAGGTGGCGGTCCAGTTCGTATAAAGCGTCAATGTAAAGCTCGGCAGAATCGCGTATGTCTTGCATGTCGAGGCAGCATCTTTCAAAGTGCAGTTTGTCTTTTTGTTCTTTGGTACTGCGGATATTACGACATGTCATCAATGCGATGTCATTTTCGCCCACGCAGTTGATTCTTGAAAATCCTTTTGGTGTGATACGAAAAATAACTGCATTAGGAAAGGAATCAAGTAGGCTTTTCCCTCTTATATCAATACAGATTCTTCCTTCTGTTCCAAAACCATAATCTTGATGTCTAGTTGAATTGAGGGGGTGGGCAATAACTGCCGAACGAACAACTTGGAGATACTTGCTCGCGTCGCCGAGTTCACTTTGTTTAGAGAACTCGAAATCGTTTTCGATTTCTTCTCGCAGACAGCTCCTTTTAATTTGCCAGTACGCATCCTTAATCCAAGTAGCAAGCGCCACAAGATACACAGTGTCTTTTGGATTGGGCGAGAAGCCCCCATTGATAGTGGAATTGAAATCTTGAATGCTGTAGTTAACCTTAAGGATGAGATTGGACATCAATTCATAGTGGTCGGAGTCTGTCCAGGGCCATTTCTTCCAAATGCCGCCTCCGTGTTCACCTAAATCATCGGTAGTCTTTAGCTTTTCGATTGATTGCATTTCTCTCCCGTCTATTCGATTTGTTGCAGCGCTTCTTTTGTTGTCTTGATGTCATCATGATGCCCAATAATGGCTATAAGATGCCAGCTGTCTAAAGAATGAGTCCAAAGGGCCAAAGTTTGATTTGGAAGATTAGTGGCACCGGATTGACGGACCCCGGGTTCTCCCTTAAAGTAATTGCTGTGATGAGGCCTTGCGACGGTACGTCCGGCTTGGTCCGTGGTAACCGCCGAAAGGCGGTTTTCGTGTTTAAGGGGCTGTTTACCGAGGGCATTTGTCCGTATCCGCTTCTGGGCAGTGGGCTTTTATCGCGAATTTCGGAAGTGCAGGGAAAATCGAAACTTGCCGCGCACACTCCGATTTTTGCCAACAAAATCGCAGGCCGCAAGAGTCCAAACCTGGGGCCTAGTCGACAGGTCCCATTTTTTACCGCACTTCCGAGTTCACCTGTCGATAATGTGCGGCGGCCTCTGGAACCTCCGAGAGCGTCGGCCTTTTAGCATAAAGCGCATCGCCCCCCCGGGGGGCTTCTGGGGCGCGGCTCTTCTGGTTAAACTACTCAATTCTTAATGCTCACCGTGCTTAATTCTCGATGACCATTCGGACTATTTTTAAGTGGGCATCAACAGGTTGAGTCGGGGAGGGGGGAGCTGAGGTGGATGAGGCGTATTTGTCCTGGCGTTATGTTCCGCACTTATTTGACCATGCGCGATACGGTAGCTTCAGCTTGCGGCTGTTTTGCGCTTCTTCGAGATCCCACACCGTACCTTCCAGGTCCGATTTATGTCCGCGCCAGTAGTTATGCTTTAAGCAAAGCGGCACGAGTGAACTTGCTGCAAGCCTCATGCTGTGAGCGCGTTAAGCAATCGGTCGTGAAGGTGAGGTGAGTATGAAAGGTAGAAACCAGCACGTTACGAAGCGGGCGGATGGCAAATGGCAGGTTAAGGGCGAGGGAGCGCGTCGCGCTTCCTTTGTTACGACGACCCAGGGCGAAGCTATAAAGCGCGGTCGTCAAATTAGTTCTAATCAGCACTCTGAGCTAATCACCCATCGTCCCGATGGCAGAATCCGCGCAAAGATTCCCATGGGCACGATCCCTTCCCGCCGAGAGGATAGGGGCTTGACGCCATTGCGGCTGCGGGCATGGATTAGCGTGTCCGCAGCCGCAAACGCCTGCCGGAAGTATGCGGCAAATTCTGGAACCCCCGAGCACAACGGCTTTTCCGCATAAAGGATCCGCAGGCAGAAGCATTGCGGCATTCCGGAGTGCTCGGCATGCTAGGGATTTGCCGCATACTTCCGAGTTTTGGCCTTGTACCCTTTGCTCCACATACTGCAAACACTTGATTGATGCTATTTAAGGTCTATAATCAAATAAAAACTCTGAAATATCTTTTCAAAACAATGAAAGGAATTTTGAGGACGATGCTTTGCCAGTTTACCTTCAGGAACTATAGATCCTATCGCGACGAAACTGTGCTTTCCATGCAGGCAACATCGATGAGGGAGTTCGAGCGCTCCCTCATAGAGTGTCCTGACGGGCAGAGTTTCCTTCCGGTAGCTGCGGTTTACGGGCCTAACGCTGGCGGCAAGTCTAACCTGCTCGAGGCTCTTGACTATATTCGTTCGGCGGTGGCAAGGCCGATCAGATTGTTGTCTGCCAGCACTGATGCGCCAGAAGGTAACCGATCTTCGATACCCCGTTGCTCTGCGTTCGAGTTCGATGACGTGTCGGCTGCTAAGCCCACCGAGTTCGAGCTCTACTATCGCGCGGGTGAGCATGAGTACCGCTATGCCCTGTCCGTGCATGCGGACGAGATCGTGTCCGAAGGATTGTGGCGGCGCAAATTGGGGGCGTCACGCACGGCGATGCTGTTCGAGCGCGAGGGGACAGGGGTTGAGCTTGGTCCCACGTTGCGTAAGCTCGTGACGGCTGCGAGATTCAACCCGAGCCTGCCATACCTGTCGTTTCTCTGCATCAACTTTGACGCGCCGGTGATCAAAGAGGCCGCCAGTTGGTTTCTTGATGGGGTGTTCCTGAACTACAACAGCTCCTATCTGGAGCAGATGCTCGAACAGTTGCTCGACGAGGATGACTCACTCGAGATCACGCGTTTTCTGCGTGCCGTTGACGTACGTATCGATGGCTTTAGGGTTGAGAAAGCTCCGGAATGGCGCGGCCAGCGCGTCTTCGTAAAGCATGAGGTGGACGGCAAGGGCTATGAGCTGCGCCTGTCCGAGGAGTCGGCCGGTACTCAGAAGCTCATGGGGTTGGCGTCGTTTCTGCTGGCGGCGCTCGAACGCGGCGGTACCGTCGTTGTCGACGAGCTCGACGCCAAGTTGCATCCGAAGCTCCTGCGCTACGTGATTCTGCTGTTCAAAGATCCCGAAGTCAACAAGAGCGGCGCGCAGCTCATCTTCTCGTCTCAGGACGTGTCCACTATGCGAAACGATGTTTTTCGCCGCGACGAGATATGGTTTGCTGCACGCGGCGAGTGGGAGGCGAGCCAGCTATGGTCGCTCGCCGACATCCACGAGGCAAATGGTAACCTGGTCAGCAAGAACGCGGCATTCGACAAGCAGTACCTGTCTGGCCGCTATGGTGCCGACCCGTATCTCACGCGCATTGAGGAGTGGGATTAATATGGCCGCGAAAAAGTCGAGGGACTGGCGCAGCGGCAAGCGCGAGGGACGCTCTCGCATGGTACAGATGACGCGCCATCTCGTGGTGACCGAGGGCAAGGAGACTGAGCCTCGATACTTTGAGGGCGTGCGCGCCGCGTTAGGCGCAGCAAATGAGCGGAAGGTTGCCGTAGTCGTTAAGGGGACTGGCAAACATACTCTCGACCTACTTGACTTCGCTGTCGAACACTGTCGCTATGCTCCTGAGACGTTTGACCATGTGTGGCTTGTATTTGATAAGGATGATTTCCCTGCATCCGATTTCGATGCGATGGAGAGCAAATGCGCCGAGCTCACCGATGGATTGAGGACGTTTCATGCGCTGTGGTCGAACCCCTGCTTTGAGCTGTGGCCCCTTCTGCACCTTCGATATACGACTGCTCCCATGTCGGCCGCAGAGTGCCAGCGTGGCCTCGCTCAAGCCATGTCTAAAGACCTGGGCATTGAGTACCGCAAGAATTTGGCAGGGCTGTTCGAGGTGGTGGACGGCAAACGAGGCGAGGCGTTGCAGCGTGCTGGACGCCTCGTCACATACCATAGGGGGCTGGGTAACGTTAAACCATCCGCGCAAAACCCTGCAACCAAGGTGGGCGAGATATTCGATGTGATTGGGCCGTATCTGGTTTGACGGTCAAGTTCGATCGGGCTTGATAAGACTGGAGATTCATGAAAGATGTTGTTTCGGGCTGCCTGCCGTCTTTAACTGGATTGACCTTTTGGGACCCGATAGGATACTAGGCCGAATCTAGCGGTATTGACGCAGTCAACCTACGGGCTCGCACGTTGCTGCTGCTAGCAGCAGATCGGGCGAGGACTGCCGCTTCTTTGGCCTGTACGCTTCCGATGGCCTGTTTGCCGTGGACGCCTCCTGGGTGGACGCGACCGGCGCCATAGCCGATGCTGCCTGCGAGAGTGGCTCACTTACGTCGGCGCAGTTTGTGACGCCGATGGGCGGGGCCTTTGGTACCGCCTGTGTTATGGACGCCAGTGGGGCCGTTGCTTAGCATGTGGTAATTGAACCCACAGGCGCCCAGTCGTCGGCGGGGAAGACCCAGCCCGGTACCTGTGAGCCCACTGGTGGCAATCCCGCGGGGGATACAAAGCCCGGTAGCGAAGAAAAGCCCGGTGATGAGACCAAGCCCAGCGAAAACCCGCCCCCCACGCCTGATTCGTCGCCCAAATCGGACGCCAAGCCTGCGCCCGCGTCCTCCAAGACGCCTGCGATCAAGACTGCCAAGAAGACCTAGCCCGCAACAGCGCAAACCGCCGCGCTCCCTAAGACCGGCCACGGTGACTGGGCGGTTGCGTGCCTTGCCTTCGCCTTCTAGGTATGTTGTTGGTCACCATAAAAGTTCGGGCACTTCGTTGGGGGCCTTATTTGACAATGTAGTTTCTGCCGCTTCTTCCCCACATTTCTCTGAGTCAATAATGCAGATTGCTTGAACACGGCTTGGGGCTTGCCATAAATTTGAATTTGACTAAACTTAACTTATAAGTTAACCATATTTGGTTTCTTCTGAAGCGGAGGGGGTGGCCTTTGGCTAGTGACTATGAGCTTGTCGAATATGCTGATCCCGAGGGACGACCTTTTTGGGAACTAACCACCTCCCCTGAGAACTCTCAGTTTCAGAAGATGATGTCTGATCCTAAAACGAAGTTTACCGCCCGTAAAATGATCAATCAGATTTCAAAAATCTATGATTACGGGCTAAAGGATGTCAGTGGAACGTCAAAGCTTCGATGTATCGAGCCTAAGATTGGACTATACGAACTCAAGGGTTTTGATGGGGTTAATCGAGAAATGGTCTACGCGATTTGCCAAGGCGTGGACAAGATTGTTTTGCTTTTTTGGTTTAAGGGCCATCAAGGCTCGGGAAATATTTCCAAAGAAATTAAACGCGCAAAACAGTTGGCCCCGATAGCAAAGCGGCTTTTGGAGTCATAGCGTCGGCTTTTTTGCCCGCTTACGAAACGGAGACTTGTAATGGTTAAGGTCGATTTATCAGACTTTTACGCGGAAACGGAAACGAGTGAAACCCGTGCCTATGAGCACGCACTAGATATTGAGTTTATTGTTCATCGCGAGATGCAGCGCTCGGGCTTGAGTAAAAGCGAGCTGGCAAAGCGTATGGGCGTGAGTCTTCAGTCGCTTTCGAAATTGTTGAATTCTCAGCCCAACATGACGCTGAAAACAATCGCAAAGTTTGAGCTTGCGCTGGGTGTCAAAATTATTCCACAGGTCATTTCCAGTTATTCGAATGAGGCGCCGTTTTCTTCGTCTAATAACTCTGTCCGAGAACAATGGTCTTCATTTAACAGCGACTGCTCGGCTAAACGATTGGACTTTGAGATGATTCCGGGAGGTTTGGCTGCATGAGTAAGGATTTCATTGCGCCTATTCAGGTTGTTCATTTGTTTGTTGTCGACTCAACTTTTCATATTGAGAATGAGCCCTCCCAGAATATGGATTTAAAAGTTGACGTTAGTTATCAGGACGTCCATCTATTGAGGAACAAGGCGGGCGAGCGTGCAGACTTAAAGCTGTATGTGTGTGGCAGTCTGATTGATAGAGACGATGCAAAGGAAAAAATGCGCGCTGATGTGTCGGTCGCTATTTCGGTGTCTACAAAATTGCCGTTCGACATTTCAGACGATGAAGCGCGCCGTTATCTTCTCTCTAATGCGATTTCCATGGCGTATGGTCACGCTAAGAGCTATCTGATGGTCGTTACTGGACTTTCGCCCATGGGGGCTTTGACGCTGCCGGCAATTCTTCCTTCGGAATTGGCAGCGGACAGCGATGCGTCTTTCCAAAGTGAGTAAGTTGTTCTCGAGTTGGATTTTGCCTGCCACTGTGTGCAAATATAACGAGGTGCCGAATCGGTAGTTTGACCGATTCGGCATTTAAATTTCGAAGTTTCTAGTTGAAGCCCTGCGATGCCCGTACTACGACAGCTAAATTGACCGTGACGTCCTGTCTTGCGATATGCATGTAGCTCCACACGGGTATCATGGTGAAAGCGATTTCAATGACGGGGGTGCTCGTGGTAAAGATGAAAGATGTGGCCGAGCTGGCCGGCGTTTCGAGCGCCGCCGTCTCGCGCTACCTCAACGGTGGATATATCTCGACGGACAAGGCCGAGCGCATTAAGAAGGCGATTGAGCTGACAGGATACGTGCGGTCCAGCCAAGCTCGCGCGCTGCGCACCGGTTCCACCAAGCTCATCGGCGTCATCGTGCCCAAGATCAACTCGGAGTCCGTGAGCCGCATTACCGCCGGCATTGGCCAGGTGCTCGGTCGCCGTGGCTACCAGATGTTGCTTGCCAACACCGACAACGCGGCCGATCGTGAGCTCGAATACCTCGATTTATTCCAAAACTACCCGGTCGATGGCATTGTACTGGTGGCAACTATGATTACCGACGAGCACCGTCGGGCGATTGAATCGTGCCGCGTGCCCATCGTGCTGATCGGTCAGAATGTTGAGGGCGCGGCGTGCGTCTATCACGACGATTACGAGGCCGCCTTTGAGCTGGGCCATGCACTTGCGGGTCGCGTGGACGGCAAGATTGCCTACATTGGAGTTACCGAAGCGGACCGCGCTGCTGGTTATGACCGCCGTCGCGGTTTTGAGGCCGGCTTGCGCGCCGCGGGCGTGGCGCTTGATCCGAGCCTGATTCGCCAGGGGTCCTTTACGCTCGACTCGGGTTATGGCGCGGCCCGTGAGCTGCTTGCCGATAATCCCGATGTCTCGTTTATCGCCTGCGCGACCGACACTATGGCGGCGGGCGCGTTGCGTGCCATCGATGAGGTTCGCGGCATAGGCGAGGGCATACACCGTGTGAGCGGTTTTGGCGACAATGCGTTTTTGCGCGCGCTGACAGGCGGCATTCCCACTGTGCATTATGGTTACCTGACCAGTGGCGTCGAGGCGACCAATATGTTGCTCAACACGCTCGATGGCGTGGAGGGGGAGAGCGGTCTCAAGACGCTTAAGCTCGGCCATCAGCTTATGAATGTCTAGTCCTTGATCGTGCCTGCCTACCTTTGAGTCCCCCCGTTTTTGTCCCAAAACTACCATTCGCCGGCTTTTTCCTACCGTTCACCCTACTATGAAAACGATTACAGACATATGAAACTGAAAACGATTACAGTGTAAGTGTCAAAGATGGCCGGGTGCAAATGCGCCCGTTGGAGGAAAGGGAAGTCATGGACTACCGCAAATCAGCCCAAGAGGTGCTCGACAACATCGGTGGCGCCGACAACGTTGTTTCGGCCGCACACTGCGCCACGCGTCTGCGTCTGGTGATCGCCGATAACACCAAGGTTAACAAGGAGGCCATCGAGAACGTCGATGGCGCCAAGGGCGTCTTTGAGGCCCAGGGCCAGCTTCAGATTATTTTTGGCACCGGCACCGTCAACAAGATCTACGAGGAGTTCATCGCGCTCAGTGGCGTCGAGGCTGCTACCAAGGCCGAGGTCAAGGAGGCCGCGGCTCAGCAGCAGAACATCTTTATGCGCGCCATTAAGGTGCTCGGTGATGTCTTTGTCCCCATCATCCCCGCCATCGTGGCTTCGGGCCTGCTGCTGGGCATTATGAGCGCCCTCAACTTTATGGCCTCCAACGGCTTTATCGCGCTCGATACCAATAACTTTATCTACAAGATCGCCGACCTGGTCTCGGGAACGTCCTTTGGCATTCTGCAGATCCTGATCGGCTACTCCGCGGCTAAGGCCTTTGGCGCCAACCCGTACCTGGGTGCCGTCGTCGGCGGTGCGTTTATCAACTCCTCGCTGCAGAGCGCCTACACGGTTGCCTCCGAGGGCGTTCAGACCATGGTCACCGTCATTCCCGGCGTGTACAGCTTTGAGTGGGTCGGCTATCAGGGCCACGTGATCCCCATCGTCATCGCCTGCGCCATTCTGGCCTTCCTCGAGAAGCGCCTGCACAAGATCGTTCCCGAGATGTTCGACCTCTTTGTGACTCCGCTCGTCTCGGTGTTCGTGACCGTGCTCGTGACGCTCGTTGCCGTCGGCCCCATCTTTGTCTGGGCCGAGAACGCCATCCTCGGCCTGATCCAGGCCCTGCTGACCCTGCCCTTCGGTATCGGTTCCTTTATCGTCGGCCTGTTCTATGCCCCCACGGTCGTTACCGGTATCCACCAGATGTACACCGCCATCGACCTGGGTCAGCTCGCCCAGTACGGTGTGACCTACTGGCTGCCCATCGCCAGCGCTGCCAACATCGCTCAGGGTGGCGCCGCGCTTGCCGTTGCCTTTAAGACCCGCGATGCCAAGATCAAGGGTTTGGCACTTCCTTCGGCCCTGTCCGCCTTCATGGGTATTACCGAGCCGGCCATCTTTGGTGTGAACCTGCGCTTCTTTAAGCCCTTCATCGCCGGCTGCATCGGCGGCGGTTGCGGCGCCCTGGTCTGCGCGCTCACCTCGCTTGCCGCTTCCGGTACGGGCGTTACGGGTATCTTCGGTATCCTGCTGTGCCTGGCCCAGCCCGTGCAGTACGCGATCATGTTTGCGGTCGCCGCGCTGGTTTCCTTTGGCGTCTCGTTTGTCCTGTACAAGGACGAGCCCAAGGCTTCCGAGCAGGCCTAAGAGCTTTTGATTGAAGGGTGCCCGCGGGTTGTATGCTCGCGGGCGTTTCCCGTATCTGGTGTCGATCTCTGGCGCCTTGTTACTTTCGATCCGTTAGGACTTTGATATGTCTAATGCCCTTGGTCGCGACCTTGCAAAGCTGGTCGCCGCTGTTGACACCGCCGCCTCTGAGTGCGGTCATGGCGCATATGGCCAGCGCTTTCATATTATGCCGCCGACGGGCTGGCTCAACGACCCCAACGGTCTTTGCCAAGCGGGCGGCGTGTTCCATGCCTATTTTCAGTATGCGCCGTTTGATGTTGAGGGTGGCGTTAAGGCCTGGGGCCATGCGACGAGCCGCGACCTTATGACGTGGGACTACGTTGGCGCCCCGCTGCTGCCCGACGAGCCGTTTGATTGCCACGGTGTGTATTCGGGCTCCGCGCTTGCCGAGGACGGTCGCATTCGCGTGCTTTATACGGGCAACGTTAAGCTTTCCGATGCGGACGGTATGTACGACTACGTCAATACCGGCCGTCGCGCCGATACTGTTTATGTCGAGAGCGTTGATGGCCTTGCCGGTCGGGAGTTCAGCCAAAAGCGCGTGGTGCTGGCGTCCGAGGATTATCCCGAGGATTTGACCTGCCACGTGCGTGACCCCAAGGTGTGGCGCGATGATGATGGGCGTTACCACATGGTGCTGGGCGCGCGTCGTCGCGTGGACGGGCCCCATGTCGAGAGCCGTTTTTGCGCGATGCACGGCGAGGGTGCCGGGCGCGATGTGGGCGAGATCTTGGTGTATAGCTCGGCCGATATGTTGAGCTGGGAGCTTGAGAGCCGTGTGTCTACGCCTGAGCGTTTTGGCTTTATGTGGGAGTGCCCCGGCTATATCGAGCTCGATGCGAATGGCGATACCGCTGCATTTTTGTCGTTCTCGCCCCAGGGGCTCGAGGGCGGTCGCTGGGACCGTGGCAACGTATACGCTGCTGGCTACATGCCTGTAACGGGCGACATTACTGGTGGTGACGGTGCCTTTGAGCTGGGCGAGTTCCGCCTGTGGGACGCTGGTTTTGACTTCTATGCGCCGCAGGAGTTTTCGTCCGAAGATGGTCGTCACATTCTGATCGGCTGGATGGGCATGCCCGATGAGCCGACCTATGGCAACGCACCCACCGTGGCGTGCGGCTGGCAGCACTGCATGACGGTGCCGCGCGAGCTTACGGCCGGTGACGGCGGCGTGGTGCTGCAGCAGCCGGCGCGCGAGATCGAGCGCCATTATGCCTCGGTGCGTGTGGGGGAGGGCTCGCTGGAGGTTTCCGGCGATACCTGCTTTGACGTTGTTGTCGACGGTGTCAACGACGCGTTTACCGCGACCGTTGATGGCGAGCTAAGGCTGGCGTTTGTGCCTGCCGAGGGCGATCTGCCCGCGCGCTTTGAGATGCGATTTACCGATGAAGGTCGCGCTTCTGCCGGTTGCGGTCGTACCGTGCGCTGGGAGCCCGTCGACGAGGTTCGTAACGTGCGCATTGTCGGCGATGTCTCGTCGGTCGAGGTGTTTGTGAATGATGGCGCGCTCGTGTTTTCGACGCGCATCTATCCCGAGACCTATGGCGTGGCTGTTGACGCTTCGGGTGCGAGCGTGAACTATCATGCGCTCAACATCTAGGCGATTCGACGCATATCGGCGCTATACTGCAGCCGTTGCCCACGATGCGGGGAACACCCGCATCGTGGGTTTTTGCTTTGAAGGGACGGTACCGCATGGGCGTACAGCAGCTAGAAGAGGCCTGGGCTTTGAGGACCGGTGCGCGTGGGGCGCGTCTTGTTGCGGCCCCGCATGTGCCGGCGGCTCTGTCGCTGCTGGGTATTGTGCGTCCCGGTGACCGTCTGGTGGCCTTTGCGGATGACTTTGCCGATGCGTTTGCGCACGGCTTTGATGCCTGCGACGTGGCTATGGTGGGAGAGCCGTCGGTTTCGGCGTTTGCTGCCGCGTCCGAGGGCTTTGATGCTACGTTTGAGGCCGAGGGACCGCATCTGTGGTGGTTCGTCAACTCTATCGGCGGGTTTGGTCTGCGCGTTCCCGATCTGCGCGCGTTAGGCCGCGCCGCGCGTGAGGCCCATGCGTTGCTGGTTGTGGACAACACCGTGGTGTCAGCTTTTGGCTGCGATCCGCTGCGGCTGGGTGCCGTGCTGTCGCTCGAGGCGTTCGATCGCGTGTGCGCCGGCAAAGCTCCGTGCAAGCTCGTTGCCGCTTCGGTGACGCGCTCGCAGCTCAAGCGCCATCGTGTGGATGCTGCTGCTGAGTGCGCGCACGTGTTGTTTGCAGGCTGCGGTGCGTCGGCAGTCGACCTTTCTGCCGAGGAGGCCGACGTGCTGGAGCGCGGGCTGGACTCGCTTAACGCCCGCATGCAGGCGCATTTCGACCGCGCCCGTGCGCTGGCCGAGTATCTGGCCGCCAACGAGATGGTGCGCAACGTGCGCTATCCCGGGCTGAGCTCGCATCCTGACCATGCTGTTGCAACGGGAATCCTCGAGCATGGTTTTGGCCCGGCAGTTGAGTTTGACCTTATCGAGCGTAGTGCGGGCGAGCTGTTCGACGCTTTGCCGGGGGAGTTTCGCACATCGCCTGCCGGCGGCGCAACGACGCGTCTTTCGGCCCCACGCGGCAAGCAGGGGAGCACCATACGCCTCTTCGCCGGTACCGACAACCCACTGGTTGTAGCGTCAACCCTAGACAACGCCCTTCGCAACTAGCTAAATCATCCTCAACTCCATAAGTTGCGGTGAAATAGGGATTGATTTACGGCTTTATCGGCATAAACAGTCCCTATTTCACCGCAACTTAGGAGAAGGGGTTGTGTGGCTATAAAGCCCCGTCCAAAAATGGCTACTCTTTGATGCTTGCGATGAGGTCGTTGGCTTTGGAGGCTATGACATCGTTGATGTCGGCCTGCAGCTCCTCGTAGACTGCTATGGCTCTTTCGCCGGCGGGGGTGAGCGTGGATCCGCGGGCGCCGTCGCGCTCGATGAGTTTGCAGCCCAGCTGACCTTCGGCCTCGTTTACGATACGCCAGGCCTTGGAATATGCCATGCCCATGCTTTTGGCGGCACGGTTGAGTGAGTGCTCGCGGGCGATACCTTGCAGCAGCAAGACGCAGCCGTGGCCGAAGACGCCCGGCAGATCCTTGTCGCACGCTTGAATGACCAGCTTTGCCGTCGTCTTGTACTCCATCTGCTCCACGTCTCCCCGCTAAAGTGTTTGCTGGGCAAACGCAATGCCAGCGTCAAACCCTCGTGTGCTCTTCTTAAATCATGCATTGTAGCAGTCAAAGTGCGTTAAGATACTTTCCCAGTATTGGGCGCCCAAGGTTGGGCTGGGTCCTACGAGGCCTGCAGCCGACCGGTCGCATGGAAAAAGGAGAAACATGGCTACGTTCTTTCCCGGTGAGTCCCACACGTTTTCGGAGTATCTGCTGGTCCCTGGTTACTCGTCCTCGCAGTGCATCCCCAACAACGTCTCTCTTAAGACGCCGCTAACCCGCTTTAAGCGCGGTGAGAAGCCGGCAATCACCCTGAACATCCCCATGGTTTCCGCCATCATGCAGTCCGTCTCGGGCGTCGACATGGGTGTCGCGCTCGCTACCGAGGGTGGCCTGTCCTTCATTTACGGTTCCCAGAGCGCCGAGTCCGAGGCCGCTATGGTCAAGGCCGTCAAGGATCACAAGGCTGGCTTCGTTCAGTCCGATTCCACGCTGACCCCCGACATGACCATGGAGCAGGTCATCGAGCTCAAGGAGAAGACCGGTCATTCCACCATGCCGGTTACCGACGACGGTACTCCCAAGGGTAAGCTCCTGGGCATCGTCACCAGCCGTGACTATCGTCCCAGCCGCGATGACCACCAGACGAAGGTCTCCGAGTTCATGACCCCGCGTGAGCAGCTCATCGTGGGCGACAAAAACATCAGCCTCAAGGTTGCCAACGACGTCATCTGGGACAACAAGCTCAACGCTCTGCCCATCGTCGACGACAACGATCACCTGATGGGCATCGTCTTCCGCAAGGACTACGACAGCCACAAGACCAACCCCAACGAGCTGCTCGACGGCGACAAGCGCTACATGGTCGGCGCCGGTATCAACACCCGCGACTATGCCGAGCGCGTGCCGCTGCTCATCGAGGCCGGCGCTGATGTCCTGTGCATCGACTCTTCCGAGGGCTTCAGCGAGTGGCAGAAGCGCACCATCGAGTGGATCCGCGCCAACTACGGCGAGGATGTCAAGGTCGGTGCCGGTAACGTCGTCGACGCTGAGGGCTTCCGCTTCTTGGCCGACTGCGGTGCCGACTTCATCAAGGTCGGTATCGGCGGCGGTTCCATCTGCATCACCCGCGAGACCAAGGGCATCGGCCGTGGCCAGGCCACCGCGCTGATCGACGTCTGCCGCGCTCGCGACGAGTACTACGAGGAGACCGGCGTCTACGTACCCGTGTGCTCCGACGGCGGCATCGTCTACGACTACCACATGACGCTCGCCCTTGCCATGGGTGCCGACTTTATGATGCTGGGCCGCTACTTCGCTCGCTTTGACGAGAGCCCGACCGAGCGCGTCAACGTCAACGGCCAGTACATGAAGGAGTACTGGGGCGAGGGTTCTGCGCGTGCCCGCAACTGGCAGCGCTACGACCTGGGCGGCGCTGCGAAGCTCAGCTTCGTCGAGGGCGTCGACTCCTACGTTCCCTACGCCGGCTCCCTCAAGGACGGCGTGGGCGGCACGCTCTACAAGGTCAAGTCCACGATGTGCAACTGCGGCGCTCTCTCGATCCCCGAGCTCCAGGAAAAGGCACGCCTGACCCTGGTCAGCTCCACCTCCATCGTCGAAGGCGGCGCTCACGACGTAGTCGTCAAGGACTCCCAGCAAAGCGTCAGCTATCGCTAAGCGGCTTTCCCAAGCACCGCACCTTGCCGTTCAAACCGTCGCTCGCGTACCAAAGTACGCGTCGCTCCTCTTTCACGGCAATCTGCGGCACTTGGAAAACCCGATCATGCTTGGGCGGGTAACAATTAGCGGTTGATTCACAACCACGTTATTTAGATAAAGCGAGATGCCTGCAAGTCGCAGGCATCTCGCTTGTTGTATTTGCTATCATCAGTCAAGTTAACCTTAGGGTCGGGCGGCTTGGCTTTGTTCGCTACAAGTTCCGCACGCAAAGAAGAGCACTTAATGTGCTCTTCGTCTTGCGCAGGACTGTCCGCAGTAGCGAACAAAGCCAAGCCGCCCGACCCCAGCTAAGATTAAAGGAGCTGATATGTGCGATTGCACAGATCATAAGGACGAGATCCCTGCCTACGACGCGCAGGCCATTGAGTCCAAGTGGATGAAGGCCTGGGAGGACTCTAACCTCTTTGCCGTCGACACCGACGACAGCAAGCCCAAGAAGTACGTGCTCGAGATGTTCCCGTATCCGTCGGGCGACCTGCACATGGGCCACGCGCGCAACTATACCATCGGCGATGCCATGGCCCGTCAGGCCCGCATGCGCGGCTATGACGTGCTGCACCCCATCGGCTTTGATGCCTTTGGCCTGCCCGCCGAGAACGCCGCTATTAAGCACAACACGCAGGCTGCCGCCTGGACGTATAAGAACATGGACCAGGCGCTCGCCACGATGAAGCGCATGGGTTTCTCCTATGATCTGGATCGCATGGTCAAGACCTGCAGCCCCGACTACTACCGCTGGGGCCAGTGGATCTTTGAGAAGATGTGGGAAAAGGGCCTGGTCTATCGCAAGAAGAACCCGGTCAACTGGTGCCCCACCTGCAAGACCGTTCTGGCCAACGAGCAGGTCACCGAGGGCAAGTGCTGGCGCTGCGGCACCGAGCCCGAGAAGCGCGACCTTGAGCAGTGGTACTACAAGATCACCGAGTACTCTCAGGAGCTGCTCGACGATCTGGAGAAGCTCCCCGGCTGGCCCGAGCGCGTCAAGCAGATGCAGGCTAACTGGATCGGTCGCTCCGAGGGCGCCGAGGTCGACTTTACCCTGTGCGACCAGGATGGCGAGCCCATCGAGGGCGATGAGGGCAAGATCACCGTCTTCACCACGCGTGCCGATACCCTTTTTGGCGTCTCCTTCTTTGTCCTGGCTCCCGAGTACGCCGGCCTGCACGAGCTCGTCGAGGGTACGGAGTACGAGGAGGCCGTCACCAAGATCGTCGAGGACTCCAAGCATATCTCTGCCGTCGAGCGTGCCCAAGGCACCCTCGAGAAGCACGGTGCCTTCACGGGCCGCTATGTGGTAAACCCCGTCAACGGCGAGAAGGTCCCCGTGTGGGTTGCCGATTATGTCGTTGCCGACTACGGTACCGGTGCCGTCATGGCCGTTCCCTGTGGCGACCAGCGCGACTTTGAGTTTGCCCGTAAGTACGACCTGCCGATCGTGCCGATCATCCTGGACGATGAGGATCGCGCTGCCGTCGAGGCCAGCGGCGAGACCATCGATACCTTCCATGCCGAGACCGTCGACTGGGATTGCGCCCACGCTGCCGAGGGCACGCTCGTCCAGTCCGGCAAGTACACCGGAATGCGCGGCGGCAAGCACTCCGAGGGCGAGGCTGCGATCGTGGCCGACCTCGAGGCCATGGGCTGTGGTCGTCGCAAGGTCGAGTTCCGTCTGCGCGACTGGCTCATTTCCCGTCAGCGCTATTGGGGCAACCCCATCCCGGCCATCCACTGCGAGCACTGCGGCATCGTGCCCGTGCCCGAGGATCAGCTGCCGGTGACGCTGCCCGAGAACCTGGACCTGGGCGCTGGCGAAACCCTTGCCGAGTGCAAGGAGTTCTACGAGACCACCTGCCCGGTCTGCGGCCGCCCGGCCAAGCGCGAGACCGATACCATGGACACCTTTACCTGCTCCAGCTGGTATTACCTGCGCTATACCGATCCGCACAACACTGAGCTGCCCTTCTCCCGTGAGGCTGCCGACCGTTGGATGCCCGTCGATAACTACATCGGCGGCATCGAGCACGCTATTTTGCACCTGCTCTACAGCCGCTTCTTTACCAAGGCACTGCGCGACCTGGGCCTGCTGAGCGTGGACGAGCCCTTCACCAACCTGCTGTGCCAGGGCATGGTCAAGGACGAGAACGGCGACACCATGTCCAAGTCCAAGGGCAACGTCGTGCCCCCGAGCTCGGTCATCGAGCCTTACGGTGCCGACACCATGCGTCTGGCGATCCTGTTTATCGCCCCGCCCGAGAAGGACTTCGACTGGGATCCCAAGGCCGTCGAGGGCGCTAACCGCTTTATCAAGCGCGCCTGGCGTATCGTTTGGCAGCTCGTCCAGTCCGGCGATGCCAACGTGGCCTTCGACAAGTCCGCGCTCGATGAGGTTGCGATGAAGCTCTATCGCGAGCGTCACCGCACCATCGCCAAGTGCACCGAGGACTTCGATCGCGGCCAGTTCAACACCGCCATCTCGGCCGTCATGGAGCTCGTCAACGCGGCGAGCGCCTACCTCAACGCCACCGAGGGTACCGCCCGCGACAAGGCGCTGTGCTACGGCGTGGCCAAGGACATCGTGAGCGTCCTTGCCCCCATCTGCCCGTTCTGGGCCGACGAGCTGTGGCACGAGGCGCTCGGCTGCGAGGGCAACGCCTATACCGCTGCCTGGCCCGAGTTCGACCTGGCCGAGTCCATCGAGGACACGGTGCAGATCGTGGTCCAGGTGCTCGGCAAGGTCCGCGGCCGCGTCGACGTTGCCCGCGATGCCTCCAATGAGGATATGCAGGCTGCCGCCGAGGCCGCCGTCGCCAAGTGGCTCGAGGGCAAGACAGTCGTCAAGGCCATCTGCGTGCCCGGCAAGCTGGTCAACCTGGTGGTCAAGTAAGCACTGCGCGCATAACTGACGCATAAAAGACGAGGGGCGATCCGGTTGGGTCGTCCCTCGTTTTGCATGTATCTGCCTAGTTGCCTTCGGCCAATTGTCCTATTCTTATGGAGAAGCTGTGCGCACGCTGACCTGCAGGTTCGTACTGTGCTTGCACGTTTCCGCAGCTATTGGTATAGTTTGCTTGCAAATGAAGTTGTAATTGAAAGAAGTGGGGTTTCGGCCCCGCTTCTTTTTTGTATGGATGGAGGTGCCGCAATGGTCAAGACCAAGACCGAGCAGGCGATCATCGACGCGCTCGAGGCCGTCGCTCCCCAGCACGATATCGACATCGTCGACGTCGAGCTCGTGGGTGCCACCAAGGCCCCCTGCGTGCGCGTGCGTATCGAGGGTGCCGAGGGTCAGAGCCTGTCGCTCAACGACGTCACGGCCAACACCAAGTGGGTCGGCGATGTGATTGAGGAGCTCGACCCCATCTCCTCGAGCTATACGCTCGAGGTGTCGAGCCCGGGTATGGCGCGCCCGCTGCGCCGCCCGAGTGACTTTGCCCGCTTTGTGGGCGAAAACTGCGAGCTCACCTCCACCGCCACCGAGGGCCGTCGCAAGTACGCCGGCAAGATTGCCGCCGCCACCGAGACGAACGTGACCCTCGAGCTCGAGGACGGCGAGTCCGTTACCCTCGATTTTTCTGATGTTAAAAAATGCAAGTTGAAGCCCACCTACGACTTCAAGCCCGCGAAGGAAGGAAAGTAAGATGGCAGCATCCGACATGATGTCCGCCCTGATGGAGCTTTGCCAGGAGAAGCACATCGACCAGCTCTACCTGATCGACCGCCTGGAGCAGTCGCTCGCCAAGAGCTATGCCGAGATCCTGCATCTTGAGTGGGGCGCCAAGGTGACCATCGACCGCACCACCGGCAAGATCTACGTCTACCGCCTGGAGCCGATCGACGATTCCATGGACGAGGAGGGCAACTTCACCGAGTTCGAGGAGATCGACGTCACCCCCAAGAACACGAGCCGCATTGCTGCCCAGCACGCTAAGGCCGAGATCAACGCCATCGTGCGCAACTCCGCCCGCGAGCAGATCTACGAGGAGTTCTCCGGCCGCATCGGCGACCTCATCAGCGGTACCGTGCTGCAGTCCACGCCCGACTTCACGATCGTCAAGATCCGCGAGGGCGTCGAGGCCGAGCTTCCGCACTTCGACCAGCGTCGTTACGAGAACGAGCGCAACGAGCGTCCGATGGGCGAGCGCTACCTGCACAACCAGCACATCAAGGCCGTGATCATCGACGTTCGCGACCCCAACTCCAACCTGCAGCCGGTTCGCGGCGAGCACAGCCGTCCGCCGATTGTCATCTCCCGTACCCACCCCGAGCTCATGCGTCGTCTGTTTGAGCAGGAGGTGCCCGAGATCTATGAGGGCACCGTCCAGATCAAGTCGATCGCCCGCGAGCCCGGCCAGCGCTCCAAGGTCGCCGTCCACTCGCTTGACGATCGTCTGGATCCCGTGGGCGCCTGCGTCGGCCCCAAGGGCAGCCGTGTTCGCGCTGTCGTGGGCGAGCTCCGTGGCGAGCGCGTCGACGTCATCCTGTGGGATGCCGATCCTGCCGTCTATGTCGCCAACGCCCTGTCGCCCGCTAAGGTCACCCGCGTCCTCATCGACGAGGAGAAGGCCTACGCCGGCGTCATCGTGCCCGACGACCAGCTGTCCCTCGCCATCGGCAAGGAGGGCCAGAACGCCCGCCTCGCCGCGCGCCTGACCGGCTGGCACATCGACATCAAGTCCGAGACGCTTGCCGCCGACATCCTCAAGAACGTTCCCGTTCACGAGGAGCCCGCCGCCGACCTGATCGGTGACGAGGAGGACGAGGACGTCCGCCGCTGCGAGTACGTGTCCGAGGACGGCATCCAGTGCCGCAACCAGGCTCGTCCCGGCTCCCGTTTCTGCGGTGTCCATGACACCGACGCCTTCGATGATGCGGAGGACCTGATCTAGCGCGCGGTCGCGCCGGGCGGGTCCCGGCGCGTCTCCCACGCTCGTTCAGTCTCTAGGCACCTAAGGTGCCAGAAAGGGTAGGTGAAGTCATATGGCAAAAGTCCGTGTGTCCACCCTGGCCAAAGAGTTCGGCATGACCTCCAAGGAACTGATGGGTCATCTCGCCGATATGAAGATTCCCGCTAAGTCCGCTTCCTCCACCTTGGAGGACGCCTATGTCGCCATGGTCCGCAAGCAGCTCGCCTCGGTGATCGAGGCCCGCGCTCAGGAAGTCGAGGCCGCCAAGCAGGCCGAGGAGCAGGCAGCTGCCGCCGAGGAGGCCGCTCGCGCCGCTGAGGCCGAGCGCGAGCGCATCGCCGCCGAGAAGGCCCGCGAGGAGGAGCGCCGCCAGTTTGCCGCAGCCCAGGCTGCCGAGGAGGCTGCCCGCGCCGAGGCCGAGGCCAAGAAGAAGGCCGAGCAGGAGCGCCTTGCCCGCGAGAAGGAGGAGGCTGCCCGCGAGGCCCAGCGCCGCGCCGTTCCCGCTTCCGACTCCGGTTCGCGCTTCCGTTCGCTGCTCGACCAGATCGCCGCACAGGAGACCGTGCTCAAGGAGAAGAAAGACGCCGAGGACAAGGCCAAGGCCGAGCGCGCCGCCGAGCGCGGTAACCGTCGTGGCGGCAACAACGACCGCCGCGGTGGCCGTCGTAACGATCGCAACGCCTCCGACAACAACTCCGAGCGCAACGCCTCCGAGAGCCGTCCGCACAGCCATCGCACCAACGCCAGCAACAACGTCGCTGCTGGCATGGACTTCCCCAACCCCGACAAGCAGGGCAAGGGCAAGAAACGCAAGGGCGGTCACAACAACGAAGAGGACCACTACAGCCGCATGGCTCGCGAGGCCGAGGAGTACAGCCGCGAGAAGGTGCTCGAGGAGGCTCGTGCTGCCGTCGAGGAGGCCTCTCGCGAGTCCACCGGTCGCCGCAAGAAGCGCAAGGAGAAGCGCGAGCGCGAGGCTGCCAAGGCTCAGGAGGAGCGCAAGATAGAGGAGGCGCTGGCCCAGGGCGTGAACCCCGAGGACCTCGACGCCATCAAGGTCTCCCAGGGCGTTACCGTCCAGGAGCTTGCCGAGGCGCTCGACGTTCCGGCCAACGACATTATCAAGCGCCTGTTCCTGCTGGGTACGCCGCTCACCATGACGCAGTCCATGTCCGACGACCTCGTCGAGCTTGTTGCCGACGACCTGGGCCGTCAGATCAAGATCATCACCCCCGAGGAGGAGAACACCTTCTCGTTCTACGACGATCCGGCCGACCTTAAGCCGCGCGCCCCGGTCGTCACCGTCATGGGTCACGTCGACCACGGCAAGACGTCGCTGCTCGACGCCATCCGTCACACTGGCGTTGCTGCCGGCGAGGCGGGCGGCATTACGCAGGCCATCGGCGCTTCGCAGGTCATGATCAACGACCGCAAGATCACCTTCATCGATACCCCGGGTCACGCTACCTTTACGGCCATGCGTGCCCGTGGCGCCAAGGTGACCGACATCGTCATCCTGATCGTTGCTGCTGACGACGGCGTCATGCCTCAGACCATCGAGTCGATCAACCACGCCAAGGCCGCCGGCGTACCCATCGTCGTCGCCGTCAACAAGATCGATAAGCCGGGCGCCAACCCCGACCGCGTGCGCCAGGAGCTCACCGAGTACGGCATCATCCCCGAGGAGTGGGGCGGACAGAACATGTTCGTCAACATCTCGGCCAAGCAGAAGATCGGTATCGACGACCTTCTCGAGACCGTGCTGCTCCAGGCCGACGTGCTCGAGCTTAAGGCCAACCCCGACACCTTTGCCTCCGGCAACGTCCTCGAGGCCAAGCTCGACAAGGGCCGCGGCTCGGTCGCTACCGTGCTGGTGACCCGCGGTACCCTGCACGTGGGCGATACGCTGGTCGCCGGCCTTACCTACGGCCGCGTCCGCGCCATGCTCGATCCCAAGGGCAACGCCGTCACCGAGGCCGGTCCCTCCGACGCCGTCGAGATCTTGGGCCTGCAGTCCGTGCCCAACGCCGGTGACGAGTTCCGCGTGTTCGAGGACGAGCGCGAGGCTCGTGCCCTGGCCGATGAGCGTTCGCTCAAGGCACGTATCGAGGAGCAGAGCCGCGTGAAGCACGTCACGCTCGAGAACCTCTTCGAGACCATCGCCGACGCAGAGGTCAAGGAGCTCAACCTGATCATCAAGGCCGACGTCCAGGGTTCCATCGAGGCCCTTCAGGACTCGCTCGACAAGATGGATCAGTCCGAGGTCCGCATCAACACGATCCACTCCGCCGTCGGTGCCATCAACGAGACCGACGTCGTCCTGGCCGACGCCTCCAACGCCATTATCATCGGCTTTGGCGTGCGTCCCGACGGCAAGGCCCGCTCCGCTGCCGAGCGCGAGGGCGTCGAGATCCGTTGCTACGACGTCATCTACAAGTGCCTCGAGGAGCTCGACGCTGCCCGCATCGGCATGCTCAAGCCCACCGAGGTCGAGGTCTCCACGGGTACCGCGACCGTCCTGGACACCTTCAAGGTGCCCAAAGTCGGTATCGCCGCCGGTGTCCGCGTGGAGGAGGGCGAGATCGCCGCGACCGATTCCGTGCGCCTGGTGCGTGACGGCATTGTGGTCTTCAACGGCAAGATTGCCTCGATGCGCCACTACAAGGACGAGGCCAAGAGCCTCAAGAGCGGTTCCGAGGGCGGCATTGGCCTGGAGAACTTCCAGGACATCAAGCCCGGCGACCAGATCGAGGGTTACCGCATCGACCAGGTTGCCCGTACCGAGTAGGGGGTAGCGCTATGAAGCAAACGCAGGCAACCCGCCGTTTGGGCGAGCAGCTCCGCGAGAAGCTCGGTTATATCCTGCTCTTTGAGGTTTCCGATCCGCGACTCGACCTGGTCACCCTGACCGCGGTCGAGGTCGCGGTGGACCGTTCGTTCGCGCGCGTGTACGTGTCGTGCGATGCGAGCCGCTACGATGAGGTCATGGAGGCGCTCGCCAGCGCCAAGGGCCGCATCCGCAGTCTGTTGGCTCGCTCGCTTGATTGGCGCGTCACGCCCGAGCTCGATTTTCGTATCGATCGCTCGACCGACGAGGCCGAGCGCATCACGCGTGCGCTGGAAAACGTTCCGGCCACGCTTGCGATCGAAAAGGATGAGGACGGCTACCCGATAGCGGATGTCGCCCAGGAGGCAGCTTTAGATGACTAATTCCGCCGACCTCGCCTCGTGCGAGTCTGCAGATATTAAACGACGCATCCTCGAGCTCATCGAGGATGCGTCCTCCATTGCGATCTCGGGTCACACCTCTCCCGACGGCGATGCCCTGGGCTCCGTGTTGGGCCTGGGCCTTTCGCTTATGAAGGTGTTCCCCGACAAGGACATCGCCCTGCTGCTGGCAGACGACGATCCCGTTCCGCGCATCTACCGTTTTATGGAGGGTGCCGATCTGCTGGTGCCGGCCTCTGCCTACACCGGCAACCCGGACCTGTTCATCTCGGTGGACGTGCCGGTCGTCGAGCGCCTCAATAATTCTGCCGAGGTGCTGCGTCGTTCGGCCCACGTGGCGTGTTTTGACCATCACCCGGCGCGTGAGGAGTTTGCCGAGGTCAGCCTTAGGTGTGTCAATGCCGCTGCTTGCGCCATGATCATCGACCGCTTTTTGGCCGATTGTGGCATTACCGCAAGCGACAGCATCGCGACTTGCCTGCTGTGTGGCCTGGTCACCGACACCGGTCGTTTTCAGTATCAGAACGCCGATGCTGCCGCGTTTCATGCTGCCTCTCGCCTGGTGGCGCACGGTGCCGATCCGGCACGCGTCGCGCTCGAGGTCTATCAGAGCATGCGTGTCGAGTTCTTGCACCTCAAGTCCATCGTCATGGGTCGCATCAAGACGGTCGCGCACGGGCGCGTGGCGTATAGCTATGCGTACGAAAGTGACCTTAAGGAATGCGGCGTCACCTCTGATGAGTGCGACGGCCTGGTCGATGTGGTGCGCTCAGTGATGGGCGTCGAGGTCTGCCTGTTCCTTAAGGGCATCGAGGGCGATACCAAGGTGCGCGGTAACCTGCGCTCCAAGGGCGAACTTGATGTTTCCGAGATTGCGGCCAATTTTGGCGGAGGTGGGCACCACGCTGCCGCCGGCTTTACCAACGCCGGAACGATTTCCGAGACGCTCACCGCGGCACTTCCCATGCTGGCCGAGCTGGTAGGGGAGGATCCCGCTTCGGTGACCGTCGAGCTCTAACTTATTGGATGGTACATGGCTCGTCGAACGCCTTCTCAATTGAATATGCTGCTCGCCGTCGATAAGCCGGTGGGCTGCACGTCCCATGACGTGGTCTCGCAATGCCGACGCGCCCTCCATGAGCGGCGCGTCGGCCATGCCGGTACGCTCGACCCCATGGCATCGGGTGTCATGGTTGTGGGCGTGGGTCAGGCCACCCGTCTGCTGGGCATGCTCACGCTCGATACCAAAAGCTACGTCGCCGATATTTCGTTTGGCGCCGAGACGAATACCGATGATGCGGAGGGCGAGGCGGTCCGCACGGTGGCTGTTGCCAACGAGCTCCGCGATCCTGCCTATGCGCGTGAGCAATTGGCCTCCATGCTGGGTCCGCAGATGCAGGTGCCGCCGGCGTTTTCGGCTATCTCGGTCAATGGCGTTCGTGCCTACAAGTCTGCTCGCGAGGGCAATGCGGTGGACCTACCTCCGCGTCCCGTCGAGGTCTATGCCGCCGACCTGATCGCCGTGGGCGGCGAAGGTGATACGTGCGTGTGGACCGTGGCGTTCTCGGTGAGCAAGGGAACCTATATCCGAGCGCTCGCTCGCGACCTGGGCCGCGCCTGCGAGAGCGCCGCGCACATTTCCGCGCTGCGCCGCACGGCCTCCGGTATTGTTTCCGTTGGCGCCTGTCATGCGGTTGAGGAGCTTTCTCCCGAGTCCGCGGCGGGGTTTGCACTGGATCCCATTGCGGCCCTGGGCGCTACGCGTGTTGACTTGCCGGGCAATCTTGCCGACGACCTGCTCTGCGGCCGTCGCATTCCCGTTGAGCATGCGCTTGCCGATTTCTATGCCTCGAAGGCGCCGTTTGCGTTGGTGCTCGATGGGGGACTCAAGGCGCTCGCCCGTATTGAGGGTGGCCGCTTTGTCATGGAGCACGTATTTCCTCAGGCAATCGGCGGTGTTCGATGATGTTGTCCGCTCGCGAGCTCGCGCGTATTTTTTTCGTGGGCGGGTCGGACGAGGCTCGCATCGTTGCTGCCGATGCGTTTGATGAGTTCGAGCACCTGGGTGCCGCATCGATTGCCATCGGTGTGTTCGACGGCGTGCACCGTGGACACCAGGAGCTCATTACGGCGCTTGTCCGTGATGCCCGTGCCCATGGCTGTAAGGCGGTCGTGGTTACCTTCGATCCCGACCCGGACGTTGTGGTGAGCTCTTCGCCCGCTCAAAAATTGATGACGACGGCCGACCGTCTGCATGCCCTGGCTCAAACTGGGGTCGATGCGGTGGTGGCCGTTCCCTTTACGCCTGAGGTTGCGGCGCTTGACCATGTTGATTTTCTCTCGCTGGTGTCGCGTCTGGTCGACATTCGATCGATTCGCGTTGGCAGTGACTTTAGGCTGGGTCGTGGCGGTGCTTCTGGTGTTGCCGAGATGCGCGCCTGGGGTGCCGAGCACGGCGTTGACGTGTACGGTCACGACCTGCTTTGCGAGGGCGGTGAGGCCATTTGCGCCACCCGTATCCGTCATGAGCTCGGACAGGGCCATGTGGAGCTTGCTGCTGAGTTACTCGGCCGCCCGTATATGGTGCGTGGCGGTGTTATTCGCGGCCGTCACGAGGGTTCTGGCATGGGCTTTCCCACGGCAAACCTGCAGGTTCCCGACGGCATTCAGGTGCCTGCCGATGGCGTGTATGAGGGTCTGGTGCTGGTCGATGACACCGTGTGGCCCGCTGCCGTTAACGTCGGACTGCCGCCGACGTATGCCGACGATGCGGCATCTGCACATCTTGAGGCTAACTTAATTGGTTATACGGGCGACCTGTACGGCGCTTCCGTTTCGCTTGCGTTTACGCGCTGGCTGCGTCCCTCGCGTGTGTTCGATTCGCTGGATGAGTTGATCGCGACCGTCGAGGGTAATATCGAGGACATTCGTCATAACTTGGGTGAGCAGGGGGTGAGCATCCGTGATTAGTGATGAGGAAAAAGACCAGGTACGCGCTGCGTCCGACCTCGTTGCCATCGTGCAGGAAACGGTTGAGCTCAAGCCCCGCGGCCATGAGTTTTGGGGCTGCTGCCCCTTCCATGGCGAAAAGACGCCGTCCTTCCACATTATTCCCGCCACGCAGGTGTGGCATTGCTTTGGCTGCGGCGAGGGTGGCGACGTCTTCACCTATATCATGAAGCGCGAGAACCTGAGCTTTCCCGAGTCAATCCGTTATTTGGCCGATCGCGCAGGTATTGAGCTGCACGACACCGGAGATCGCCGCGAGCGCGGTACTAAGCGTGCCCGCATCTACGATCTGTGCGCCGAGACCGCCCAGTTCTACCACACCATGCTTATGCGCGGTAAGGACGGTCGTCCGCGCGAGTACTTTGCCAGCCGCGGCATGGGTGGCGACGTCTGCCGCCGCTACTGCCTGGGCTTTGCACCAGGCCGTAACGCGCTGGTGTCGCACCTGTCCCAGGCGGGTTTTACCCCGCAGGAGATGATCGACGCCAATGTTGCCGTGAGCCGCGGGCGCGGGCAGCTTGCCGACCGCTTCTACGACCGTGTGATGTTCCCCATCTTTGACGAGCAGGGTCACAACATTGCCTTTGGCGGTCGCATTATGGGCGACGGCCAGCCTAAGTACCTCAACACCGCCGAGACGAGCGTGTTTCATAAAAAGCGAAACCTCTACGGTTTTAATTGGGCCAAGGAGTTTATCGTCGCGCAGGATACCGCCATCGTGGTGGAGGGATATACCGACTGCATCGCCTGCTGGGAGGCGGGGATTAAAAACGTTGTCGCTACGCTGGGCACCGCGCTCACGGAGCATCACGTCAAGACGCTCACCCGTTTTGCCAAGCGCATTGTGTATATGTTCGATGGCGACGCCGCCGGTCAAAAGGCCGCCCGCCGCGCGATTCAGTTTATCGAGCAGGATTCGATGGACCTGCGCTGCGTGGTGCTGCCCGACGGCAACGATCCCATGGAGTTCATCACGGCGCACGGTGGCGAGGCACTGCAGGCGCGCATCGACGCTGCCGAGCCGCTTATGGACTTTGTCTACCGTTCGCTGCAGGAGTCGAGCGACATCACCACGCCAGGCGGTCGCGCCAAGGCGCTGGAAGATGCGCTGACGCTTATCTATCCGCTGCGCGATAGCTATATGATCGACACGTACTTTATCCAGATTGCCGACCTGTTGGGTTTGGATCTGGAGACCGTGCGCGCGAGCTCGGGCCGCGTGTTTCGCGATGTCGCCAAGCGCGAAGATGCGGAACGACGTCGTGAGCAGAACTATGAACGCCAGCGGGCACAAGCCGAGCGCTCTGGTAGCGCGGGCGGTCGGTCGTCTGGTTCGCAGGGGACATCTCGTGGTGCTTGGGTGTCGGGCGCGACGCCGCCGGTGTCCGCGCCGGCCGAAGAAGAGCCGTACGACTATGTCCCGCTCGATGCCTACGGTGCCGCGCCTGTAGAGGTCGTCGATGATCTGCCGCCGATCGATGTGCCTGATGGTATGGGCGCTGTGCTTGTGCCTGATGGTTCGAACGCACCGGCTGCGGCGGCGCCGATGGTTTTGACCGATCTAGAGCGCAAGTCCTTGGCAGGGGAGCGCGAGCTGCTGACTATGCTCACGAGCTACCCCGACCTGTTCCGCACGTATGCCGACCGCATCTGCTCCATCGAGTGGGTTGACCCACGTCACGAGTCCATCGCATGGGCCGTTCTGGCAACGCCGCCGGGAACCGATCCTGCAGCCTGCATGGATGCGGCACGCTCGGTGTGTCCCGAGGCGGCAACGCTTGTGAGTGCCGGGCGCATCTCGGCGACGAGCAAGCACCCCACCGAGACGAACATCGTGTTTATGCTCGATACGCTCGAGCTCTACACCATCAAACGCCGCATGCGTGCCGCACAGGCCAAGCTGCGCCAGGACCGTTCGCTCGATGATGAGGCCCGTCGCGCGCTGACCGTTCAGGCCGCGCAAGATTCGCAGCGTCAACGCGAACTGCAAAAGTCGATCGGCGGTGTGGCGGACCCGTTCCGTTTGATCGGCCTGGAGGCCGCAGGCACCGAACAAGCCTAGATGTTGTGGTCAACCAGCGTATTCTCGCCTATATCCAGTCCTCTTTTTGGGTATAGACGTCAATGTGTGTGCTAAAGTATTGAGTCCTGTGGACTATGAAGGGAGAATCTGTGCCAAAAAAGACTGAGAGCACGGGTACTGGGCTGGAATCCTACGTTGCAAAGCTCATGGGCAACGGCTCAAACAGGACTTCGGTAACCGAGGACGAGATTCAGGTCGCCCTGAAGGATATCGATGTTTCTGACGAGCAGCTCACCGCGGTGTATTCCGCGCTGCGCAACAGCGGCATCCAGATTATCTCCGCGAGCGGTAACGACGACGCCCCCATGGACGTCGACGATGACGATAACGATACCGATACCGACGATTTCGATGACGACGACGAGCACGATTCCGGCTCGCTTGACGATCATGAGCTCAAGATGGCCCGTCAGGCCGATGCCGAGATGGGTTCTTCCAAGAGCAAGAAGAAGCGCACCGTGCGCACGTCCCGTTCACGCTCCCGCGTGCGTGGCATCGATGCCTCCACGGTGATGCTGACCGGCGATCCGGTCCGTATGTACCTCAAGGAGATCGGCAAGGTCGACCTGTTGACCGCCTCCGAAGAGGTCGACCTGGCTATGAAGATCGAGGCCGGTCTCGAGGCCACCGAGAAGCTCGAGGCTGCCGAGGCAGGCGAGCTCGAGCTCACGCGTGCCGAGATGCGTCGTCTTACGCGCATTGAGAACGTGGGTCTCGAGGCCAAGCAGGCGCTCATCAGCGCCAACCTGCGCCTGGTCGTCTCCATCGCCAAGCGCTATGTCGGTCGCGGCATGCTGTTCCTGGACCTGATCCAAGAGGGCAACCTCGGTCTGATCCGCGCCGTCGAGAAGTTCGACTACCAGAAGGGCTTTAAGTTCTCTACGTACGCCACGTGGTGGATCCGTCAGGCCATCACGCGTGCTATCGCCGACCAGGCCCGTACCATCCGTATTCCCGTGCACATGGTCGAGACCATCAACAAGCTCGTCCGCGTGCAGCGCCAGCTTCTCCAGGACCTGGGTCGCGACCCGACCCCCGAGGAGATCGGTGCCGAGATGGACATGAGTGCCGACCGCGTCCGCGAGATCCAGAAGATTTCGCAGGAGCCCGTGTCGCTCGAGACCCCTATCGGCGAGGAAGAGGATTCCCAGCTGGGCGACTTCATCGAGGACTCCCAGGCTATCGTCCCGCCTGATGCCGCCAGCTTCTCCATGCTGCAGGAGCAGCTCACCCAGGTGCTCGACTCGCTTGCCGATCGTGAGCGCAAGGTTATCGAGCTGCGCTTTGGCCTTGTCGACGGACATCCCCGTACGCTCGAGGAAGTCGGCCGCGAGTTTGGCGTCACGCGCGAGCGCATCCGCCAGATCGAGTCCAAGACCCTGGCCAAGCTCCGCCACCCCAGCCGCAGTAGCAAGCTGAAGGACTATATTGAGTCTTAACCTCGCAAGCAAGAAGCGCCCTCAAGCACATCCGTTTGGGGGCGCTTTCATGTAGTCATTGGGGACGTCCCCAATGACTAGGGTTGATTTCCGATCTCAGCCGAACACATTGAGCAAATAGGCCATTCCCTCAGTTAGCCGAACGCCCCCGCGGCCCCTCCCGGGGTCCGGGGGCGGCATTTTCCCAGTTGAAGGAATGGTGGAGATGTGTTTCGATGGGT
>DBFANS010000040.1:0-89577 GCA_048233475.1 Collinsella aerofaciens | reverse complement strand
GGAGCCGCCGTCGTAGCCGTTGAGCTTCATGTCGTCGGCGCCGTCCCAGGACCAGGTTCCCGCCTCGTCGCCGGCAGCGGTGCCCGCGTCGTACTGCGTACCGCCGACGTTGACCCACTCGGCGGCGAGCGCCACGCTCGGTAGCAGCAGCTGGCCGGCCATGAGCGCGCAGGCCCCCGCGCAGGCGAGCTTGGCGCCCACGCGGCGCCACGTTCCGTGGGAGAGCGCGCACGAGCGGTCGCGGTTGATTGAGTTGTCATGGATTTGCTTTCGCATGTGAGCCTCCTTGCCGTAAGGGATGCTTCTGTAACACCATGTTACGGGAAGATATCCGGACTCCAGGGCACAAATTCACATGCGGCGCATCTGCCAGTGCAAAAGGCGACAAGCGTGCAATCACCGAGGGGGGGGTCTTCGCCTTCCAAAGACCCGCCCATACCGTCCTGGTCTACAATCGAGGGCACGATTGTTCCGTCCACCCAAAGGACCGTTCTTGAACCTGAGCAAGACTAAAATCAACGCGCTTTTGGCACTCGCGCTCTTTACCTTCGTCTTTCTTGCCGCCGAGTTTCGCTTCGATATCAATGTCGGGCTGCTCGCCGGTGCCGAGCGTGTAGTGATCGCGCAGGGCTTTATCCTGGGTGCCAGCGTTATCGGCTTTATCGGATACGCGCCACTGCTCGGGCTCGCACAGCGTAAAGGCCATCCCCAGGCAGTTGCCAGCGCCGCCGTCCCCATCGCCATCCTGGGATTGACCCAGATACAGTTCCCCGCGGGCACGCTTGCGCTCGAGATTCTGGGGTGCCTCACATTCCTCGGACTCGGCCTGCTGGGTGCTGCGGCGCACCATGCGTTCGCGATGGCGTTCCAAGACGATCCCAAGCTCGCCACCGGTGCAGGAGCGGCATACGCCGCGGGCATTCTGATGCAGTTCGCCCTTAACCTGCTCGACTGCGGCGGCATCGCAGAGCTCATCGTTCTTGGAGCGACGACGATCGTCATCTCCGCCCTGAGCGCTGCTCCCCAAGCAACAGACGAGGGCTCTAGCCACACCGTCAACCCCTTTATCGAACCCTCGCATGCCCTCGCCAAGCAGGCGTGCTGGAGCATTGCGCTCGTCATGATTCTCGCCTGTCTGTTCTCCACCCTCGATAACGTAGTCACGTTCTCCAACGCCCACGGCACCATCGCCGTGCAGACCTGGCCACGCCTCTTTTTGGCAGCGAGCGGTCTCGTCGCCGGCATCGTCTTTGACCTTGCCGAGCGCCGTTATATGGGGCTCGTCATGCTCGGCGTCACAGTACTCTCCACCATTTCGATTTTGGCCGTGGAAGCCGGCGCCGATCCCAACTTGGGCCTCATCGTCTTTTACCTGAGCTCGGGCTTTTTTGTCACGTTCTTTACCGCCACGTTTACGCAGCTAGCGCCGCGCATGCATACGCCCGCACTGTGGGCTGGCATGGGCCGCGCAGCCAACAACGTGTGCGCGTTCACTACTTCGGGCATCTCGCTGGCACTTGTGACCTCGGACAATGTCGCCCTCATCATGATCGGCGCGCTCATGCTGCTTGTGGCGGCGAGTGTGGCGTTTGTAGCCGCGGGCCTGTTCCGCCTGCCCCAAACCGAGCAGGAGCGCGAACACCAGCAACGAGCCGAGAAAGCGCTCGCTGCGCCGAGCATCGAAGAGCAGCGCCAGGCCTTCATCGCCAACCACGCCCTCACCCCGCGCGAAGTCGACGTGCTCATAGCCGTGACCCAGGACGAACGCCCGCTCAAGCAAATCGCCGAGGAACTCGGCATCTCGATGCGCATGGTCCAGCGCCACCTGAGCTCTATCTACCAAAAGACCGACACACAGACGCGCGCCGGTCTCACCAAGGCCTTCCCCTCCGCCTAAAACAAAAACCACCACAAAGGTGCCTGTCCCCTTTGTGGTGGTTTTTGATCGATTAGCCTTCGAGCTGCGCCACTTTGTAGTGGTAGGCGGCGGCGATGACGTCTTTACAACCCTCGCGGCCCAGCTTGGCGCGGTTGACGACGATGTCCTTGCCGCTCGTCATCTTCCACTTGCCGGCGCTGTAGCGCTTGTAGAATGCCTCGCGCGCCTTCTGCTGCTGTTTAACTAGCTTGGCGCCCTTCTTTTTGTTGAGGCCGCGCTTTTTGCGCACGATCTCGACGCGGTCCTCAAAGGGAGCGGTCACCAATACGGCAATGTGGTTGGGGTTGTTACGCAGCAGGTAATCGGACAGGCGGCCTTCGATAATGCAGCTCTCGGTCTCACCCAGATCCAAAATCACCTGGCTCATCTTTTGGAACAACTTGTCCGAGTACGAACGCGCATCGTAACGGTCGGGCAGAAAAGCCATGTTCTCCACGGCCAGGCGCTCGTCGTAAGCGGCCATCTTGTCGAGCGACTCGCCCGCGCGCAGCGAAGCACGCACCAGCAGCTCGTTATCGTACAGCGGAATCCCCAACTCGTTGGCGAGGATGCGTCCGATCTCGTGGCCCTCGGCACCAAAGTCGCGCGCGATGGTAATGACCACGGGGCTCTTTTTGTTCTCCAGATCGCTCATCGCGATTCCTTTCTAACAAATGAGAAATAGGCGATTCCTGATTCTCATTTTGTCACTTACGACCGTCCTGGTTTCCCAAGTGCGGCAGATTGCCCCGAAAGAGGAGCGCCGCGTACTAAATGTACGCAAGCGACGATTGAGGGGCAAGATGCCGTGCTTGGGGAAGCAGGACTACGCTGCCACAATACGGCGTTGATATGCTCGGACCAGCAACGAGATACCAAAGTTGAGCACAAAGTACATCGCAAACACCAGGCCGTAGAGCATAAGCACCTGCGACAGGTCGATCGCGTGAGCCATCACAACGTTTGCCGTGTACATGAGCTCGGCCACGTTAATGCCCGAAAGATACGAGCTGTCCTTAATGACGGTCGTGCACTGGCTAAACAGCGCCGGAATGATCGTCTTAAACGTCTGCGGCAGAATGATATAGCGCATGGTGGCAAAGAAGCCGAAGCCCTGGCTCTGCGCCGCCTCAAACTGGCCGCGCGGAATCGAGTTGAGGCCGCCACGCACAATCTCGGCCATAACAGCGCTGGTAAACAGCGTAAAGGCGATGGTCGAAATCACAATGTCCAAACCCTGCACCGTAAAGTAGATAAACAGAATCCACAGCAGGTTTGGCGTACAGCGGAACAGCTCGATATAGGCGCTCACCAAAATACGGAACGGGCGGGGCGCATAGCTTTTAACGAGCGCCAGCACCGTGCCAAAGATGAGCGAGAAAAAGATCGACAGCGCCGAGATCTCGATCGTCTTAACAAAGCCGCCCCAAATGTAGAGCAGGTTGGTCGCGTTGAAGATTTCCATGCGCTAGGCCTCCTCTACGTTGTCGAGTCCCAGCTCGGCCAGGCTCACGCCGCGCGGACGCTCCTTGGAGCGGCGCTCGAGCCACTGCACCAGCATGGCGAGCGGAAAGCAGATGATGAAGTACATAAGGCAGCAGACGATGTATCCCTGCAGGTAACCGTACAGACTCACAAAGTTGTCGGAACGGTACATAAGGTCGCCGCCGGCCACAAGCGCCAGCACCGACGTGTTCTTGACCAGGTTGAGCGCCTGGTTACACAGCGGCGGCAGAATAATCTTGAATGTCTGGGGCAGCACGATGTACCAGTACGCCTGCGCACGGGTGAAGCCCTGGCTCTGGGCCGCCTCCATCTGACCGCGCGGAACCGCCTCGATACCAGTGCGGATGACCTCCGAAATGTAGGCCGCGTGATACAGGCCCACACCCAAGAAGCCCAGCACGAACGGCGCGATGCGCACCGGCTGGTCGGCACCGGTTATGGCCTGCAAAAACTGCGGACCAGCCATGTACATAAAGAGCACCTGCACGGGCAACGGGGTGTTCTGGTAAAACTCCACATACACACGGCTTATGGCGCGCAGCACGCGCGAGCGAGTGGTAGAGAACACGCCCAGCAGCGTGCCCAGCACCAGCGATAGCAGCAGGCCGGCAACGACCACCTGCAGCGTCACGCCAAAGCCCTCCCAGAAGGGCCCCATGTTTTGAAATGTCGTCGACCAGCGGTCGGCGTCAAACAATCCTTCGAGCATTTGATTCCTTCCTTGGACGATGCGCCTATACAAGACCCCAGGTCTTGACCTCTTGGTCGAGCCAGCCATCGGCCAGGCGATCGCAAACTACCTGATCGACCACAGCCGAAAGGTCGCAGCCCTTCTTGGTCGCCACGCCGTAGCCCTGCTCGCCAAACTTGACCTCGGGCTGCAGCAGCTCAACGGTCTCGTTCATGTAACCGGCCAGCGTGGAGCGGTCCATGGCAAAGACGTCGATATTGCCGGCGTCGAGCGAACTCTTGATGATGGGATAGCCGCTAAAGGCCCTAAACTCGGGCTTGCAGCTAAAGCCGTTGTCCTTGATCATCTGCTCGATCAGGCCCTGCGTGGTGGCACCCTGGCTCACGCCAATGACCTTGCCGTCCAGATCCTCAATCGAGGTAAAGCCCGAACGCTTCTTGACCATGAGTCCCACGTAGTCGGTGCGGTACGGCGTCGAGAAATCCCAGCTCTTCTTGCGCTCGTCGGTGATGGTGTAGGTCGCCGCGACCACGTCGAGTTGGCCGTTATCGATCAGTGGGCCGCGCGTCTTGGGCGTTACGTCGGTAAACTCGACAAGCTCCTGGGCACGAGCCTTCTTGTAGCTCACACCAAAGACGGCAGCGGCGATCTGGTAGCACAAATCGACTTCCATGCCCTCAAAGCGGCCCTTGGCGGTGTCGTAATAGCCGTAGCCGGGAACATCCTTCTTAACGCCGGCATTCAGATGGCCACGCGACTTGATGGCCGCAAGCTTGGACCCCTTGTCGGAGCCCTCACCGCTGGTGGAGTTGCCGCAACCGGTAAGCGCGGTCCCCGTCAGCGCGAGCATGCCGGCGCCAGCCAGCTGCAAAAAGTGACGGCGCGACACGGCCGCCCTCGTCATATCCGTCATGTCCATCACCGCGCCTAGTGCAGAATCTTGGACAGGAACTCGCGGCAACGCGGGTTCTCGGGGTTATCGAAGAAGTGCTCGGGCGTGCCCTCCTCCAGAATGCGGCCGTCCTCCATAAAGATGACGCGGTCGGCCACCTGGCGCGCAAAGCCCATCTCGTGCGTCACGCAGATCATGGTGATGTCCTCCTGCGCGAGCTCAATCATAACGTCCAGTACCTCCTGGACCATCTCGGGGTCGAGCGCCGAGGTCGGCTCGTCAAACAGGATGATAGGCTGCTTGGTGCACAGGGCACGGGCGATGGCGATGCGCTGCTGCTGACCGCCCGAGAGATTCTGCGGATACTCGCCAGCCTTATGCGCCATGCCGACGCGCTTGAGCGCGGCGATGGCGATCTCGGTCGCCTCCTCCTTGCTCTTCTTTTGCAGCTTGATGGGTGCGAGCGTCAGGTTGCCCAGCACCGTCATGTTGGGATACAGGTTGAACTGCTGAAACACCATGGAGCTGTACTTGCGAGCCATCTCCAGGTGATTCTTTTTGGTGAGCGGCGTACCGTCGATGACGACCTCGCCCGACGTGGGCTCCTCCAGATAATCGACGCAACGGATGAGCGTCGACTTACCCGAGCCGGAAGGCCCGATCATTACGAGCTTCTCGCCGCGCTTGACGGTGAGATTGATATCTTTGAGCACATGCAGGTCGCCAAAGTACTTGTTGAGATGCTTGATCTCGATCATGTCTGCCATGAATGTCCCTTCCCTGCGTTTACACGAGTTGAACTATTGTACGGAAAGAACCACATTTCCGCAGCCCACACCACATTCCCGTAAAGAACCCGCAACCTTTAACCCACTCATTGGGGACAGCCCAGCAAAAAGGGGCGCGACCATGACGGCCACGCCCCCCTCAACATCAACTATGTACCGCTCGGCCCTTACGCGAGTTTGGCTCCGACGATCTTTGCCGCGGCCGGCTTGTCGAAGTTGCCGCCGGTGGCCTTGCCGAGCGCACCCATAACCTGGCCCATCTGCTTCTTGGACGTGGCGCCCAGCTCGGCGATGACCTGCTCGATCAGGGCCTCGAGCTTCTCGCCCGAAACCTGCGCGGGCAGCAGACTTTCCAGAATCTCGACCTGCTCGGTCAGGTTGTCGGTACGCTCCTGGTCGGTACCGGCCTTGATGGACATCTCCAGCGTCTCGCTCGTCTGCTTAATCAGACGCTTGATCATGCTGTTGACGTCCTCCTCGGTCACATCGCGGCGCTCGTTAACCTCGATATTCTTCACCTCGGCCTTAACCTGGCGAATGATGGACAGGCGAACCTTGTCCTTGGCCTTCATGGCCGCGATCATTTCCTTCTGCAGCTCTTCGTTGGTCATCTGCAAATCCTCTCTAATAGCGTGGGCGGCACTCGCGCGAGCACCGCCCCATGATTACTCAGTCGTCGACGAATCGTCGGTCGAACTCTTGGTGACGCCCTTCAGGCTGACGTTGTATGGCACGTCTTTGGGCATGGGATTAACGGTGATGTCGGCATCCTTCTTGTACTGCTCTAGCCACTCGCTGTACGCGGTGCTGGCCGCCTGCGTCTTCACCACGTTGGAGACATACTTCTTGATGTCCTTGGGCACCTGGTTGATGTCATCAACCTGATTATCGACATGGAAGTAGTCGGTGCACTTGATGATGTGGTAGCCATAGGTCGACTCGACGACTTCGCTCACGTCGCCCTTGTTGAGTCCCTCGAGCGCCGTCTGGTAGCTGTCGACGAAAGTGGTGAGCTTATCCCAGCCCACATCGCCCTTCTTCTCCTTGGAACCGGTGTCCTCGGAGTACTGCTCAACGGCGTCCTCAAAGCTCAGCTCACCGGAGTTGATCTTGTCCAGGCACTCCTGCGCCTTGGCCTTGGCGGCAGCCTTGTCCTCGTCGGAAGCGTCGGAATCAACCTTGATCAGGATGTTCGACGAGCGGCGGGCGTCGTTGTAGCTGGACAGGTTTTCGTTGATGTAATCGACAATCTCGCTGTCCTTGGGCTTGCTCGTGGGCGCGACGGCATCCTTGAGTTTCTGCTGCGCCAGACTCTCCTTGAGTGAGTCCTTGTAGGTGTCCTCGGTATAGCCGTAGGTCTTGAGGGTCTTCTTAAAGGCCTTGGCACCGCCCGCGCTCTTGCACGCGTCCTTCCAAGCCTTCTCGACCTCCTCGTCCGACACCGTCACGCCGTTCTCCTTCTGTGCCTGTTGAAGCAGAATCTGCTGCGTGTAGGAGTCGATGAGTTGCTTGCGGTACTTCTTGGGCGTGAGGTCGTTGTCAACCAGATACTGCGCCCAATCCTCATCCTTGGTGTAGCCGTAGGACGTGCGCATGCTCATGATCTGCTTGGTCACGGTGTCCTCGGTGAGGTTGGTGCCGTTGATAGTAGCAGCAACACCGCCGGTCAGCTTGTAGCCCGAGGTGTCCTCGGCCTGCGACATAAGGCCGGAGCATGCCATCGCCGAGACGGAAAGCAGCATTGCCAGCACGCCGATGACCACCAGAACGATCTTGACGGTCTTAGACACGTACGTCTTGCGCTGCTTCTTACGAGAGCTGGAGGCAGCGCGAGCCTGCTGCTCGGGCGTCGGCTCGGGTGCGGGGTTCTTTTTCTTATTTGCCATAGTTGGCCTTTCGCATAACGAATCGAACAAACGCCATTGTGTCACAACGCAGCCCCCGCGGCACGCTTGGTGCATTGGGGACAGGTTAATCTGCACCATTTTGGTGCAAAGGGGACAGATGTGGCACTTGGCAGTTAGGGACAGTCCCCAAGTGCCGACTCAGCCCCACCTTAGAAGTGGCGGCGGATGGCGTCGACCATGCCCTGGGGCGTGGTCTGGCCGAGCACATCGGCTGCGGCATCGGCGTCCATAAAGATATTCATGAGCGTCTGCAGGGCCTCGACCTGACCGCCCGGCTCGGCGATGCCCAGATTGATGACGATCTGCGCCGGCACCGGAGCGCCCATGCCAGCCATAGCGTTAAATGTCACGGGCGCGGCGGGCTTCACCACCGCGATATAGGGCTTGGCCACAAACCCCGGATCGGTATGCGGAATGGCAATGTTTGCCGCCGGCATGGCAAGACCCGTGGGATAGGCATCCTCGCGCGTGCGAACGGCGTCGAGCCAACCGGACGCAATGTAGCCACGTGGTGCAAGCTCGCCCTCGAGCCGCGCAAACACCTCATCCGGCGTTGCACACTCCCAATCAAAAAATACCAGCTCAGGCCTAAACAGCGCTTCGTTATCCACCATGCGCTCACCTCTCTCGCCTAGTCACCTGCGACGTTCTTGAATGACTAGTCGTTAAAGACCGTCCCCGATGACTACCCAAAAACAAAAGGTGGCCACGCGCGCCTTGGCGCCAATGACCACCCTGACTACCCGGCTAAATTGTACTGTGCACCGCTAGCCGCGAGGCGCGTCAATTGCGACCTTGCCGCTCTCCAGCACGTGGACGCGGCCGTCGGCGAGCATCTGCACGACCTCGGGGTACAGCACGTGCTCAATCGCGTGGATGTGCTCCTCGAGCGTGTCGACATCCCAGCCCTCCTCAACAGCCAGCGCACGCTGGGCGATGATGGGACCGTTGTCGTAGATCTCGTTGGCTAAATGCACGGTCACGCCAGTTACCTTGACGCCGCGCGCAAAGGCATCGTCAATCGCATGCGCACCGGTAAAGCTCGGCAGCAGCGCCGGATGCAAGTTGACCACGCGGTTGGGAAACGCCGCCAGCAGCGGCGTGTGCACCATGCGCATGTAGCCGGCCATGACCACATATTCGCAGCCGCGCTCGAGCAGCTCGTGCGCGATGATCTCGTCGGCGGCGATGGGGTCGGCATAGACATCCTTGGACAGCGTGAGCGTCTGGATGCCCGCGCGCTCAGCGCGCTGCAAACCCTTAGCCGAAGGACGGCTCGACACCACAAGCTCAATCGAAGCGTTGAGCTTGCCGGCGGCGATCAGATCGATCAGCGCCTGCAGGTTGGTACCCGAACCGCTGATGAGCACACCGATCTTGAGCGGCTCGGCCGTATCGGTGCCGGTCGGACGGGTGTAGGGCACAAAGCCCAGGCTCGCGGCAGCAGCCATCTGCTCGTTAGCGCTCATCGGAGTACACGACCTTACCGGAGCCCTCGACGCACTCGCCCACGCGGAACGGCTTCTCGCCCAGCGCGACCAGGGCCTCGGTCACGGCAGCCTCGTCCTCGGGGGCGACGATCAGGCACAGGCCAACGCCCATGTTGAAGGTCTTGCATGCCTCGTTGGGCGCGAGCTCGGCCTGGCGCGACACGTAGGTGATGACGGGCGGAACGTCCCAACCCATCTCGGCGCCGTTGCGGGTGACCACGGCGTCGACGTCGTCGGCGAGCGCGCGGTTGAGGTTCTCGGTAATACCGCCGCCAGTGATATGGGCGATGGCGTGCACCGGAGCGCCACCGCGCAGCAGCTCCAGAATCGGCTTGACATAGATGCGCGTGGGGGCCAACAGGGCGTCTGCCAGCGATGCGCCGCCGAGTTCCTCGAGCGGACGGCTCAGCTCCTCGGCCTTAGCGGCGGCCTCGGGCGTGCCCGGCTTAATACCGTCGACGCCAATGACCTTACGCACGAGCGAGTAGCCGTTGGAGTGCACGCCGGTGGAAGGCAGGCCCAGGATCACGTCGCCGGGACGGACATTCGCGGGGTCGAGCATCTTGGGACGGTCGACGACGCCCACGGTAAATCCGGCAAGGTCGTAGTCGGCAGGAGCCATGACGCCGGGGTGCTCGGCCATCTCGCCGCCCACGAGCGCGCAGCCCGCGAGCTTGCAGCCGTCGGCCACACCCTTGATGATCTTTGCCATGTGCTCGGCCTCGATGTGGCCGATGGCAACGTAGTCCAGGAAGAACAGCGGCTCGGCACCCGAAGCCAGAATGTCGTTGACGCACATAGCAACCAGGTCCTGGCCCACCGTCTCGTGACGGTCCATGATCTGGGCGAGCACGAGCTTGGTGCCCACGCCGTCGGTACCGCTAATCAGAATCGGGTCTTCCATATCCTTAAGCGCGGCAGCCGAGAACAGGCCACCAAAGCCACCGATGCCGCCGATGACCTCGGGACGGTTGGTGTCCTTAACCATCTGCTTAATAGCGTCAACGGCGCGGCCGCCCTCGGCGGTATCGACGCCGGCATCCTCATACGTCACATGCTTGCTGTCGCTCATCTGAGCCTTCCTCTCCCACTACCGTGGCGCCGCCCGGGCGCCAAACGGTGCTCATAGTTGCGTTCATTTCGGCGCGCGCCATAACAACGCGCGCCGTCATATCAACAAAACAGCAGGTAAAACCTACCAAAATAAACCTGTCCCTTTTTGGCAGGTTTTAGGCCTCGCCGTGTTCCTCTTCCCAGCTGCGATCGTCGTATTTCTCGACCACGGCGTCGTCATCAAAGTGCAGCGGCTTGTCCAGGTTGCGGGGCTTAAAGCCCTCCATGAACTTGTCGCGGCCAAAGCTCTCGGGAATCGCCACGGGGTAGCGGCCGGTAAAGCACGCATCGCAGTAACCGCCCTTGGGCATGACCTTAAGCAGGCCCTCGACCGAAAGGAAGGCCAGCGAATCGGCGCCGATATACTCGCAAATCTCGTCGACCGTCTTGTTGGCGCTGATAAGCTGCGACTGCACGTCGGTATCGATACCGTAGAAGCACGGCCAGATGACCTCGGGCGAGTTGATGCGGATATGAATCTCCTTGGCGCCGGCGTTGCGCAGCATCTTGACGAGCTGCACCATGGTGGTGCCGCGCACGATGGAGTCGTCGATGACGACCAGGCGCTTGCCCTCGATGTTGTCACGCAGCGGGTTGAGCTTCATACGCACGCCCATGGCACGCAGCTCCTGCGTAGGCTCGATAAACGTACGGCCCACATAGCGGTTCTTGATGAGGCCCTCGCCAAAGGGAATGCCACTCTCGTGCGAATAGCCCTCCGCGGGCGGCAGGCCGGAGTCGGGCACGCCGATGACCAGGTCGGCCTCGACGGGCTCCTCATGTGCCAGCTGACGACCCATGTCATAACGGCAGGCGTAGACGCTCTTGCCGTTCATGATGGAATCGGGGCGAGCAAAGTAGACCTGCTCAAAAATGCAGTTAGCAGGCTCTTCGGCGGCAGGCACGCCCTGCTCGGACACAAGGCCCTCGGCGCTGATGCGCAAAATCTCACCGGGACGGACGTCGCGGACGTACTCGGCGCCCACGATATCGAGCGCGCAGGTCTCGGAGGCAACGACCCAGCCGCCGGCGCGCGTGACATGGGTGGTGGCGTCGACCGTCGCGGCGCCGTCCTGCGACGGCAGCTGCGAAACGGATGCGGCATCGGCCTGGTCCAGACCCTCGTCCACCAGCTTGCCCAGCACGAGCGGGCGAATGCCGTGCGGATCGCGGAATGCGTAGAGCGCCTGCTCGTTGATGAGCGTCATGGCGTAGCCGCCGCGCACGAGCTCCATGGTCTTGCGAATGCCCTCGCGCAGATGGCCAGTACGCTGAGTAAAGTAGCCGATGAGTTTGGTCGCGACCTCGGAATCCGAGTTGGAGAGGAACGGTACGCCCAGCTCGATCAGCTGGCGACGCAGCTCGTCGGTGTTGACGAGGGTGCCGTTGTGCGCGAGCGCGATAATGACGCTATTGATGGTAGAGAGGTGCGGCTGAGAGGCTTCCCAGCTCTTGGCGCCGGCGGTGCCGTAGCGCACATGACCCACGGCCAGCTGACCGGAGAGCGTCGACAAGTCGGCATTGGAGAACACGCGGTCGAGCAGGCCCAGATCCTTGCGGACCATAACCGTACCGCCGTCACCAACGGCGATTCCCGCCGATTCTTGGCCGCGATGCTGCAGTGCACGCAGGCCAAAGTACGTCAGTCGAGCCACGTCGCGATCGGGCGCCCAGACACCAAAAACGCCGCATTCCTCATGCAGCTGGTCAGAGTCCGGATCATACGTCGACATGGCGTTCACCTGTCCCGCGGCACGCTCGGCCGCGCGGATGGTTTCTTGAGACATGGCATCCCCTCAGAGCCTCGTATTTTGGCGTTACCCGCCTTATTATACGCACGGCGCGACGCGCTCCCCCGCGCATGAGCAGCGCTTTTTAAAAGCCCACCGAGCTTATTATCCGTTTTGCGACCAAACATTTTATTGGGTAGTCCACTCTCAGGGGCAACGGCCTCGAAGACTTCCCGTGCGCCGTGTCTCGCCCGCGCTAGGGGCTACATTGTTGCAATTGGGACGTTCGTCCTGTCTTTTAGCTGGTCGTCGGCGTATCCTTGTAGGCTACTACAAGACGAGAAAGGTAGCGTATGGATCGAAATCAACTCGACCCCAGTGTCCCCAGCACCACGGAGGCCAAGAAGATCCCCCTTATCATCAAGGTCTACGCAGTCCTGTGCACCCTATCTGGCGTGGGCACGCTCCCGTCAGTCGCCGTCTTTATGTGGCAGGTCATCACCGCACTCATTAACGGCAACGTCGCCGCTAAGCTCGGTGATAACACCCTAGTCGCGGTTGGCCTTATCGTCGCCGGCATTATGCTCTCGGCAGCAAGCGCGATCATCTTGATCGTCTTTGGCCTGGACCTCATCAAGGACCAGCGGCGCAATGCCGCCCGCCTGTCTTACGTCCTCATCGCATTTACCGTCGTGGAGCTTTTAGTTGACGTGATGCTCCAGGGCATCGGACCCTTCCTGCTGCGCCCCGCCGTCCAGCTTGTCATCCTCATTGCGCTGTCGGCCACCGTCGACCCCACGCTACGCCAGGAGCGCGAACTGCAGCGCCGTCTGCAAGAGATGCTCGACCGCGATGCCGCCGCCGAGGGGATGCTCGGCCGCGACGAAACCGGCGAGGGCTACATCAAGCTCAACTACTTCAACCTGTTCTGGGTATTCTTCGTCTGCAGCGTGTTAGGTCTCATTCTCGAGGAAGTCTGGCATATGGTCGTCGTCGATCCCGGCGTCTATCAGGACCGTGCCGGTATGCTATTTGGCCCCTTTAGCCCCATCTACGGATTTGGCGCGGTGCTCATGACCATGGCGCTCAACCGCTTCTATAAAAAGAATCCTCTGATCATTTTCCTGGTAAGTGCCCTGATCGGCGGCGCTTTCGAGGTGTTTGTAGGCTGGTTTATGCAGACCTCATTTGGCGTGGTGTCGTGGAGCTATTCACACATTAGGCTATTCGGCATGCCCGATCCCATCGCGGTATTGACCGGGGGACGCACATGCACGCCGTTTGCCTGCATGTGGGGCCTGGGTGGCCTCATCTGGATCAAGGTCTTGCTGCCGCGCCTGCTTAAGCTCATCAATATGATTCCATGGAAACGCCGCTACTCTGCTACCGTCATCCTGACCGCCGTCATGTTGATCGACGGCGTCATGACGTTGCAATCGCTCGACTATTGGTATCAGCGCGTCAACGGAACCGTTCGAAATATTCCCGTCGCACAGTTCTATGACAAGCATTTCGATAACGAATATATGGAGAACCGTTTTCAGAGTATGACCATGAGCCCCAAGGACGCCACACGCGTGTAGCAAACGCCAGAGCAAAATAGCTCCAACACATCAAAGCCCGCTGGCAGATCTACATGAACTGCCGGCGGGCTTTCGCTATAGACAGACTCGGATTGCCGACGAGGCCTTACGCCTCGCGCTCGACCTCGCTCACGCACTCGTTCTTGATGGTGCCGACGAGCGACTGCAGCGCATCGACCACATGCGGGCGAATGTCTCCGCCAATGAGCACGAGCATGATGTCGTCGCCCACGGTAAGCTCGCCGCTCGCCAGCCACACGCGCACATAGCCGATACCCGGCATCGTGCGCGTCGCCTCGATAGCGGCCTGCACCTTTTCGGCATCGAAGCCAAACACCATGCCGCCCACCTTGTGGCCTGGCGCCACGCCATCGGTCTCGACTCCGCGCACTTCGGCCTTGGGCGTCGCGCGCACCACGCCGTTGTGTGTCAGGTACATCCCACAATCAGCCGCCGAAACATCGGCCTTGGCTTCGCGCAGCCAAGCATCAACCGAAGGCATCGATTTGCCGTTCTCAAGCATCATTTCTCCTTTCACCGTCATTGAGTAGCCCATAATCTATTCCTCGACCGGCGTGAGCACCATGACGGCACGTGTGTTGCTCAGCGATAACGAACGACAGGTCACAAGCGTTACGACCTTGGTTGCCGAAGCAGCACGATCGGTGGCATCGCTCGCCACGGCAGAGGCACCGTCGAGCATCTCGGACAGGTAGTTCTTGAGCCCGTCGTCGCCCTCAAAATTGGGTGTGCGCGCCTTGGCATACGTGTCCTCGACAACTTTGGTCGCCAGTGGTCGCAGTTTATAGGTGGCGTCGCGCGTGATGTAATACGCGTACTCTATGCTGTCGAACGTCACCTGATCGGTCGTGTCCGAGATCACATTGAACATCGATCCGTCGTTCATGTGGTGGCCGTAGATCGTGGTCTGCTGATCCACCATGCCCGGCGCGGTGTCATTGCTATCCAGGAAAATGGCCCCGGATGCATTGGCCGTACCGTCGAACAGCGTGTTGAGGTATTTGGAGTTGTTGTTGGTCTGCACCACGGGATAGTTGATGTTGGTTCCCGGCGCGTAAATCCAACCCACAACCTCGGGATTTGTCTGGGCAAGTGCATCGAAGTCGATAATCGGCACGCCGCTGGCGTCCTTATCGCTTACATATTGCTTCTCGATTTTCTGGTACGAATCGCTCGCCTGCTTGTAGCCAATCTGTGCATTGATAAAGATGGCGGCGGCGGCGACAATCAGACCGATGCCCACGATGATGAGCAAGATGGGAATGATGGATCGGCGTTTCTTACGCGGCTGCTCGGCATAGTTGGACGGCGCGTCACTCAGCTGCCTCGTCGTCCGAGCCTGCTTCTTTGCCGTGCCATATGACGAAGGGCGATACGCAGCCGGCGTATCCTGGCGGCGATGGGACGTCGGCGTTACGGAACGCGGCGCGCGCGGCTGCTGAGGAGAGGATGTCCGACCCTGCTGTGCCGCATGGGCAGCACCCGGCTTCGACGGATCGGGAATCTGAGAAGCCTTGAATCGTTTTCCCTGATAGTCGGACATGGCTCTCCTTATACTGCGGCGAAACGGCGGAACGTCTAGGCGTCGGCCATCTCCTGCTTCATCTTCTCGATAACCTTGCGGTACTCGGGGTCGCATGCGCCCAGAATCTGCGTGGCGTAGATGGCGGCGTTCTTGGCGCCGTTGATGGCAACGCAGGCCACGGGCACGCCCGAAGGCATCTGCACCATCGACAGCAGCGAATCCATGCCGCCCAGGTCACTCGTCTTCATAGGCACACCGATGACCGGCAGCGGCGTAAAGGCAGCCACGACACCACCCAGGTGAGCGGCCTTGCCGGCGGCGGCGATAATCACTTTGATACCGCGATCGGCGGCAGTCGAAGCCCACTCGTGGACCTTCGCCGGTGTGCGGTGTGCGCTCGCAATGACAAGCTCATAGGGCACGCCCAGCGCCTCGAGCTCGGCGGTGCAACCTTCCATAACGCCCAGGTCGGACTTGGAACCCATGATGATCCCGACAACCGGCTTTTGATCTGCCATAAACAAAGACCTCCTGTTGAGAGCGGTGACGCGGCGGATCCGCGACCCTTAACTACTGAGAGTAGTATAGCTGCTCCCGTCCTTGCGGTCTGTGTGGCGCTTCGCGGGCGGGCCAGGCTTTATCTTCACTCCGGTTGCTTTGCAAAGTCGTTCAGATAAAGCCTGGCCCGCCCGCGAAGCGCCCTGCGACCTACCGGGAATTGCTATGACGTACGTTTGCTGATGAATTGGAAGGAAAGGTCAACGGAGGCTGAAGGCAATTGGTTCAGCGAAAAACCCTGACGAATCTAATTCGTCAGGGCCCCACCAACGCTCACTCGTCGTTCATCATTAAAGCTAGATATTCTCTTCCGCCCATTTCTCGAAATCGAGTTCTCGTCTCTGAGCAGTTCGGTAGACTTCCATGTCTTCGCGAGCGCCTACCACTACGATGGCCATCTTTTCTTTAATTCTGATGAGGCGGTACACGATTCGAATGCCACTTCCCCTGAGCTTGATCTTCATAAAGCCAGTCAAATCCGTACCTGCCTTGTTTCCAAGAGGCTTGCCGAATCCACCTTCGTTCTGCGGCAATGGGTTCGTTCTGATTTTTTCTATAGCCTTAAGGACGATCTTTCGTTGGGAGCCGTCCAGACGCTTAATATCCTTGAGAGCATCCGGGTAGAAAGCGACTTCGTACCCACTCATTCAAACTCGACCTCATCCATCTGATCGAGTTCGTCCTGGCTCACACCCAGCTCTTCCATAACATCAGACAGGGAAACAAGCGCATCGTCACTTGCCACAGCCATTCTCTTAAGCGCCAACGTTAACAAGGTGAGGTCCTCCTCCGCTTGCTTCGCTTCCCTATATTCATCGGGTGTCACAATCACAAACGCTGGCTTGTTGTGTTTGAGAACCACAACAGGATTGTCGTCCCCAACCTTCGAAAATGCAGCCGAGCCCTTACCGTGGCTGAAATCGCTAATTGGAACAAGGTTGTCGAGCATCTGCAAAGCAGGCATACATACCTCCTAAAAATGAATTCTTTTTCGAATTCATTTTATAATTCTTTTTTGCTATATTGTACCGCGCAACCGAAACAACCTTTTAGAATACGAATCCGAGCTTAGAATGACTGTTGGCCCTCGCACCGCCCTTGCCTCTTTTATTACGTCAAGTGGTATACAGCGAAGCAAAATGGCGATCTAAAGTGCGCGGCACTCGCCTCGCATCGCTACAAAAAACAAACTGCTCCCCACCCACTCGGGCAAGGAGCAAGCCTCATTTTTAATCAGACTGAGAACCACGAATGCAGAAACACAGGCGACTTCAGTCCCTTATCGCCGAGAGACGTTATTGTGCAGCCATTTCTTTAAGCTTCTCAGCCATCAACAAACACACGTCTTCCGATTGCGGGTACACGCCAAAATGATCGAAGAAACCATGGTCACATCCGGCATATTCGATGACCTCGACATCGATTCCTGAAGACCGTAATTTTGTAGCCCATTTTTCATCGGGGATACGAAGCGGATCGTATTCGGATGTCACGATAGTCACCGGGGGGAAATCAGTGCAGTCCTCAAGCATTAGCGCAGAAATCAACGGGTCATGAGGAGACATTTTTCCGTGTGCACAAAGTTCGACCATCGGGCCGTCCGAATCGCGAAGATGGTCGATGCGAAAACGCGCAACGTCCTCTTGATCGGCTATCGCAGGAAAATCCTCATATCCCTCGCCCTGTTCGCCCGCAAGGTCGACTTCAGGATAGATTTCGAAGGCGTGGGCTACAGCTCCAGCACCCCTGAGCTGAACACACGCATTAGTAAGGCTTCCTCCCGCAGAGTCGCCGGCGACCATTATTTTATGAGGATCGATTCCGAGATCCCCGGCATGCTCGCGCACATAATCAAGAGCAAGAACGCAATCCTCGATCTGCCCGGGAAATGCCGTCTCCGGCGCCAAGCGGTATTCCGGATAAACCACCACTGCACCAGACTTTTCGGCGATGAACTCGAGCTGATGTTCAAATTGCAGAACATTCCCCGCCATAAACGCGCCGCCATGCAGGTAAACTAGCGCTGGACTTGCCTCCTTATGATTTGGTGGCGTCCAGACGAATAAATCTATATAGCGATCGGCTGCCTCCATGAGGACCTCATCGCGCTGAACCTCACCATCGAGTAGGCGGTATGTCGGCTTATCCGGGCGATGACGCATTCCAATAAGGCTCGTCCAGCTCGGAGACATGCTAACATTCCGCATCTTCTTGCGGGATACCTCGAGAATTCGTGGGTCAAGCACATGCTCTCTTTCATCATCAGGAACCGGACGAATTTGAACCTCGAGTCCCCTCTTCTCGGTTATAAACGAGCGACCGGAGATGGCGCCAATCAACGCCTCGTCGTATTGTCTGCCCATCTTAAATCCCCTCTCGGCGATAACGCCAAATCGATATTTCCATAACTTTTGAGATAACGGCTTATGATGTCCTCAGTTGTCGTATATCTATGTACTAAAGAAACTGAAGACCAAGGGGTCCACCATGCCTGCAGCAAAAGACGAGCTCACTCAGCCAGAGCTTCTCTATCAGACCGTTGAAAACGATATCCTCAAGAAAATAGTTTCTGGCGAACTCCCCGGCGGCAGTCAGATTCCCACCGAAACCGAGCTTTGCAAGCAATACAAAGTAAGCAGGATCACCGTAAGACGCGCCGTACAGAATCTCATTGACCAAAACTTGCTCTACCGCCTGCGAGGCAAGGGGACATTCGTAAACCCATCGAAGCTCACCCTGAAACGAGGAACAAGCACCATTTTCAATTTGAGCTCCGACCCCCAATACGGCGATAAAACAACCAAGTCCATCTTGGAAACAGGCTTGATCAAGGCTGATGCCCACATTGCACGGGAGCTCAAAATTGACAACGGAACCGTAGTGCAACGAGTTGCGCGCTTGGTTTATATCGAAAATGCCCCCTGCGCCATCGACACCATTTATGCAACGCAGGGCACTCTACCCGGACTACTGGAGCTTCTCACAGACAATGCCAGTCTTTTCGACCTGATCGCCAACCATTACAGCATCGCAACCGGTATTGAGAAACTCAAAATCACCGCAGGAATAGCGGGGCTCCAAGAAGCAAACCTTCTCGGTTATATCGTTGGAGCCCCCGTGAGCGTTGTCGAGCACGTCACATATGCCTGCAATGAAATGCCGCTCCACTATTCGAAAACCGTTTGGCGAGCAGACGCATCGTCCTTCGAGTTCAGCATCTCAAAAGATGGACGCCTTCTCTAGCCCAAAATCCCCAGGACGCCGAGCACAATACCCGCAGCGAGAATGCCCACAATCTGCCAAATAATTTTGACCTGTTTCTTATTGCAAAGACACATGATCCCGAACGCGCAGAGCGGCAAAAGAGCCGGGAATATCCCATCGAGCGTTTCCTGCAACTTAAACGCGGTGTCGCCGAAGTTAAGAGCGAGCGGAGTGGTAACTGCAACGGTGGTCGCCACCATTCCACCAACTACCATTAGTCCCACAATCGCCAGGCCGGACGTAACTTTGTGCATTACATCAGAATCGTTCAGCTTCGAAATCATGCCACTGCCAAGCGAATAACCATACTGAAGCCCAAACCAGCGGATCAGGATCGTTGGGACATTATAAAGAAGCAGGAACAGGATTGGGCCGAGCAGACTGCCCGAAAGGCAAAGTCCTGTCACAACGCCCGTCGCAATCATGCGAAGCGTACTGGCAATCAGTGAATCTCCAATACCGGAAAGCGGAGCCATAAGCGATGCTTTCATGGCGTTAATTGAGGCGGTGTCAAAGTCCTGATTGTTGGCGTTCTCCTCCTCCATGGAGGCCACAATGCCGGCGACCAGAGGATTAAACGTAACTTGAATATTGTAGAACTCAAGATGACGCTTATATGCCTCGATCCGGTCTTCAGGCTTATCGTATAACCGCTTGATTACCGGAATCATGTCGTAGCAGAAACCAACGTTCATTTGTCGGTCAAAGCTCCACATGATGTTGAGTGGAAAGCTGCGCCAAAATAACGCCTTTAAGTCTTTCTTGGTTATTCTCTTATCGGTCGATTTATTTGACTCCGGCGAGAGCTCAAGAACATCATTAGAATTCGTTGTCATCGTCAACCTCCTTAGCGACCGCCGCACTGGCAGGCATAAAAATGTGAGCCATATTGAGAATCCCAATCAGGATCAGCGAAAACGCCACGATACCGATCGTCGGAATGTTTAGATAGGCACTCAGCAAGAAGCCTCCAAAGAATAGGAAGCTCAGCTCCTTGGTGGACAGGATTGACATAAGCTGCGCAAATCCAAGCGCGGGCAGAATACCCGTTGCGATCGTAAGCCCATTCGTAAGCCAATCAGGAATAGCGTCAATCAGTGCCTGAACAGCATCATTTCCAACGTAAAAAGCCACGCCGCAAATCAAGCCAAGCGCAATGATGTAGAGAATTCCATTGGTCCACATAGCGGCTGCAATCGTTTTGGGGTCGTCTTTTTCGGCACCACGATCAGCCCAGACAGCCATAGGAGGCGTAACAACGCTATACATAAGGCTGTCAAACATGCCGGCAAGCACCGCAGTGGGCATAGCAATAGTCAGAGCGGTCTCGGGACCCGCACCCATAGTAATCGCAAAGGCTGTTCCCAAAACTGAACCAACAATTACGTTGGGCGGCACGGCAGCACCAACCTGCCAGACCCCCATAAACGCGAGTTCGAGCTGGAAACCAACAATAACGCCAGTCGGAATATCACCCAAAAAAATACCGACGATCGCTCCGAGGACAATCGGCCGCTCGACCATCGCAGTACCGAGTAAATAATCCGATTGACCTATCGCAGCGGCAAGACCAACCAGAAAAGCCTGAAGCAGCATATTTCTCCCTCTTCCTACAAATCAAAACTTGTTACGATGCGTTTTTTCTCGCTAGCAACCTGCCTTACCTCGAACTCGATTCCATCAGCCATGGCTTTCTTAATTTCATTAATATCGGATTGGGAAAGGCGCACAGCAGGGCCAAGCTCCTTTACGCTATCCCCCAACGGTCGAGCGCCGCCTAAATTCACAGACGTTATTTTTGGACACGCACGCGCAACTTCACAGGCGTCATGTACATTTCCCGCAACAACAATTAGCTCGTATTTATCCACCGCGCTTCCGTTAAGGGCCACGATGGAATCTTCTACACTTTTGACAACCAATTTGGCATCAGCGGGTTTTGCAATTCGCAGTGCTTGAATTCGCTCTTTGCTTGCGGCGTACTCATCTGAAACCACAAGAATAGCGTTTGCTTCAAGCGTTGGATACCAAGAGAACACGGTCTGCCCATGCACTAACCGGCTATCGACGCGACACAGTTTAATCATTTTGCCCCTTTCTCGACTTGAACACAGACAATCATCCTTGACTGCTAATGGCATATTACGTCATATGACGTAATATGCCATTACATAATATCTTGAACGGTTGAATATCACCGCTAAATGGTATTTATCTCTAAAAACAGGAGGTGCAATCCGTCTAGACACAGTGCGTCGGGGCGAGAGGGGCCGAGTTTCCTCCTGAGCGACTCTGCTTGCAGCCGGAGCGAAAGGGGGAAACTCGGCCCCTCCCGCCCCGGCCGGACAGCTCGACCTACACCGTGTGCTGCGGCAGGTCCTGCAGGGCGATGACGTCCATGCCCATGTCGTTGGCGCTGCCGTGACCCTGCTGGTCCTCACGCACGGCCTCGATAGCGCTCACGTACGTGTTGGCCGCGGACATCGCGGTCACGCAGGTCACGCCGCGACGCACCGCCTCGGTGCGCAGAAGGTAGCCGTCGCCACGAGAACCCGGGCCATACGGCGTATTGATGATTACCGCAATCTTGCCATCGGCGATGAGGTCACCAATGTTGGGACGCTCGCCGTCGTGCGGGCCGCTAATCTTTTCCACGACCTCGCACGTCACGTTGCCTCCACGCAGCACGCGCGCCGTGCCCTCGGTGGAGCAGATATCAAAGCCCAGGTAGCGCAGGATACGGGCGACCGAAAGGATATGACGCTTGTCACGGTCGCACACGCTAATGAACACCTTGCCGGCGCTCGGGTCGGGCAGCTTGTAGTCAATCGCCAGTTGCGTCTTGGCGTATGCCTCGGGATAGCTCTTGGCGATACCCATGACCTCGCCCGTCGACTTCATCTCGGGCCCCAGGATAACGTCGGCGCCCGGGAAACGGCCCCAGGGCATAACGGCTTCCTTCATGCAGAACCAGTCCAGCTGACGCTCGTCGCTCGGCAGGCCCAGGCTTGCGATGGAATCGCCCGCCATGATACGCGCCGCGCACTTGGCCAGCGGCACGCCGGTGGCCTTGGAGATAAACGGCACGGTGCGGCTGGCACGCGGGTTGGCCTCGATCACGTAAACGGTCTCGCCCTTGATGGCGTACTGCACGTTGACCAGGCCGCGCACGCCCAGCGCCATCGCGATGCGGCGCGTGGTCTCGCGGAGCTTCGCCTGCAGGCTCTCGCTAAAGCTGAACGGCGGAATGCAGGTCGCGGAGTCGCCAGAGTGGATACCGGCCTCCTCGATATGCTCCAGAATGCCGCCGATGTAGACCTCTTCGCCATCGCACAGGGCGTCGACATCGGACTCGATCGCGCCCTCCAAGAAGCGGTCCAGATACACCGGGTAGTCAGGGCTAATGCGCGCAGCCTCGGCCATGTAATCGCGCAGATGCTCGGCATCGTAGGCGATCATCATGCCGCGGCCGCCCAGCACGTAGCTCGGACGCACCAGCAGCGGGTAGCCGATGTGCGCGGCCACGGCCTCGGCCTCCTCAAACGAGGTTGCCTGGCCCGCCGGCGGGTACATGATGCCCAGCTTGTCGAGCAGAGCGGCAAAGCGCTCGCGGTCCTCGGCAAAGTCGATGGCATCGGGCTTGGTGCCCATGATGTTCACGCCGCTCTCCTCGAGCATGCGCGCCAGCTTAAGCGGGGTCTGGCCGCCAAGCGTCACCACGACGCCGTCGGGGCGCTCAACGTCGATAACGTCCATGACGTCCTCGTAGGTGAGCGGCTCAAAGTACAGGCGGTCGGACGTGTCATAGTCGGTCGAGACGGTCTCGGGATTGCAGTTGACCATGATGGTCTCAAAGCCGCGGGCCGCCAGCGCGTAGCTCGCGTGCACGCAGCAGTAATCGAACTCGATACCCTGGCCAATGCGGTTGGGGCCGGCGCCCAGGATCATCGCCTTGGGCTTGTCCGCCGGCGTGGTCTCGTCGGGAGCCACGCACTTCTTGGCATCCGGGCTCGTGCGGTAGATGTTCTCGTACGTCTTGTAGTGGTACTCCGTGGCGCTCGAGAACTCCGCAGCGCAGGTATCGACCGTCTTCATGCTGGGAACCACGCGCAGGCCCTTGCGGTAGGCGCGCACAAAGCGCTCGTCCGAGCCGGTCAGCGCGGCGATCTCGGCATCGCTCGTGCCGTACTGCTTGAGCAGGCGCATCGCGTCGGCGTCGATATCCTCCACACGCAGGTCGCGGATGCTCTCCTGGACCCGCACCATATCGTTGATACGGTTGAGGTACCACGGATCGATACCGCAGATGGCACGGATGCGAGCGATGTCCCAGCCACGGCGCAGGGCCTCGACCACAAAGAAGATGCGGTGCTCGGTCGGCGTTGCCACGGCTTGAGCGAGCTCATCGTCGCTCAGCTTGCCGGCACCCTCTTTGCCACCGGCGCAAATGCCCTGGTGGCCGTCCTCCAGCGAGCGCATAGCCTTGCCGAAGGCCTCCTCAAAGGTGCGGCCGATCGCCATAATCTCGCCCACGGCCTTCATGCGCGTGGTGAGCGTGGGGTCGGTACCCTTGAACTTCTCGAAGGCAAAGCGCGGCACCTTGACCACGCAGTAGTCGATTGTGGGCTCAAAGCAGGCGGGCGTAGCCTTGGTGATGTCGTTGACGATCTCGTCGAGCGTGTAGCCCACAGCCAGGCGCGCGGCGGCCTTGGCGATGGGGAAACCCGTGGCCTTGGAAGCGAGGGCGGACGAGCGGCTCACGCGCGGGTTCATCTCGATGACGATCAGGCGGCCGGTGCTGGGGTTCACGGCAAACTGCACGTTGGAGCCACCGGTCTCGACGCCGATCTTCTCCAGAATGGCGAGCGAGGCCACGCGCATGCGCTGATACTCCAGGTCGGAGAGGGTTTGCGCCGGCGCCACGGTGATGGAGTCGCCGGTGTGCACGCCCATGGGGTCGAGGTTCTCGATGGAGCACACGATGATGCCGTTGCCGGCGTGGTCACGCATAACCTCCATCTCGTACTCTTTCCAACCCTCGATGGACTCCTCGACCAGCACCTCGTGGGCGGGCGAGAGTTCCAGGCCCTGGCTCACGATGGAGACGAGCTCCTCGTGGGTGTGAGCGATGCCGCCGCCGGCGCCGCCGAGGGTAAAGCTCGGGCGCAGCACGCAGGGATATCCCACGCGCTCGGCGATGGCCTCGGCGTCGGCCACGCTGTAGGCATAGCCCGAGCGTGCGACCTCCAGGCCAATCTCGGCCATGGCTTCGTTAAAGAGTTTGCGGTCCTCGCCGCGCTCGATGGCGTCCAGGTCGCAGCCGATCATCTCGACGCCGTACTTGTCGAGCGTACCGTCCTTTGCCAGCTCGACGGCGGCGTTCAGACCGGTCTGGCCGCCCAGCGTGGGCAGCAGCGCGTCCGGGCGTTCTTTCTTGATTACGCGCTCGATAAACTCGGCGGTGATAGGCTCAACATAGGTGCGGTCGGCCAAGCCCGGGTCGGTCATGATGGTCGCCGGGTTGGAATTGACCAGGATGACCTCAAAGCCATCCTCCTTGAGCACCTTGCAGGCCTGGGCGCCGGAGTAGTCGAACTCGCAGGCCTGGCCAATAACGATGGGGCCCGAACCAATAACGAGGATACGCTTGATGTCAGTACGTTTCGGCATGTTAGTTCTCCTCGGTCTCGGTCGCGGCGGTCTCGGCAAAGTTCCAGCCAGCCAGGCGGTCCTTCGCGGTGTCGATGTCCAGGTAGTTCTCCTCGCCGTCCATGAGTCGCGTAAAGGCGGTAAAGAGATAGTGGGCATCGGTGGGGCCAGGCGAGGCCTCGGGGTGATACTGGACCGAGAAGCACGGGGCGTCGAGCAGCTGGATGCCCTCGGCGGTGCCGTCGTTGAGGTTCACATGTGTTAGGCGAATGCGGCCAAAGCGCTCGTTCATCACGACCGGCGCGATTCCGCGGCGCACCCAGACGCGCAGATCTCCATCGGCCGCATGCCCGGTCTCGCCGCCGGAAAGCTCGGGGACAAGCTTGCCCAAGCTGGGGAACAGCAGGCCAAAGCCATGGTTTTGCGCGGTGATCTCCACACGGCGGCTTACCAGGTTCATAACCGGCTGGTTGCCACCGCGGTGACCGAACTTAAGCTTTTCCATCTGGGCGCCGCAGGCCAGGCTGATCATCTGGTGACCAAGACAAATACCAAAGACCGGCACCTTGCCGATCAGCTGCTGCACCTGCTCGTAGGTCTCCACCACGGCGTCGGGGTCGCCGGGGCCATTGGACAAAAAGACGCCGTCGGGATTCATGTCGAGCACCTCACTCGCGGGCGTGTCCCACGGCACGACGGTAAGGTCGCAGCCGGCGCGGACCAGCCCCTCCAGAATGCCGCGCTTCACACCGCAGTCGTAGGCGACCACTTTGTGACGGGCAGGAGCGGCAGCCGAAAGCGCAAAGTCATGCGTGGCAGGCAGGTCGGCAGCCACAAACTCATGAGGCGCGGGGCAACTTACGGTCTTGACCAGGTTCTCGCCTACCAGCGTGGGCGCTGCGGCCAGACGCTCGGCAAGCTCGTCGACGTCGAAGATCTCGGTCGAGATAATGCCCATCTTGGAACCATTGTCGCGCAGATGGCGCACCAGAGCGCGGGTGTCGACGCCCTCGATAGCGACGATGCCATGGGCGCGCAGATACTCCGGCACGCTGACGGCCGAGCGCCAGTTAGAAGGCGTGGTGCACATGTCGCGAACGATCATGCCGCGCATAGCCGGAGCGCTCGCAGGGCGCACGGCGTCGCCGGGGAAGGCCGACTGGACGTCGGTCTCGTCGATACCGTAGTTGCCGATCTGCGGATAGGTCATGGTTACGATTTGGCCGGCATAACTCGGGTCGGTCATGACCTCAAAGTAGCCCTCGAGTGAGGTGTTGAAGCAGACTTCGCCGGTCGCGGTGCCCTCGGCGCCGCATGCACGTCCATAAAAAATGGTCCCATCCTCAAGATACAGAATGCAGGGACCGCAGGTGCCCTTGCTGGTTTTGGCCAGCATACGCTGGCAAAGCTCGCTGGGCGCGAAGGTGCGGGCGGCAGCGCCCGCGGTATGGTTGTTCGCCATAATTCTCCTTCCCGGTCTCACAGGACCGGCTTAAAGGTGTGTAGTTAGGCCTCGCGGTATTGTAACCGCAAGCATGCCTCATGGCGTTAATTTCATCGAAATGTTTACGAAATGATAATTATGACTTTCTATGCATAATGATTTCTCTGGGACGGGGATTAAAAAATCATCCCGCGGGGCTTATGGCTCACGCGGGATGATGGCGTCTTACTTTTTCTTGTCCTGTTCCAGCAGTTCGGACGGTGTGCGATCGGGCTTGCCGCCGCGGAAAATCTCGCGGCCATGCAGACGATGCTCCAGGTCACGCTCGGCCTTTTCCTCGTCAATCTTGGTCTGGCTCACCACCGGATCCTCAATCAACGACGACACCGAGTTCACCTGCTTCTGAATGCGCTCGGCGATGGTGTCATCCATACTCACGATGCGCATCTTCCAGTCGATACTCGTGGCGTTGGATGAGCTCTTGGTCCACACGAACGTCAAAATGGCGCTCTGGTGGCCCCGCGCGGGGAACATGCCAAAGAAGGAATCGTGCTGAATGTTGCTATCCTCGTCGATATAGGCGTGAACGTTATACACCACGCGGTCGATCTTATCGTTGAGCAACGCGTTGGTCGCAAGCGCCGCGGCCTGAATCTGCCCGTTGGACAGCAGCTCGAGCTCGTTGGCAGACGATGTGTCCAACACCGTCACCTCGACCGTGCCCGTGCGTTCATCGGCTTCATCGACGGTGAAGTCGAGCGGGAACTGCGTAAAGCCGTTGCCCCATTCAAGTCCACCCTTGAGCGCGGTCGAAACGGTATCGACCGAAACGCTCTCGGACAGGTTGGCGGTGTTCAGACGACGCATCACGCCGTAGCCAATCTGCATGCCCACGATCAGCACCAAAATACCGATGACCACGGCCATCGCGGTCTTCGTAATGGTATGGCTCACCTGCGAGCCCGAAGGATCGTCCTCGGACAGCGGGTCGATATGTTTTGCCTGGCTCGCGCGGTCCTCGCTGCGCAGCTGCGCTAGCGCCGCTTTGTCACCGCGCTTGGCCGCAGCCTCCTTCTCACGCATGCGCTCGGTACGCTTTTTGGCGAGCGTGGGATCCAAGACGCCGGATGCATCGATTTCGGAGAATAACTCCGTCACTTCTTCCGGAGTCAAAGGGTTCTTGTCAGCCATAAACTTCCTGTCATATCAATCAGTCGAGCTCGTGCGCACGCGCACCTTCGAACTGCATTCGATAGTAACGGGCATAGGTGCCGCCACGGGCGAGAAGCTCCTCGTGCGTGCCACGCTCCACAACGCGACCATGCTCAACGGTCGCAATCTCATCGGCATGCTTAATGGTCGAAAGACGGTGGGCGATAATAATCGTGGTGCGGCCGCGTGCCAGCTCTTCGAGTGACTCCTGCACCGCCTCCTCGCTCTCGTTATCCAAAGCACTCGTCGCCTCGTCCAAAATCAGGATCTTGGGGTTCTTGAGAAACACGCGCGCGATGGCAACGCGCTGCTTCTGTCCGCCCGAAAGACGGCTGCCGCGCTCGCCCACCACGGTGTCGTAGCCCTGCGGAAGCGACTCGATAAAGGCATCGATGTTGGCGCGACGGGCGGCCTCGGCGATCTCTTCTGCCGTGGCGCCCGGCTTGCCGTAGGCGATGTTCTCGCCAATCGTACCGTCAAATAGATAGACATCCTGCTGCACCAGGCCGATGGCGCGGCGCAGGCTCTGCTGCGTCACATCGCGCACGTCCTGGCCGTCGATGCTAATGGATCCGGCAGCCACGTCATAAAAGCGCGGCAGCAGCGAACAGGTCGTGGACTTGCCACCGCCCGAAGGGCCAACCAGCGCGATGGTCTGCCCGGGCTTGATGGACAGATTCATATGGTCGATAACGGGACGCTCGTCGGCATAGCCCTCGCCCAGCTCGACATCCTCGTAGTTAAAGCACACGTCGTGATACTCCACGGCGCCGGCAGTCACCTGCAGATCCGTAGCGCCCGGCTTGTCCTGGATATCCGGCGCGGTCGAGAGCACCTCGTCCATACGTTTAAAGCCGGCGATAGCCTTCTGATACGTTTCGGCCGAATTGACGAGCGTCTCGAGCGGCGTGCAGAACAGCGAAATATAGAGTGCAAAGGTCGCCATATCGACCGCCTGCAGCTGTCCCTGGGCGACCAGCCAGCCGCCCAGCAGCACCACGATCACATAGAGCACACCCGAGAGCAGGCCATACGTCGCGGTATAGACGCCCATGGCGTGATACATGTTCTCCTTGGACGAAAGGTAGCGATCGTTAGAGGCACGGAACTTGGCGCGCTCGGTCTCCTCGTTGGCAAAGCTCTTGACTACGCGCATGCCCGCAAGCGAATCCTGCAGCTGCGCATTGATGCCGCTGATCTTTTTGCGGTTGTCGCTAAAAACCTCGCGCATACGCATGTTCTGCCAAAACATGATGACCGCAAAAGCCGCCGTCACCACGGCCATGGCGAGCGCCAGCACCGGGGCGATGGTAAAGAGGATCGCAAACGAGCCAATAATCTCGATGCCGCAGATGATGATCCACTCGGGCACGTGGTGCGCCGCCTCGCAGATATCGAACAGATCGTTGACCACGCGGCTCATCATGTCGCCCGAACTGTTGCGGTCGAAGTACGCAAAGCTAAAGCGCTCGTACTGGTCAAACAGGTCCTCGCGCATCTTGGACTCCATGCGCGCACCCATCACGTGGCCCCAGTAGCTCACAAAGTAGCGGCAGGCGCAGCGAACGGCATACATCAGCACCAGCCCCACCGCGATCATACCGAGCGCCTGCATAATGGCAGCCTGGCCCTGGGTAAACAGCCCACCGGTCAAATTGCGCAGAATAATAGGAAACGCAAGGTCAATGGCAGCAAGCACCAGAGCGCAAACAGTATCAGCAACAAAAAGCCCCATCTGGGGCTTGTAATACGAAAGAAACCTCTTCAGCATGTGATCCTCAAAGAAATATCAGCAACGTAAGGCCCTGGGACAAAGCAATCAGTAGTACTTGTCCCAGGGCTATCCCCACTCGTTAAAGCTCCGTGCCCCCAAGGCGGTGCGCGATGCTATCGCAGGCTAAGGCGCCTACGACGGTCTTGGCGTCTTCGATCTTGCCGTCGAGCACGGCATCGATCAGCTCGTGCAGCGGCACCAGGTCCACGTTGACAAACTCGTCATCATCGGGGTTGGGCGCATCAAACTCGAGCTTGGTAGCCAAGTAGATGTGGATGATCTCATCGCAAAAACCGCAGGACGTGACAATCGACGTCAAAAAGCGAATACGACCGGCCCTAAAGCCCGTCTCCTCGTGCAGTTCGCGTTTGGCGCAATCGAGCGGGTCCTCGCCTGGATCGAGCTTGCCGGCGGGAATCTCGACCGTCACGCGGTCGATGGCGGTGCGGTACTGACGCACCAGTACGATCTTGCCGCTCTCGGTCAGTGCCACAACGGCCGCCGCACCCGGATGGCGAACGATATCGCGGGCGCTGCGGTGACCGTTGGGCAGCTCAACCTCAAGACGGTGGACGTCGAGGATCTTGCCCTTCCAGGCGCATTCCTCCGAAAGAATCTTCTCGTGCAGCTCGGCATCGTGCGGGTCGTCATCGCCCAGCACCAGCGCCGGCTCGTCAGAGACCTCGCCACCAGGCTCGCCCTCGGCGTGCCCATACATGCGGCTGTCCTCTTCGACGATCTGCGCGTCCACGAGCTCTTCGTTCTTCTCGTCCATCCGTCTCATTCCTCTCGGACTTTAGGCATCCCAGGCGTCGCGGCCGCGCAGCGCGCGCAGGCCGATGTCGTGACGCAGGGTCTTGCCCTCAAAATCAATCTTCTCGCAGGCCTCGTAGGCAAGGTTGCGAGCGTTCTCGAACGTGTCGCCCAGAGCGGTCACGGCAAGCACGCGGCCACCATTGGTCACGAGCTGGCCGTCCACCACGGCAGTGCCCGCGTGGTACACGGTCACGTTCTCCATGGCCTCGGCATCGGCGATACCGGTGATGACCTTGCCCTTCTCGTAGCTGCCGGGGTAGCCCGCGCTCGTCAGGACAACGGCCACGGCCCACTCGTCACGCCAGTCGAGCTCAATCTGATCAAGCTCGCAGTTGGCGCAGGCGAGCATGACCTCGACCAGGTCGTTCTTAAGGCGCGGCAGCACGACCTGCGTCTCGGGGTCGCCAAAGCGGGCATTGAACTCCAGCACCTTGGGGCCGGCAGGCGTGAGCATAAAGCCGCCGTACAGGCAGCCGCGGTAGTCGATACCCTCGGCAGCGAGCTCGGCCACGGTCTGCTCCATGACCTTCACCATGGTGGCGTGCTCCTCGTCAGTCACGATGGGCACCGGGCTGTAGACGCCCATGCCGCCGGTGTTGGGGCCCTTGTCGCCCTCGAGCGCGCGCTTGTGGTCCTGCGAGGTGGCCATGGGGCGCACGGTCTTGCCGTCGGTAAAGGCCAGCAGCGAGCACTCGGGGCCGGTCAGCATCTCCTCGATAACCACGGTGTTGCCGGCATCGCCAAAGGTGCCGCCAAAGCACTCGCGCACGGCCTCCTCGGCCTGCTCAAGTTCGGTCGCCACGATAACGCCCTTGCCCGCGGCAAGGCCGTCGGCCTTCACGACCAGCGGGGCGCCCTGCTCGCGCACGTAGGCGAGAGCCGAAGCCTCGTCGGTAAACGAACCATAGGCTGCCGTCGGAATGCCCGCACGCTCCATGAGCTGCTTGGAGAACAGCTTGGAGCCCTCCATCTGGGCGCCCTCGGCACCCGGGCCAAAGCAGGAAATACCCGCCGCGCGTACGGCGTCGGCCACGCCCGCCACGAGCGGAGCCTCGGGGCCAATTACCACGAGTCCGCATCCGTGGCTCTGCGCAAACGCCGCCACGGCCGCAGGATCGCAGTCGTCGAGAACAACGTTCTCGCCGCAGCTCGCGGTGCCGCCGTTACCCGGCGCGATGTAGAGCTTGCCGGCGCGCGGTGATGCTGCGAGCTTAGCTGCCAAAGCATGCTCACGGCCGCCGCTGCCCAACAACAGGATGTCGATGGTTTGAGTGTCCGCCTTCAAGGGTGCCTCCTCTATGGATGAACGGCCCGCTCCGCGCGAGCCCTTTGCAAGCAAATATACCCCTCGGCCGCCCGTCCGGGCTGCAAAGGGGTATATCGCAATAACCAAATAGTCCCGATTACTTCCAGAATCGGTTGATGATCTGCTCGCGACCAGCGCCAACGCCAATGAACGTCACGCGGGTGTGTGCCAGATCCTCGATAAACGCCACGTAGTCCTGAGCCTCCTGCGGCAGCTCCTCAAAGCTGCGGCAGCCGGTGATATCGCACTTCCAGCCAGGAAGCTCCTCGTAGATGGGCTTGGCGTGCTCAAAGCGAACCTGATGCTCGGGCACGCTGGTATAGCGCTCACCATCGACGTCGTAGGCCACGCACACCTTGATGGTGTCGAAAGCCGAAAGCACGTCGAGCTTGGTCATGGCGATATCGGTGAGGCCGTTGACGCGCGAGGCGTAGTTGGCGATGGGGCCGTCGAACCAGCCGCAGCGACGACGGCGACCGGTGGTCACGCCGTACTCGTAGCCCTCCTCGGTCAGCGTGTGACCGGCCTCGGACTCATAGGAAAGCTCGGTGGGCATGGGGCCCGAACCGACGCGGGTGATATAGGCCTTCATGACGCCCAGTACGCGGTCGACGTTCTTCATACCGACGCCGGAGCCGGTGATGGCGCCGCCGGCGGTGCAGTTGGAAGACGTCACGTACGGATAGGTACCGTGGTCGATGTCGAGCAGCGTCGCCTGGGCGCCCTCAAACAGCAGGTCCTTGCCCTCGTCAATCATGTTGTTGAGCAGCAGACTCGTCTCGGTGATGTAGGGACGCAGGCGCTCGGCCATCGGCAGGTACTCGTCGCAAATCTGGTCCACGGTGTAGGTGGGCAGATTGTAGATGAGCTCGAGCTCGGGGTTCACGCGGGCGAGAGCGGTCTCCAGCTTGTCGCGGAACAGCGCCTCGTCCAGCATGTCCTGCATGCGCAGGCCGATGCGGGCCATCTTGTCCTGATAGCACGGACCGATACCGCGCTTGGTGGTACCGATGTTCTTCTTGCCGAGCTTCTGCTCAAAGGCGCCATCCAGATCAATGTGGTACGGCATGATGACATGCGCGTTGCCGCTAATCTTGAGGTTCTTGGTGGTGATGCCGTCGGCCTCGAACATGTCGATCTCCTCAAGGACAACCTTGGGGTTGACGACGCAGCCGTTACCGATCACCGACACGTGGTCGGAATACATGATGCCGGAAGGCACCTGGTGCAGGCCGTACTTCTTGCCGTTGACGACGATGGTGTGACCGGCGTTGTTGCCGCCCGAGTAGCGCACGACGGCATCGAAGTCGCCGGCGACCAGGTCGCAAATCTTACCCTTGCCCTCATCGCCCCACTGGGCACCGACCAAAACGGTTGACGGCATGTTTACTCCTTACATTCATGGACTGTCTACGCGCCACGCCGGCACGCAGAAGCACAAAACATTCCCAGTATACCCGTGCAACGGGTGCCTGTCCTACTCCTCGGCATGTGCCCCATCAAGCTCATAGAACTTGGTGGATGCCGGCAGGAACATCAGGTCGACGTCGCCGATCGGGCCCGAACGGTTCTTGGCCACGACGATACGCGTAACGCCCTCGTCGGGTCGATCGTCGCGTGAGGCTTCGGCCTCGTCGGCGGAGCGGTCCAAGAACATAACGATATCGGCGTCCTGCTCGATAGAGCCCGATTCACGAAGGTCGGAAAGCTGCGGGCGCTTGCCGGTACGGGATTCGACCTGACGCGAGAGCTGCGACAGCGCGATGAGCGGGATCTTGAGCTCCTTGGCCATGATCTTCAGACCACGCGACATCTCCGAAACCTCGACGGTACGGCTCTCGGAGCGGCGTCCCGGCGGAGGACTCACCAGCTGCAGGTAGTCCAGGATGATGATTGCCTTCTCCTTGTTATGGAGCATACGGCGGCTCTTGGCGCGAATCTCGGTCACTGTGGTGCCGGGCGTATCGTCAATCAGAATATCCAGCTTGGACAAGGTCTGCGTGGCCTCGTTGATATTGGCCCACTGCTCGGGGCTAATGCGACCCATGCGGAAGTCACTGATTGAGATCATGGCATAGGCGCAAATCAGACGCTGGGCAATTTCCTTACCCGACATCTCCAGCGAGAAGAAGCCGACGGTATAACCAGCAGCGGCAGCGTTAAGTGCCAGGTTCAGGGCGAACGACGTCTTACCCACAGCAGGGCGGGCGCCGATGATGATGAGCTGACCCTCGCGAAAACCCATGAGCATGCGGTCGAGTGACGGGAAGCCGGTGGGCACGCCCGCCGCCTGACCACCGGCCTGGCACACTTCCTCGGCCTCGTTATAGGCCTCGACCATAAACTCGGTCAGTGTCTTGTAGCTCGACTTGACCTCGCGTGCCGTAACCTTGAGCAGTTTGCTCTCGGCCAGCTCCACGACCTCTTTGGTGTCGGTGGGGGCGTTATAGGCCAGCGCGTTAATCTCGTTGGTGGCGCCGATCAGCTCGCGCAGCATCGAGTCGCGACGGACGATGGCGGCATGGTGCTGCCAGTTCACGAGCGACAGGGTCTGACCCATCAACTCCAAAATATACGCTTCGCCACCCACGGCATCGAGCTTGTTGATGCTTCGCAGGTAATCAATCAGCGAGATGGAGTCGATGGGAATGCGGCTGTTGTACATATCGACCATCGCGGTATAGATGGTCTTATGAATGGGCCGGTAGAAGTCATCGGGCTGCAGCTCGACCTGGGCCTCTTCGACCACCTCGGGCGATAGCAGCATAGCGGCCAGTACATTGGCCTCTGCATCTTGGTTTTGGGGAAGACCCAACTTTGAGCCGCGGTCCTCAACCGTCAGCCCGGTCTCCCTATCGTCATATGCCATGAGCATCCTCATTCATATCGCTTGCGAGCATCCATAGTATCAGCCACGGTCCCAAAACGCGCCGCGCGCCGCCAATCATCACCGAACCAAACGGATGAACGGTCCTGCATATAGGACGTCGACGCAACGTTCACCATGACACCCACTCAGCGCAAAAAACAAAAAGGCGCCCCGGTTTCCCAGAGCGCCCTTCTTAGAACAAGATTGTTGCGTTGCAGCAAATACTACTCGGCAGCAGCCTCAGTCTCGACCTCGGCGGTCTCGGCCTCGGCGACCTCAGCGGCCTCCTCGACCTCAGCCTCGGCAGCGAGCTCCTCGGCGGTAACGCCGACGAGAACGACAACCTCGGCCTTGATCTCGCGGTACAGCGAGATGGCAACGGTGTGGGCACCGGCAACCTTGATGGGCTTACCGAGCTCGACGCGCTTGCGGTCGATGTCCATACCGAGCTGAGCCTTGATGGCATCAGCGATCATAGCGGCGGTAACGGAGCCAAAGAGGATGCCCTCATCGCCGACCTTGACGTCAACGGTGACCGTCTTGCCCTCGAAGGCAGCCTTGGTCTCGTTGGCGGTAGCCAGACGGACGGCCTCGCGCTTGGCGATGTTGTTGCGACGCTCGTCAAGCTGCTTGAGGTTGCCCTTGGTGGCGGCAACAGCGAGCTTCTTGGGGAACAGGAAGTTCTCAGCGTAACCCTGAGCGACCTCTACGACGTCACCCTCGCCGCCCTTGCCCTTGATCTCATCGAGAAGAATAACCTTCATGATGCGTCTCCCTTCTTAGCCGCGGTCGCGGTTGCCACGAGAGGAAACCACGGGGACGGTGTACGGCAGGAGAGCCATCTCGCGGGCGCGCTTGATGGCGTTGGCGATGTCATGCTGATGCTGCGTGCAAGCGCCAGTGACGCGACGGGGCTTGATCTTGCCACGGTCGGTCATGTACTTACGGAGAAGCTGAGTGTCCTTATAGTCGATGAACTCAGTGTTCTCCTTGCAGAACTGGCAGTACTTACGACGCGGCTGACGTGCAGAAAAATCATTAGCCATGTCAAAATACCTTTCATTTGGCAACTTCGGCGAACCGAAGCCGCCTCTCACTCAAAAATAGGTGAACAACCCTTAGAACGGGATGTCCTCATCGTAGACGTCGACCGCGGGCGGCGTAGCCACCGGCGCGGCAGGACGTGCTGCAGGCGCGGGAGCTGCGGGGGCGTAACCGCCCTGGTCGTAGCCACCCTGGCCACCACGGGAGCTCATAAACTCGATCTCATCGACGATGACCTCAAGTTTGCTCCGGCGCTGGCCGTCGCGCTCCCAAGAGCTGTAGCGCAGCTTGCCCTCGATCGCGACCTTGTTTCCCTTTGCCAGGAAACGGCTCACGGCCTCGGCGCGGGTGCCGAACATGGTGCAGTCGACAAAGTTGGGATAGTCCTCCCACTCGCCAGTCTGCGCGTTGCGGCGACGATCGTTCACGGCGACGCCAAAGGACAGAACCTGGGTTCCGCCGGCTGTGGCGCGCAGCTCGGGATCGCGGGTGAGGTTACCGGTGATGTTCACTCGATTGATGCTCATAACTCACTACTTCCTCTTGGGGCACAAGCCCAGTCCAAAACGACAGTCTTACTCCTGGTCGTCGCGACGGACGATCATGTGGCGGACCACAGCGTCGGTGATGCGCAGGACGCGATCAAGCTCGGCGATCTGGGTAGGATCTGCGTGGAAGTTGATGAGGGTGTAGTCACCATCGGTGAGGTCGTTGATCTCGTAGGCGAGCTTGCGCTTGCCCCACTCGTCAACGGAGTCGACCTTGCCAGCGCCCTCAGCGATCGTGGTATCGATACGCTTCATAACAGCGAGACGAGTCTCGGGGTCGAGCGACGGGTCAACAAAGAACAGCAGTTCATAAGCCTTCATATTGTCACCTCCTCTGGGCAAATGTGGCTTCAGGTCGTGAAGGTGCGCCTGAAGCAGGAAAAGACTTGGTAATAATATCTTTCAACCTCCTAGGTTGCAAGAATATGCAGCTACAACCTCATGACCTCCACATATGCCCATACTCGCACGACGTTTCATGCGCATTCCAACCAAATGCTGACCAAAAGCTTGACGGATCTGTGGACAAGATACGGTGCCGTGAGGACAAGCTGAGCCAAGTCGCAGGTCAACGGGCGCATGGTCGTGGTCACAAAATGCATACCAGTGGCCCACAGCACCACCCAAAGATTTTTAAATTCATTGCCAAATCGCTTATAAATACCCCTTTTGAACAATTGAGTTGATCAACTACGCTGGTCGGAAGCCGTTTTTTGGCATCTCAAACCCCGCTGCAACGCCAAACGCGGCCAAGCGTTTTAAAAAATGCCAACTTTTCTGTTTGCACTTTGCGATTCCTCGTGTATACTGACTTTCGCATTTAACGGAGAGTTGTCCGAGTGGCCGAAGGAGCACGATTGGAAATCGTGTAGGCGTCAAAAGCGTCTCCAGGGTTCAAATCCCTGACTCTCCGCCAGTTAATTCCAAAGCAGGCCTTCGAGCCTGCTTTGTTTTTACCCCACGCGGAGGGGTGGCAGAGTGGTTGAATGCGGCGGTCTCGAAAACCGTTTGGCCTGTATAAGGTCACGAGGGTTCGAATCCCTCCTCCTCCGCCATTTTGGTTGAGAAAGCTCCCGAGAATGGGAGCTTTTTTGTTTTGAGTCCCCAACAAGCAAACACGGCGGAGGAGGAGGGATTCGAACCCGCCAGGGCCCGGAGCGTAAAGAAAACGCGCCCGTGGCGCGTTTTTAGCGCAGCGCGGTCGGCGCAAGCCGACCGGATAAATTTTGAGCGGAGCTCAAAATTTGGACATCCCTCCTATTCGACCACGCCCCCATCGCGTTCAGCATCAACCCGGATCCCCAAACATGGAACCTATGACCGTACCCAGTCCCGACCGTTTGCCGAGCAATAGGGTCGCAATCGGCGCCGAACATGTACTATGTACGGGCATTGTCTAAACCCGTAACTCAAAGGACCCCATCTTGCCCGTTGCCGCCGCTATGATCGTTACCGCACACGCCTCGGATGCCATGGTTGCCATCCCGTTTTGGCTCGAGATGTTCGCCGTCGTCGCGGCATCGATCTCGGGCGTGTTGGTCGCACGCGAGCACAAACTCGACCTGGTGGGCGCCGTCGCGCTCGCCGTGGTCTGTGGACTGGGCGGCGGTCTTTTGCGCGATATGACGCTGCAGGTGGGCAACGTCTACATCCTCAACCAACCGATGGCGCTCCCGCTCTCCATCGCCACCGCGGCCATCATCTACATCTTCCCGGCAATCGTCGACAAGCCCGAAAAGCTCATTCCCCTGCTCGATATCATCTCGGTGGGTATTTATGCGGCAACCGGCGCAGACAAGGCGCTGGTCTACGGCTTTGCGCCGGCGGTGTGCATCATGATGGGCTTTTTTACCGCGGTGGGCGGCGGCATGCTGCGAGATGGTTTTATGGGTGTGGTGCCGGGTATCTTCCAACGCACCAACTTCTATGCCATCGCGGCCATCGCCGGATCGGCAAGCTATGTTTGCCTTGTCATGAGCGGCTTGGTCAGCAATGTCGTCGCACTGGTCGTTTGCGTCGTGGTGACCATGGGACTACGCTGGCTGTCGCTGCGCTTTGATATCAAAAGCCCCACCGAGGATGACATCGCACGCTTTTTGCACCGCAAAAAGTAGGTGGCGCGGGCTCATCCTTCGAAATGCAACCGAGAGGTTCTTTTAGAGCGCCCACGCGTTGGGTACCCTGTTAGGTGCATGTCGAGCATCTGACGAAGGATTCACTATGCCCTGTAATCAATTCCCGTCGACCCAGCGCCGTAAAGCGTGGGGCCGCATCACGATCTTATTCGCGCTCATCACTCTAGCGGTCACCGCGCTTCCCACGGCGTCGTTCGCCGGCACGGACACCGCAGGCAACGTACTTGCGACCGACAATGACGCCAATTCGTCCGGCGTCGAAGGTGACCTGTACTGGGCAGGTCAGGCCCTCAACTTGGACGATGCGTCCATCGGCCGCGACATAATTGCAGCAGGCGAGAGCCTCTCCATCCGCGACTGCACGGTGGGCGGCGCCGTCCGCTTGGCGGCACGCACTATCGATATCGCCAAGACCACGGTTGATGGCAGCGTCACGGTCGTCGGTCAGCACGTTGTGCTCAATTCCGACAGCACCGCCAACTGTTTTTACGCGATAGGCGAGACGGTTGCCCTGCGCGGCTCTACCAAGTCGGCAGCGCTTGCGGGCGACACGGTGACCATCGATGGCACCGTCGAGGGCGATGTCGAGGTTTGGGCCGACAAGCTCATCCTGGGCAAGAACGCCCACATCACCGGCACCGTGAACGCGCACGTCTCCGAGGACCCCGAGCGTGCCGCAGGAGCCGAGGTAGGCGCGCTCAAGATCGACCGCACCGAGAACGAGGATACTTCCACCGTTAACGATGTCATCGGCGGTATCGTCGCCGCGGCACTCTCGACCTGCTTTGTCGCTCTGCTGCTCGAGCTCGTCTTTCCGCGCGCGACCGCCAGCGCCGCCGGCATGCTCCACCAGCGCCCCATACCCCTGTGGGTGAGCGGTCTTCTGGGCACGATTGCTATCGTCCCCGCCGTCCTACTGCTAATTATCTCTATCGCTGGTCTGTCGCTTGCCGGAGCCCTCTTGTGCGGCGTTATCGGCATCGCGTTGGTGTCGAGTGCCTTTGCGGGGTGCGCGATCTCCCGCATGGTCGGACACAACCAAAACCGCTACGCCATGGCAGCCGTGGGCGGCGTAATCGCAGGCGCCCTCACGGGGCTTCCCCTCGTAGGTGACTTCATCAGCGGCGTAGCCTTTGTCTTTATGCTCGGCTACGTTATCCAGATCATCTGGCGCAACGCCCACCTCAAGCCGCAGCAGCCGGCTAACATGCCAGGACTCCCCACCGCTTAGCCACCAACCACCACAAAGGTGCCAGGTTACTTTGCACCAACAAACGAAGCGGGGCACTCGGTCATGTCGACCGGGTGCCCCGCTTTTCTTGGAGGGTTCTCTAGTAACTTTTTCAAAACCAATGATCATCAGGTCGGTAGGCCTGTGCGTCACTCGCTACGGAGGCAGCACGCCATTAAGCAGGGGGGCAATTATTTTTCACGACGACCGCCTCCCCGCTTGATGACGAGCGCGACAACAATAGCCGCCACTCCGATGGCAGCCAAAGCCGCCACCAGCACCAACGTTCTATCTCCCATCGAGGGCATAAAGCCTCGACTTGCTTCTTTGCTTGGAGTGTTGAGCACCGACAGTTCAATCGAACCCGTCCCGGCATCAGCGGTATCAACCCGCAGAGGGCTTTCGGCCGACACGGTCACCTTGGGCTTCGCGGCTGCAACCTGTTTAACGTCCAATCCCTCGGACGTAACCGTTACCGTTCGCTTGCCCTCAAAGGCGGTGTATCCCTTGGGAGCCGCGACCTCTTCGACGGTGTAGACACCCGCGTCCACACCGCTCAATTCCACATGGCCGTCCGCGCCCGTGGTGACGCACGCGGCGGCATCCGTCGACCACGAGCCGTCGGTCGTTAGGATGCGCCCGCGGTCATCGATGATGCGCAGCTTGGCGCCCGCGAGCGGTTTATCGTCCGAGCTTGAGCGCTTGATCAGACTGAGTCCCCAGGTGTAGGCGCACGCGTCATCGCTCGGCGTGCGGGTGAAGCCGGCGTCGCCGGACTGGTCGGCGAGAGGAGAGCGCGGGTAGCGCAGGCAGACCTCGTTGGGGTTGCCCTTGGTAGCGCCCCTATTGCAGCTGGCCCCCAACGGCGCATCGTAGACAGCAACCACGCGGGCGCCCGCGGTGAAGGCGTCGACCCCGCCGAGCGCGGCGATGAGGTCGCCGGTGCGCACGGTGAAGGTCTTACCGTCGACCGCCACCTTGGTGGCGCACTGGGCCGTGATGTCGGTCCAGCCCTTCGCGGGCTCGGTGCCGACGCGGCCGTCCTTGTCGGTCTGGACCGCGTCGAAGCCGCCGTCCGCGCCCGCCGCCACGTACACGCGCATGCTCGCGGCCACCTTGGAGGGGTCGAGCCCCGCGCTCATGGTGTCGACGAACCGCACCGTATAGGTGTCGTAGGCCGTTAGCCCTGCCGGAACCGTGGCCGAGAGGCGCCAGTACAGGTCGTCGGCGACCGTGGCGTCGGCGGCCTTCTGCCAGGCGGCGGCGCTGTCCTCCAGCACGTGCTTGGACACCTTGGGGGTCGCGGCCTTGGGCTTGACGGTGACGGCGCTGCCGCCCACCAGGGCCATGATCGGCGCGGTGCCGGCCTCGTCCTGGTCGATGGCGTCGTCGTCGGCGACGATGAGCCAGTAGCCACAGGGCAGCTCGGCCGCCATACCCGCGTTGAGGGGAACAGAAGCGGCACCTGCATTGCAAATCGCACAGGCGAGCCTTGCCGCCAGAGCGGTCGACATATGTCCGTCGGCATTCAGCCACTCGGCAGCCTCTTGCGCCGTCGATGCCGAGCTATCAAACCCCGCATCATAAAGAACGGGAAGGACAGCCTGACGAGCTGCATCGCTCGCCCACGCCAAGTCCGTCGCGACCTTTTGATCGAAGCCGGCTTTATCGGTAACAGTTGCCCAAAAGAGCTGGTATGCATCGTATTGCGTCGCGACGTCGCCGCCAATCGTGATGGCTCCGGCATCGGCAGCACGGGCCGTCTCGGGCGACGCGGCAAAAGCGAGGATAGTCGTCATGGCCACCATCATGACGGTCAACAAGCGGCGGTGCAGTTTACTCACGGCGACCATCTCGATCATGACCACGGTGGCGACGAGCATGCATCCACGTCGCGGCAAAACACAACAGCGAAGCGCCGGCAAGATATGTCATAGTCAAGCCAGCCCCGCCCGCCTCAGGTAGCGTAGTCGAGTACTTGTTGGTAAAGGTCGGCGGATTCTGAGAGCCATCGTTATAGGTAACTAGGGCCTCGAGCTGGTCCGTGCCATTAGTTACCTTAACCGTGACGTTGTACACGGTCCTGTCATAGGTGATGTGATCTTTAACATGGTCGACGGCGCCCTCGGGCTCGACCTCGGAGATGGTGTAGGTATAGGTTCCCGCCTTGTTGTACTTGACGTCAAAGGAGACATTTCCCTTGTCATTATTGGTCACCGTCTGGAGCACCTTGCCCTCGGCGTCCTTGAGCACGAACGAGAACTGCCCCGCCTTGAAAGTGCCACCTTCAAGCACTTTCTTTGCTTTAATAACCGCAGAGCCCGTTAGGCGATTGTCGTAGATCCAGATCTCGTCCTTTTTGTCATCGCCGATGATTTCGGAGTCTTTGACGATGCTCTTCGCTTTATTGAGCTCAGTTTGATACTCCTCATCGTCAGCATTACCCTTAAGCATGATCCACGTGGGCGCCGCCGCGGCATAGCCGTCAGGCGCTTTCGTCTCCACGAGCTGGTAAAGCACGCAATTTACCATCGCCTTGTCTTCTGCGCCAAACGAGATTTTGCCGTTGGCGTCGGTGGGGGCGGCTTCAAACTTAGTCCTTGCATTCTCGATACCCACCGTTGCAACCTGGTCCATATTCACGCTGTAGAGCGTAAACTCCGCACGCTCGAGCGTCGCACCGACCTGCTGGGCGTCATACTTGGTCATCGTGATGCCGTAGCCGTTGCCACCTGCGCTGGCAGAAGCTTTTTTAATTTCCCATGTTTGATCATCAGTCGCAGAACCGTCCTTCACACCCGTAAGCATGGCGGTATTGGATAGAGGAACCTTGTTGCCAGGGTTTCCGGTCGGGATAACCTCATACTCGACCTGGAGGTATTTCTTGTCGGGTACCTTAAGCGTCAACTTCGTACGCGAGCCAGTTTCATCCTTGACCTGCTCCACCTTCGACGAATAGTCCTTATCAGCCAGCGGTGACCAGGCACCATACACCCACTCATAGACCTTAAGCGTCGACGGCACCAGCGTGCACTTGGCATCCATGGTATCGACGAGCTCAAGGAAGTCGGTGCCGTTTTTAAGGGCAACGGCAGACTCGTTAACAAGAACGGTGTACTTAATGCGGTTGCTACTACTGACCTGTTCACCAGTCTTTTTGATAACGTTGTTCTTGATGGTGACGGTGCCACTGCCGGATTCGAACTTCTTGCTTCCCGACTCGGCGCTGGCCTTGTTGGTGAACTTCACCTCGTTTGTGGAGGTATCGAGCCCACCGCGCTTGACCGCCGTCTTGTACGTGAGCTTTGCGTAGCCGGCATAGCTTTCAAGCTCAGTCGTGGGGATGGAGAAGGTGACCGTATTGCCGTTGCGGCTGACGTTGTCGGCGGCGAGCGTCCGACCCGTAACGGCCTCCTTGGCCTCGCCTCCGCGATGAAGCCCCGTATGTTTATCATAGGGGTTCTGCACGAGCGTATACTTTGCGGAATTCGCAACATAGCTCATACCATCCGGAAGGTTATCAACGATATTCAGCGGTTTCCCGCCCAGCTTTCCAGCTCCATAGTATTCGAACTCGCCATTTGCGCCCTTATTACCCTTTTGGCGGTTTGCATACACCGTCCAGTCGACGATCCAGGCGCCCTTCTCATCCGAGCCGTCAACGGTATGCCAATCGAAGTTCTCAACCCAAGACACCTTCGACTCCGTTTCCGGCTTCTCGACCGCGGGCGCCGTTTCTTGGTTGACAACGTACTTGACGGGTTCGGTGAACGGCCACTGTAGTCTCAGGCCCGGTGCTTCGACCGCTGCGAAGTTTGAGTACCAGCCCGACAGCGCTTCTGATGTGGTGTCGTAGGTGATAACGGCGTAGTCCTCGTTCTCGAGAGCGGCTTTCACGTTGTCGGTAACGATGATTTTGAGGTCGTAGTTTTTCTTTGTTTCATTACCCGGATAGCTGGTCGTTGGTCTCCAGTCGGTGCCCGGAACCAGCTTGGTATTGCCGATTTTAATGGTAATGGAGTTTTCGTCGACACCAAGCTTCTGCGACCATGCCGACTGAAACGTGTCCTTCACCGTCACCTCGCCTGGATGGGCCGCATTGACGATCGCCTTCAGCGCGACCTTCGTCTCCCACGTCGCCCTGCCCGTCGTCGCCGCCTCATCGTATCTCACGAGCCTCTTGGCGATCGGCACAACACCCGTCAGCTGCGGCGTGAAACTGCCATCATCGCTACCGGAAACGGAGCCTCCGCGCTCGATGGCCGCGCTGTTGTGCACAGTGTCGTACGAGCTCGTGTCGTTCATCTTGGTGTGATAAACGATGCAGTAGGTGGCGTACTTATCCTCAAGGTTGTTCGGGAACGTATAGGAAAAGGAATTATCCTTAGGTTCAAGTTTTCTTTCACAAATCTTGACTCCGCTCGCCTCCGAGTCGCCTTTGTAAACCGTAAAGTTGCCCGTATACGTCTGTTTTCCGTCCAGATTATCAGTGAACATGTAGCCGCTCATGTCGGCCTTGAGCTTGCCTTGGTTGAGCTTGACCGTCCACTTGATGTCCGACGGCGTGCCTGAGCCATTGGACTTCTTGATCATGTCATAGCCGAATGTAACAGGCTCAGCCGTAGCTGTTCTGTTATCGCTGTCGCTTGAGCCAGCCCAATTCCACGTTGCCGTATTCTCAGCTTTGATCAAATCGCCGCCGTTCGCGGCAACGCCGCTCTTCAGCACCGTATCGTACGTGATCGTGTGGTTGCCCTGGGAAAGGTTGCCCAGGCTGTCGAGGGTTACGACCTGGCCGTCGATCATCGGCTGGGAGTCAAGCTTCTTGCCGTCGAGCTTGAAACTGTCGTTCACAAAGTCGAAGTTGTCGCCCAGCGTATCAGTGAAGCTAACGTCCGTAGCATACGACTCTACGGTAAGCGTAACAGTCCAGGTAACCTTGGCCACGCCATCTGCGCCCTGGGAGAAGGTCCCCGACTTCGTCCCCGTGACTTTGCCGTCCTTGGTAGGGATTTTGATCGTTCCCACACCAGGGAACACGACAGATGCGCTGCTGCCTGAGCCGGTGCCCTTGCCTGCAAGCTCGAACGAGAAATTGGCTCCGACATAAATCTCCGCAGGGTTTGACGCAAGCCAGTTTTTGTCAAACGCAAAGATGACCTTATTGTCCTTAATCTTCCACGTGCCAGCCTTGGCGGCAGTGGCTTCCGGACCCTCCATGAGGTCGCCGCCGTCGTTGTCGTAAACGACAATGGTGTCGGGCAGCTTATAGACAGCGATGTTCTTCTCGGGCGTAGGCGCCTTGCCGCCTTTGAATTGTGCCGAGAAAGCTCCATAGAGCGTCGAAGTGGACGTTACGGGATCCTCGAGCTTTTGAGTGTGGTGCTCATCGGTATACAGCCTGACATCAACCGTCGCCGTATCCCCATCGATCGCAATCGGATCGGGCTTCGCAACGTCATCGGCGCGCACGGGGGATGCGCCGTGAAAAACTGCGGCGGTGAGGCTAATCAAAATGAAGATCAGGGCCGCCATACCAAGCGACCGCGAGCGGTGTGCGTCCATAGTTGTCCCTTAATTCCTACAACACAGTGTGGAATACGGCGAATCGTCGGATCGAACACAAGCCCCAACATCTACGAGAACCTACCTAGCGCATTGCAAGAACCCATTGGGGGGCAACTTCTAAGACGGTTCGTCTATGCCACAATGCATAAAATACAATATAGATAACAGTCATGTAAACCGCTGGTAAAGAGGTCTTTTAATGTAATACCAGTTGATATTTATCTGTTAACGGTTTTGTATCAAAGCGGTTATATCCTGTGGAATTATGTATATGTTTAAACAACTTTACTTTGGCTGGAAAGCCGCTCGGGGGATAACCTCCTCCACCGTGGTGCAAAGTAACCTGTCCCCTTGCACCAAAAAGGGCGCCGACCATTGCGGTCGACGCCCTTTCTTGTTAGTCGCTATAAAGCCCAGCGCTTATTTGTTGACCTGGCCGGCGCGAACGGCAGCCTTCTTGCGGTCGGTGGCGTTGAGCAGACGCTTGCGCAGGCGGATGTTCTTGGGAGTGATCTCGACCAGCTCGTCGTCGGCGATGTACTCCAGCGCCTCCTCCAGCGAGAAGGTGCGGGGCGGCACCAGCTGAACGGAGATATCGGAGGTCGAGGAGCGCTGGTTGCCCAGGTTCTTGGTACGGGCGATATTGACGACCATGTCGCCAGCCTTGCTGCGCTCGCCCACGATCATGCCCTCGTAGCACTCGGTGCCTGGCTCAACAAACAGCTGACCGCGCTCCTGCAGCGTACCCAGGGCATAGGCAACGGCCTTCTCGGTGGTCATAGAGATCATTGCGCCGTTCTGGCGGTTGCCGATCTCGCCGGCATAGGGGCCGTACTCCAGGAAGGTGTGGTAGAACACGCCCTCGCCGTGGGTGACGTTCATGATGCGGTTCTTAAGACCCATGATGCCGCGGGTCGGAATCTTAAACTCGAGGTGCGTCACGATGCCCGAGGTATCCATGCTCGTCATGATGCCGCCGGAGGTGCCGAAGACCTCAACGACCTTGCCCGAGTACTCGTCCGGGCACTCGACGACGGCCTGCTCGACGGGCTCCATCTTGTTGCCGTTCTCGTCCTTCTTAAACAGAACGCGGGGACGGCCGACCTGGAACTCAAAGCCCTCGCGGCGCATGGACTCCATCAGAACGGACAGGTGCAGAATGCCGCGGCCCGAGACCTCGACGCCGCTCTTGTCCTCGAGTTCCTCGATCTTCATGGTCACGTTGTTCTCGGCCTCGTTGAACAGGCGCTCCTTGAGCTGACGGGCGCCCACGATGTCGCCGTCGCGGCCGACAAGCGGGGAGGTCGAAGCCTCAAAGACGATGGACAGGGTCGGCGGGTCGATCTCGATGGGCTCGAGCTCGACAGGGTTCTCGGGATCGGTGTAGACATCGCCGATATCGGTGCGGTCGATACCCACGACAGCGGCGATGTCGCCGGCGCCGACTTCCTGGCACTCGGTACGGCCCAGGTAGTCGAAGGTAAAGAGCTGCTTGACGGTGGCGGTAGCGCTGGAGCCGTCGTTCTTGACAACCAGGATCTGGTCGCCCTGGTGGATGGCGCCAGAGTACACGCGGCCGATACCGATGCGGCCGACGAAGTTGGAGTGGTCGATGGTCACGCACTGCATGGCCAGCGGGGCGTTCTCGTCAACCTCGGGCGCGGGCATGTCGTCGATAATCATATCGAGCAGCGGGTACATGTCCATGTTGCCGTCGTTGGGGTCAAGACGGGCAAAGCCGTTCATGGCGCTGGCGTAGACCACGTGCTCCATGGCGAACTCAAGCTGGTCGTCGGTGGCGCCCAGGTCGGCCATGAGGTCCAGGCAGTCGTTGTAGGCCTTCTCGGGGTTGGCGCCCGGACGGTCGATCTTGTTGATGACGATCATGATCTTAAGGCCGGTGTCGATAGCGTGACGCAGCACGAAGCGGGTCTGGGGCATGGGGCCCTCAAAGGCGTCGACCAGCAGCAGGGCGCCGTCGGCCATACGCAGCACGCGCTCGACCTCGCCGCCAAAGTCGGCGTGGCCCGGGGTGTCGATGACGTTGATCTTGACGTCCTTGTACTCGATAGAGATGTTCTTGGCGAGAATCGTAATGCCGCGCTCGCGCTCCTGGTCGTTGGAATCCAGGACGCGGTCCTCGACCTGCTGGTTGGCACGGAAGGCGTCCGTGGCACGCAGGAGCTTGTCGACCATCGTCGTCTTGCCGTGGTCGACGTGAGCGATGATGGCGATGTTCCTCAGATTGTCTACGCGCATGTAGTTCCCCTATCTTCTATCTATATACAACCGGCACGCGTATGCGACCCACCCAGCAATGCAACGCTCGGCGGGAATATTGAGCCTTTTACCGAAAACTCGTTTATTTTAGCGATTTTAGATGAGAGGGGTTTCCTCACCTGCAGGTTCAGGGTCGCTCCACATAAAACCATCGCCGGCGCCCATGCCCTCATACAGCACATATGCCGAAAAACCACTCTCGAGCGTGGTTTCGAAGAAGCTCACGAGCAGAGCATCGTGATAGCCGCCGTCAATCTCGACGCAGCCAGTATAGCCGATGGCATAGCGGGCGATACGGCCCAGGCCCTCGTCCTTAAGACCCATCTTGTGCTCGGAGATAAAGTTGGTGGCCGCCTCGAGGCACGCCTCTTCGCCATCCTCGTCGAGCGCCGCCAGATAGCGGTTGGAAGCAGCGTCCTCGATCGCCACGACCACGCCCGGGTTCTCGCCCGCGGCCAGGTCGTCCAAGAAGGCGCCGATCAGATCGCACACCATGGCGTCGAGCTCGGCGGAGACGTTACCGGCGTCCTGCATATCCTGTGCCATCTTTAGACCTTCCCATCGAGTCCGGCGTCGTTACAGTTCCTGTGCCTCGGCGGCGATCCTGGCGGCAGCGTCGCGGGCGCGCATCATATCCATCGCGCGCTTGTCGAGCACCTTGATCTGACTGGTCAGCATTACCGCGTCGACCACACCCCAGATCACCAGGCCCGTAGAGATCGAAAACCCAAGCGCACCAACTGTACCACGAAGGCGTGAACAGATTGCCGCGACAAGGGCGGAGATAACAACCATCTTGATAAACGAGCCGCGGCGTTCGCGAAGCGTGCGGGCCTGCGTCACATAGGCAATGCGCGCCGCCTCAGAAGCCTCAGAGCGCATCTGGGCCTCGCGCGCGATAGCCGCTGCCTCGGCCGACATGCCGCCGGCCATCAGCGAACGCTCCACAACCTGGCCGCCCCGCATTTAGAAATCATCAGGGGAGAGCGTATGGACGAACTCGTCGAACTTCTCGAACTCCTGCTCGTCGTCGACTTCCTCGGCGTGGGTAGAAACAGTGCCCAGGCGATTCATGATGTCATCCTCCACAAACATGGGAGCATTGCTGCGCACGGCAAGGGCAATGGCATCGCTGGGGCGGGCATCGATCTTGCGCTCCTCGCCATCGGCCAGCACGACGATCGTCGCGTAGAACACCGGCGGCTCGGCGCGAACGATCTCGATGCGCTCGAGCTTGGCGCCCAGGGCGTCAACGGTATCGAGCAGCAGGTCATGGGTAATCGGGCGCTCGGCGCGGCCGCTATCGATGCCACGGCTAATGGCAGCAGCCTCAAACGAACCAGTCTGAATGGAAAGGGAACGCAACGGCGCGGGCGAGTCCGATTTGCCGCAGCGCTCGCGAAGCACGATAAGCGATGGCACGGGACCGGCGGCCATGACGATGGTCTCTATGTCGACACGAACCATGGAACACCTCCGGTACGTAGCGGTTAACACGCGGCAGGGTCGCCGCATTGAATAGCTATACTACCCAATCTTTCGCACAGCACACAAAACCAAAATGAGATTTATCACAGACAAGAAAAAAGCCCCGAGGCAACGCCTCAGGGCTCTTCACAGTTTTGATGGTGGACCTGACAAGATTCGAACTTGTGACCTCCCGGTTATCAGCCGGACGCTCTAACCAACTGAGCTACAGGTCCATCATGGTGGAGGTTAGGGGGATCGAACCCCTGACCTCAGGCTTGCAAAGCCCGCGCTCTCCCAGCTGAGCTAAACCCCCACGGAGACAGTAATAAACACCCCAGCGGCGACTCGGCTCTCGCTGGGGTGTTTATTGCGAAAGAAAGTGGTGGACCTGACAAGATTCGAACTTGTGACCTCCCGGTTATCAGCCGGACGCTCTAACCAACTGAGCTACAGGTCCATCGCGCAAGGGATATATTAGACGAGTCGTTACGCGCACGTCAACAACTTTTTTGAAAATCTTTGGGAGGGGTTCGCCCCGGCCGCATGGCGGCACATGAAGTCGCCTGCTCGGACAGTCCTGGCTCGCACGGAGAGCACGTTATGTGCTCTCCGGCTCGTGCGGACCTCGCGATCGACTTCATGTGCCGCCATGCGGCGGGGGCGAACGCGGGTCCAAGATTGTCAAAAAAGCGGTCGGCGCGCAGTGCGCCGACCGCCGATATATGGGGTCTGATAATTTTTACCAGCTAGGGCCTCTTACTCGTCTAGGAGATCTTCTGGCATGTCGTTGCCGTCGCCTAGATCGACAGGGGTTTCTTCGGGGGCAGAGCCGTTTTCCGTGGCTTCACCTTCGGGCTTCTCTTTGGCGGCTGTCATGCGGGCCACGGCGCATATGCGGTCGTTGTCGTCGACGGTCATCATCTTGACGCCCTGGGTGGCGCGGCCGGTCTGGCTGATCTCGTCGGTCTTGACGCGAATGACCGTCGCGCCCTCCGTCACGATGAACAGCTCGTGCTGCGGGCCCACCGTCTTCATGGCCGCGAGGTTGCCCTTGCGCTCGGTCATTTGAATGGTGTAGACGCCCTGACCGCCGCGATTCTGCTCCGGGTAGTCCGCAACCGGCGTGCGCTTGCCGTAGCCGCGCTCGGTGATGACGAATAGATCGCCGTTGCCGTTAGTGACTTCCATGCCCAGAACGCTCACGCCGTCCTTCAGACCGATACCGCGAACGCCGCTGGTATCGCGGCCGGTGGCGCGCACCTGCTCCTCGGAGAACATGATCGCCTTGCCCGCGGTGGTGGCCAGGATAATCTTGTCGCCCTCGCGCACGCGGCGCACGTTCAGCAGCGCGTCGTCGTCACGCAGGTTGATAGCGATCAGGCCGTCGCGACGGCTGCGGTCATATGCGCTCATCACGGTCTTCTTGACCATGCCGCTCTTGGTGGCAAACATCAGGTACTCGTCGGCTGGGAACTCGCGGCAGCTGATGACGCTCGCGATCTTCTCGCCCTCCTCGAAGGGCAGCAGGTTGACGATCGCGGTACCGCGCGCCTGGCGCGTACCCACCGGCAGCTCGTGCACCTTCAGGCGATAGACCTTGCCCTTGCTCGAGAAGAACAGCACGTACTCGTGCGTGGACGCGATGAACATCTCGTCGATGACGTCGTCCTCTTTGAGGTTGACGCCCGACACGCCCTTGCCACCGCGCTTTTGGGCACGGTAGGCGGCCACCGGGATACGCTTAACGTAGCCGGTGTGGGTGATGGTCACGACCATATCCTCGTCGGCGATGAGGTCCTCGACATCCAGGTCCTTCTCAACCTGGCTGATCTCGGTGCGGCGCTTGTCGCCGAACTTCTTGGAGATCTCGCGCATCTCTTCCTTGATGACGCCCAGGATCTTCTCCTCATGCGCCAGCAGGTCCTCGTAGTAGGCGATGGCGCGGCGCAGGCCGTCCAACTCTTCCTGAATCTTGTCGCGCTCCAGACCGGTCAGGCGGCGCAACTTCATCTCGAGGATGGCCGTGGTCTGCTCGGGCGTAAAGCCAAAGCGCTCGATCAAGCGGCTGCTGGCCTCGGAGTCGGTCTGCGAGGAGCGGATGATGCTAATGACCTCGTCGATATGGTCGAGGGCCATCAGGTAGCCCTCGAGGATATGCGCGCGGGCCTGGGCCTTCTTAAGGTCAAAACGGGTGCGGCGAGTGACGACGTCGACCTGGTGGTCGATGTAGTGCTGCAACATCTCGCGCAGGCTCAGGCATTTGGGAACGCCGTTGACGAGCGCCAGGTTGTTGGCGCCAAAGGTCGTCTGCAGCGAGGTGTACTTATACAGGTTGTTGAGCACGACCTGAGGAATGACGCCCTTCTTGAGCTCGATAACCAGACGGATGCCCTTCTGGTTGGACTCATCGCGCATATCCGAGATACCCTCGATGCGCTTGTCGTTGACAAGCTGGGCGATCTTCTCCTGCAGGGTGCCCTTGTTGACCATGTAGGGAATCTCGGTAAAGACCAGGCGGCTGCGGCCGGTCTTGGTGGACTCCACGTGTGCCTTGGCACGCACGGTAATGGAGCCGCGGCCGGTCTCGTAGCTCTGTTTAATGCCGGCGCTGCCCATGATGATGGCGCCGGTGGGGAAGTCCGGACCGGGCATGATCTGCATGAGCTCGTCGACGGTGGCGTCGGGGTTGTCGATCAGGTAGCAGGTGGCCTCGATCGCCTCGGTGAGGTTGTGCGGGGCGATGTTGGTGGCCATGCCGACGGCGATGCCCTGGCTGCCGTTGACCAGCAGGTTGGGGAAGCGCGCAGGCAGCGCCACGGGCTCGGCGAGCGATTCGTCGTAGTTGGGCTGCCAATCGACGGTATCCTTCTGCAAGTCACGCAACAGTTCCATGGCGGGCTTGGCCAGGCGGCTCTCGGTGTAACGCATGGCTGCCGCGCCGTCGCCGTCGATGTTACCGAAGTTGCCATGACCGTCGATGAGCGGCGTGCGCATGGAGAACCACTGCGCCAGGCGGACCATGGCCTCGTAGACCGCGAAATCGCCGTGCGGGTGGTACTTACCGATAACTTCGCCGACCGTCCAGGCTGACTTCTTGTGTGGGCGGTTGGGGTAGATGCCGCTCTCGTTCATCGCGTACAGAATGCGGCGGTGCACCGGCTTTAAGCCGTCGCGCACGTCCGGCAGGGCGCGCGCTGTGATAACCGACATCGAATACTCGATGAACGACTGCTTCATCTCGCGACCGAACTCCGAAATCTGGAGCTGGCCGCCGTTGATATCCTCGCCGGCCGAGGCGCCACGGTCGACTTCACCAAAGCTCTCCTCGAGCTCGCCGCCGTCGTCCTCTTCCTCGTCATCATCGGCATCGGGGTTATAGGCGTCCGGATCGCCGTCCTCGCCCTGCTCAGCACGGGCAAGCAGGCGCTTCAGATCATCGGGCATACCGGCATCGCCGGCCTCATCCATACCCTCATTGTTGTTGATATCGTCTGCCACGTTACCTCCTCTTAAGCGTCAAGGAAACGCGCGTCATGCGCATGTTTTTCAATGTACTCGCGGCGATAGCCGACCTCAGAACCCATCAGCTCGCGCACGGCGCGGTCCGCCACCACGGCGTCCTCGATCGACACACGCTGCAGGATGCGGGTCTTGGGGTCCATCGTCGTCGAGGCAAGCTGCTTGGGGTCCATCTCGCCCAAGCCCTTGTAGCGCTGGACGGTATAGCCCTTGCGCTTTTTGGTGATCTTGCCGTCCTTGGCCTTGCCGTCCTCGTCGTTATCGTCGGGGTTCAGGCCCAGGCTCTGGATGGTGTCGCGCAGGATCTCGTCTTCGGGCTGGCGGCCGTTGGGATACACGTAGTGAATCTTGTTGCGCACCTTAATGCCAAAGATGGGCGGGCAGGCAACATAGACGTAGCCGGCATCGATCAGCGGACGCATGTACTTGTAGAAGAACGTCAGCAGCAGGATGCGGATATGCGCACCGTCGACGTCTGCATCGGTCATGATGATGATCTTGTGGTAGCGCGCCTTGGTGATATCGAAGTCGCCGCCGTCGCCGGCACTCGTCGTGACGCCGCAGCCGATCGCGGTAATCAGCGACTGGATGGTGTCACTCGAGAACGCGCGATGGTCGCCAACGCGCTCGACGTTCAAAATCTTGCCGCGCAGGGGCAGAATCGCCTGGATGTCTCGGCGACGGCCGTCCTTGGCCGAACCGCCTGCCGAGTCGCCCTCTACGATGAAGAGCTCGGTCAGCTCGGCATCGCGCACCGAGCAGTCAGCGAGCTTACCGGGCAGGGACGCCGTCTCGAGCAGGCTCTTGCGACGGGTCGCTTCGCGCGCCTTGCGGGCGGCGTTGCGCGCCTTGCAGGCCTGTTGCGCCTTCTTGACGATCTCGCGGGCGGGCTTGGGATGCTCCTCCAAGTAATCGGCGAGGCCGTCGGTCACGATCTTGAGCGTCAGCGCGCGCATATAGGAGCTGCCGAGCTTGGCCTTGGTCTGGCCCTCAAACTGCGGATCGGGCAGCTTGACCGAGATAACGGCCGAAAGGCCCTCGCGCACATCGTCGCCGGTCAGGTTGGCGTCTTTTTCCTTGAGCAGGTTCTGCTTGCGCGCGTAATCGTTGATCACGCGGGTGAGCGCGGTGCGGAAGCCCTCAAGGTGCATGCCGCCCTCGGGGGTGTAGATGTCGTTGGCAAACGACATGACGTTCTCGCCGTAGCCGCTATTCCACTGCAGGGAAACCTCAACCTCGCCCATCTTGGCCACAGGTGCGTCCGGGTCCGATTTGCCCTCGATGTAGATAGGCTCCTTAAAGGCCTCGGGGACGTCCTTGCCCTCGTTGAGGAACTTGACGAAGTCGATGATGCCGCCCTCGTAGCAAAACTCCTCCACGTGGGAAGTCGCCTCGCGCTCGTCGGTCAGCACGATTTTGAGGTTCTTATTGAGGAACGCCGTCTCCTGCAGACGGTTGTGCAGCGTATCGAAATCGTAAATGCAGGTCTCGAAGATCTCGTCGTCGGGCCAGAAGGTGACGGTGGTGCCCGTCGAATCCGAGGTGCCCACGACCTCCATCTTCTTGACGGTCTTGCCGCGCGAGAACTCCATCTCGTAGGTGTTGCCGTCGCGACGAACCTGAACGACCACGCGCTTGGACAGTGCGTTGACGACGGAGATGCCAACGCCGTGCAGGCCGCCCGAGACCTTATAGGCCGAATTATCGAACTTACCGCCGGCGTGCAAAATCGTCATGACGACCTCGAGCGTCGGGATCTTTTTAACAGGGTGCTCGTCGACGGGGATGCCGCGCCCGTTGTCGACGACCGTGATGGAGTTGTCGGCGTGGACCGTCACCTGGATCTCGGTGCAGAAACCGGCCATGGCCTCGTCGACGGAGTTGTCAACGATCTCCCACACCAGGTGATGCAGACCGCTGGCGCTCGTCGAGCCGATATACATGCCCGGGCGCTTACGAACGGCCTCGAGACCTTCGAGAATCTTAATCTCGCCGCCATCGTAATCGTTTTCGTTTGCCACACGTCCTCCTTCAGTCAAGAAAATGTGTACAGCCTTACTAGTTTATCGTAAAAAAATACCCTCGGGAACGAGGGTATTTGGCTCTACAAGGCCACCAGATGCGATTTAAGGCTCTTTTTTGCTTTGCACGCCCTTGGCCCACTCGGCACTGGCTCTCATGGCATTCTCGAGGGCCTCGCGCAGTTTTTGGTCTTCGATGGGTGCCACTTGGCGCTCAATCTCGGTGCGCTCGGCCTCACTTAGGTCGGCGTGCGGGGCCGGCGGGCGCTCGGTCGTCGCCGGGCGCAGGCGCTCCTTGGCGGCGGGCGGCGTGTGACCGGGTGCGGTGGTTTTGAACACCAGGCCGTCCACATGCGCACCGGCGCGCTCCATGCGCGCGCGGATGATCTCACGCAACAGCGTCATTTCCTGCGTCCACGAGGGCGAATCGAGATATACCAGCAGCTCATTGGACTCGGGCAGGTAGCGCAGACCCGTCACATGCCGCCCCTCGCGCGTGCCCGAGCACACCGCGTTCCACGCGCGATAGACCGCGCGCGACTCCTCGGCAGCCTCCATCTGCGCACGGCGCTCAGGCGTCACCGACGCCAGGATGCGCTGGCGCTCTGCGTTCAAAAACCCACTGAAGGCGACCGTCTCGCTCTCGCGCTCGTAATTAGCACGTCTCACCCATGCTCACCACCTTGGCTCGATCAAGCAGGTCATCGGTAAAGTATCCCAGGTTGGTCGTGGTTATGACCGTTTGGATATCATCGCCGATCAGCCGCAGAAAAGCACCGCGGCGCTCGCCGTCGAGCTCGCTCATCACGTCGTCCAGAAGCAACAGCGGAGCAGTACCCAGAACATCGCGAGCCACGGCCACCTCGGCCACCTTCCAGGACAGTACCAACGTTCGCTGCTGTCCTTGGCTGGCAAATGAACGAGCGGAGCGACCCGCCACGGTAAATTCAATCTCGTCGCGATGCGGCCCCACCAACGTCACGCCGCGGCGAATTTCCTCGCCGGCGTGCTCATCAAGGGCGGCCAGCATGCGCTCGTACGCCCAGCCCTTCAGCTCTTCGCGATCCTCGACCTGGGGCAAATCCCCCAGCGTGGACGCATAGGACACGTTGGCGGCTTCACCGGACGCCACTTGCCCGTAGGCAGTACGCACATGGCCCGCCAGCCGGTCGAGCAGGGCCAACCGGTGCACGAGCAGAGCCGCGCCCGCGCGGGCAATCGAATCGTTCCACGCGCCGAGCATCTCACGGCAGCACCAGGTCTCCTTGAGCAAGGCGTTGCGCTGGGTCACGCAGCGCCCATAGGCGCTCGCAAGATCGGCATAGCGTGCGCTCAGTTGCATGCCAAAGTCATCGAGGGCGGCGCGGCGCACACTGGCGCCCCGCTTAACCATGTCCAGATGGTCGGGGCAAAACAGCACGCTCGGCAGAACCCCGCGCACACCGGCGGCAGAGCATCTCTTGCCGTTGCGGCTAAACGAGCGCTTACCGTCCTCCGCGCTCAATCCCATATCAAGCACGCGGCCGTCGCCCTCGAGCCTCAGCTCGACCCTGCACGAGCCCACGCCGTCATGAACGAGCTCGGCTGCGGTCGGATGCCTAAACGAGGCGCCGCTCGTCAGCAGCTGCAGCGCCTCTATGAGATTGGTCTTTCCCGCCGCGTTGGGTCCCGCAAGTATCGTCACGCCGTCGTCTAGGGCAAGGCGATAGCTATCGAAGCTGCGGTAGTGCGCGACGGAAAGATCGCGGGCGAACATGGTCATGGCGCAACGCTAGATGCGGACCGGCATGACCAGGTACAGGTAGTTGATCTTGTCGTAGGACTTGAAGATGCCCGCCTGCGAGTAGCTCTTGAGCTCCAGCGTGATCTCCTTCTCCTTGGATAGGGCATTGAGGCAGCCGAAGATGTAGTGGTAGTTGAAGGCGATGGTGCCCGACTCGCCCTCGGCCTCGACATCGATCGTCTCCTGCGCAAGGTCCTGGTCATTGGAAATGGAGGACAGGCCCATCTGCCCGTTCTCGACATCGATCTCGAACTTGACGGCGGGGTTGGCGCTCGCGATAACGGCCACGCGCTTGAGGGCGGCGTTAAAGGCGGCGACGTCGATCTTGACGCTCGTCACGCACGAATCGGGGATGAGCTGCTTGTAGTTGGGGTACACGCCCTCGATGCGGCGCGACACGTAGGTGGTGTTGCCGGCCTCAAAGACGACCTGGGTGTCGGTAGCCCCGATCATGATGGTCGCCTGGCTGGCCATGATGTTCAGCGCGTCGTTAAAGGCGTCGGCCGGAACGTTGAGCTCAAAGGAACCCTCGAGGGTCGAGGTCTCGACCTGCGTATCGCACACGGCCAAACGGAAGGAATCGGTCGCCACCAGGCGCACGGTGTTGTTCTCGACCTTCATGTGCACGCCACCCAGGATGGGGCGGGCCTTGTCGGTCGAGGTGACGCGCCACACGCGGCCGACCATCTCGGACAAGATATCGGTCGGCAGTTCCACGGCGCTCTCGATGGCATAGGCCGGAAACTCGGGGAAGTCATTAGCATCAAGCGTGTTCAGCCTAAAAGAGCTCTTCTCGCAACCAATCAGCACCTGGCGCTCGGACAGCTCAAAGGTGACCGGGGCATCGGGGAGGGTCTTGGTGATATTGGAGAGCATCTTACAGGGGATAACCATCTCGCCCCCTTCTTCGACATGCGCCGCGATGCGATGACGGATCGAGATGGTGTAGTTAGAGGTCTGGAATTCTAAGATGCCGTCTTGGGCCTTGACGAGCACGCCCGACAGGATGGGAAGGGTGGATGCCGAAGCGACACCCTTCATAACGACGCCGATGGCTTGTGTAAGCGAGCTCTGGCTGACGGTGAACTTCATCTTTTAATACCTTTCTATAGATATAAATATCTTAATAATAGTAATAGCACTGACGAAACTGTTGATTACTCCCAAAGACGCAGGTCAGACCCAGAAAGAGAATCGACAGCAGCCTGTGTGTAACAGGGGTGGTTTTCCACGTTCAAAACCTGCGCAAAACTTTTCATCACCGCGGGTTGGGTTTTAGACACCTTATGCCCGTGGTTTCGACAAGTTTTCAACAGGTGTCTCTATTTCCCTACGAGCGCAGTGTAATTTTATCGCGCAGCGACTTGAGGTCTTCGGTGACGGTGCGGTCTTCCTGGATCATCTTCTGGACCTTTTTGTAGCTCGTGCTGACGGTCGAGTGGTTGCGGTTGCCAAATTCGGCGCCCACCGCCGTGGTCGTCATTTCGCACATCTCGATGGCCAGGTAGATAGCGATATGGCGTGCTTTGGCGATATTGGCGTTGCGACGCGGGCCGATGAGCTCCTCGTGTGTCACGCCGTACTGCTCTTCGATGACGGACTGAACCGTCTGGACGTTGATCTTTTTGGCCGATGTGTCGAAGTACTGGCTGGCGATGGCGTCGATATCGTCAAAGGTGAGCTCTCCGCCCTCGCGCTCGCGGTCGCCCGCCTCGCCGGCGCAGCGCTCGCAAAAGCTCTCGAGTTCGCGGATGTTGGTGCCCGAGACCTCGGCCATGTGTTTAAAGTGCTCGTCGGTCAGGTGCCCGCCGTCGCCCCCATAGGCCGCCAGCAGTGAGTCGTCGCCCGCCTCGGGAGCGGCGACGATGGTGTTCTCGTAATAGCGCTGCAAGATCTTGTATTTCATCTCGTAGCTGGGCTCTGCGACCAGGCAGAGCATTCCGGCGTTGAAGCGGCTGGTCAGACGCTCGTCCATGCTCAGGTCCTTGGGGGCGCGGTCTGCCGCGATGACGACCTTCTTGTTGTTGCGGATGAACTCGTCCATGAGCTGGAAAAAGTAGTCCACACTCGCGCGCTTGCCGATGATGTTTTGGATGTCATCGATGATGAGCACGTCCACGCCGTGGTACGCCTGCATGATGGGGGCGTTGCTCTTCTTTTGACGGTCGAACTCGGTCATCAGGTCGTCCAGATATGCCTGGGAGTTGGCATACTTGACCTTGATCTCGGGCGACTTCTCGGCGAGCTCGTTTTTGATGGCGAGCAGCAGATGGGTCTTGCCCAGCCCCGATTTGCCATAGATGAACAGGGATGTGCATGTGCCGCGCTCGTCCGCGAGGGCGGCAAACTTGAGTGCCGAGCGATAGGCATGGCTGTTCTCGGGGCCGTAGACAAAGTTCTCAAAGGTAAATTTTGAGTTCGCGGCGAGCGGGGCTCCATCCGTATTCTGCTCGGCCGGCACGGTCGGTGCTGGCATGGGTGAAGCGGGGGCCGCAGCTTGCGTGGATTTAGTCGGCGCTCCGCCCTTCATCTGGTTCATCATGCGACGAAAATCGTCGGCCGAGAGCGTGTTCTTGATTGCAATGCCCGAATCCGCGCCCGCCGCTGCGTCGTGAGCGATGGGCATGTGCGTGACGGGTGCGTTCGTTGACGTCGCCGCCGCGCTCGTCAACGGTGCCATTGTTTCACGGGAAACATCGCTGTGCTGGTGCTCGATTGTCGGCACATCGCCTGCGGAGGCCGGCACCGCCGGGGAAGCAGCGGGAGCCGTGGCGGGCGCCGTGGCGGCAGCGGATTCCGTCGCGGCGCCTTGCGGTGCCACGATGTCGAGAGCAATCGGTGCAAAGGCGATTTCTTCCAGATAGGCCTCAATAGTCGGCTGATGCTTTTTGAGCTGCGCGATGGCAAAGCGCGAGGGGGCCTCGATCGTGAGCGTATCTTCGGTCAGGCTTATGGCGCGCGATTGCCCCAGCATGTTGATGAGGCGTGCATCTTGGCCGTCGCGCTGGCAAAAGGCGATGGCATCCCCCAGGATGATGCTTGCTTCCTCGTCCACTGTCTCTCCCGTTCTTTAGCTCTGAGCTCGCACGCGAGCGGCGCCGAGTTCGGTCAGATGGTATTTCTGGCCATGCTTGATGACCAAGCCGGCCTGCGCCAAGTCATTGAGCGTGCGTGACCAAGTGGGGGCCGAGTTTCCAAACGCCCTCGCAAGATCGGTTGCGCCGCACGCTTGATTTTGCGCCAGATAGCCCAGCGCGGCGTTGCCGCGATCGCTTACGAACACGTCCGGTTGTGGCTGTGCATACTGATTTACTGCATTAGGATACATCATTTGAGCTGCTGGTTGTTGAGAACTCTGCGTCGGCGGCATTTGCTGTTGAAAACTTTGAGGCCACTGTTGGTAAGGCTGCGGAGGCGTCTGCTGGGCCCAGGGGTTGTACTGCTGCTGCGGCATCTGCTGGTACGGCTGCTGATATCCCTGCTGGTACTGCTGCGGGAACTGCTGGCCATACCCCAGTGGCGGCATCTGCTGATATGGATATCCCTGTTGGTACGGCTGATAGCCCATTTGCTGGCCACCCGGCGCCCCCGTCGCCTGCTGCATTGCTGCTGCATCCTGATCAGCCAGCGGCATGGCCTCTGGCATGTTTGGCGGCATCGACATAGATGCCGCCTGGGGTTCTTGTGTGGGAAGCATTCCGGGCTGCTGCATCTGTCCCACGGGGGGCTGCATCTGCTGCGTTGCCACGGGCTGCTGCGCAAAAGCTCCCGGCAGGGGATATGTGGGCTGCTCCGTCTCGGGCCGCACGGCAGCGCCGCGTCCGCCGGCACGCTCGATTTCCTGCACGCGTTTAGGGTTCAGGCTTACCGTAACCACGGTGCCGTTGCCCATGTTGTCCTCGATGGATACGGCACCGCCGGCGTTTTCCAAATACTCCTGCACCATGGGAAACCCTGCTCCGGTTCCACGGATATAGCGCTTCATCTTGCTGTTTGCGCTGGTAACGCCAAAGTCGAAAGCACGTTCCTTGTCGTCGATGCCGGGTCCTTGATCGGCAAAGCGGATGGTGTCTCCGCCGTCCAGAATCGAGATGATGGGCTCGGCAAAGTGTGCGTGGATAAAGTTTTCGACAATCTCGCGGATGACCATGAGCGAGATATGGCCACCTTGTTCTTTCATGCACTGGTAGACGGTGTTGGTCGTCTCTTCCAAATACGTGCGGACATCTTGCGGATCAATGACGATCACCCGCGGTGTCGACAGCATGTCGTCATAGACGGCGATGCGCGCGGCGTACATGGCTTTTGGCGCCTGCGTGGTCGCCTGCTCGCCTTCCGCACGCTCTTCGCGCACGCCGGTGATGTGCTCGTTGTCGGGTGCCGGGTCTCCGGAATCGACCATGGTGTAAAAGTCGTCAGACATGCCGCTCGCAATCTTTCAAAAGGTTTCGAACAAATAGTAGCTCACCGTGCAACGTTTCTCATCTTTCGACAACTTTTCAAAACTTGTTGAAAACTTTGGAAAACGGGCGAAAAGTTCTCAACATTGCCAACATGACCTGTTGAAAACTCGATGAAATATCGTGAAAGGTTGCCATGAGGCGCAAATTTCGGTTGCGCTTATGGGGGAACCGTGTGAACTGCGCAACCTTTTACCTTTGATTTCTTGACATTTGAACATTGATTTCCCTACAATCTTCAAGCTCACGTGTCTATATCTGCGTCCGCGTCCCCGCGGACACTCGAAATGCAGCAGGAGGAACTTAAGATGAAGCGTACGTATCAGCCTAATAAGCGTAAGCGTGCCAAGACCCATGGCTTCCGTGCCCGTATGGCCACTAAGGGTGGTCGTGCCGTGCTCGCCCGTCGTCGTGCCAAGGGCCGCAAGCGTCTCACTGTCTAGCAGCGATACACACATCTCGCATGAAGACTATTAAGTCTCGGCAAGATTTCGAGCATGTGTTCAGTCAGGGGCGTCGTTTCAATCACCCTCTGATTCGAATGACCATATGTGAATCGGTTGGCGAAGGCGACTCCGGAAGGGTCGCCTTCGTTGGTGCTAAGCGACTCGGTTGTGCCGTCGTGCGCAACCGATCTAAGCGTGTGATGCGCGAGACCGCCCGCAGCTGCGGATTTCCCGTTGCGGGTTATGACATCATCTTGTTTGCAACTCCCAAGACGAGGGTTTCCTCGCCGCAGGAGATGGACAAGGCGTTGCGTTCGCTTATGAAGCGCGCCGGCGTTGCCGGGGAGGAGCGATGAGCAATCACGTTTTGCGACGTGTTGCCATCGCTCCTATTCGCATATATCAACAGGTTATTTCGCCCTTATTGCCTGACGCCTGCATTTATTACCCAACGTGCTCGCAATACGCCGTCCAGGCGATTGAGAAGCACGGTGTTTTGAGAGGCTGCTGGCTTGCCGTGAGGCGCATCGTTCGCTGCAATCCCCTGCACGTCGGCGGTTATGACCCTGTGCCCTAGCGGGCACTCGCTATCGGAGGAAAACTTACATGTGGGATTGGATCGTTAACATCCTTTTCGAGCTGCTCAAGCTCATCCAGACCTTTGCGGTCGACTGGGGCCTGTCCATCATCATCCTGGTGGTCATCATCCGTCTGCTGCTGACGCCGCTCATGCTCAAGTCGACCAAGTCGACGGCTCGCATGCAGGTGCTGCAGCCCAAGATGCTCGAGATCCAGGAGCGCTATGCCGACGATCCCCAGCGTCAGGCCGAGGAGATGCAGAAGTTCTACAGCGAGAACAAGTTCAACCCCATGGCTGGCTGTCTGCCGCTGCTGATTCAGATGCCTATCCTGTTCGCCCTGTTTACATTGCTGCGCAACCTGCCGCAGTACTTTAACGACGGCACGTTCTCGTTCTTCAACATCCTGCCCGACCTGACCACCACGCCGAGCGCTTCCTTTGCCGATGGCTTTATGGTTGCACTGCCTGCGCTGGTTTGCCTGATCCTGTTCGCCGTCCTGACCCTGATTCCGCAGCTCTATATGTCGCGCAACCAGACCGGCCAGCAGGCTCAGAGCATGCGTATGATGGCCGTTGTCATGACGGTCATGATGCTTTGGATGGGCTGGAGCCTTCCCGTTGGTGTTCTGCTGTACTACGACGTCTCGTCTGCTTGGCAGGTTATCCAGCAGATTTTTGTGACGCAGAAGGTCATCGACAAGGCGAAGGCCGATGAGGAGGAGCGTCTTAAGAACGCTCCGCTGCAGGTTGAGGTCACTCGTCGCGAGAAGAAGCCGCGCCCGCACAAGAAGAAGTAGTGGGATATCAATCTTATTTAGGTACCTAACTTTTGGAGTACGTTATGTCTGAAGAGATCATCGAGGATATGCTTGAGGAGGTTGCCCCGCAGGTCGCGGGCGATTATCCCGAGATTGCACAGCGCTACAAGGCTGGTGAAGAGCTGACCGATGAGGAGCTCGACACCATTGCCGATGTTGCGATTTCCATCCTGCGTTCCATCCTTTCGCACTTCGATGCCGCCAACTCTCCTATCGATGAGTATGAGGGCGACGAGGGTGAGCTGATTTTGGATGTAACGGCTCCCGACCTTGCTGTTCTCATTGGCCGTCATGGTCGCACTCTTGATGCTCTTCAGGTTATGTTCTCTTTGCTGGTGAGCCGCAAGCTTGGCTTTAGGTATCCGGTTGTAGTGGACGTCGAGGGATACAAGAGTCGCCGTCAGGATAAGGTCGACTCCATGGCTCAGTCTGCTGCCGAGCGTGCCATCCGCACTCATAAGAGTGTTTCGCTTCCGCCCATGAATGCCTACGAGCGCCGACTGGTTCACATTGCACTTCGTGGCAACGATGCAGTCGATACTCATTCTGAGGGTTCTGACCCTGATCGCCATGTGGTGATTGTTGCTCGATAATCTACTCGAGCTTATGCTAGGGGGACGTGGTTTCCACGTCCCCTTTTTTTGTCAAAAGTTCTCGATACGCTGATTTTTGTCAGAAAGGAGCTTCTGTTGTTTGTACTTACCGATCAGCAGGCTGACGAGATGTTGAGTCGCCTAACTTCCTATTGCAAAGAATATTCCTTGAGCGTAACTGATATTGAGCTGAGGAAATGTATCCAGCATTTGGATTTGGTTCTAGAAACAAATAAGACAACCAATCTCACCCGTATTCTTAACGTAGAAGATGCTGCCGTACTTCATATCCTCGACTCACTTGTTTTGCTCCCCTATATCAATAAGGCTCCTGAGGGAGCTTTGCTCGATATGGGAACAGGTGCGGGCTTCCCTGGTATTCCATTAACCATAACCACGCATCGTAAAGCTACTTATATTGACTCTGTTGGCAAGAAGGTTGATGCGGTTAATTCCTTTGTCCATGCTCTTGGATTGAAACATGCTCATGCGGTTCATGATCGTCTTGAAGAATATGCTCGAAGCCATAAGAAGCAGTTCTCCGTTGTAACCGCCCGCGCACTGGCCCCTCTACCGATTCTTGTTGAGTATGCGGCTCCGTACCTGAAGGATGGAGGGCTATTTGTTATCACCAAGGGCAATCCTTCGGATGAGGAGCTTGCTTCCGGCATGTCAGCAGCTAAGATTTGCGGCTTCACTTTGCTTCTGAATGACGCAATTGATTTGCCTGAAGGCTTGGGTCACAGGGAGTTCATTGTTCTTAAGAAGAGTCATTCAGCATCCGTTTCATTGCCTCGTGCAAATGGCATGGCAAAGAAGAATCCGCTTGCCTAGATGTTTCACGTGAAACATAATGGTTACTAACAGCTTGCAGTGTTTCACGTGAAACATAGCAGTTGCTATCGATTCGGAATGTTTCACGTGAAACATCCTCCGTTTGACAGCTTTAATACACACCAGGAGGGACCGTGGGATTTCGCGACGTTAAGCGTTCTAAGAGCGCAAAAGACACGCGTATCATTGCAATCATCAATCAAAAAGGCGGCGTCGGTAAGTCAACGACGGCTGTAAACCTTGCAGCAGCACTGGGTGAGCAGGGTCGTAAGACACTGATTGTTGATTTTGATCCGCAGGGAAACAGCACCAGTGGATTCGGAATTGAAAAAGAAGACCTTGATCACTGCATCTATGATGCATTGCTGAATGATGTGCCGGCAGAATCGCTTGTTCTTGATACAAATTGCAAAAAGGTATTCGTAATTCCGGCTACAATTCAGCTTGCAGGCGCGGAAATTGAACTCGTAAGCGCAATTGCTCGTGAAACCCGTCTCAAAGATTTGCTTGAGCCGATTCAGGACGAGTTCGATTTTATTTTCATTGACTGCCCTCCTTCGCTCGGCCTGCTTACTATCAACGCTTTGACCGCAGCAGACAGCGTTTTGATTCCGATCCAGTGCGAGTATTACGCACTCGAGGGCGTTACGAAGCTGCTTGAGTCAATGAAGATGGTCAAATCTCGTCTGAACAAGGGCTTAGACACCTACGGTGTGCTTATGACCATGTATGACTCGCGTACTTCTCTATCGAATCAGGTTGTTGAGGAGGTTCAATCGTACTTTGGTGATAAGGCATTTAAGACGTTGATCCCCCGTACGGTTAAAATCTCCGAAGCTCCGTCTTTTGGGGAACCGGTAATTACCTATGCACCTCAAAATAAGGGTGCAAAAGCATATATGAACCTTGCAAAAGAGGTGATCAAGCGTGCCTAGTGTAAAGAAACGTGGCGGATTGGGACGTGGACTCAATGCTTTGGTCTCAGAGGCCGAGTATGAGACCGGTGGTTCGGCTTCATCGGCTTCGAATGCCGCATCTGAAACAAAACTACCTATTGAGGATATCGTTCCCAACCCTAATCAGCCGCGAATTCACTTTAACGAAACTGAACTTCGTGAGTTGAGCGAATCAATCCAAGAACATGGCGTCTTGCAGCCGCTTTTGGTTCGCAAGCATGGAAACGGCTATGAGATCATCGCTGGTGAGCGTCGTTACCAAGCGTCAAAGCTTGCTGGTCTTGAGGAGCTGCCTGTCATCATTAAAGATGTTAATGATGAAGAGATGCTGGCTCTTGCTCTGATCGAAAACCTTCAGCGTTCTGATCTGAATCCCGTCGAAGAGGCTAAGGGCTATCGCCAGCTTATCGATGCCAGCGGTATGACCCAGGAGGCATTGTCGAAGGCAGTCAGCAAGTCACGCTCTGCAATTACAAACTCGCTGCGCCTTCTCGATCTCCCTGAAGTTGTTCAGCAGATGATTTTTGAGGGCAAACTTACTGCTGGTCATGCACGTGCGATTCTTGCAGTTCCCTATGAGGACGCTCGAATTCGACTTGCAGAGAAGGTTGTTGCAGAGGGCCTTTCCGTAAGAGCGACAGAAAATCTTGCTCCGTTGTTTTCTGCCGGAGAGACACCTAAGACGCCGAGGCCTGCAACGCCTCAGTCTTTTAAAAAGGCTGCCCGCGTGCTTCGTCAGGTTTTTAATACCAACGTGCGTGTTAAGAGCTCGCGTGGAAAGAATAAGATTGAGATTGAGTTTAAAGACGAGGAAGAGCTCTCTCGTATTCTTGGCGAAATGATTCAGTTTGATCAAGGAGGCCAAGATGAGGAATAGGATTTTAACTGCGATTGCATTGGCGACGACTGTCGCGGCTGGTGCCTTTGCTGGCTATAAGATCGCGACAGACGATGAACTTCGAGGTCGTTTGCTTCGTAGTGCGCAAGATATTGTCGATACATCCAAGAAGAAAATGGATGTTATGACAGAAGATGTTGCCATGCGTACGGCTCAGGTAACGAAGAATCCCAAGATTAATCAAGGTTGGGTTAGTAACCAATGGGAAAATGTAGGCTATTAGGTACCTAACAATTACTTAGCATATTTTGAGGGGTCCTTGTCTGATTCACGAGGCAAGGACCCCTTATTTTGGCCGTAAAAAATGGGACAGGTAGCAGCTGATTCAAAATTAAGGTCAATAAATAAAACGGCCCCGGTTGCATCTCCTGTAACCGGGGCCGTTCGATGTTTCACATGAAACGTTTTGGGGTGCGACTCCCCTATGCGTTCTTCTGAACTTTGAAGCGCTGCTTCAGCTGTCCGCAAGCGGCGTCAATATCGTTACCACGGGAGTTACGAATCGTGGTCTCGATGCCACGGGACTCAAGACGACGCTGAAGATCCTCAACCTTATGAATCGGCGACGGCTTGAGCGGGCTGCCCTCGATGTCGTTAAGCTGAATCAGGTTGACGTGGCACAACGTTCCCTCGCAGAAGTCGCAGAGCGCCTGCATCTCGGGATTCGTATCGTTGACGCCTTCGATCATGGCATACTCATAGGTCGGGCGGCGGCCAGTCTTCTCGGTGTAGAGTTGAAGCGCCTCGTGAAGGCGAAGTAGCGTGTACTTCTTAACACCGGGCATTAGCTTATTGCGTGTCGACTGGATGGCGGAATGCAGGGAAACGGCAAGCGTGAACTGCTCGGGGATGTCGGCAAATTTGCGAATACCGGGAATAACGCCGCTGGTAGAGACGGTGAGGTGACGAGCACCGATACCGATGCCATCGGGGTCGTTGAGGATTCGCAACGCCTTGAGAACCTCGTCGTAGTTGGCAAACGGCTCGCCCTGGCCCATGAAGACAACGCTCGTGACGCGCTCGCCAAAGTCGTTGGATACATGAAGTACCTGGTCGACGATCTCTTGAGCGGTCAGAGAGCGCTTGAGGCCGTTGAGGCCGGTAGCGCAAAAGGCACAGCCCATGCCGCAGCCTGCCTGGGTGGAAACGCAGACGGAAAGCTTGTTGCGACGGGGCATACCGACAGTTTCGACGGAAATGCCGTCGTGGTACTCGAGCAGATACTTGCGCGAGCCATCTTTGGAAACCTGCTTGGTGAGTTCAGTCGGCGTATCAAAGGCAAAAGCCTCTTTAAGCTGCTCGCGGAAAGCCTTGGGAAGGTTGGTCATGTCGTCGAACGAACAAACGTTCTTCTCAAAGACCCATTCGATGAGCTGCTTCGCGCGGAAGGCGGGCTGGCCAAGCTCGGCCACGAGCTCGCGAATATCGTTTTGGCTCAAGTCGCGAATGTCCTGAGATTTAGTCCTGGGATTCATGGAAGCCTTTCGATTTTGGGGAAACGTAGAGGGTATCGCTACAATATGGTATCAGCTGCAGAAATTATAGAGGAGGAGTCTGCCCATGCCGGGTAAAAGCCTAGAGAACATGCACGTAGCGGTCTTGGCGGGCGGTCATTCCGCTGAGCGCGAGATCTCGCTTAATTCGGGAAAGAACGTTGTGGTGGCACTGAAGGAAGCCGGCTACACCTCGGTGGAGCTGCTCGATACGGCCGCTGATGACTTTATGGTAACCATGGCAACCGGCGGCTTTGACGTGGCGTTTATCGCCATGCACGGTGCCGGCGGCGAGGATGGCGCCATGCAAGGCGCCATGGAGACCCTGGGTATCCCCTACACGGCTTCGGGCGTGCTTGCCAGCGCCTGCGGTGCCGACAAGGAGGTCTCTAAGCTCCTGTACGCCAAGGCGGGCATTCCCATTGCCCCCGGCCTTGCGCTCGAGGTGGGCGATGAAGTCGATATCGATCATATCGTCGAGGTTTGTGGCGAGCGCTGCTTTGTGAAGCCGGCCGTCAACGGTTCCAGCTATGGCATTTCCCTGGTCCATGAGCCCTCCGAGCTGCCCGCGGCAATCGCCAAGGCGTTTGAGTACGGCGACAAAGTACTGGTCGAGAAGTGCATCGAGGGTACCGAGATCACCGTCGGCGTATACGGCGAAGATGACGTGCGCGCTCTGCCGATTGTCGAGATTCGTAAGCCCGAGGACTGTGAGTTCTACGATCTGGACGTGAAGTATGTCGACCCTACGGACATCCATCGCATTCCGGCGCAGATTTCACCCGAGAATTACGCTCGTGCCCAGGAGCTTGCCTGTGCTGCTCACAAGGCCCTCGGTTGCCTGGGTATCTCGCGCAGCGACTTTATCGTGAGTGAGGACGGCCCCGTTATCCTCGAGACCAATACCATTCCCGGCATGACCGATACGTCGCTGTATCCGGACGAGATCCGCCACACCGACGACATGACGTTCCCGCAGGTCTGTGACAGCCTGATCCGTATGGGCCTTCGTCGAGCGGGCATTGCATGCTAATCGAGGACGCGGTTTCGTCAGGAACGCCGCAGTTTGTCATCGACTCCTATGCCACGCTTGCCGAACGCGCCAAAACGCAGTCCTTTGGTCTTATCGAGGAAGATGTGATTGTCCTCGATACCGAGACCACAGGTCTTTCGGTGCAGGACAATGAACTGATCGAGATCTCGGCGGCCCGTCTTTCGGGCCGCGAGATCGTCGACCGTTTCGATACCTTCGTGCATCCCAAGCAGCTGATTCCCGCCGAGATTACCGAGCTCACGAGCATTACAAATGCCGATGTGGCAGATGCCCCGTCGGCCGTTGAGGCCGTCGCCGCTCTCGCCGATTTTGTCGGTGGTTGCCCGGTGATCGCACATAACGCCACGTTCGACCGCTCGTTTATCGAGTCGGTCAAAGGCGGCGTCAACGTGAGCGATATTTGGATCGATTCGCTGGCGCTGTCGCGAATCGCGCTTCCGCGCCTGGCCTCGCACAAGCTGTCTTTTATGGCCGATCTGTTTGGCTGTGACTCGGTATCACACCGTGCCAATGCCGACGTCGACGCCCTGTGTGGCGTATGGCGCGTGTTGCTCGTGGCGCTCACCGACTTGCCCCAGGGCCTCATGGCGCGCCTAGCCGACATGCATCCGGATGTGCCTTGGTCCTATCGTCCTATCTTCTCATTCTTGGCAGGGCAGAACCCTGGTTCTATCTTCTCTCTCAGCGCCGCTCGTGCTGACGTTCTCAAGGCCGATCGCGCCGACGATCGGGTGGACGCCGACGAACTGCCGGTCCTCAAGATGCCGAGTCGTGAGGAGATTGAGGCAGACTATGCGCCAGGTGGCCTGGTCAATCGCATGTACCCCACCTACGAGCCGCGTGATGAGCAGATTGCGATGGCGCTCGAGGTCCGCGATGCGCTGGTCACGGGCACTCATCGTGTAATTGAGGCGGGCACGGGCGTCGGCAAATCGATGGCCTATCTGGTGCCTTTTGCCGAGGCAGCACGCCGTAACAACATCACGGTTGGTATTGCGACCAAATCGAACAATCTCGCCGACCAGCTCATGTACCATGAGCTGCCAAAACTTGCCGAGCAACTGGACGGTGGTCTGTCATTTTGCGCTCTCAAGGGGTATGACCACTATCCGTGCCTGCGCAAGCTTGAGCGCATGAGCCGCGGCCAGGCCGAGATTACCACCAAGCGCGATCCGGCGGACACGCTCACGGCGGTCGCGGTCATTATGGCGTACGTCTGCCAATCAGCCGATGGCGACCTCGACTCACTTGGCATTCGGTGGCGCAGCGTCAACCGCCCCGACTTTACGACGGCCTCGCGCGAGTGTGCTCGTCGCCTCTGCCCGTTTTTCCCTGATAAATGTTTGGTCCACGGCGCTCGCCGTCGTGCGGCGCATGCCGATGTGGTGGTCACCAACCATTCCCTGCTGTTCCGCAACGTTGCGGCCGAGGGCAGGATTTTGCCTCCGATTCGTCATTGGGTAATCGACGAGGCCCATTCCATCGAGCGCGAGGCGCGCCGCCAGTGGGCGCGCGTGGTGTCGGCGGACGAGTCACGCGTTCTGTTTGAGCGCCTGGGTGGCTCGAGCACCGGCGCGCTAAGCCAGGTTTCCCGTGATTTGGCAACCTCCGAGGGCTCTACGCTCTATCTGGGCCTTACTGCCAAGGCGACGTCGACGGTTGCGCGCGCGAGCATGGCAATCGCCGACGTGTTCGATGGCGTTCGCGAGCTCGGCCGCCGTGCCCGTGGGGGTTATGACAATGCCAATCTATGGATTGGCCCCGAACTGCGCGAATCTGACGACTGGCATGATTTCTTACAGTCGGCCTACGCTGCCATCGACGCGTTGGAACAGGCTGACAAGAGCGTCGACGCGCTGGTGCAAGCCGTCGCCGCCGACAAGCCCGAGGTTGTTGTCGACCTGGGTGATATCTCGCGCCGCTTGCACGAGCTGGCCGAGAACCTCAAACTCATCATTGACGGCACCGATGAACACTACGTGTATTCGCTGCAGGTCAATCGCAGGTTGCGTGCCGGCGGAGAGTCAATGACCGCAGAGCGCATCGACATTGGCGAGGCCTTGGCAACCGAGTGGCTGCCCGAGGTTCACACGGCTATCTTTGCCTCGGCGACCATGACGGTGTCCAAAAGCTTTGAACACTTTAACCACGCGGTCGGCCTCGATCGCATCGGTGCTTCAACATCCTCATCGTTGCACTTGGACTCGAGCTACGACTTCGATTCGAACATGGCTGTAGTCGTTGCGGGTGATATCCCCGATCCGCGCGATCGTGAGAGCTATCTTACGGCGCTCGAGCGCGTGCTGGTCGACGCCCATCTTGCCATGGGCGGATCGGTGCTCACACTGTTCACCAATCGGCGCGACATGGAAGACCTGTACGCCCGCGTTGAGCCCAAGATGGCCCGTGCGGGTCTGGAACTCAACTGCCAGCAGCGCAACTCATCTCCTCGTCGCCTGCGCGACCGGTTTATCAGCGAGCCGACTTCATCGCTTTTTGCGCTTAAGGCCTTCTGGGAGGGATTCGACGCCAGCGGCGAGACGCTGCGCTGCGTCATCATTCCCAAGCTGCCGTTCTCGAGCCCCACGGACCCGCTCTCGTGCGAGCGCAACCTGCGTGAAGACCGCGCTTGGGCGCGCTATTCGCTGCCCGAGGCGGTGCTCGAGGTCAAGCAGGCGGCCGGCCGCCTTATCCGCTCGTCGACCGATTGCGGCGTGCTGATTCTGGCCGACCCGCGCCTGGTGACGAAGGGCTACGGAAAGAAGTTCTTAACGTCGCTGCCCACGAGCTCCTACCAGCGCATCGAATCGGCACAGATTGGGCACTATCTGCAACTGTGGCGTGCACGCCACGAGCGGCGGCGCTAAAGCGGACAGACGAGGGTTTTTGCCATATCGCACAGACGCTTTGACAGGGCGGGGTCATCCAAGATGCGGATGGCTCCGCCCGCTGCGATTACCTGGCTCAGTAGCCAACGCTCGGAGCCATAATGCACGGTTACCGTTGCCATGTCTGCCCCGCTGCGCTCGATTAGGGTGATGCCGGCCCAGTCCAGATGCTCCGCCATATCGAATGGCATCAAGAGCTTTGCGCTACGCTGCGTCCGAGCAAGGGAATCGTGGAGGGATGTGACGTCCGGTGCATGAGGCACGACGGAGTCTTCCGTCAAGGCGAGTCCCTCGATTTTATCCATGCGATAGGTGCGCTGCTCATCGACCGCGATGTCCCAGGCAATCAGGTATGTTTGGTCGCCGTTTGCCGTAATGCGCAAGGGGTCGACCAGACGCTCACGTGGCCGTGCATCGTCCATCGAGCGATACGAGATGCGGCAGCGAACACCGTCCTGAATGGCGCAGCTCAGCTGCTGCCAGTGCGACCCGTGGTTGACGGTGTCAAAGACGCGCTGGTTATAGCCGAGCTCTTCGGGTAGAAGGGCATGTCGAATCCGAGCTGCCGTATGCGGCTCGATCCCCAACGATTCAAGTTCATGGTTGAGCACAGCGCCCTCGGCGGCACTCAAGCGCAGCGGTAGCACACGCCCGGCGTCACCGGTGAGGACCACACGCTCGCCGCGGCATTCGCAGATGATGCGCGCGCCCGATTCTCGGTCCGCGAGCGTCGAGACGATCTCGAGAATCTCGTCGAGCGATACCCCCGTGATGTCAAAGCGACTGCAAATCTCGGTCCGTGTCATGCCGCTCTCGCCGGCGGCGTAGAGGGCCTCCATGATGTCGATGGCGCGCGAGAGTCTCTGCTCGCTGGTGAGTTTACGCACGGGCATACTCGTGCACCGTCCTTTCAATGAGGTGGTTCCACGCCTGTTTGAGCGATTTGGGGGCCACGGGCCTCATGCCGTCCATGGCGTGGGCCATGCAAAATGAGGCGCCGGCTTCAAGATCGCGCACGTCAACGGTCCAGGTCCATCCCACATCGGTGTGTACGAGCTCACCTCGCCCACGCGTGAGACCGTTGATCATATCGATCTGCGTCTGAGGGGCGAATGAGAACGTGGCTGCAACGGGCGGTCGGTCGGCAAAATCGAATTCAAAGAACAGGTAGTCGCTGAGGTTGAAGTCCGCGGGGATGACGTAGGCCTTCGAAGGACGCCAAGCGCGAACGATACGGTCGCAGCGGAATGTCCTGATGTCGTCGGTGACGTTGTCGAGGCCGCAGAAGTAAGCCACGCCCTCGCGCTCGAACATGCCGTAGACGCAGACGGTACGTTCTCTCTGCTCGCCGCGTCCGTTCTGATATAAAAATCGCAGCGCGCATCGCTCGGCAAAGGCGCTCCAAACCGCATCGACGGTGGGAGAGCGGCTGATCGGCGCCTCGTCTACCGTCGTCCTGCCGGTGAGATAGGCAATCTTGGAGCGAATATCGGCAAGCGGTGCGGCAAAAGTGGATGAGCCGGCCGCTAGTGTCTGGTCGATGGCGTTGAGCAGGATATCGGCGTCGTCTGCGGTAATGAGGCCGCCTGCCGCAAACGTGTGCTCGCGGTCGATTGTCCACGAGCTTTCCTCGGTCTCCTGCGCGCCGGTGGGGCGAACCTCCTTGATTAAGATGCCGCGTTCGAGCAGCTTGTCACGATCGCGTCGAAACTTGCGCTTATCCGAGTCGATATTGCCCGAGCCATATCCCAGGTCAGAATCCAAGACGATCTGCTCGGTCGTCAGCGGTTCGGGGGAGCTATTGAGCACAAAGAAAAGATTGAGGATGCGCTGAGCCGTTTTATCGAAACTGGGCTCCGAATTTCCCTTTTTAATTGTCTCGGTCGTGTCGCTTGCCGTCATAGAGTCCTCGCATGAGAAGTGGTTTGCTGCCATGATTTTAGTCCGATATGGAGATTAGGCTATATCCTTGTCCGCTCGGGGCGTTAAGATGGCCCGAATTCGGTCGTTTGCGCTCGCTCGGGGTATACTTTCGACTATATACGGTTCTAATGTGCATGCATTGGGCCTATTTGTCGGATTATGGATGTGGAGCGCACATGGCGAACACCCAGAACTATATTAACCACCTGCTGCAGAACACCGGCATTACGCCGGCATGCAGCGAAGAAGAGCGCTTGGCTGCCGAAGATATCGCTCAGATCTTCCGCAACCACGGCTTTGACCCCGAGGTTCAGGAGTTCAATGCCCCGGCGCCCAGTAGGTTGGCATTTGCCGTTACCGGTATTCTTGCGTTTGCCGGCGCCCTGCTGATGGGCATCGGCGGCGGTATCGGCTTGGTCGGCACCTTGCTGGCCATTGTCGGCGCCGTTCTTTACGTGCTCGAGCGCACGGGCCACCCCGTGGTTTCGCGCCTGGGCAAGACGGGCGTGAGCCAAAATGTCATCGCCTACCACAAGGCCTCGGGCCCGCTCGCGTCCCCGCGTAACCGCCCGGTGGTCGTTGTCGCACACTACGACTCTCCCCGTGCTGAGCTGCTCGCCCGCGAGCCTTATGCTTCGTATCGTGCGCTCATCGCCAAGCTGTTGCCCGTTGCCACGGTTGCCCCCGCTGCCGTTGCCATCCTGCGTATTCTGCCGCTCCCCGGCGCGCTCAAGGTTCTGCTGTGGATTGTCGCGATCCTCGCTTCCCTCGTTGCACTCGCCAACGCGGTAAACATCATCTCTAACCGCCACATTCTTCCCTATACGTCTGGCGCGGTGTGCAACAAGTCTTCTGTCGCCGCTATGCTCGGCGTTATGGACAACGTTGCTCCCTTCCAGGGCGAAAACGAGTTTCCCGACGATGTTCCGTTCGATACCTATTTTGGGGAGCAGAAGCGTCGTGCCGAGGAAATGGCGCGCGCAGCGGCGGAATATGCCGCGGCCCAGCAGCAAAACGACTACGGCAACACCATCGAGTATGAAGAGCCTACCTACGCCGAGGACGAATTCGGTCAGCCGATTGCTCCCGACGCTCAGACCGAGCCCGAACAGGGTGAGGCTTTCGACGAGCAAATCGAGGGCTTTGAGGGTGCGTCTGCCGACGAGACGCTGATCGGCGCTATCGTGCCCGAGGATCAGAATCAGGCTGCCCAAGCCGAAGAGTTCAATGACGAGGTTCCCGCTGCCGAGCCGGCGGAGGAGTCTGCCGAGCCCGAGCCCAAGCTCTATCGCAACGCCGCCGGCAACATCCGCTTTGGTTCGGATGCCATCCGTGCGCTCGGAATGCTTCCCGAGTCCTGCACGCTCGATTACGAGGAGGGCGAGGAGCCAACGTTTGAGCCCGAGCCTGCCCCCGTCGTGGCTGCGCCTGCGCCCGTTGTCGCTGCGGATGATGAGTCTGCCGCGGTTACCGCTGCCGTTGCCGATCCCGAGGCGGTGTCCGCGTTCGATCCCGCGGCAGGACTGGACATTTTGGCTCCCGCCGCACCGGCGCAAGACGTTGCGGACGAGTCTGACGACGATTACGTTGAACAACCGAGGCGCGTGTCTTACGAGAGCGATACTGATTTCTCGGCCGAGATTCCCGCGGCAACGCCGCATGCCGACATTGCATCCGCGTTCTCGTCGATTGGCGCCAGCGCTTCCAACTTCTTTAAGGGTGCGTTTGCAAAGGGCAAGAAATTTGTCGACGATTTCGAGGAGAAGCGCGCTGCCGCACGCGAGGCTGCCGAGCAGGAGGCTATCGCTCAGCAGCAGGCAGCCGAGGCGGCACGTGAGCTCGCGGCGCAAGAGTTCGAGCAGAACGAGGCTATGCAGTCCGCGCCCGTCGAAGCCGCCGAAGCTACAACGTCCTTTGAGTCCCAGCAACCGGCGTCCGCGGATGTTGTTGAAGCGACGACGTCTTTCGAGGCTCAGCAGCACGTCGATAGCACCATGTCGTTTGATGCCGCGCAGTTCGATTCCACGATAACGTTTGAAAAACAGGGCACCGCGATTGCCGAGCCCCTTCCTGTTTCCGATGAGCAGGGCGACGTGGCAGACGATGACGAGCCTGTTGATGCTGCCGAAATCCAAGATGCCGCCGAGGACGAGCCCGTCGAGGCCAACTCTGACGAAGAGCAATACGCGGCAGCCGAGCAAGATGATTCGACCGAGGTCGAGCAGGAGGAAGTGCCTGCGGTTTCCGAGACTCCCGAGACGGATGAGTCGAGGCCTTATTCCACGCAGATTTTCACCATGCCGACCCCGAGTGGTTCCGGTGCCACGGTTGCCAATGTCGCTCCCACCCAGGACGAAACGGTCGATTCCCTTATGGCCCAGATTTCCTCCCAGGCATCGCCGCGCCCGCAGATGAATGTTCCCGATCCGGCGTCGGCACCGTCGCCTGCACCTTCCTCGTCTCCGCTGGCTTCGGTCCCCGATCCGTCGCTGCCGTCTATGAAGCAGGCAAACGTTGCGTCTCGCACGTCGCTGTTCGACCTTCCCGACCCCTCCGCACAGGTCAACGATCCCTTTGCTACTGCCCAGGGCCCCGAACCCACATCGGCACCCGTTGCGCCTCCTATGCCCGTTGCGTCGGGCGCACAGCCGATCGAGACCATTTCGGCTCCCGCCCCGGCGGCACCCAAGTCTCGTAAGCGCGGCCTGGGTGGTCTGTTCGGCCGTAAAAAGAAAAACGAGCAGGACAGCATGAGTGACTGGCTGGGCGTCGAAGACGATTACGATGCCAAGAAGTCCGGTCGCGGTATCGGTTCGTGGGATAACTTCGAGGACGATAACGATGGCTGGAAGGGCGGCGCTACGTCTTCCGATGGCGCTTCTTCCGAAGATATGCTCTCGGCTGTCGCCTCTATGGGCGATGATGAGCTGCTCGGTCACGATATCTGGTTTGTGGCAACGGGCGCCTCGGATTGTGATGGCGCCGGCATGAAGGCCTTCTTGGCTTCGCATCGCGATAAGCTCCGCGGCGTATTCTTTATCAATCTTGAATCCGTCGGCGCCGGTAGGCTTTCGGTGGTGACGGTCGAGGGCGAACAGCAGCTGCTCAAGGGCGATCGCCGCATCATGAACCTGGTCAGCAAGGTGTGCAAGTCGTTCCATGTCGATTGTGGCGCGCTCGAGATGCCCTATGCCAAGACCGATGCCTATGCCGCGCTCGAGGCGAGCCGCCGAGCCCTCACCATCGCCGGCGTGGACGGCACGCGTCTGGCTTGCGCTCGTACCGAGGACGACCTGCCCCACAATGTCAACCCGACGAACATTGCCACGGTATCCGAGGTCGTGACCGAGGTTATCCGCCGTTCGTAGACGGAGCTCTAAGGAGTCAACGTGTTTTCGTATATTAAGCGCCATTGGCCTGTCTACGTGATTTTGACCTTGATTGCCATTGCGTTAGGATTTGGGGCTGCCTACATCGTGGGTGCAAAGGGCTCGACCCCCGCCTCCGCAATCAGCGAAGAGGTGGAGCAAGAACAGAGTACGGGTGCCGATGGGATTCCTGAGTCCGAGCAGGCAATCGTTGATGGTGGATCTTCGTCTGCAGAGTAGATACGGCGATTTACATGATTGAAAGCGGGCGAGCCAGGGGACTGGCTCGCCCGCTTTTTCATCGCGCTAGCGCTTCTTTGGGATCGACCTAAGGCGAGCGAACCATAGGGCTGCGGCACCCGAGGTCAGGAGCGCGGTGATGCAAGCGGCGATGGGAGCTGATCCTGTTGCCGGTAGGTCCTGCGGTAGGGTACAGCGTTGAATGACACGGTCATCGTCATGTGACTCAAGTTTATCGCCGCCGCCGTTGCGGCAAAGATCGACGTGTGCGCTGTTGGTGAGTGCGGTTTGGGGCGTATAAGCCGACGTCGCCTGCATGTGCACGATTGCGCCCCGAGCGTCTGTGCCAAGGATTGCTTTGGCATCGTCAAGATCGTCGTGCTCATCTTTGAGATCATCGCGGTTCCAAGAATCCGCATCGCTTCGAGTCGTAAAGTCGGCGGCTACCGCACCGTATTCAATTCGAATGCCCGTTACGACGGTATTGGATGCAAGGTCGAGTTCTTTCGCCTCGAGTGTGGTGGATTCCGTGGTCGAGATATCCGCCTTCCAGAGGTGCCAACCGTCGTAATCGACGAGGCGGCAATCCTCACCCAGACTTTCCCTTACTTCGTCGGACTCAAGCCAAGGATTTTCGTGCCCATCGTCAAGTGTCGCGTTTGCCGGCTCATCGACGTCTGTCGAGTCCAACGGCGTCGTGCGATACCACACGTTGCACAGACCATTGAGGTCGCCGATGGCGACGGGGGTTTCGATTGAGACGAATCTCGCTGTATCGTCCTCGGCACACTCAAGATCATCGGTAAGTGTGAACTCATCAACCCAGGTAGTTGAATTGTTTCGAGCGTCGATGGTATAGGAGAAAAGCCCATCCGTATTGGTTTGCATCGCGGCACGGTTTTTACCATCGCCGTTAGCCAACAGGCCCTTTTCGATAGGTTGGACAAGTTCCTGACGCTTGTCGACCTGCCCCTTGATTTCGATGGGCGCATCCTTCATCGCGACGGATTGGACTTCTCCCGTATCCTTTATTTCAAACGTTATCTCCTCGGCAAGGTCATAGGTCCGCGGAGACATCATTTCGCGCAACGAGTAGGTGCCGGGTGCAAGATGTTCGACGCGGTGTGGCTTGTCGGATGAGGTCCAGGAGTCTATTTCGGTTTTATCGGGACCATATAAGGTGAGCTGTGCGCCTTCCACTTCCTGCTCACCGCTTGCATCGACCTTGGAGATATCAACCTTGGTGTAATCGTCGGATACGTTAAGCCGTGCTTCTACAACGGGTGTTTTCTGGTCGGCATAAGTAAGGTCGACAATATGGGTTGTCTGATCGAGCAAGAAGCCTGCCGGCGCTTGAGTCTCGACAACCTCGTAGCGTGCGGTGTCAGATCCCAGTGGGAGGTTGTCCGCGCGTGCTTCTCCAGTTTCATCCGTCGTGACGGTCGCGACAGTCTCACCGTCGAGCGCGGCAATGCTACCGTCGGGGCGCACGATATCACCCGAGGCACGGATCTCAAAGACGGCGCCCGCGAGGCTGCTCCCGTCTATGGCATCGGTTTTAACGATTCTGATGTTTCCGGTCGCGGCGTGGTCATAATACGAGGCGATTGCAACGGGCGTTAGGTTCATGTCGGTGGGTATGTTTACCTCGATCTCTTCGCCGACAAGATAGGGCTCTTTGGCCGAGGTTTCGCGTACATAATAGGTGCCCGGCACGAGCGATTCGGGCAGTGTGACGGTCCCGGTCGCGTCAGTCGTAAAGGTGTCCATTACGTTATGTGCTGGATACCAGCAAGTTTGTGAGACAGGTTCGTGATTGCTGTCGAGGAGTTGGAAGGTGAATCCGGCTAGGGGAACAGAAGCGCCTGTTTGGGCATCGCGTTTTACAATCTGGAGATGCGTCGACAGAGCGTGGTTGTCCACGATATATTGAAGCTCGGCGCCGTCGGAAATCTGATTGGCCCCGACGGTCCATTCCCCTGCACGTTTAAAACCCTCGGGGACGGTTTCCGGAACCTCGCGAACCGTGTAGCCGGCACGGTCGTATGGGACGGCTCCGTGGACACCGGCGGGTCGCTTGCCTGTGCCGAACCATGCTTCGGGCTGATCTTTGGTGGAGGCAAAGCCATAGATGTTTGTGGTCAGTGTGCCAACAACCTGCTGAGAGCTGTTGCTGACAACCTCAAAGACAACACCACCCGCCGGCTGCTCCAGGCCGGATTGGTCGCTATTGCCGTAATCCTTGAATTTGGAAATCTCAAGGTTAAACGCAATGGGGATATCGGAAACGCGAGATTCGATCTCGACCACGCCTGAATCGCCGAGTTGGTCGGCTCCAACGGTATAGGTCCAGCTGTCGTTGGATGGCAGGTAGCCCTCGGGGGCTTTTGATTCGTAGATGGTAAAGGTTCCTAAGGGGACATCGGCGAGGGTGGCCCGACCGCTTTCGTCGGTCGTGAGGATTTGTGCCCATCCAGGGGTTGATTGCGACACACACGTGAACTCTGCTCCTGCGAGTGAAGATCCCACCTGGGGGCCGGCATTCGTCGCGGCATCGAGTTTTACGATACGCAGATTGATGGTGCCGGGCTGTTCATCAATGGCGGCCCGCCCGCCGTCATTCCCCGTGGTAAAGGCGATGCGATCGTGGCGGGGGACATAGCCGGCCGGCGCCTTCGTTTCAACTAGGTAGTATGCCGTGTTGGGCAGAAGTGTTGCTTGCGCTCGACCGTTGCTGTCCATCTTGATGGTGCCGACACGCGCGCCGCTGGCGCTCTCAAAAATATCGAATGTTGCCCCGGTAAACTGATAGGTATTGTTTCCGCTGGTAATAACGGTGTTAGCAGACTGCTTTTGGAAGGAAACAGAGACCGCCGGCAGTACATAGAGCATGTCTTGACGTTTGCTGCCGCCCGATACGGCCCCTAGATAGCGTCGCGCGCGGTGCGGAGCGGCTTTGATGCTTCCTGATTTTGCGCTGTCGTGGAGCCACCGCGCAGCCGCCACGACTTCATTGTCGGCGGTAAAGTGTCCGCTCTTGGTTTTACCCTGAGCGGTCGTGTAGGAGTAGGTGCCGTCGACATGGGTAGTGCCGTTGAGCATCCATACGGCAAGCTGGGTGGCGGCGCGGGCGCGATCGGGTGAAAGATGGTAACCGCCAAACGACGTGGTGGTGGGATATCCGTGACAAACGATTGCCGCGAACTCGTCGTCGAGCCACACCCAGCCTTGATCAAAGTTGAGCCATGGGCCGCCCGGTTTGGTGGGGCCGGGGCGCTCCTGGTTCATGCAGTAGGCAATTGAGGTGTCTTGAGCTTCATACTTGCCGATGAAGAAGGGCCCACAATCATCGCTAATAGTGCGGAAGCCGAGCTGGTCGTAGCCATCGACGGCAAATGCGGCTCCCGGTGCCAGGCAGCCGAAAAGCAGGAAGAGGAGCAGGAGCAGCGGACCTGTTGCGATTGCGCTGTGGACAGAGTGCATGGGTGCGTTGGACATGGCTGCTCCTTATCCCTCGTGCGCCGCATGGGGAGGTTGCGACGCGTAGGATGAGGCTACCCCCGAGGTTCATGCGGGTAAGTACCGGAGCCTGACCAAAAGCTTGCCCGATTTCTGACAAATCGAGCTCAAATACAACAATCAGATAAAAGTGCAGGTAGAAGATGGTAAGAAAAGAAAGACAAAGGTCCTCATCTCCACAATTGGCGCGGTTTTCAAACGATTCTCCACAGCTAAAACAAGCATCGACACCCTTGTATCGAACAAGACAACCGCGTTATACTATCCCCCACATATGCGGGCATCGCCAAGTGGTAAGGCATCAGCTTCCCAAGCTGACACTCGCGGGTTCGAGTCCCGTTGCCCGCTCCAGTAAAAAGCACAAGCACGACAGCGTTACGTTGCCGTGCTTTTTACTACTAAGCGCCGGGACTCGAACCCGCCAGGGTGCGAGCGTTAAGCAAACGCGAAGCGTTTGTAGCGAGCAGGCGAAGGCGCCGACAGGCGCCTGAAGCCGGTGCGGATTTGCGAAGCAAATACGCGGACGTCCCGTTGTCCGCTCCATGGAGCACAGAAGACCTCGGGACGGCCAATTCAACAAAGTCTTCCCCATCGTCACCGTGAATCCGAGGGGATCGACCGCAGCCGGTGCGGATTTGCGAAGCAAATAACGCAGACGTCCCGTTGCTCGCTCCAATTCCAAAATGTTAGGTTAATGCCTGCTGCCCATACTTGCACCTGCGCACGGTACAATGGTTGGGTTACGACCAACGTGCCAATAACCAAAAAGGAGCCGCTATGATCGATCGCTATACCCGCCCGGAGATGGGACACATCTTCTCCCTCGAGAACAAGTACGCCATTTGGCAGGAGATCGAGGTTCTGGCCTGCGAGGCCCAGGCGGAGCTCGGCAAGATCGGTATTTCCAAAGACGAGGCCCAGTGGATCCGCGACCATGCCAACTTTGAGAAGGCGAAGGTCGATGAGATCGAGGAAGTCACGCGCCACGACGTCATTGCCTTTCTGACCAACATGAAGGAATACATCGATGCCGATGTTCCCGAGGGCGACCCCAAGCCCAGCCGCTGGGTTCACTATGGCATGACCAGCTCGGATCTGGGCGACACGGCCCTGTGCTACCAGCTCACCCAGGCCTGCGACCTGATCATCGAGGACGTCAAGAAGCTCGGCGAGATTTGCAAGCGTCGCGCCTTTGAGGAGCGCAACACGCTCTGTGCCGGCCGCACTCATGGCATCCACGCCGAGCCGATGACCTTCGGCATGAAGTTTGGCTCTTGGGCCTGGGAGCTCAAGCGCGATCTGGATCGTCTTGAGGACGCCCGCAAGAATGTTGCCTTCGGTGCTATCTCGGGCGCTGTCGGCACGTACAGCTCCATCGAGCCGTTCGTCGAGGAGTATGTCTGCGAGCACCTGGGCCTGGTTCACGACCCGCTGTCCACGCAGGTTATCAGCCGCGACCATCACGCCTATCTCGCCGGCGTTCTCGCCACCACCGCAGCCACCTGCGAGCGCATCGCTACCGAGGTCCGCAATCTGCAGAAGACCGATACGCTCGAGGCCGAGGAGCCGTTCCGTAAGGGCCAAAAGGGCAGCTCAGCCATGCCGCACAAGCGCAATCCCATCACCATGGAGAAAGTCTGCGGTCTGTCGCGCGTCGTGAAGTCCAACGCCCAGGTTGCCTTCGATAACGTCGCCCTGTGGCACGAGCGTGACATTTCGCACTCCTCTGCCGAGCGCGTCGCCCAGGCCGATAGCTTCATCGCCCTCGACCACATGTTCCAGTGCCTCATCCGCGTTATCGACGGCCTGCAGCTGTATCCCGCCCGCATGATGGCCAACCTCAATAAGACCCGCGGCCTCATCTTCTCTTCCAAGGTACTGCTCGCCCTCGTCGACACGGGCATCACCCGCGAGGACGCGTACGCCATTGTGCAGGAGAACGCTATGGCAACCTGGCACGAGGTACAGGATTGCGTCTCCGGCCCCACCTTTAAGGAGCGTCTCGAGGCCGACCCGCGCTGCACCGTCAGTCAGGAGAAGCTCGACGAGATCTTTGATCCGTGGGACTTCCTCACCCGTATCGACACGGTCTTTGATCGTCTGGAGCAGCTGAGCTTCGAGTAGGTTCGGGCATAACGTTAGCTTTTTAGGGCGCTTTGCTGGTAATGTGTGTTGCCGGCAAAGCGCCTCGTTGCATTTAGGGAAAGACGGGGATAATAGTCGTCTCGAATAACATTCTGAGAGGGGATCGCATGATTTCGTTTGATTACAAGCCTCAAGGCGTGTGTGCTCGCAATATTCACCTTGACCTTTCCGATGACGGCAACAAGGTGATAGGCGTTGAGTTTACCGGTGGCTGCGACGGCAATCTCAAGGCAATCTCCAAGCTGGTCGAGGGTGCTCCTGCCGATCGCGTAATCGAGGTTCTCGCCGGTAATACCTGCGGTATGAAAAAGACCTCCTGCGCCGACCAGCTTACGCGCGCCATCGAGGCCGCTCGCGCCGAGATCGCCTAATGGGTATCGCCGATCACATCAAGAACGGAATATCGCGTCGCGGCTTCGTACTCGGTGGGGCTGCCGCGGGCGCTGCCACGGTACTTGCCGGATGCTCGAAAAAAACGGGCACCAGCGATGATGCCGCCGGCGAGCCGCAGGTTATCAAGGACGATTCCAAGATCATCTCGATTACGGATGAGTACGAGGCAGTCGACATCGATCTTGAGCCGGCGGCGTCGTGGACGCTGCCTCTGGGTACGCTGCTGTACTACTGCGACGGCGATTACGCCGCGGCGATGATGGCGCCCGCATCGGCGCTGCACGCCAACACACTCGGTGTGCTCAACCTGGGTGATGGCTCGCTTACCACATTAATCGAGGATCCTATCGAGGGCGCGGGATATGCATTCTACGATGTCCGTGCCGGCGACGGCGTATTCGCGTGGGTTGAGATGAACTTTGCCAATTCATCGTGGAAGCTCTACGCTCAAAATCTGTCGGGCGCTTCGCTCTCTGGCGACGTGGTTGAGCTCGATCGAGGTGGCAAGGACTATGATCCGCCCCTGTTTACGGCGTTCGGGTCATCGGTCATCTGGTATAAAATGCCTTCGGCAAGCGGCAATAAAACGAGTAGTGATTCGTTTTGCTATCGTCGCTCGCTTGATGAATCCAAGGCCGAGGTAATTTGGAAATCGACGGGCCGCTTTGCATCGGCCCCGCGCGCGAGCGACGGCATTTTGACCATCTCGCCGCGTGTCCGCAACGACGAGGGCGTCTACTACGGCATAACGGCAATCGATCTGACCGACGGCAACAACACCAAGCGTGCCCAGCTAGTCCTTCCCTCGTCAGTCTCGCCTTTCGAGGCCGTGTATATGGGCGGTACCTTCGTGTTTTCTATCGAGGCGGCCTATAGTGGCGTGGGCAGCCTGGGCAATATGGGCACGTATATCGGTAATGAGGGAGGGCCGTACCTCTTTCTGTCACGCGAGCCGCTCGCATGTGCGGCTGGCAAGAAGAATAAATACCTTGTTAAGGTACAGGCGTCGCATTTTCTGATCGACACCTCTACCAAGACCTATGGCTCGCTGCTGTCGCCCGACCGCGCTTTGGAGTATGGCGATTATCCAGCTACGGCGGGAAAATCGGACTCATTCCTTACGTACGCCACGGTGCGCAACAGCCAGGGTATACCAGAGACGGTCACTGCACGCCTATTCTCTCTTTAAGCTTAGAGGGGTTAAAAAGGCGCCAACAGGGGAATAAACGCGTTGTAATTGTGAGTACCGCCCGCCGAGCTGCCGCGTCATAGCGGCATCCGGCGGGCTCAGGTGCGTTAAAATGGGCTTGTTCTTAGCTAATTGAGACAGGGGGGCCGTGTTATGGCTTCAGATGCAAAAAAGATTCTGCTGGTCGAGGATGAGAAGGCAATCCGTGACGCCGTCGCTGCCTATCTCGAGCGCGAAGGCTACTGGGTTGTGGGCGTCGGCGACGGCCAGTCCGCGATCGAGGAGTTCGAGAAGCATCAGTTCGACCTGGTCGTGCTCGACCTTATGCTCCCCAAGATTCCCGGCGAGCGCGTTTGCCGCACCATTCGCGATACCTCGGATGTCCCCATCATCATGCTGACGGCTAAGGGCGAGATCGAGGACCGTATTATCGGTCTTGAGCTCGGCGCCGACGACTATCTGATTAAGCCGTTCTCGCCGCGCGAGCTCGTCGCCCGCGTTCGCGCTCTGTTCCGCCGTGCCCATCAGGCCGACGAGCCCGCCGTCGAGGTACTCGACTTCGGCGATCTGGTCATCGATATCTCGGGCCACAAGATCTTGGTCGAGGGCAAGGAAGTCGATCTGACGGCTTCCGAGTTCAAGCTGCTCACCACGCTTGCCCGCCATCCCGGCCGTGTGTATAACCGCATGGAGCTGGTCGAGAAAGTGCTCGGGTATGACTTTGAGGGCTATGAGCGCACTATCGATAGCCACGTGAAGAATCTTCGCGCCAAGCTGGGCGATGATCCCAAGAAGCCCAAGTGGCTCTACACCGTCCATGGTGTCGGCTATCGCTTCGAGGCTCCGGCCAAGACCGATAAGTCGGACGAGAAATAGGGAAATCACATATGACACCTGCGCGCTTTGAAATCGGACAAAAGCACAAGCAGGAGAGCGAGGCGGGTTCCAAGGCTAGTTGGAACACGCCTCGTTCCGATTCACGGCCAACGATGAGCTATCCCTCGCGCATGGCACTTGCTTTTGCTCTGACATCGCTCATGACGGTATTGGTGCTGGTGGGCGTTGTCTCTGTTGTGTGGGGCACGGTCTTTTCGGATTACACACGCTCCAATATCGTCGAAATCGCAAATTCCGCTGCCGAGAAGTTGGCAACCTCATATGAGGAAAACGGCTCTTGGACCGCGGGAGAACTGCGCACGGTCGCAACGTCGAGTTTGGTTTCCGACGATCTGGGCATGCAGGTCGTCAATAAAAAGGGCGTGATCGTTTATGACGATTCCTGGCCCTCGGCAAGCGCCACCGCCGATGTACGCGAAAACCAGGCTACGACCGACGACACGAGCGGCAAGAGGGCATCGCATAGCCCGGTCTCGTCTGCTCCAACCGACTCCGATAGCGTTGCTAACGTCGAGATTGTAACGTCTTCCGGCGAGCATGTCGGACAGGTAAAGCTGTGGGCCATCGGCTCCGACGCTCTGCTCACCAAGGCGGACTCTGCGTTTAGGGAGAAGACCTTTAACGCCATGGCCCTCGCCGCGGTTGTTGCAATCTGCATTTCGGTCGTTATCGGATCGCTCGTGTCGCGCATGCTCACCAAGCCGATTCATCGCATCACCAGTACCGCAAAGCAAATCCGTGACGGCGACCTGTCGGCTCGCACGGGACTGCGCGGTGATGACGAGATCGATCAGCTGGGTGAGACCTTCGATGAGATGGCCACTTCGCTCGAGAAGGATATGAAACACGAGAAGCGCCTGACCTCAGACGTTGCACACGAGCTTCGCACGCCGCTTATGGCCATGCTCGCAACGGTCGAGGCCATGCAGGATGGCGTGTATCCCACCGACGATGAGCATTTGGAGACCGTTGCTTCCGAGACGCGTCGCCTGGCTCGTCTGGTGCAGCAGATGCTCGACCTATCGCGTATGGAAAACAGCACGGCTCCGCTCAATCTAGAACCGGTGGACATGGTTCCGTTCGTGCGATCGATTGTGAATGGCCAGGAGCGCCTGTTTGCCGACCGTGACCTGCGTTTGCGCTTTGCAGATGAGACGCAGGGCCACGATGACGTTGTCGAGGCAGATCCCGACATGATCACGCAATGTGTTATCAACCTCATGAGCAACGCCATGCGCTACACCCCCGAGGGCGGTTGGGTCGTGGTGTCGGTGCTCAGTGACCGCAGGCACGTCAGCATTGCCGTTTCTGATACCGGCATCGGTATTGCCAAGGACGATCTGTCGCGCATTTTCGGGCGGTTTTGGCGCGCCGATGCCAGCCGCGCCCGCGAAGCTGGCGGCCTGGGCGTCGGCCTCGCCGTGACCAAGCAGATTGTCGAGCGTCACCATGGCTACATATCCGTGGAGTCGGAGCTTGGAAAGGGTACGACTTTTACAATTCATCTGCCCCGCGAGCACACGGCAGACGCGGCATCTACTACAATGGAGCACTAGCTTTTCGCTATTCGGTGAAGGAGGGGCCGCGTCCCTGCCGCTCCGAGTTTGCGAAAACATGCGGGAAAGAACCCGCATTTCTGTCGTATTTAGGTAAGGAGTGACTCACGTGACAACGATGGAGCGTCGTCCGGATTCCCGTGGCAAGGTTCGTGATATTTACGATGCCGGTGAAAACCTGCTGATGGTCGCCACCGACCGCATTTCTGCGTTCGACTTCATTCTTCCCGACGAGATTCCGTTTAAGGGAGAGGTGCTCAATCGCATCTCGGCATTCTGGTTCGATAAGTTTGCCGACATCGTCCCCAACCATCTCGTTTCCATCGACCCGGCGGATTTCCCCGAGGAGTTTGCTGAGTATCGTGACTACCTCGCTGGCCGCGCCATGCTGGTTAAGAAGGCCCAGACGATTCCTATCGAGTGCATCGTCCGCGGCTATCTGACCGGTTCGGGCAAGAAGACCTACGACGAGAACGGCACCGTCTGCGGCATCCAGCTGCCTGAGGGCCTGACCGAGGCTTCCAAGCTTCCCGAGCCGTTGTTCACGCCGTCCACGAAGGCCGAGATCGGTGACCACGACGAGAACATCTCGTTCGAGCGTTGCTGCGAGATCGTGGGCGAGGACATCGCCACGCAGATTCGTGACCTTTCCCTCAAGATCTACAAGGCCGCTGCCGAGTACGCCGCGACCCGTGGCATCATCATTGCCGACACCAAGTTCGAGTTTGGTGTTATTGATGGCAAGGTCACGCTGATCGACGAGTGCCTCACGCCCGACTCCAGCCGTTTCTGGCCTGCTGCCAGCTACGAGGAGGGCAAGATCCAGCCTAGCTACGACAAGCAATTCGTCCGCAATTGGCTCAAGGCCAACTGGGATATGACGGGGGAGACCCCGCACCTGCCCGCCGAGGTCATCGATGGCACGTCCGAGCGCTATCGCGAGGCCTTCCAGATCATCACCGGCTCCCAGTTCACAAGCATGAAGGAGAACGCATAAGTGAGTACCCGTAGCGCCACGAACAAGCGCACGCAATCCCACGAAGTTACCGGGGTTGCGCGCAAGTCTGCCGCATCTGCTAAGCCCGCCCGCCAAGCAGCGAGCTCCGTTCGCGTCGTGCCGGCTTCGTCTAAGGCACGCCGCAAAGAGCTCGAGAAGGGCGAGAACCTCGAGGGCCTCTCTAAAGAGGAGAAGCGCGCCCGCAAGGCCAAGCAGCGCGCCAAGGAGGACCGCATCTATACGGTGTCGAATATCCTCCTCAAGCAGGACGAGGACTACACCAAGCGCCGTCGCATCTGGTGGATTGTGCTCGCCATTGGCATGGTGCTCGTCGTGGCAATTTGGGCCTCGCTGTACTTCGCTCCCGCTGGCATGGTGTCCAGCCCTGTCCAGATGGTCGGCATCGTTTTGTCCTATGTCATCATCCTAGGTGACTTTATCTACGACTTCGCTCGTATTCGTCCCTTGCGCAACATGTACCGCGCGCAGGCCGAGGGCATGTCCGAGAACAAGCTCAACGCTCTTATTGAGCGCGCGGCTGCCGAGGAGGACCAGAAGGACTCCAAGAAGAAGTAGCGTTTGCATACATACTTATCGCTAAGATATAAGGCGCGTCGTTTTTGCGGCGCGCCTTTTTACTGTTCTATAGATAGATGGAGTGGCACATGATTCGAGCTGCCCTGACGGTCGAAGAGGCTCTGGAGGGCATGAAGGCCCTGGAGCCCAAGATTAAAAACTACGCGCGCCTGGTCGTCCGCAAGGGCGTAAACGTCAAGCCCGGCCAGGAGGTCGTCGTTCAGTCTCCGGTCGAGTGCGCGCCGTTTGCGCGCGTGGTGGTCGCGGAGGCCTATGCTGCCGCCGCCGGCCACGTGACGGTCATTTGGGCCGATGATGCCGTGACGAGGCTCACGTACGAGCATGTCGAGAAAAGCTATTTTGAGCAGACACCCGAGTGGAAGCGCATGCAGCTGGATTCCTTGGCCCAGGATGGTGCCTGCTTTGTCTTTATCGAAGGTGCGGATCCTGCGGCCCTCAAGGGCATCGATCCAGCCAAGCCGGCCGCGGCATCAAAGGCGAGGAATACGCAGTGCAAAGTTTTCCGCCGTGGACTGGATTACAACATCAATCCGTGGTGCATCGCCGGCGCTCCGGTCGTGGCTTGGGCGCACGAGGTGTTCCCAGGAGACGCCGATGAGGTTGCAATCTATAAACTGTGGAATGCGATTCTGCACACCGCGCGCGCCGATGGCCAGGACCCGGAGAGCGACTGGGAACTCCATGACGCCGCATTCGAAAAGAACCTGCGTTTCCTGAACGACAATCGTTTCGACTACTTGCATTACACCGCGGCAAATGGAACCGATCTGACGATTGGCATGACGAAGGGTCACGAGTGGGCCGGCGGCAAGGGCAAGACGCCCGATGGACACCCCTTCTTCCCCAACATTCCCACCGAGGAAGTCTTCACCTCGCCCGATCGCATGCGCGCCGACGGTATCGTGTACTCGGCCATGCCGCTCATCCACCACGGCAATAAAGTCGAAGATTTTTGGATTAAGTTCGAGGGCGGCCGCGTGGTGGACTACGACGCCCGCGTGGGCAAGGCAACGCTTGCGAGCATTATTGACACCGATGAAGGTGCCGCTCATCTGGGCGAGGTCGCGCTCATTTCCAAGAACACTCCGATCCGCGAAAGCGGCGTTCTGTTCTATGACACGCTCTATGACGAGAACGCTAGCTGCCATCTCGCGCTAGGTGTCGGTTTCCCCGAATGCATCGAGGGTGGGTATGACATGTCCAAGGAGGAGCTCCTGGAGCATGGCGTTAACGTCTCGAGCACGCACGTCGATTTTATGATCGGCACGGACGACATCGATATTACGGGCATTACGCCTGATGGACGTGAAGTTGTGATTTTCCAGAACGGCCAATGGAGTTGGGAATAGTCCCAGACCGTGGTACAATGCCACCCGCGGGCCGTTAGCTCAGCTGGCAGAGCAGGGGACTTTTAATCCCAAGGTCCAGGGTTCGAACCCCTGACGGCCCACCCAAAGATTGTTGAGACGGTCAACTTCGGTTGGCCGTCTTTTTTGTCGCCCTTTCATGGGTTCGAACCCGTCGGGGCGCGGAGCTGAGTAAACGCGTGAGCGTTTGCCAGCGCAGCGCGCAAGGCGCGAAAGCGCCGCAGCGGCCGCCTGCGAAGCAGGCTGAACCCCTGACGGCCCACCATAGAAAAGAAAGCGATCGACTCCGGTTGGTCGCTTTTTTGTTGCCGGTGCACGGGTTCGAACCCGTATCTATCTATATATAAGAACGCTTGGCGAACAAAACCCGCCTTTTACCGATGGGAAACAAATAACTGATGCCTTTGGAGTAAAGTAGCGCTCCAGAGATGACCGATGTCTCAATACACATAAAACAGCTGGTCATCGCCAATATCAGAAGCCAATGCTTCAGTTTTAACCTCAGTGATGCGACTGAGGGACCTATTCATTTGTGAACAAAATATGGAGTGCGCGATTCCCGCCCGCGGGGCCCCTCCGGTCTGGCAATATATCTCCTTGCCGCGCGGCCCGGTCGGACCGGATCAGCCGCGGGGCGTGCACCTTGAGAACCGGATACTGCGAGGATGGACACACCAGATGTGTCGCATCCGGGCAGACATCGAACCATTT
>DBFANS010000039.1:0-11282 GCA_048233475.1 Collinsella aerofaciens | reverse complement strand
AGGTGCCTCAAGCGCTACGTGGCCAGGGAGGCGTACCGGGCGCTGATGCGCCCGCACGAGGTCAGGAGGCCCGAGGACGCCTCGGGGCTCGTGGCGGCCAGGCGCGCGGCGAGGGTCAGCCAGGTGAGGGCGGCGTCCATATTGGGAACCAGCGAGAAGTACATCTCGATGCTGGAGAGGGGCCAAAGGGAGCTCAAGCCCATAAGGAGGGCCTACGAGGCATGGGTCGAGGCCGGACTTCCGCTCGATTGGGACAGGCAAGCCTTCGAGGCCGAGCGCAAAATGGATTCTAAAAAACACCTTGCCAAATAGGAGCGTCAGGACGCAAGAAACCCCCGCCGCACGAAGTGCGCAGCGGGGGTTTCTTGCATGTCCGAGGACGTTCTGAAAAGTAACTTCAGGGCGGGCCCGGACGATAACAACCGGCTACAAGTCGATGTGCGATTCCTTGATCGGGAACGGCTCCGCGAAGTGGCACGCGCAGCAGTGACCAGGTGCAACTTCCTTAAACTCGGGAAGCTTCTCAGAGCAGATACCCTGAGCGATCGGGCAGCGAGTGTGGAAACGGCAACCGGTCGGCGGATCCAGCGGCGACGGCGGATCGCCAGCGAGGATGATGCGCTTGCGGGTCTTCTGGATATCAGGATCGGGAACCGGCACGGCAGACAGCAGCGACTGCGTGTACGGATGGTGAGGCTCGCTGTAGAGCGTCTTCCAGTCCGAAACCTCAACCATCTTACCCAGATACATAACGGCAACGCGATCGGAAATGTGCTGCACGACGGACAGGTCGTGAGCGATAAACAGATACGCGGTACCGAACTTGTCCTGGAGCTCCTTAAGAAGGTTCAGAACCTGGGCCTGAATGGATACGTCAAGTGCAGAGACAGGCTCGTCGCAGATAATCAGCTTGGGCTTCAGAGCGAACGCGCGGGCGATGCCGACACGCTGGCGCTGGCCGCCCGAGAACTCGTGCGGATAACGGTTGATGTGCTCGGGATTCAGACCGACGACGTCCAGCAGCTCGCGGACGCGCTCGATACGCTCCTCCTTGGTACCCACGCCATGAATGGTCATGGGCTCGGAGACGATCTCGCCGATGGTCATACGGGGATTGAGCGAAGCATAGGGATCCTGGAAGATGAACTGCATCTCGCGACGCATGTCCTTGATCTCATGCTTGCTCATCTCGGCAACATCTTTACCCTGGAAGAACACCTTACCGGCGGTCGGCTTGGTCAGGCGCATGATGGTGCGACCCGTCGTGGACTTACCGCAACCAGACTCACCAACCAGACCAAAGGTCTCGCCCGGATAAATCTCGAACGAAATGTCATTTACTGCAGAGACAACACGCTTGGAGAAGCGCTTGGCGAACATGCCGGACTCAGCGGGGAACTCCTTAGAGAGGTGCTCGACCTTCAGCAGCGGAGTACGCTCGTTGGTATCTGCCATTACGCCTCGCCTCCCTTCTTGGAATCCTTGCGCGTACGGGACGTCTCAGGAGCGTTCTTGAGGAACTCGGGGTCACCGGAGTAGTGGCACGCAGAGTAATGACCAGACTCGGTGACAACGCGCTCGGGGCGCTGCTTGCGGCACTTGTCCGTCGCATAGGGACAACGAGGCGAGAACACGCAGCCCTCAGGCAGGTTCATGAGCGAAGGCGGGTTGCCGTGAATCGGCGTAAGCGGCTTCTTCTCTTCGATGGCCTGCTCCGGGATGGAGCGGATAAGACCCCAGGTGTAGGGGTGGCGACTCTCGTAGAAGATTTCCTCAGCAGTACCGAACTCGACGGGACGGCCGGCGTACATAACCATGATCTTATCGGCCATATCGGCAACGACGCCCAGGTCATGGGTAATCATGATGATGGCGTTGCCGTTCTTCTCCTGCATTTCCTGCATGAGCTCGATAATCTGAGCCTGAATGGTAACGTCCAGAGCCGTCGTGGGCTCGTCGGCAATCAGGATATCGGGATCGCAGGCAAGAGCCATAGCGATCATGACACGCTGACGCATACCGCCGGAGAACTGGTGCGGATACTCATTGACGCGTTTCTCGGGCTCGGGGATACCCACGAGGTCCAAAAGCTCGGTAGCGCGCTTGAGCGCCTCCTGCTTGGAGTAGCCACGGTGCAGACGAAGGCCCTCGCCCACCTGCTTGCCGATCTTATAGACCGGGTTCAAGGAGGTCATAGGATCCTGGAAGATCATCGCGATGTCGTTTCCGCGAATGTGCTGCATCTCTTCCTCGGTCATCTCGAGGATAGAACGACCGCGATAGCGAACGTCGCCGCCCTCGATCTTTCCCGGAGGCATCGAGATGAGGCCCATGATGGTCATGGCGGTCACGGACTTACCGGAGCCGGACTCACCGACGACACCCAGGGTCTCGCCGCGATCGAGCGTGTAGGACACACCGTCGACAGCGCGAACGACACCATCCTCGGTATGGAAATACATCTTAAGGTCATCGACCTCGAGCAGATGCTGGCCCTCGGGAACCGGCTGGTCCTTCAGGTCCACATAGTTCTTGTTCTTCTTCATCCTTATGCGTCCTTCATCTTGACGTCGAGGGCGTCGCGCAGACCGTCACCCAGCAGGGTGAAGGCGAGCACCGTCGAGAGAATTGCCAGACCGGGCATGATCATCATCCAGGGAGCAGTCAGAAGATACTGCTGACCGTCCTGAATCATGGAGCCCCACGAAGGCGTAGGCGGAATAACGCCCATGCCGAGGAAGGACAGAGCGGACTCGGTCAGAATGGCGCCACCAATGTTCATGGTCGCGTAGACCACGATGGAGGCGACGGAGTTCGGGAAGATGTGACGCACTACGATACGAGCATCAGATGCACCCATCGCGCGCGCAGCGTCAACATAGTCGTTTTCTTTGACCGTCAAGATTGCAGAGCGGAAGACGCGCGCAATCGAAGGCCAGCCGAGAATACCGATGGCGATAAAGACGTTCTGAAGACCACGGCCGATAACGGCGATCATGGCGACAACGAACAGCACGTACGGGAACGCCAGGAAGATGTCCGCACAGCGCATGATGATCGTATCCCAGATCCCGCCGTAGAAACCGGCCAGAGCACCCATGACCAGACCGATCACCGTGGAGATCGCGGTGGCCATAATGCCGACGGACAGCGAAACGCGTGCACCGTAGATAACGCGGACGAGAATGTCGCGACCAAGGGCGTCGGTGCCAAACGGGTGCTCTGCACACGGAGCCAACAGCGACGTCTCGGCCATGGTGGTCGAGTCGGAAGCCGTCGGCGAACCGAGCCAGGGCTTAGCCCACAGATCTGCGGTCAGGGCAACCAAAACGACGATGATGATCCAGCAGACACCGATAACGGCGAGCTTGTTCTTGCGAAGACGCTTAAAAGCGTCACCCCACAGCGTGCGGGACTTGGCGGGAGCAGATGCGGCCTTGGTGGCGGTAGCCTGCTCCTGAGACTGAGAATCAGTTTCCTGCATGAGACGTACCTCCCTTAGGCCTTATCCGACGGACCGCCAAGGCGGATGCGCGGGTCGAGGAATGCATAGCTAATGTCGACGAGCAGGTTAATCACCATGACGACGACGACGATGAGCGTAACGCCGCCCATAACGATGGGCCAGTCACGCATGCTAATGGCGCGATAGACCTCATAGCCGATACCGGGCCAGTTAAAAACCGTCTCGGTCAGGATGGCGCCCGAAAGCATGCCACCAAAGTCGACACCAATATAGGTAACGACGGGGATGAGTGCATTCTTAAGCGCATGCTTGACGATGATCGCGCGATTGGAGAGACCCTTGGCCTTTGCCGTACGGATGTAATCCTGGTTCATGACGTCAAGCAGCTGCGAGCGCATAATGCGGGCGGCATAAGCGGTCGAAACCGAAGCCAGCGTAATGGTCGGAAGCACATAGTGCATCCAATCCTGATACTGAGAGCTGGAACCGCCGGCACCCGAGATCGGCATGGAGATTGCACCGCCCGTAGCGTCCTTGAGGATGACGCCAAAGAACAGCTGCAGCAACATACCGAGCCAGAAGGCCGGGACCGCAACGAGGATCGACGTGGTGAGCGTTACCAAAATATCCCAGAAGGAATAACGCTTTACCGCCGAAATGATACCCGCACCGATACCCATGATTGCCTCGAGCACGATGGCGCACGCGGCAAGTTTGACCGTATACGGATACTTCTGGGCAAAAATTTCCGTAACCGGCAGCTTGCGCTGATACGAATTGCCCAGATCGCCATGAAGCAGGCCGTTCATGTAATACAAGTAACGGTCCACGAGCGACGTTTGAACGGGGTCGCCGTTCTCGTCAAGGATCGCGTTGCCGTCCTCGTCCGACTGGACCAGGTGATAGCGGACGCGAAGCTGAAGCTCCACCTCGGGGGACAGAGCCTTGTCTCCACCGATCAGCTTGATCGGATCTCCCGGCACGATATTCTGAAGGGCGAACAGAATCAGCGTAACGCCCAAAAATACCGGGATGAACTGAAGCACACGTTTAACGATGTACTTACCCATACCACTCCCCTATCTAGGGATTAACCTAAATGGGATGCCGATCGCCAGACCGGCATCCCAAAATTACCATCAGCCAGTTTACCCCAGGTTAGGGAGAACTGTATGTTTCCCATGAGGTCTACGTAAATACTTGACCCTCACGGAAGCTGCAAACTCTTAGGCGAGCTCAGCGGTACCCAGCTCAGCGTGCTTCTGCGGATCGACATAGAGGTGCTTGATGCGATCGGAGCCGACGATGGTGTGCGTGTAGAACATCACCGGGATGACCGGGCAGTCGGCAGCGACCATAGCGTCGGCCTCCTGCATCTTAGCAACGCGCTCTTCGTCGTCAACCGTGGTGCGAGCCTCGTTGACCTTGGCGTCGAACTCGGGGTTGTTGTAACCGGAGCGGTTGTCGCCACCGAGGGAGTCGGAGTGGAACAGCGGATACAGGAAGTTGTCCATAATCGGGTAGTCGGCAATCCAACCCAGACGACCGAACTGATAGTTAAAGTTCTGGTACTGCTCGAGCAAGGCAGACCACTCAGGGGTATCGGAGACAGCGGTAACGCCAACCTTGGCGAGGTCACCGATGATGGACTCCATGATCTCCTTGTGGCCACCATCCTGGTTGTAGGAAAGGGTCACGTTAATGCCACGATCGCCGTTAGCGCCAGCGGGAGCAACCTTGTCTAGGTACTCGTTAGCCTTGTCGACGTCGTAGGCGCAGAACTCCCATGCGCCCTCCTTGTAGCCATCGATGCCCGGAGGAACAATGCCGTCGGCGGGGGTACGGGTACCCTTGAAGATAGTCTTGCAGATGGCCTCACGGTTGATGGCCAGGGAGATACCCCTGCGCAGGTCGGCGTTGTTAAACGGCTCGGCCGTGTTGTTGCAGGTCAGGTAGTAGGTGGAAGGCTCGGAGCCGAGCAGCATGCGCTCGCCGTCACCCATGGTGTAGCCGTCCTTGGACACGCCGCGATCCTTCTTGGCGGCGTCGATCTGAGCAACGGGAACGTCGCAGACATCGAGGTTACCGGCCTGGAACTCCTTGTAAGCGGTCTCCATGTCCTTGATGACCTGGAAGTGGATGCCATCGATCTTGGCCTTGTCGCCATAGTAATCGTCGAACTTCTTGAGGTTGATCTCCTGACCATCCTCCCACTTGCCGTCCATCATGAACGGGCCGTTACCGACCGGTGCAAGGTAGAAGCTCTTGGCATCGGACTCGGCGCACTCGGGAACCGGGGCCAGAGCCGGGTGAGAGGCGACGAAGGGGAAGTCGGCGTAAGCGGAAGACAGCTTGACGACGAGGGTCTCATCGTCGGGGCAGGTAACACCGCTGAGTTCAGTAGCGTTACCGGCAAGCAGATCGTCATAGCCCTCGACCATGGAAAGGTGATAGGAGACCTCGGAAGGGCCATACTCGGTAGCGATGGCCGACTTGGTGTTGATCAGACGCTCCCAACCGAGCTTGAAGGACTTGGAGGTAACGTCGTCACCGTTGTGGAACTTGGCCTTCTTGATCTTGAAGGTGAACTCGGTGGCGTCGTCGTTGGCCTCGAAGGACTCGCAAGCCAGCGGAACGATCTCGCCCTTCTCGGCGTCATAAGAGGTCAGAGCGTCAAAGAGCTGGTACTCGACCTGAGTGCCCTGGTCCTCCTGGACATTGTAGGGGTCGATGCAGACCGGGTTGTTGATGTAGAAGTTCAGCGTCGAACCGGACTCAGAACCGGAAGCGTCGCCGCCCTTCTTGCCGCATGCGGCAAGAAAAGCCATGGAGCTCGCAGCAAGGGTACCGCCGACAAAGGCGCGACGACCCATAACGGGCTGGTGGAACATAGAATCAGCCATGCCATCCTCCTTATGAGATAGGACAAAGTAAGTTCGGTCGGGCAACGTCAAGACAGCCCAATCGAACCATTCAAACGCGGTCCGCCGTTTTGGCTGGTTATACAAAGCGGACCAACGTATTGCAATACAGTAGCGCATTTTATGCACGATTTGGGGCTAATTCCGGTTAACGGTCGAGATTTTCTTTAGTTGGGCGAAGTATATGAGGATATTTTGACTCTGTTACAAATATGTAAACAAAAAGGGTCCCGCACTTGCGGGACCCTTTTCAAGTATTTATGCGGCTCGTGATTAGTAGCCCACGATGCCCTGCGGGAAGAAGAACATGCACAGCACGACGCACACGGCAAACACGACAGCCATGATGACGGTCAGGCGGTCAAGGTTCTGCTCCATAACGCCCGTGGCAGAGCTGGAGTTATACAGCGAGCTGGCAATCATATCCGAAACGCCGGTACCCTTACCGGAATGCATCAGGACGAGAATCGTCAGCGCCACGGCAGAAACAGCCCAAACGACAAACAGAAGAATCTGGAACGGACCCATAGATAAGCTCCTTAATAGAACAGTTCAAACTCCAGTACTGTACCACAATCCCCCGCTCTCCCCTACCTGCCACTCAAGGACGGGGTGGAAATGGCAGAAATACCAAAAGGGGGGTTGTCCGGTTGTGGACAACCCCCTTGCTAGAAAACGGTATTTGTTTTCTATTAGGCCTCGGTAGCGAGCACGCGGCCCGTCATCTCGGCGGAAGGCTCAATACCAGCCATGGTGAGCATGGTCGGAGCGATATCGGAAAGACGGCCGTCCTCGATACCGGTGAGCTTGGCCTTCTCATCAACGATGATGAACGGCACGCGGTTGGTGGTGTGAGCCGTAAACGGATGCTTGGAACCGTCGGAAGCAACGTCAAACATGTGATCGGCGTTGCCGTGGTCGGCGGTAATCAGTGCAAAGCCGCCCTTGGCGAGAATCGCCGGGACAACCTTGGACAGGGCATCGTCAACAGCCTCAACGGCCTTAACGGCAGCGTCGAAGACACCGGTGTGACCAACCATGTCGCAGTTCGCGAAGTTCACGATGTAGAAATCAGCGCGATCCTCGTTGATGGCGGCGACGAGCTTCTCGGTAACCTCGGGAGCGCTCATCTCGGGCTGCAGATCGTAGGTAGCAACCTTGGGGGAAGCGACGAGCACGCGCTCCTCGCCCTCCTTGGGCTCCTCGATGCCACCGTTGAGGAAGAACGTCACGTGGGCGTACTTCTCGGTCTCGGCAGTGTGCAGCTGCTTCAGGCCATTGGCGGCGATAACGTCGGCCAGGACGTTCTCGGGGAACGTCTTGGGGAAGGCGACCTCGACGTCAAACGTCGGATCATACTCGGTCATCGTCACAAAGTGCGAAAGCTTGATCTGCTCGCGCTCAAAGCCGTCGAACTCCTTGTCCGTGAACACGCGGGTCATCTGACGAGCGCGGTCGGGACGGAAGTTGAAGAAGATGGCCGCGTCGCCCTCGTGAATGCCCTCGTTGTGGGCAGCGAAGGGCTCGACGAACTCGTCGCCGCGCGGGTCCTTCTCGTAGTAGGCCTTGATACCGGCAACGGGGTCGGTATCAGCATCGGACGCGTTGACCATGACGTCGTAGGCGCGCTGGATGCGCTCCCAACGATTATCGCGGTCCATGGCCCAATAACGGCCCGAGACGGTGGCAACGCGAGCGTCGCAACCGGTCTCCTCGGAGATCTTAGCCAGGAAGGCGCAGAACTCACTCATGTAGCCGGCACCGGACTGCGGGTCAACGTCGCGGCCATCCATGAAGGCGTGGACGCGAACGGTCTTGACACCGTGCTCGGCAGCCATCTTGACCAGAGCCTCGACGTGGTTCATGTGGGAGTGAACGCCGCCAGGGCTCATAAGGCCCATGAGGTGGAGAGTCTTGCCGTCAGTCTTGACATCGTCCATGGCCTTGACGAAAACCTCGTTCTTGGCGATGGAGCCGTCCTTGATGGCATTGTTGATGCGCGAAAGCTCCTGGAACACGATGCGACCGGCACCGATGTTGAGGTGACCCACCTCGGAGTTGCCCATCTGGCCGTCGGGAAGGCCCACGTCCTCGCCCGAAGCACCGAGCGTGGTGTGAGGATACTTCTCGTACAGGCCATCAAGGAAGGGCGTCTTGGCAGCGGCGACGGCGTTCTCGCCATCAGCCGGAGCCAGGCCGCAGCCGTCCATGATAATCAGGAGTGCAGGAAGATGACGTTGTGCCATATGTCCTACTCGCCTGCCTTGACGACCATAGAGGCGAAGTCGGCAGCCTTGAGCGAAGCGCCGCCCACGAGGGCGCCGTCAACGTCGGGCTTGGCGACGAGCTCGGCGATGTTACCGGGCTTGGCGGAACCACCGTAGAGAACGCGGATGCCGTTGGCGAGCTCCTCGCCGAACATCTCCTTGAGGGTCTCACGGATAGCGCCGCAGACCTCCTGAGCATCCTCGGCGGTAGCGGTCTTGCCGGTGCCGATAGCCCAGATGGGTTCATAGGCGATGACGCACTTGCGGACCTTTTCCGCCGGTACGCCGGCCAGAGCGGACTTCACCTGCAGAGCGATGAGCTCCATGGTGATGCCCAGCTCCCGCTGCTCCAGGCTCTCGCCCACGCAGATGATGGGATGCAGGCCCGCCTCCAGCGCCGCCAGCACCTTCTTATTGACGGTGAAGTCAGTCTCACCGAAGTACTGCCGCCGTTCGGAGTGGCCGATGATGACGTACTTGACGCCCAGATCCTTCAGCATATCGGCGGACACCTCGCCGGTGTAGGCGCCGGACTTCTCATAAAATACGTTCTGAGCGCCCACGGACACCCGAACGTCCTTGAAGGCCTTCATGGCGGCAGGGATATTCACGGCGGGGACGCACACCACCACGTCGCACCACTTGGCCTTGGGCAGGATGGCCTTCAGCTCCTCGGCAAATTTCTTAGTCTCGCTGGCAGTCTTATTCATCTTCCAGTTGCCGGCGATAATGGTCTTACGGTATCTGCGATTCATAATTTCTCTTGCTCCTCTTTCCTTACATATCTTTCCCTATATATCATAGAACACACAACGCTCTGTGTTTACTTATCCAGCAGGCACGCCACGCCCGGCAGCTCCTTGCCCTCCAGAAATTCCAGAGAGGCGCCGCCGCCGGTGGAGATGTGGGTGATCCTGTCGGCAAAGCCCATCTGCTCCACGGCCGCCGCACTGTCACCGCCGCCCACGATGGTCACGGCGCCGCTGTCGGCCAGCGCCTGCGCCATGGCACGGGTGCCGGCGGCGAACTTCTCGAACTCGAACACGCCCATGGGGCCGTTCCACACCACGGTGCCGGCGCCACGGACGGCGTTGCAGAACAGCTGCACCGTCTCCGGGCCGATGTCCAGCCCCTCCATATCGTCGGGGATGGCGTCGGTGGGGACCACACGGCTCTCGGCGTCGGCGGCGAACTCCGTGGCGGCCACGGTGTCCGTGGGCAGCAGCAGCTTCACGCCCTTCTCCTGCGCCTTGGCGATCATCTGGCGGGCGTAATCCAGCTTGTCGTCCTCGCACAGGCTCTTGCCGATGGAGCCGCCCTGCGCCTTGGCGAAGGTATAGGCCATGCCGCCGCCGATGATGACGGTATCGGCCTTATCCAGCAGATTGTTGATGACGTTGATCTTGTCGGAGACTTTGGCGCCGCCCAGCACCGCCACGAAGGGGCGCTTGGGGTTATCCAATGCACCGCCCATGACCTCCAGCTCACGGGCCACCAGCAGACCGGAGACGGCAGGCAGGAAGGCCGCCACACCGGCGGTGGAGGCGTGGGCCCGGTGGACCGTGCCGAAAGCATCGGAGACGTACAGCTCCGCCATGGAGGCCAGCTCCTTGGCGAAGGAGGGGTCGTTCTTCTCCTCACGGGGCTCGAAGCGCAGGTTCTCCAGCAGCATGATCTGGCCGCCCTGCAGGGCCGCCGCCTTGGCCTTGGCATCCTCGCCCACGATGTCCTTGGCGAAGATGACCTCCTGCCCCAGCAGCCGGCTCAGCCGCTCCGCCACGGGAGCCAGCGTCAGGCTCTCCTTCCACTGGCCCTTGGGCTTGCCTAAATGGGAGCAGGCGATGACCGCCGCCCCACGCTCCAGCAGATACCGGATGGTGGGCAGGGCTGCCACAATGCGCTTGTCGCTGGTGATGGCACCGGTGGCCTTATCCTGCGGGACGTTGAAGTCACAGCGCAGCAGGATCTTCTTCCCCGCCACGTCTACATCCATGATGGTCTTTTTATTGTAGTTCATATCGGTAGACTCCTTTATGAAAAATAGTACTTATTCCGCCATCTCCCCCGTGCCGGTAAGGCCGGGGAAGCCGTTTTGGCGCAGGGCCTCGTAGGTGAGGATGGCCACGGAGTTGCTGAGATTCAGGCTGCGGGCCTCCCGCCGCATGGGCAGACGGATGCAGCGCTCCCGGTGGGCCGTGCGGAACCACTCCGGCAGCCCCGCCGTCTCCTTGCCGAAGAAAATCCAGCTGTCCGGCGTGAAGCGGGCCTGCGTATAGTCCTGTGGTGCCTTGGTGGTGGCCAGCCAGAGTTCCTCCCCCGCCTCCGGGTGTTGAGCGAAGAGGTCCGGCAGGCTCTCGTAGTCCTGCACCTGCACCAGATGCCAATAGTCCAGTCCCGCCCGCTTCACGGCCCGGTCGGAGATATCAAAGCCCAGCGGGCGGATCAGGTGCAGGCGGCTGCCGGTAGCGGCGCAGGTGCGGGCGATATTGCCGCAGTTCTGGGGGATCTCCGGCTCCACCAATACAATATTCAGCACGGAGCCGCTCCCTCCCTTCCCGCCCCTGCGGGCGCATCGTTTCATCGATTCATGTATTGTAATGCAATCCGCAAAAAAATGCAACTATAACT
>DBFANS010000038.1:0-120928 GCA_048233475.1 Collinsella aerofaciens | reverse complement strand
CCCAACGACTAAGTTAGGCGATGTGGAGGGGGTTGGCGGCGTCGACGGCATCGGGGGCATCGGATAGGCCGTCGGGGGCAGCGTCTGTCGGGTCCTCGTCGGGGGTCTCGATCTGCTTGATCATGACCTCCTGGCCCTGCAGCAGATAGGTCTCGCCGCTACCGCAATGGGGGCAGGTCTTGCCGTGCTCGACCGTCGCGTAGTCGCAGCCGCACGCCTCGCAATGCGTCACGGCCTCGACAGGCTCCACAATAAGCTCCGCGCCCTGCGTGATAGGCTTTTTATCTGCCGCCCAGCGCCAAGCATCAAGCAGCAGATCGGGAACGACGCCCGAGACCTCGCCCAGGAGCAGCGTCACGCTCGAAACGCGACTCACGCCATTGGCGCGCGCCACATTCTCGACATCGCGAATGATGTGATAGACGATTCCTAATTCATGCACTTTTTCTTCCGCCGTTCTAACGAACGGCGGTCGACTTGACGCTGCGCGAGCCCCAGACGGACGATCTGCCTTTCAATCGTCGGGCATGGGCAAAAGCCCTATGCCCTCCTCTTTCAAGGCACCTCGCCACGCCTGGGACTCGCTCGCTGTCCAACCGTTCTCTACGCCGTTCTCTTGTTTGTTGCGTTTTTTATTTCTTCCCAAATTTGATTTTGATCGCACGCTTCAAAGCGTACTTGCCGAGGCTGGGGAGCTTTTGCTCGTATTTGACCATCGTGGAGCACTCGGGGCGGTCGCGATCCAGATGGATGGCGTCAAACGCGCACTTGGTGGTGCACAGGCCGCAGCCGATGCACTTGTTGGGGTCGACGATCGAGGCACCGCAGCCCAAGCAGCGAGCGGTCTCGGCGCGCACCTGCTCCTCGGTAAAGGTCTCGACGTACTCGCTAAAGGGCGCAGCCTTCTCGCGCTCGCGGTCGACACGTGCCACCTCGCGGCTTGCGTTGTCATAGCTCTCAATCACAACATCGTCGCGGTCAAGCGCGGTGTAGCGGCGCTGGTTGCGGCCGATGGTGAGCGTGGAGCCCGGCTGCACAAAGCGATGGATGGACACGGCGGCCTCGTGACCGGCGGCGATGGCGTCGATAGCAAAGCTGGGACCGGTGTAGACGTCGCCGCCCACAAAGATGTCGGGCTCGGCGGTCTGGTACGTCTGCGGATCGGCAAGGGCACCCTGGCTGCGGCCGAGCTCCACCTTGGAGCCAGCCAGCAGGTCGCCCCACACAATGGACTGGCCAATCGACATGACGACACGGTCGGCATCGACACGGCGCAAGTCGTTCTCGTCATACTCGGGCGCAAAACGGCCCTCGTCGTCAAAGACACGCGTGCAGCGCTTAAAGGTGATACCGCACACACGACCGGCCTCGTCCAGGTGAATCTCCTTGGGGCCCCAGCCGCAGCTAATGTGCGCGCCGTCCTCAATGGCCTCGCGACGCTCCTCCTCGCTGGCAGGCATCTTGACCTCGCTCTCCGGGCAGAACATCTCAACGTGCTCGGAACCCAGACGGCAGGCGTTGCGCGCGACATCGATGGCCACGTTGCCGCCGCCCACCACGATGGTGCGCCCGGGCAGCGCGTCGATCTTGCCGCTGTTGACCTCGCGCAAAAAGTCGACGGCCACGGTCACGTCCTCGGCATCCTCGCCCGGAATACCGGCAAGGCGGCCACCCTGGCAGCCAATGGCCACGTAAAAGGCTTTAAAGCCCTGCGCGCGAAGCTCGTCGAGCGTCACATCGCGACCGACCTCCACGCCATAGCGGAACTCGGCGCCCATCAGGCGAATGACCTCGACCTCGGCCTCGATAACGTCCTTCTGCAGCTTAAAGCTGGGAATGCCGTAGGTGAGCATGCCGCCCGGGCGCTCGTTTTTCTCGAACACGACGGGCTTGTAGCCCTTCTCGGCCAGATAGAAGGCGCAGGACAGACCGGCCGGACCGGCGCCGATGATGGCGATCTTCTGGTCGAAGCCGCCGGCACGCGTCGGGGTCACCACAGGTGGGACATAGCGAGTCGCGGCATCCAGATCGCGCTGGGCGATAAACTTCTTGACCTCGTCGATGGCCACGGCCTCGTCCACGCGACCGCGGGTGCAGGCATCCTCACAGCGGCGGTTGCACACACGGCCGCAGATAGCGGGCAACGGGTTCTCGCGCTTGATGAGCGCCAACGCCTCGTCATAGCGGCCCTGCGCCGCGAGCTTCAAATAGCCCTGAACGGCAACGTGCGCGGGGCAGGCCGTCTTGCAGGGAGCGGTGCCGGACTCATGCGTCTCGATACGGTTGTCGTTGCGGTAGTTGGGCGACCACTTGGTGTGGTCCCACTTGGTGGCATCGGGCAGCTCCTGGCGCGGATACTCGGGCACCTGTCCGCCAGCCTTTTTGCTACAGAGCTTCTGGCCCAGTTTGGCGGCGCCGGCCGGACACACCTCAACGCAGCGACCGCAGGCCACGCACTTGTCCTTCTCGACCTTGGCGACGTAGGCCGAGCGCGACAGGTTGGGCGTGTTGAACAGCTGCGAAGTGCGCAGGGCGTAGCACACGTTGACGTTGCAGTTGCAGATGGCGAAGATTTTGTTCTCACCGTCGATGTTGGTGATCTGGTGCACAAAGCCGTTGTCCTCGGCCTGGCGCAGGATGTCGTAGACCTCCTCGCGCGTCACATAATGGCCGCGGTCGGTCTCGACCACGTAGTCGGCCATATCGCCCACGGCGATGCACCAATCGGCCGGGTCGTCGGCGCAGCCCTCTCCCATCACGCGACGGCTCGCGCGGCAGCTGCAGGTGCTAGCGGCATACTTACCTTCGTATTTGTCGAGCCAATGCTCGATATGCTCGATCGGCACCGAGGTGCTCGCAGCATCGATGGCCTTCTCGACCGGAATGACATGCATGCCGATGCCGGCACCGCCGGGCGGCACCATCGGCGTGGCCTTGGACAGCGGTCCCTTGGACGCCTGCTCAAAGAACTTGGCATAGACCGGATGCTCCTCGAGCTGGCTCACGCGCATGTTGAGGAACTCGGCGGAACCCGGCACCAGCATGGGCAGCACCCACTGCTTGGCGCGCTCGGGGTTTTCCCAGTTGTACTCGAGCAGACCCGTGTAGCTCATGTCGTCGAGCATTTTTTCGATATCGGCCTCGGGCATGCCGGTGAGCTTGACCATCTCGGGCAGCGTATAGGGACGGCGCATCTTCATCTTGCAGAGCACTTCGGCCTGCTCGTCGGTTGCGGCCTCGGCAAACGACCAGTACTCGTAGCCCAGCAGCTCGTCGCGGTGCAGCAGGCGGTTGGTGCAGTGCTCACACAGTTTGACGATGGCCTCGCGCGGATGCTCCGGTATCGGCGGCACGAACTCCGCGCCGATATCGGGCTCGGTATAGCTAATCCCCGGTCCGCTGAGAATCATAGTCGTCCCTTCTCTTGCCACAGCCCGGCGAGACCGCGGCGCCCCTCTTTGTACGGGTTCGACATGCCCCCATGCCGTTCACCCGCTATTGTTGACATTGTGTCAAAAACAGTATTGACGAACCGTCAACAATATTCAAGACTGTTAGGCGAACGGTCAGGCAAAAGAGGATGAAAGGCGGCAAAACATGGGCAACAACGCAGCAGATATCTCTGTGGTCGATGCCGTCCCCGCATCCGATAGCGCGGCAAAACGCCTGACGGGCGACGAGCGCCGTCGCGAGATCCTCGCCGCTGTGCGCGCCGTGAGCGCCGAGCTTGGTGTGTCCCATCTTTCGGTATCGGCCGTGACCAAGCGGGCTGGCTGCGCGCGTTCGCTGTTCTACCACTACTTTGCCGATATGGATGCCGCCGTCACCGCCGTTATGGACGAGGCAATCGACGGCTTTATCGCCGAGCTCGAGCAGTGGAACGCCAGCCGCACGGTTGGCGACATCGAAGGCGCACTCGACACCGTTGCTCCGCTCTTTAAGCGCCTGGTCGTGAGCGGCCACGAGTTGCCGAGCACGCTCACCTCGAGCAGCGGCGCGCTCTACGGCGGCTTTTTGCACAACGTGGTCCAGCGCGTGGCGCAGTATATCTGCGATACCACCGTGGTGGATTTTGTCGCCCATCACGAGCTACGCATCGACCATGTCTACGAGACGTTCTACACCCTCATCATGGGGCTGCTGATGTATATCCGCACGCACCCCGATGTGCCCGACGAGACAGTCAAGGAAATCATCGCCTCGACACTCCACATCGAGGGCTATACCGCCAAGTATCCGGAGCGCAAGCCCCAGAACTGACGACATTTGGCCAAACTGCCCGCGATCAGAAGAGGGGCCGCGGGCGTGTGAAAGGAGAGCAGCATGCTGTTCGATGTTTGGGGTAGCGACACCCTTATCCACTGGGCCGGCTGGGCCATGGTCTTTATCGGCCTGATCGTGCTCAACGAGGTCGGCCGCCACACCAAGCTCGGCGCGGCCATCATCTTTGGCGTGGCTCCGCTGGCCATGACCATCTACTGCGTCGCCATCGCCGTGGGCGTTTCGCAGGGTGCCGAGTGGGCGCTCACCAACCCCACCCATGTGTACCAGAACAGCTGGTTCCACTACGCCAAGGTATACGCGGCGCTCGCCGGCTGCTGGGGCTTCATTGCCATTAAGTACCAGTGGGGCAAGATCGGCAAGGCGCATTGGTTCCGCGCGTGGCCGTTTGTGATCGTCGCCATCAACATCATGATCGCCGTCGTGTCCGACTTCGAGAGCGCCTATCACTTCTTTGTCCTGGGCGAGTCCACCTGGGTCACCTCCGAGGGCGCCACGCAGCTGGCCGGCTGGAACAACGTGTTCAACGGCATCGCGGGCATCATCAACATCTTCTGCATGACCGGTTGGTGGAGCGTCTACGCCTCCGAGGATCAGACCGACATGCTGTGGCCCGATATGACCTGGGTCTACATTATCGCCTACGATATCTGGAACTTCTGCTACACCTACAACTGCCTGCCCACCCACTCCTGGTTCTGCGGCTTTGCGCTGCTGCTGGCGCCCACCGTCGCCGCCTTTATCTGGAACAAGGGCGGCTGGATCCAGAACCGCGCCTTTACGCTGGCCATTTGGTGCATGTTTGCCCAGGTGTTCCCGTACTTCCAGGAGGAGTCCATCTTTGTGACCCACTCCACACTCGACCCCGGCGCCGCTACCGCGGTCTCGATCGCCGCACTGGTCGCCAACGTCGCCGCGATCATCTACATCGCCTACCGTGCCAAGAAGCTCGGCCGCAATCCCTACAAGCAGGATGTCTTTGAGGGCACCAGCGATTGGGAGAAGGCTACCGCCCGCCGCGCCAAGGTTGATTACGCTCACGCCGAGTAACGCGCCTGACGCAGACATCGCTTGGGCGCGAAGCAGCATAGCCGGCTCCGCGCAACTCAACGCATTGCAGAGCCCCCGGAATGTGATTCGTTCGCGTTCCGGGGGCCTTTTGCTGCCGCGAGGATGCGGCCGAACGATGCGCTCGAGTTAAATCGGATCTTATATTTCGCACGCGCTTTATATGGCTCCATTTTTGGGTACAGTGTTGTCCCGATATTGAGCTTGGGGGATATATGAAAGATGAGACGATGGGCCAAGAGGATGCGGCCCAAGATGCAGAAGCTTGCGCTGAGGCCTTGGAGAGCTTAGACCGGATTTCACTTGATGAGATTGCGTTTGACGATTCGGGCGTTGATGTGCAGGATGAGTCGGAAGCCGAGGCGCAGTCCGATGATCAGGATGCAGACGACGTTGAGCCTGCCGAAGATGAGGCAGATCACGAAGACACCGAATGCGAGGCCGATGACCAGCCCGAATCCGACACGAGCGAGGAAACCATCTTGCTCGACAGCTTGCCGGCCGAAGATTCGCTGACCCGCGAGCTTCCCGGCCTGGGCTCCGCTCCTGCCGTGGACGAGACCATCGCCATGGGCGATATTCCCCTGCCGTCCGTTCCCTCGGCACGCGAGGCCGAGGTCCGCCATCGCAAGATGTCGCCCAAGCGCCGCAATCTGATGGTCGCCGGTGTCGTGGCCGTCGCGCTCGTCGCCGGCGGTGCAGGCTATGCTGCCTGGAACGGATATCAGCAAGAGCAGGCTGCCGTGCTTGCCGCAAACGCCCATACCATGATGTCGGTGCAGATTGGCGTGCATGCCGCGGGCCTCGACTGCTCAACTGGCTCCAAGATTCCCGTGCAGGTGAGCGGACAAGATTCCGACGGTTCTTCCGTGAGCGAAACGCTCTACGTTGACGAGCACGGCCGCGGCATCAAACTGCTGCCCGGCGATTACACGCTCTCCATCGCTGCCTCCCCCATCGCGGCCGACGGCACCATCTATACCGTCCCGACCACCAAGACGCAGGTCACCGTTAAGAGCGATGGACAGGATTTAAGTGCCCAGGCCACCTTTAAGCTCAAGGTGCCTTCGGCCGACACGGTGACTGACGACCAGATCGATGCCGCCGCCAAGTATGCCGAGGAGGGCGGTGCGAGCTCCGCCGCGGCTGCCAAAGTGCTCCAGCAGGCAGCAACCGCGCGGCGCGACGCCGCCGTCAATGCCGTGAGCGCGCAAAAGGCACAGGCGTCCCGTGATGCTGACGCTCGCCACAAGGCAACCGACCTCTACCAGCTCGATATTCCCGTCGAGTGGTACGGCAAGGTCGCAACTTGGCAAAACGGAAGCACGCTATGCATCTATCTGGGCGACGACGCCAATACGCCGCTCGTGACGCTCGTCGCGGTGCGCGAGGGCGAGAGCTTTACGCCCGATGAAGGCGATACGGTTTTGGGCGCGGCCAATCTAGGCAACGGTTATACCGTCTACGCCAGCGGCCCCGTCTATCCGTACGTGGTGCCCCAGACCATCAACGGACAGACGCAGAACCCCGTGTCAACCTACCCCATGGACACGGCCATTGAGCTTGTCGAGCTTACGACCGGCAACCGCTATACCTATAGCCAGATCAAGAACGTGCTGGTCGGCAAAGACGGCAAGGCCGACGCCGCCGCCAAACTCGAGACCGACTACCTCGCCCAGATTCTGATGCCGAGTATCAAAGCCCAGGACTAGCCTGGCGCAGCAAGGTGCTCCCCAACCGTGATGAGGGAGCCAGGAGGTCCTGACCCCACAGGTCCATAGATGATTAGGCAAGGAGCCACTTCCATGCGGGCACAACGTGGACCACACCGTGCTCGCATGAAATATCGGTCTGTTCATCCATGGTAACGATTGCCGACTCGCCAAGATCGAACTGGGCCATCGAGGCATCAAGCGCGGCAATTTCGCGCTCGCGCGTTTTCTCACGTGCCATATCCGCACTCACCTGAATCAGGCTATAAGCCCGCATGAGAAGCGCGTCCCCAGCCACAAAGTCCACCTCATGGCTTTTGCTCTTCTCTTTGATCAGCAGGCGGCAGACCGAGCCGGTCCTCACCGCGGGAGTCTTTCTTCTTAGCGCATTGAACACTGCGGTCTCGAGCCTCTGGCCCTGGTCCAATGCTGATGCGGGAGAGAATGCTCCAAACATCGCAGGGTCGACAGCGTAGACCTTAGACGCAGACCGCGTGTTATTTGCCAGTGAACGCGTGAACTCCGGCACAGAAAATAACAGGTAGGCGTCCTCATAATACTCAAGTAAATCGCTGAGCGAATTACGACTGGCGGGTATCTGTCTGCTCTTGAACTCGTTGTACACTTTGTTCACTGACAGCTCTCGTCCCGAAGATGCCATACACCGCGTCAAGAACAGCGATGCCAGGCGAGGGTTCTTGACGTCGTAACGCTCAACGACGTCCATAGCGACCGTTCGCGAAGCATATTCCTGTAGCAGCTGAATCGCGTCTGTGGGCGTCTGCTCAAGTGTCACGATGAATCCCCCTTGTTCAAGATACCCGATCAGATGATGTCGAAGCAGCGCTGCATCGCTCGGGGAAAAGGTCGCATCTGGCTCGAGAACGCTCCCCGTCTTATATCGAACGTATTCCGAAAAACTCAACGGAAAAAGCTCTCGCACAAGAGAACGACCCCTGAACTCGCTCTTAAGTTCTGAGGACAGCATCTTAGAAGAAGATCCCGTCACATAGACGGTCGCTTTCTCCGTATCGACTACACGCCGCAGAAACGCACCCCATTCGGGAATTTCCTGGATCTCGTCAAAGAAAATGTAAGCGCCCTCGGTTCGAGCAACAGGATACAGCGCATAGAACGTGTCGAGCACGTCCGCCAGCAGCGATGGCTCATACGGGCGCAAGCGCTCATCCTCAAAATTGAAGTAAAGCATCCGGTCAAGCTCGACGCCCCGGCTCTGAAGCCGCCGCATCTCCTGATACAGGCGATACGTCTTTCCACAACGGCGGGCCCCCACAATCACATTTACGATGTTGTCGCGCTTTGGCTCCTGTGGGTTTCCTAGATCAAGGTCTCGCTCAAAGACCTGCGGAACCCCCTGCTGTTCAAAGTCCTTTATTTTCTGGGCGATCAAGTCGTTGAATGCCATGATTCTCCAATCTTGCTCTCTAGCTAATCAAAATTATACCGATTCTTGATTAATTAGAGAGCAAGATTGTGTGTAGCTTGATTAACACTTAAGCAAGTTTTATCACCGATATTGCTCCGAAGGATATCGAGTGGCTAAGAGGACAACCGAGCTCGAATGCGACTCCCCGAGCAGTCAATTTGGGACGGGGCTTTTTTGACTACCCTCCCCCTGTAGAAAAATCCCTAACGCAGTTGCGGTGAAATAGGGCTGTTTTTGCTGGTCAAACCGCAAAACAGTCCCTATTTCACCGCAACTTATTGGTGGCCTTTTGGGTGGCACTTAGCGCCAGGGGTCGGCTTCGAACATCGGCTCGCGCTCGGGGCGGCGATCGCTGTAGGGATCGTAGCCGTCATCGTCCTCGTTCTCGGCACGGATGTAGGGGTCGCGCGGCTTGGGCGCCGGTTTGGGAGAAGCCTTCGGTGCGACCGGCGCGGCGGGCGCTGCCTCAGCAACCGGTGCGTGCGTCTTGTTCTCGTCTTTCATCTGCATATCTCCTTGCCATGTGCTCATGCTCAACATCATCGATTGTCGCACGAAAAAGGGCGGCGGACCCGATTGGATCCGCCGCCCTTGGCGTTTTGCGATGAGGTGCGGTTAAAGCCGGCCCCATAATTTACTCTGCGTCGGGGACCTCGTAGGTGGCCGCCGGCGTGTTGTCGCACACGACGGTAAAGCCACCGTCCTTGTCGACATCGACCGTCACCTGATCGCCCTCGCGCACCGTGCCGTCGATGATAGCGGCGGCGATGGCATCCACGACCTCGCGCTGAACCAGACGCTTGAGCGGACGGGCGCCAAAGACCGGGTCCAGGCCGCCCACGGCGAGCATCTGCTTGGCCGCCGGGGTGATGGCAAGCGTCATGCGCTCCTTGGCCAGACGCGCGCGGACGTCGGCGAGCTGGATGTCGACGATCTTCTCGATCTGCGCCATACCGAGCGGATGGAACACCACGATATCGTCGATACGGTTGAGGAACTCGGGGCGGAAGGTCTGAGCCATGGCCGCGTCGACCTGATGGCGCATCTCCTCCTCGTCCTTGCCGGAAAGCTCGGCGATAGCCTTGGAGCCCACGTTAGACGTCATGATGATGATCGTGTTCTTGAAGGACACCTGACGACCCTGGCCATCGGTCAGACGGCCGTCGTCGAGCACCTGCAACAGCACGTTGAAGACATCAGGATGAGCCTTCTCCATCTCGTCGAGCAAGATTACGGAGTACGGGCGACGGCGCACGGCCTCGGTGAGCTGGCCGCCCTCGTCGTAGCCCACGTATCCCGGGGGCGCACCGATCAGACGCTGGACGCTGAACTTCTCCATGTATTCGGACATGTCGATACGCACGAGCGCGCGCTCGTCATCGAACAGGCACTCGGCCAGCGCCTTGGCGAGCTCGGTCTTGCCCACGCCGGTGGGACCCAGGAAGAAGAAGCTTCCGATGGGCTTGTCCGGATCGGAGAGGCCCGCACGGCTGCGGCGCACAGCTGCGGCGACGGCGGAGACGGCCTCGTCCTGGCCGATGACGCGCTTATGCAGCTCGCCCTCCAAGCCCTTGAGCTTGTCGAGTTCGCCCTGCATCATCTTGGACACGGGCACGCCGGTCCAGGCGCTCACGACCTCGGCGATCTCATCGGAGGTCACCTGTTCGTTGAGGCCCTCGCCGTCCTGCTGCTTTTGCGCCTCGAGCGCGGCCTCGGAATCCTGAATCTGCTGCTGCAGGCCCGGAATCACGGAGTAGCGCAGCTCGGACGCACGACCCAAATCGCCATTGCGCGTCGCGCGCTCCTCTTCGCTCTTGGCCTCGTCGAGCTGCCCCTTGAGCTCTTGCACGTGGTCGATGGCGTTCTTCTGGTTGAGCCAGCCGGCCTTTTGCACGTTAAGCTTTTCCTGGACCTCGGCAATCTCCTGGCGCAGGGCCTCCAGACGCTCCTTGGAGGCGTCATCGGTCTCTTTCATGAGCGCCTGTTCCTCGATCTGCAGCTGGGTGAGCTGACGCGTGGTGGCGTCGATCTCGACCGGCATGCTGTCGAGTTCCATGCGCAGGCGGCTTGCCGCCTCATCGACCAGATCGATGGCCTTGTCGGGCAGGAAGCGGTCGGCGATGTAGCGATCGGAGAGGTCGGCAGCTGCCACGAGCGCGCTATCGGTGATATGCACACCGTGGAAGATCTCGTACTTCTCCTTGAGGCCACGCAGGATCGAAATGGTGTCCTCGACGGTAGGCTCGCTCACCATAACGGTCTGGAAACGACGGGCGAGCGCCGCGTCCTTCTCGATGTACTTGCGGTATTCGTCGAGCGTGGTCGCGCCGATCGCGTGCAGGTCGCCACGGGCGAGCGCCGGCTTGAGGATGTTGCCGGCGTCCATGGAGCCCTCGGTGGCACCCGCGCCCACGATGGTGTGGAGCTCATCGATGAACAGGATGACCTTGCCCTCGGACTTCTGGACTTCCTTGAGTACGGCCTTCAAGCGGTCCTCGAACTCGCCGCGGTACTTGGCGCCGGCGACCAGCGCGCTCATGTCGAGCTCGATAAGGTCGCGGTCGCGCAGGGTGCTCGGCACGTCGCCGGCCACGATACGCTGGGCGATGCCCTCGACGATGGCCGTCTTGCCGACGCCCGGCTCACCGATGAGCACGGGGTTGTTCTTGGTGCGACGGGACAGGACCTGGATGGTGCGGCGAATCTCATCGGTACGGCCGATGACCGGGTCGAGCTTGCCGGCGCGGGCCAGATCGCAGATGTTGCGACCGTACTGCTCCAGTGCCTCAAACTGAGTCTTGTCCTCGGCAGACGTCACGCGGTCATCGCCACGCAGCTCCTCGTAGACTTGCTCGATGCGCTCCTTGGTGACGCCGGCGTCGCGCAGCACGCGGCCCGCCTCGCCCTTGTCCTCGGCAAGCGCCATCAGCAGATGCTCAGTCACCACAAAGCTGTCGCCCATCTTGGTGGCCTTCTTCTCGGCCTTTTCGATGACGCGGACGAGCTCGTTGGACAGGCCCATCTGCTGGCCCTCGCCCGAAACCTTGGGCGCGTGGTCGATGGCATCCTGTGTGGAGCGTGCGAGCTGAGCCGGGTCGGCACCGATGCGCTCGATGATCACGGAGATATTGCGCTCGCCGGCACCGAGCAGGGCAGACAGCAGATGAATCGGCTCCACCGCGCCGGCCTGCGCGTCAGCGGCCGTGCTCATGGCGGTCTGCAGCGCCTCGCGCGACGTCATTGCTAGCTTATCGATTCTCATGGAATCACCTCTCTTGGGGCGGCCGCCCTACGGGGCGGCTTCACGTTGTTCGAGAAGTATTGTTGCCAGCTTTGCGCGATCTTATACACAAATCTAAGTCTCTATATATAAGATTTTCTGAGTGATTGAGAGATAGGGGTAAAGATGTCGGCCCGCCGCCGCACAGGTGCGCTACCGTCTCAATCTGTAACATCTATCGACCGTTTCTGGCTCCAGATGTTACAAATCGAGACGAATTGTTCAGCGGCACCCGTTTGTCTCAATCTGTAACATCTACTCGGCAAATAGAGCTCTATCTGTTACAAATCGAGACGAACAGAAAACACCCGGATCAAAAATCTAAATCTGTAACACCAAGCCCACTTTTAGCGGCCAAGATGTTACAGATCGAGACAGACCGCGACCACCACAAAGAGGACAGGCACCTTTGTGGTGGTCGCGGTCTCTACTCCTTCGCCGAACCCGTACTTCCCGATTCGACGGTCCAGGGCATCTCATCCTCGAACAGCCATGTACGGGCAGACCCACTATCGCGTGCAGTCTGCGGGTCAGGCAAGCAGGTCTGTTTATAGGCATCTTGGATACACTGACCCATAAAATCGTTGAGCTCGGTCTGGTCGCCCTCCATGACATAGGCAACATCGCCGTCCATGATGTAGATGCCCGGACCCTCATTGCCCTCGTAGCCCGGATCGTACGAGACATCACATAACTTTGCGCCGTTTGCAGTGTCCAGCTCGATAGAAGAGTGGCATCCGCCAACCATGTCGTTCGCTTTTGCCCGATAGGACGCATATCCGTACCAACGCTTAAATGTTTTGCCCTTGAGTAGCTCGGACGTCCTATCGATCAGGCTTGTATCCGTGGTATAGCGCATGGCCCCAAGCTGAATATGTGGATAATTACTAATGCCAAGCGCAGCCGGTTGCTCATCAAAATCAACGGTAATGGTCTCAGGCTTGTCGTCGCCGGTCAGAAGTTCGACAGATTGAATCACAGGCTTGACCACCGGCTCCGTCACCGCAGCAGGCAGAAACGCCATGCCGACAGCGCCCATGCCAACCACGGTGATCGCAAGCGCCAAAACAATCAATCCAATACGGGCAAAACGGCTCACGGCAAAACACCCCACAATGCAAACCTTCGCCACCTGCACTAATGATACCGCCAGCTAACACTATTACCAAAAGAAGCCGCGCGCTCCTCACCACCACAAAGGGGACAGGCACCTTTGTGGTGGTTTTCGACGCTAACGGTCGACCATCTCGCGCCATGAGATTAAACTTGAATTGTTCTCTGAACATATCCATTTCTGCCTATCCTCAACAGATCTTTGTCTCGAGGAGCGCATATGAAGCCGTCTCATTCCACCGGTCGCAACGTCATTACCATTTTCGCCATACCCATCGTGATGCTCTTCCTTATCGTCATCACGCCCTTTTCTTTTGGTATCGCCTCGCCCTTCGATCTTTGCGGGATGATCGACGCCGGCTCGCGTGCCACCTCGCTCTCCTTTGTCTGCCGTGGCGTGTTCTACGAATATGCAATTCCCACCGGAAGTTGGCAGTCCAAGTTACCGTTGCTCGGCAAGGTCGACGGATGCTCCCCCTATTTCTGCCTTGAACCTCAGGCGCTAAACTATCTGATCGACGACCAGCCACTCGACTCCATCACCCTCGCCTACGACTACGCACCAAACACCGATGAGCGCCACATGAACCAAGTCCTCGACAAGCTGCTTGGACAGTGCGGGCTCACCGCGGAAGCCGGTCGAACCATCTATAGCAACCGGAAATTAAAGCGAACAGAACTCCGCCGTGTCGGAAAAATCAAAGGGCGAAACGGGGCCGCCTACTGGGATGCCTGGGCAACACGCGACAAGGGCGAATTCGGACACAGCACCTATATGGTCACTGTCTACACCAAAGACGGAATTAAGGACAATGTTGACGATTTCGCGTCATCCAAACTCGGCATCCCCAAAACAACCAAGCCCGCCAGCCCAGATGAAATCCTGTAGAGACGCTCATTAACATACCGCTCAACAATCACAACAACATCGAGCTCGTTCCCCACCACCACAAAGGCGCCTGTTCCCTTTGTGGTGGTTTTCGACAAAAAGAAGCCGCCCCATTAACAGAGGCGGCATCAAGCAAGTCTATTTATTGGCGTCCCTCAAGACCCAACGAGAACGCAGAAATGTAGCCCAGGGCTTACCCTTTCCCGAACGCAACCCTCGCGAAGCGCGTGAGCGGGCGGGAAAGGGTAAGCCCCGGGCGGACAATTAAGTGCGTTACTCGGCAGCGGCCTTGAACTTGTTGTAGTTGATCAGGCAGCCGGCCTTGACGATGGCACGCTCCTCTGCCGTCATATCGGCAATGTAGAGCTCAATCTGCTCAACCGCACCGTCGGCACGCACCACGTAGGCAGCGATATTCTTCAGGTCGCCATCGAGCGCGGCACGGATACCCGGCACAAAGACGTAGTCGCCCACCTCAAAGTTGGGCTCCGCCTCCATCTGGAAGGGCACCATGCCCCAGTTCATCACGTTGGAGCGATAGCGCTTGGTGGCGTACTCGTGGACGATGTTGGCCAGGCCGCCAATCACGCGCTGGCAGCTCGCGGCCTGCTCGCGGGCGGAACCGTCGCCGGGCTTCTTGGCATAGAGCATAGAGCCGTACTCGGTCGCCTTGGCATCGGCCGTGACACCCGCGCCGGCCAGTGCCTCAAACACGCTGGCAAGCTCAGCATCGAGTGCCGCCAGGTCGCCCGCGGCTTCACCGGCAACGCGGCGCTTCTCCACCGCATCGACCTCCTTGGAGCGACCCACGTAGGCAGGGTCGCGACGGCTCAGAGTAAACTCGGCCAGACCCAGAGGGTTGGAGCGGAAGGAGCTCGTCTCGCCCGAAGGAATGAGCTCGTCGGTCGTGGTGACCGGGTCCATGATCTTGGAGCACACCTTGAGCAGGATGTCGTCGCCGAGGGGCTCCATCGCGGGCCACGGCTTGATGTTGGGGCCTTCGACCAGCTCGTCGGCAGGCTCCGCCTTGCCAAAGCCCCAGTACACGCGCTTTTTGTACGGCGCGTCGTCAAAGGTGTACTCGCAGGCCTCGTCCCAAGTCTCCTCGGGCAGGTCGGTCGCCGGCGTCAGGACGCCGCCGTTGGCAGCCGTTGCCGCAATGGAGCGGGCGTCCATCAGGGCCACGGCGCTCAGCTGGCCATTACCCGGCTTGGAACCCTCGCGGTTGGGGAAATTGCGCGTGGTGTGGCGGATCGAAAGGCCGTTGTTGGCAGGCGTGTCGCCGGCGCCGAAGCACGGGCCGCAGAATGCCGTGCGCACAATCGCGCCGGCCTCCATAAGGTCGTAAATATAGCCGCGGCGCGTAAGCTCGAGTGCCACGGGCTGGCTCGTAGGATAGACCGACAGCGAGAACTCGCCGCAGCCGGTGTTGGCGCCCTTGAGCACGCGGGCAGCCTGGACCACGGAGTCGTAATTGCCGCCCGAGCAGCCGGCGATAACGCCCTGTTGCACGTGCAGCTTGCCGTCGACGATCTTGTCGAGCAGGCTAAAGTGCGTCTTGCCCTCGCCGATCTTGGCGGCCTCGAGCTCGACCTCATGCAGGATGTCCTCGAGGTTCTCGTTGAGCTCGTCGATCTCAAAGCCGTTGGAAGGATGGAACGGCAGCGCGATCATGGGCTTGATGCTCGACAGGTCGACCTCAACGCAGCCGTCGTAATAGGCGACATCAGCGGGCTTGAGCTCGCGGTAGTCGTCGCCGCGGCCGTGCATGGTCAAAAACGCGTGCGTGTCCTCGTCGGTGGCCCAGATGCTCGACAGGCAGGTGGTCTCGGTGGTCATGACATCGACGCCGTTGCGGTAGTCGGTCGTCATGCTCGCGATGCCCGGGCCCACAAACTCCATGACCTTGTTCTTGACGTAACCCTTGGCAAAGACGGCGCGGATGATGGCAAGCGCAACGTCGTGCGGGCCGACACCGGGACGCGGGGCACCCGTGAGGTAGATGGCAACGACGCCGGGATAGGCAACATCGTAGGTGTCACGCAGCAGCTGCTTTGCCAGCTCGCCACCGCCCTCGCCCACGGCCATGGTGCCCAGAGCGCCGTAGCGGGTATGCGAGTCGGAACCCAGGATCATCTTGCCGCAACCGGCGAAGTTCTCACGCATAAAGGAGTGGATGACGGCGATGTGCGGCGGGACGAAGATGCCGCCGTACTTCTTGGCAGCCGAGAGGCCAAAGACGTGGTCGTCCTCGTTGATGGTGCCGCCCACGGCGCACAGCGAGTTATGGCAGTTGGTGAGCACGTAAGGCAGCGGGAACTGCTCCATCCCCGAGGCGCGCGCCGTCTGGATGATGCCGACAAAGGTGATGTCGTGGCTCGCCATGGCGTCGAAGCGAATCTTGAGCGCCTCGGGGTCGCCGGACGTATTGTGTGCCTGGAGGATCGAATACGCGATGGTGCCGCGCTTGGCATCCTCGGGTGCCTGCGTAATACCGCGCTCGGCAGCCTCGGCCACAGGCACAACCTCGCTGCCGCCGCACAGGTAGATGCCGTCCTCGTACAGCTTAACCATACTGTCTCCCACTCTGCCCGAAAGGCTCGGGCGCATAGCATACATTCGTTCAATATCGTGCCATAGAACAGTTGCGAGTGGGTTACGAATCTGCACGTTCACTTTATCTCGGTAAAGTAAGAGACGAGCCTGGCGAGGGCCGGCAGACTTGGCGCAAGGAGTGTCCCAAAGTGCCGGCGCAAAAGGAACGTCCCCAAGCGCCAGCCAAAAATGGGAGTGGATAATCCCCCGTTTCTAGCCCTCAAGCGGACCAAAAGTGGGAGATTATCCACTCTCATATTGTTAGGATTTGCGTCGTAGAGCCGCCGTAACTAAAGATCGGTTCCCGCGCCTAGCAGCTTGCGCATGACTTGCTCGGGGTTGACTGAGCCGTCGCGCGGGGCCAGGGCGGTGATCTTCTTCTGCATCTTGTACTCGTGCAGCTCGTCCTCGAGCTGGCGCACGCGGGCGCGGAGCTTTTCGTTCTCGCGCTCACGTTCCTCGGCACGCTCCTTCATATCGAGGATGCGCACCACGCCGGCGAGGTTGATGCCCTCGTCGGTCAGTTGGTTGATGAGCTCCAGGCGCTCGATATCGGCACGCGAATACAGGCGCGTGTTGCCGCCCGAGCGCTGGGGGTTCACCAGGCCCTTGGACTCGTAGACGCGCAGAGTCTGCGGATGCATGCCGGTCAGCTCGGCCGCCACGCTGATCATGTACAGCGGTTTGTTCCTATTGTCCTCGGCCATGCTACCTGACCCCTTTCCGTCTCTTTATCGTCCATCATAAGCCCGCGGGCGCGGGCGTGCGCCACGACCGCCCTAGAACGTCGCCTTGTAACGGTTGACCTTCTCGCGATAATCGCGCGTGTCGGCCTCGCGCAGCTTGGTCATGGCATCGCGCTCATCGTCAGACAGGTTCGAGGGAACCTGCACCTTGATCTCGACGAGCAGCGCACCCGTGCGGCCACGGTGCTTAACGTCGGGCGCCCCCATTTCCTTAAAGCGGAACTTCTTGCCCGTCTGGGTGCCAGCGGGCACCTTCAGACGAACCGTCGCGCCGCCGGGCGTGGGCACATCAACCGTGCAGCCGAGCGCCGCCTCGTAGACCGAGATCGGCACCTCCATGGTCACGTCGGCACCCTTGCGCTTAAACAGCGGATGCTCCTCCACGTGCGTGGTCACGACCAGGTCGCCGCGCTCGCCGCCGGCAACGCCGTACTCGCCACGACGCTTGTAGCGCAGTTTGCCGCCGTCGACCGCACCCGCAGGCACCGAGACCGTAATGGTCTGCTGCTCGCCCGTCGAGGGAATGCGGTAGGTAACCTTGTGCGTCACGCCGCGAAACGCGTCCTCGGCCGTCACATCGACGGTCAGCGACAGGTCGCCGCCCTTGCGTGCGCGGTTGCGACCCGCGCCTGCACCGGCAGTGCCCGCGGCCCCGGCAAAGCCCGAGCCCCAGTCGCTGCCCCAGGCGCCGTTGCCGCTAAAGATGCTGTCGAAGATGTCGCCCCAGCCGCTCGCGCCCGCGCCGGCACCGTAGCCGCCGCCATACGCGCCGCCCGCGCCCGGCATGCCGCCAAACATGAGCATCTGGTCGTACTCTTTGCGCTTCTTCTCGTCCGAAAGCGTCTCGTAGGCCTCGCTGATCTCCTTAAACTTGGCCTCGTCGCCGCCGGCATCGGGGTGATATTTTTGCGCGAGCTTGCGAAACGCGCTCTTGATCTCTTTGTCGGAGGCGCTCTTGGATACGCCCAGGATGTCATAGAAGGTTTTGCCTGCAGCCATCGTAGCTCCTCTCCTGTTTCATCCGCCGCCCAGCGGGCGGCGGCTCATGCTTTCATATGGCACTAGGCCAGAAAGGGCCCCGGGTGTTGCCCCGGGGCCCTTCTCAATTACTCCTCGGTGCTCTCGGCCGTATCGGCCGTAGCATCCTCGGGCGCCGCTTCGGGCTCCGGTGCGGGGCGCTTCTCGCCACCGTAGGTCACCGTCACCATCGCGGAACGCAGGATGCGATCCGCCATGCGGTAGCCCTTCTGGTACACGTCGTTGACAGTCTCGTCGTACTGCGATGCGTCCTCGACACGCCCCACGGCCTGGTGCTCGAGCGGATCGAACGCCTCGCCCTTGGGGTCGATGGGCTCAACGCCCTCGTGCGCAAACACATCGAGCAGCTTGGCATGCACCGCATCGACGCCATCGACGAACTGCTTAAAGTCGTCGGAAAGCTCCTGGCTACGGGCATGGTCGATCGCGCGCTCGATATCGTCAATCACCGGCAACAGCGCGGTAACAAGCTTCTCGGTCGCGCGCTCGCGCTCGGCGATACGCTCATTGGCGGTGCGGCGACGGAAGTTCTCCCAGTCGGCCTGCAGACGGGCGGTACGCTCGGTGGCGTCCTTTGCCTTGTCCTCGGCGGCCTTCTGAGCCTCTGCCGCAGCATCGAGCTCATTGCGCACGTCGGCAAGCTCTTTCTGAGCCTGCTCGAACTTGAGCTTAAAGTCGTTGTCGGCGGCTTCCTCACCGGCGCGGATAGCGGCTTCCACCATCTCGTCCTCGGTCATCGTCGCCTCCTTGTTGGAATCCTCTACCTGGTTCTCGGCAGCCTCGGCGGCCGGGGCCTCGTTGGCCACGGTATCGTCAACGGCCTCTACGGGAATCTTCACGTCCTTCTCCTCAGAGTCAACGGGGGCGGCGCCAGCGGCGGCCGCCTCCGTGCGAGCTTTACGGGCGGACATGATTATTTGTCCTCGTCGTCCACAACCTCGTAGTCGGCGTCGACAACGTCATCGTCGGCAGGCTGGGCGCCGGCGGCACCGTCGGTCTGCTGCTGAGCGTCGGCGTAGACAACCTGGGCCAGCTCGTAGGCCACGGACTGCAGGGACTCGCCGGCGGCCTTGATAGCCTCGACGTCAGAACCCTCGAGCGCCTTCTTGGCGTCGGCGATAGCGGCCTCGGCCTTGGACTTCACGTCGGCGGAAACCTTGTCGCCCAGCTCGTTGAGGGTCTGCTCGGTGGAGTAGCACAGGCTATCGGTCTGGTTACGGACCTCGACCTCTTCCTTCTGCTTCTTGTCCTCCTCGGCATGAGCCTCGGCGTCCTTGACCATACGATCGACTTCGTCGTCGGACAGGGCGGTGGAGCCGGAGATGGTGATCTGCTGCTCCTTGCCGGTGCCCTTGTCCTTAGCGGAGACCTTGACGATGCCGTTGGCGTCGATGTCGAAGGTGACCTCGATCTGCGGCACGCCGCGACGGGCAGCCGGGATACCGGTCAGCTGGAACTTACCGAGCGACTTGTTGTCGCGGGCAAGCTCGCGCTCGCCCTGGAGCACGTTGATCTCGACGCTGGTCTGGTTGTCGGCAGCGGTGGAGTAGACCTCGGTCTTGGAGGTCGGGATCGTGGTGTTGCGGTCGATCATCTTGGTCATGATGCCGCCCATGGTCTCGACGCCCAGCGACAGCGGGGTAACGTCGAGCAGCAGGATGCCCTCGACGTCGCCGGTGAGCACGCCGCCCTGGACGGCAGCGCCGTCGGCAACGACCTCGTCGGGGTTCACGGACATGTTGGGCTGCTTGCCGGTCATGGTCTTGACGAGCTCCTGGACGGCGGGCATACGGGTGGAGCCGCCGACGAGGATGACCTCGGTCAGATCGGAGAGCTTGAGCTTAGCGTCGCGCAGAGCGTTGGTGACAGGCTGCTTGCAGCGCTCGAGCAGGTCGCGGGTGATCTTCTCGAACTCGGCGCGGGTCAGCGTGTAGTTGAGGTGCAGCGGGCCAGACTGGTTCATGGTGATGAACGGCAGGTTGATGGTGGACTGCTGGGCTGCGGAGAGCTCCTTCTTGGCGTTCTCGGCGGCCTCCTTCAGACGCTGCAGGGCCATGGGGTCCTGACGCAGGTCGACACCGTTCTCCTGCTGGAACTTATCGGCCATCCAGTCGATGACGCGCTGATCCCAGTCGTCGCCGCCCAGGTGGTTGTCGCCCGAGGTGGACAGAACCTCAAACACGCCGTCGGCGAGGTCGAGGATGGAGACGTCGAAGGTGCCGCCGCCCAGGTCGAAGACCAGGATGCGCTGGTCGGTGCCCTGCTTGTCCAGGCCATAGGCAAGAGCAGCAGCAGTCGGCTCGTTGACGATACGCTTGACGTTGAGGCCGGCGATCTTACCGGCGTCCTTGGTGGCCTGACGCTGGGCGTCGTTGAAGTAGGCCGGGACGGTGATGACGGCGTCGGTGACGGTCTCGCCCAGATACTTCTCGGCGTCAGCCTTCATCTTGGCGAGCGTCATGGCGCTCACCTGCTCGGCGGTGTAATCCTTGCCCTCGATATCGACGACGGCACGGCCACCCTGGCCCTCCTTGACCTCATACGGCACGGTCTTGATCTCGGAGGTGCACTCGGAGTACTTGCGGCCCATGAAGCGCTTGATGGAGAACACGGTGTTCTTGGGGTTGGTGACAGCCTGGTTCTTAGCGGCCTTACCCACGACGCGGTCGCCGTCGGCACGGAAGCCCACGACGGACGGGGTGGTGCGGTCGCCCTCGGCGTTCACGATAATGGTCGGAGAACCGCCCTCGAGAACGGCCATTGCGGAGTTAGTAGTACCAAGGTCGATACCAAGAATCTTACTCATTAGAAATTCCCTCTCTCTTTTGCGTTCGCGCCGCCTCGACGATCTGTCGCGCGGCGCTTCGGCTTGTCTTTCAGGATGTAGTGTATCCCCTTATGGGCCGGAATATACAAAATCTAAGTCAATTCATATAAGATTTCTTATTGCTGAGAGTTTAGGTTCTTAAATGCGCAGGTAGACGCACTGTTTGAGTTCTCGGCAAATCTATCGAGATCTATGTAGAGATGGCTGAGGTTTGCGTCCGGGGGTGCCTGGGGGCCGTCTTGCGGAAAGCTCATCCCGGTTTGAGCGTGGATTCCGGGTCGCAGTTTCCGTCTGAAGGCTCAACCGGAAACCGTATCCCGTTTTGAGAGCTGATACCGGCTCGCATTTTCCGCTAGCGGGCCTAACCGGAAACTGCAACCCGTTTTTCGACAAAATAATGGGATGCGGTTTCCGCAAGCACGCTCAATCGCCCTATATTTCAAGTCACCTTTAGCTAACATTTATGCAGCTCAACGGCCCCACCTGCGCGTTTTTTAGTAAACCTTGGCATACTCGGCGAACGGTATGAAGATGCCGGCCAGAGGGTATTGCAAACGGTCGCTCCCGTGGTATGTTTTTGCCCGAATCAAACCGGCGCGCATCGCCTGTAGCGTCGGTCAACAGAGAGGAAACTACCATGGCTCATCCCGTAATTGATGCCGACGAGTGCATCGCTTGTGGCGTTTGCGTCGACTCCTGCCCCGCTGGCGTTCTGGAGCTCCAGGACGTCGCTACCGTCGCTGACGAGGACTCCTGCGTCGCCTGTGGCGCTTGCCAGGACGCTTGCCCCGCTGGCGCGATCACCGAGATCGTCGAGGAGTAACAACTCCCCCACTTGCACACTCAAAAGTACACCGTGCACAAAAAAGGAGGCTTCCGCATCGCCGCGGAGGCCTCCTTTTGCATATGTGGGCAGCTAATTTGGAGCGGGACCCTTGGCAGTTGCGGTGGAATAGTTCCTGTTTTATGTCTTGGATGCCGATTTTAGGAACTATTTCACCGCAACTTATAGATGCGGCGTCGACTAGGACAAATCGTCTTCGTAGGGCATGAGGTCAGCCAAGTAGCCTTTCTCCTTGAGCATGGCCTCGATCTCGTCGAGGGTCTGCTCGTCTTCCGCCGCGATGCGATGGAAGTGGTAGCCGCTCGTCACCGTTAGTAGTGGAAAGCTCTTGCCGCTCTCGATATCGTGCAGGTAGCGCTCAACATCGCGACGATTGCGGATGTCCAGGTCGGCCGTGATCTTACCGTACACGCGGTGATTGACGATCACGTTGAGCACGGCACCACCGGCGTCGACGATACTCGTGAGCTCATCGCCTGCCTGCTCCACGCCGTGGCGAACCTTGACCAAGCGCGTGGGCACAGCGGGGCTGCTGGGGGCCTCCTGCAGCACGTAGCCGCGATTGGTCGCCACGATATCGTGCCCATCGGCACGCAGCAGGGCGATGTCTTGCACGACAACCTGGCGGCTCACACCCACCTCACGAGCAAGTGCGCTGCCGGAGACGGGGCCCTTGGCTCGCTCGAGCACGCCCATGATGGCACGGCGACGCTCGCGGGCGTCCATTATTTACCGTCCAGCAGACGCAGGTGCTTAAGCGAGAGGTCGAGAATCGGCGCAGAGTGCGTCAGGGCGCCCGAGCTAATATAGTCGACACCAAGATCGGCCAGGGCGCGAATGTTGTCGGCGTCCACGTTGCCCGAACACTCGGTCTTGGCACGACCGGCGATAAGCTCGATAGCGGCCGCCATGTCGTCATGGGTCATATTGTCGAGCATGATAATGTCGGCACCGGCTTCCACGGCCTCGCGCACCATGTCCAGGTTCTCGCACTCGATCTCGACCGTCGCAGTAAACGATGCATGGGCGCGCGCCATCTCGATTGCACGCGTCACGCCGCCGGCGGCATCGATGTGGTTGTCCTTGAGCATGACGGCCGTCGACAGGTTGTAACGGTGGTTGCTGCCGCCGCCGATCTCGACCGCGGCCTTCTCAAAGACGCGCATGCCCGGCGTGGTCTTGCGCGTATCGACGAGCACGGTCTTGGTGCCCTCGAGCGCCGCGGCCATCTGGTGCGTATAGGTAGCGATACCGCTCATGCGCTGCAGGTAGTTGAGTGCCACGCGCTCGCCCGAAAGCAGCACGCGCGCGTCGCCGCGCACCTGACCCACATGGTCGCCGGCGTGCACCTCGTCGCCATCGGCAACGTCGAGCAGCACCGAGCTCTGCGAATCCAGCAGTTCAAAGGTGCGGGCAAACACATCCAAGCCGGCGATGATGCCGTCGGCCTTGGCGATAAGCTCCACCGTGGCGGGACGCGCCGTGGGGCACACGCTCACCGTGCTCACGTCCTCAAAGGTAATGTCCTCGCGCAGAGCCTGCAGAATCAGATCATCGACGACGAGCTTCATGGTAATGGGATTCATGGTCTACTCCTCCACGGCCTGCGTGCCGGCGGCACGGGCCAAATCATCGATTGCCAGGGTGTCGGCGCTCAGGGCGCGATGACGGCCATCGAGCGCGGGATCGCCCGCCTGCTCCACGGCCAGCGACTCGCCGGTACGCATGTACCACGCGGCGCGACGACCCCAGACCAGCGCCTCGAGCAGGCTGTTTGATGCAAGGCGGTTTTTGCCGTGAACGCCGTTGCAGGCCGTCTCACCCGCGGCGTAGAGCTCGGGCATCGAGGTGCGGCCGTCCTTGTCGACCCATACGCCGCCCATAAAGTAGTGTTGCGTGGGCGTGACGGGGATGGGCTCGTCCAGGATGTCGCGGCCGTCCTCCAGGCAGCGCGCGCGGATATTGGCAAAGTGCCCGGTCACCACATCGCGCTCGACGGGGGCGAAGCTCAGCCACTCGTGCTCGGTACCGTCCTGCTTCATCTGCTCGCGAATAGCGGCGGCGACAACGTCGCGCGGCTGAAGCTCGTCGGTAAAGCGCTCGCCGGCGGCATTGAGCAGAATCGCGCCCTCGCCGCGGCAGCTCTCGCTGATCAGGAAGGTGCGGCCCGGCTGCGGCGAAAACAGGCCCGTGGGGTGGATCTGCACGTAGTCCAGGTGCTCCATCTTAATGCCATGCCCCTGAGCGATGTAGCAGGCGTCACCGGTGAGCTGCGGGTAGTTGGTGGAGTGATCGTACACGCCGCCGATGCCACCCGTCGCCCACAGCGTATGGCGGGCATGGATCTTAAACGGCTTACCGGCATGCACGCCCTCGGCGGCATTTGCCAGCTCGTCGGCGGGGCGAACCGAGTTGTCCTCGTCCACGGAAACGGCGACGACACCGGCACACACCGTGGCGCCGTCACGCTCGCCCGTCAGGATATCGGTCATGGCTACGTGCTCCAAAATCTGCACGTTATCCAGCTTGCGAACGGCCTGGAGCAGCTTGGTCGTAATCTCCTTGCCGGTGATATCGGCATGGAAGGCAATGCGCGGACGGCTGTGCGCGCCCTCGCGGGTAAAGTCGAGGCTGCCGTCGGCCTTGCGCTCAAAATCCACGCCCATCGCTAGCAAGTCGTTGATGACCGAGCGGCTCGAGCGGATCATGATGTCGACGCTCTCGCGGCGGTTCTCGTAATGGCCGGCGTGCATGGTGTCCTCAAAGAAGGCATCGTAGTCCGAGCCCTCGGGCAGCACGCAGATGCCGCCCTGTGCGAGCATCGAATCGCACTCGTCGACAGCGCCCTTGGAGAGCATGATCACGCGCGTGCTCGTCGGCAGGTTGAGAGCCGCGTACAGGCCCGCTACGCCGCAGCCGGCAATGACGACGTCGCACTCCATGTCGGGGTATTGCTTGGTTTCCATAGGAATCCTCTCCCTTGAATGTGACATAAGGGACCATCCCTCATGCCACATTGTTCTAGCGCGCTGCGTACTCGAGCATGCGGTCGAGCGTAAGTTTGGCCTGGTCGGCAGCCTCGTCCGACACGCCGATCTGCACCTCGCCCTCACCCGTCTCCAGGCAGCGCACGAGCTTTTCGAGCGTGATGAGATCCATGTTGACGCAGGTGGGCTGCACCGCAGGGAAATAGAACTTTTTGCCGGCGCCCTCGCAGCGGCGCTCGAGCTCGTAGAGCACGCCGCGGACCGTCACGATAATGAACTCGCTCGCGTCCGACTCCTCGGCGTACTTGATGATGTCGGCGGTGGAGCCGATGTAGTCGGCCTCGGCCAGAACGTCGGCCTTGCACTCGGGATGCGCCAGCACGAGCGCGTCGGGGTGGGCCTCCGTCGCGTCAACGATCTGCTCGACGGTGATGATGTGGTGGCGCGGGCAGTAGCCCTTGTTGAGGATGACGTGCTTTTGCGGCACCTGCTCGGCTACGAAGCGACCCAGGTTTTGGTCGGGAATGAACAGGACATGCTGCTGCGGCAGCTCGGACACAATCTTGACGGCGTTGGAGCTGGTGACACACACATCACTCCAGCTCTTGATCTCGACCGTGGAGTTGACGTAGCAGACCACGGCAAGGTCGTCACCGTACTCGGCGCGCGCCGCGTCGACCGTCTCACGCTTGACCATGTGCGCCATGGGGCAGTCCGCGCCCGGCTCGGGCAGCAGCACGGTCTTGGTGGGGCTGAGCAGCTTGGCACTCTCGCCCATAAACTCCACGCCGCACAGCACGATGGTCTGCTGCGGCAGGCTCTTGGCAAGCTTTGCCAGGTAAAAGCTGTCGCCGACGTAATCAGCCACGGCCTGTACCTCGGGCGCCACGTAATAGTGCGCTAGGATCACCGCGTCACGTTGGGTTTTTAGTTGTTGAATGGCCTCGACAAGCTCTGCGGGCACCAGTGCCGCGCGCTCCGTTGCCGTCGTTGCCGATGCTAGGCCGGCCGCGATATCGCGTGCAAGCTCCGACGCATCCATGTTCGCGCTCTGTGCCATCAAGGCCCCTCTCTTTTGGCGAATCTTGGGGCTTTAGTATGACACCTAGGTTTACAGCTGACAAGACAGCTGTAAACCTAGGTGTAAAGTTGAAATAAAGATTCAATCATGCGGCAGGTCCATTTTCGAACTGGCAAGCTGAGGATAGCCGAGCTCTCGATAGCGCAGGAGGCATCTTTCGCCACCGCAATACCGCTCGGCGCGAGTTGCGCGACGTGGGGCGCAAATGGGACACGCCTCCGCGAGCGGTCCGCACCCAATGTGGCAAAATCGAACTACTAAGGGGGCTCAGAATGCTCAAGATTATTGCCTGCGACGACGACGTCGCTTTTCTAGATAGACTGCACCGGATGATCGACCGTTGGTCGAGCGAGACGGGCACGGCGGTCGATGTTGCGCTCGTCACGCGCGGCGAGGACCTGCTGGCCCGCCATGCCGCATCGCGCGCCGACATCATCTTGCTCGATATGATCATGCCGCTCGTCAACGGCATGGACACCGCGCGCGAATTGCGCCAGGCCGATACCGCCGTGCGTCTGGTGTTTCTCACCTCATCGCCCGAGTTTGCACTGGAGTCCTACGAGGTCCGCGCCTTCGATTATCTGCTCAAGCCCGTGGCTTACGAACGCCTAGCGCAGTTGCTCGACGAGCTTTCGAGCATGCGCCCGGCGGCAACCGACGAGCTCGTGATCAAAACTTCCTTTGGCTACCACGCCCTGCGCCTGTCCGACATCGAATATGCCGAGGCGCGCAACAAGCACGTGGTCTTCCACCTGCGCGACGGACGCGATATCGAGGCACTTGAGTCGTTCCGCAGCGTCGAAGACCGTTTGGCGCAAAATGCCACCTTCTTTAAATGCCACCGCAGCTACCAGGTCAACCTGCGCAATATCGATCACTTTGACCGCACGGACATCGTCATGCGCTCGGGCGCGTGCATCCCGCTTTCGCGCAGCTGCAAGTAGGGATTCCAAGACGCCTACTTTGCGGTGCGCTTTGAGGGTGGGAGACACTGATGGTCTCCACGGTCGAAATGATCCTTTGGGCAATCCACCACGCCACGACGCTGCTCTTTGGCGTCTTTGCCTCGGCGGCGCTGTGCGGTGTCGAGATCAACCGGCGTCATGCGCTTGAACTGGTGCTGGTCGGTGCCGTAACTGGATGCGCATTTGGCCTCGCCAATGCCGTCGGCGGCGAGCTTTTCGCCCGCCAGGTATATCCACTCGTCGTGCATCTGCCGCTCGTCATCTATTTGTGCGCGCGCTACCGCCTGAGCCCGCTGCTTGCCGTACTCGGCATTACGAGTGCCTATCTGAGCTGCCAGTTCAGCAATTGGATGGGCATTGCCGCATTTGCCGCAACCGATTCTCAGATCGCGTACTATCTGGCGCGCATCGCGACCACACTCGCCGTCTTTGCCGTCCTGTTGCATTGGGCCGGCGACATCGGTCCGCGCTTGGCGATTAAAAGCACCACCGAGCTGGGCATCCTTTTAATCCTGCCGCTCGTCTATTACGTCTTTGACTATGCCACCAACGTCTACACCACGCTGTTCCACTCGGGCTCGGTGGTGACGGTTGAGTTTTTGGCATTTGCGCTCTGTGCCTTCTATCTTATGTTTCTTGCCGTTTACCTGCGCGAATACGAAGAAAAGGAAACCGCCGAGCGAGAGCGCTGGATGCTCGAAACCCGCGACAGCGCCGCCATCAAAGAGCTCGAGGCTTGGCGTCAATCTGGGCGCGAGCTGTCGATTCTTCGCCACGATATGCGCCACTTCCTACGCGGCCTGGCCGCTTTAATTGAGGAGGGCCACACCGACGAGGCGCTCAAACGCATCGATGAACTCTGCGAAGTCGGCGATCGCACCGCCGTACGCCGCTTCTGCGCCAACGAGACCGTAAACATCGCGCTTTCGTCATTTAACTCGGATATCAATAGAAACGGCATTACCGCCAACCTGCGCGCCGCCGTACCCGAAACCATCCACGTAGGTGACGCCGACCTGTTTAGCGTGCTCTCAAATGCCTTGGAAAACGCTATCACCGCTGCAAGCGCCGCACCCCAAGGAAAGCGATTCGTCGACTTTGACCTGCGATTAGAGGACGGCCAGCTGCTGCTGTTAGTTTCCAACACGTTTGACCGCGCGCCGCGCATGGTCGACGGCATGCCCGTAGCCGGGCACACCGGACACGGCTTTGGAACCAAGAGCATTAAGCTTGCCGTCGAACGCATGAACGGCAACTGCCAGTTCCGCATTAACGGCGATCGGTTTGAGCTGCGCGCTGTGATGTAGAAGTGCGGCGCCGATCTCGAGGCGTGCCTTGCCCGCCAGACAATCGCTCGCCGGCGCTAATCCGCTACAGCGGAGCGGCCGCCGGGGTCAGCTGCTTGATGTATGCCCACATGCGCTGCTTGGCGGCTTTGTCAGTTAGCGCCGCCTCAAAACCGTCGAGCGCGAGCACGCGGCGACCCTGCACATGGGCGACCAAGCCGGGCTTGAGCATGGCGGTGTCGAAGTCATCGATCGCCACGAGCATATCGGCGTAGGTCTCGCGCATGGCGTCAGCCGCGTTGTTGTCGAGCAGTAGCACCGCCTCGGGATCCAAAGCCTCAAGCGCCTCGCGGAACAGCTCGCACGGCAGAGTCTCGCCCACCGCGACCGCTCCGTCACCCACGCCGGCGACGCTTGCCAGCACGCAAAAATCCTCGGGCGCGTAGCCGATGGCCCCAAGCGCCTTGCGCAACGCCGTGCCATCCGGGCCGGCAGCAAGCTCGCCACCCGAACGCTCGGCGTCGTCCAAATCGCCTTTGACCAGAACGATCGGCGAGCACGCGTTGCCCGCGATACGCACGCCACGGACCGCAAGCGATGTGAGCTCCTGCTCGGCCGCCTGGGCGATGGCTTCTTTTTTCTGGCTTTGTGACGTGGACATGCGCTCTCCAATCGTTTGCGTGCCCACCATTATATAAAAGAGCTGCCCGCGAGTGGTTGCTTTGCGGGCGGCTGGGTATAAGCACGGTCGTACTGAGTTTTACGCGGCCGAGCCGCGTCGCATTATGGAGGTCACCATGGCTGGCATTAATCAGATTACCCCCGAGAACTTCGATTCCATCGTTAACGACAGCCTGCCCGTGCTGGTTGATTTTTGGGCACCGTGGTGCGGTCCCTGTCGATCCCTCTCGCCCATCGTTGACGAGGTTGCCGATGAGCTGGCGGGCAAGCTTGCCGTTGCCAAATGCAATGTCGACGACAACCAGGACCTGGCCATGAAGTATGGCGTCATGAGCATCCCCACGCTGATTGTGTTTAAGAACGGCGAGGAGATTGACCGCTCGGTTGGCGCTCTACCCAAGGCGAGGCTGCAGGCGCTGCTGGAGAAGCATCTGTAATACGCTTGTTACATGTTGCCGTCTGCCTGCCGTCCATGAGCGCTTTTACGCCGCTCGCCGGACTTCTGAATGCATCGAGTGCAACCGCGGATAGTATGGTAGTCACAAACAGCCCCCAGTGAACGGGTGCGGGTCGCACAGACTCGTACCCGTTTTCTTATGTAACTGCGCGCAGAGCGGGCGTAGTAAAATCTGAACCACTGAACTGCCCCATACAAAAGGAGATTTCCCATGCATGACGTCGGAATGAACATGAGCCAGCTTGCCATGAGCGTCAAGCAGGTCGACGACACAATCGAGCTCGCCCACGAGTGGAGCCATCAGCTGCTGCATGCGACCGAAAACTTTGATATGGAGCGCATTGGCGCCAAGCTCGAGGCCGCCATGGCAGCGCTCCACGAGGCGCACGACGCACTCGAGGGCTACGAGGAGGCCATCGAGGCCGACCATAACTCCGTTGGCTCCGTAAAGCTGGTGTAGCGTGGCCGAGCACGAGCACACCTGCGGGCACGAGCATTCGCACGGGCCGACCGGCGACGCGGACTGCCGTTGCAGCGGCTCCGCCTCCGAGCTGGTCCGTTTTTCGGTCACCGCGCCCGACGACCTGCTGCGCCGCTTTGACGAGCAGATCGCGCGCCGCGGTGACGTGGCCAACCGCTCCGAGGCTGTACGCGACCTGATTCGCGCATCGATTGCCAAGGAGCAGATGCGAACGCCCGACGAGCAGGTCATCGGATCACTCACCATGATTTACGACCATCACACCGGCGACCTGACGCGCCGCTTGGACGAGGTGCAACACGACTACACCGACGAGATCGTATCGACCATGCACGTGCACCTGGATCACCACAACTGCTTGGAGATTCTGGCGCTTAAGGGTCGCGGCGAACGTGTCTACGAGCTGGCTGACCGCCTGCTGGGCCTGCGCGGGGTTAAACACGGCGAGCTCACCTGCGCCGCCACCGAGCAGAGCCTGGGGCTGTAACAGCACACATTTCAACGAAGGAGGGTCGCATGCGACATGCGCATATCCATGTAACGGGCATTGTGCAGGGTGTCGGCATGCGACCGTTTGTGTATCGCGAGGCCATGGCGCACGGCATTTGCGGCTGGGTGCTCAACGCGGGCGATGGCGTGCATATCGAGGCGCACGCTCTAAGCGAGTCGCTCGACGAATTTGTCGACGCGCTTTCCGAACATGCGCCTGCGGCGTCTCGCGTGGAGCATGTCGAGGTTGTGGACCTAGCACCCGGCGACTGGGACGCCGCTAACGAGCAGGGTTTTCGCATTGTGGCGTCGCGGGATCAGACTGCCCACACGACGCTCATCTCGCCCGACATCGCCACATGCGACGACTGCCTGCGCGAGCTGTTCGACCCCGCCGACCGACGCTTTCACTATCCCTTTATCAACTGCACCAATTGCGGACCGCGCTTTACCATCATTCGCTCGCTGCCCTATGACCGAGCGGCAACCTCGATGGATCGCTTTCCCATGTGCCCCACCTGCGCCGCAGAGTATGCCGACCCGCTCGATCGGCGGTTTCACGCGCAACCCGACGCCTGCTTTGAATGCGGGCCGCACATTACGTGGCGCGAGGCGGATCGCGACGTTGTACCAGCGGCTGTCGACGCAACACCAGCCGTCGGCTCCACGCGCGAGGCCAGCGATGCCATCATCGAACGCTGTGTCGAGCTGCTGGCAGGCGGCGGGATCGTCGCCATCAAGGGTCTGGGAGGATTCCATCTGGCCTGCGATGCCACCAACGAACAGGCGGTGTGCGAGTTGCGCCGTCGCAAACGCCGCAGCAACAAACCACTTGCCGTCATGGTACGCAGTCTTGCTGATACCGAGCGCCTGTGTCATATCGACGATGCTGAACGCGATCTGCTCGCTGGCAGTATCCGCCCCATCGTGCTGCTGCGCCGGCGCACTGTTAGCGAGGACAACGACGGTTCCCCCGACATCCTCGCCCTCGCGCCATCTGTCGCGCACGACCTGCCCGAGCTCGGCGTCATGCTCCCCTATACGCCGCTTCAACATCTGTTGCTTGCCGCGGCAGAAGTCTGCGGTATGCACGCGCTCGTCATGACCAGCGGAAACCTGAGCGAAGAACCCATCGAGACCGACGACGACCTTGCCTGGGAACACCTCGTTGCTGCCGGCATCGCCGACGCGTTGCTCGGTAACGACCGCGCGATCCTCTCGCGCTACGACGACTCTGTAGTGCGCGTGGTCGACGGCGCCATTATGCCCGTTCGCCGCGCTCGCGGATATGCACCCCAGCCGCTACCGTTGCCGGCGCTCGACGGCGCTCCGTCCTGCGTGCTCGCCTGCGGGCCACAACAAAAGGCCACGATTGCACTCGCGCGTGAAGGGACGAACGGCAAGACAACCTGTTTTGTGTCGCAGCATATCGGCGATGTTGAAAACGGCGGGACCTTCGATGCCTGGAACGCCGCGCGCACGCGCTTGAAAGATCTCTTTGACTTGGCGCCCGCCGCCTTGGCCTGCGATGTGCACCCCAGCTATCTATCGGGCCAGTGGGCGCGCGAGCAGGCGCGAAAATGCAATCTGCCGCTCGTCGAGGTGCAGCACCATCATGCGCATGTCGCGAGCGTAATGGCCGAGGCCATCGCCGCGGGCCAGCTTACAACCGACGCGCGCGTCCTTGGCATCGCCTTTGACGGCACCGGCGCCGGCACCGATGGGACCATTTGGGGCGGCGAGTTTCTTGTTGCCAGCCTTGGCGGCTTTGAGCGCGCCGCGCATTTGCGCACCTGGGCGCTCCCCGGTGGGGCGGCCTCCGTGCGCGACGCCCGCCGCAACGCCTTTGCCCTGCTCAGTGAGCTCGGCCTGCTCGAGCACCCAGGTGCCGCTCGGCTTTTAGACAGCCTCAACGAGCAAACGCGCAACGTGACAGCCACCATGATCGAGCGCGGCATCAACAGCCCGCGTACCAGCAGCATGGGTCGCCTGTTTGATGCCACGGCAGCAATTCTGGGCATCTGCGACAAGGCAACCTACGAGGGCGAACCCGCCATCGAGCTTGAGGCCGCCGCCTGGCGCGCGCTCGACAACGAAATCGCCCATTTTCCCGACGACAACGCCGGCTATTTCGCATCTGGCCCATCGTGGCTGGACGGCCCCTATGTTCTGGACCAGAAAGCACTCTTTGAGGCACTTTTGGAGGGAATTGAATCCGGAGCGCCCGCCGACAGGCTCGCACTCGACTTCCATGTCGCCGTCGCGCGCTCCTCGGCGCGCATCGCCAGCGATACCTGCGTGCGCGAGGGCATCGACACCGTCGCGCTCTCGGGCGGCGTGTTCATGAACCGACTCCTGCTTCAGCTCCTCACCCGCGAGCTCAAAAGCGCGGGCCTTGCTGTCTTGGTTCCCCACACCGTACCCGTCAATGACGGCTGCATCGCCTACGGTCAGGCGGCGGTCGCAAGCGCTCGCCTCGCACAGGTCGCGCCACAATAGGCTGTTCGGCCAGCCCGCAAGCCGCCGTCTCACAGGCGTAACGCGTTTGCCCGCGAACCCCGCGAGCGCTACCATCAACTGATGGATTATTGAGCGCTCATCCAGCGCAAAGCGTATACAAGGGGAACAATATGTGCCTTGCCGTTCCCGGTAAAGTAGTCAAACGCGACGACGGCCTCAAGGCCACCGTCGACATGATGGGCATCGAGCGCCCCGTGTCGCTGCGGCTCGTGCCGACGGCGCAGGTTGGCGACTATATTCTCGTACACGCCGGCTTTGGCATCCAGATTGTCGACGAGCAGGAAGCACAGGAAACGCTCGAGCTTGTTAATGCCATGTCCGAGCTGGTCGAAGAAGACCAGCTGGCCACCAACCCGGCGGAGGCTTACTAGTGGCGCCCGAGCAGCCGGCTCGCTCCGGTATCGATTTCTCGGCATTCCGCGATCCCAAGCTGGCTCGCGAGCTCATCGAGCGCATTCATGAGCTTGTCGGCGACCGCACCATCAACCTTATGGAAGTCTGCGGCACGCACACCGTGAGCATCGGGCGCTATGGCTTTCGCTCCATTATGCCGGCAGGGCTCAAGCTGCTGAGCGGCCCGGGCTGCCCCGTCTGCGTCACCGCCAACCGCGACATCGACCACGCAATCGCGCTCGCCAACATAGACGGCGCCATCATCACCACCTTTGGCGACATGATGCGCGTGCCCGGATCATCCACCTCGCTCGCTGCGCAAAAAGCGGCAGGGCGTGACATTCGCATCGTCTACTCCCCGCTCGACGCGCTCGACATTGCCGAGCAAAACCCTGATCGCCCGGTCATTTTTATGGGCGTGGGCTTTGAGACTACGACGCCCACCATCGCCGCCGCCATCTTGGAGGCCGAGGCGCGCGGGCTTTTGAACTTCTCGGTCTATTGCGCCCACAAGACCACGCCGCCGGCGTTGCGCGCCATCGCCAACGACCCCGAGACCGCCATCGACGGCTTTATCCTGCCGGGCCACGTCGCCACCATCACGGGCTTGGCCCCCTTTGGCTTTTTGGTCGACGAGTTTAAGACTCCAGGCGTGGTAACGGGATTTGAGCCGGTCGACATCTTGCAGGGTATCTGCATGCTGGTCCAGATGGTTGTTGAGGGGCAACCCGCGATCGACAACGCCTACCGTCGCGGCGTCAATGCCGACGGCAATCCTGTGGCGCGCCAGCTGGTCGAGCAGGTATTTGAGCCGTGCGATACCACGTGGCGCGGGCTGGGATCGATTGCGGCTTCGGGACTCGCCATTCGTCCCGAGTTTTCGCACTTTGATGCCAGCATGCGCTTTGACGTGTCCATCGAGCCGACGGTCGAGCCACGCGGGTGCCGCTGCGGCGACGTGCTGCGCGGGGCCATTACGCCGAGCGACTGCCCCCTGTTCGGCCACGCTTGTACGCCCGAGCATCCCGTCGGCCCCTGCATGGTGAGCTCCGAGGGCAGCTGCGCAGCATATTTCCGCTACCGAGGCTAATAGGTTCCACCGTTCTAACGAACGGCGGACCAGTCGACGCTGCGCCTCACCCATATAATTCCACCCACGATTGGAGTTTTCGATATGTCCCATAGCGTTACCGATAGCACCGTCCTGCTGGGCCACGGCTCCGGCGGACAGATGATGAAGCGCATCATCGATGAGGTCTTTTTGGATGCCTTTGGGTCGCCCGAGCTGCTCGAAGGCAACGACGCCGGCGTCGCCGCGCTGCCCGCGAGCGGGCGCATCGCCATGTCGACCGACAGCTTTGTAGTCTCGCCGCAGTTCTTCCCCGGTGGCAACATCGGCCGCCTCGCCGTGTGCGGAACCGTCAACGACGTCGCGACCTCGGGCGCCAACGTGCGCTACCTATCGTGCGGCTTTATCCTCGAAGAGGGCTATCCCATGGATAAGCTCCACCAGATTGTGCAGACGATGGCCGAAACGGCGCACGAAGCGGGCGTGTCCATAATCACGGGCGACACTAAGGTGGTCGAGCGCGGCGGGGCCGACGGCGTCTATATCAATACCGCCGGTGTGGGCGAGGTACCCGCGGGCGTGGCGCTCAGCGGCGCAAACTGCCGGCCCGGCGACGTCATCCTGGTGTCGGGCACACTGGGTGACCACGGCATCGCCATCATGAGTCAGCGCGAGGGTCTGGCGTTTTCGAGCACCATCGAAAGCGACGCCGCGCCGCTCAACCACCTGATTGCCGATGTGCTTTCCGCAGCACCCGACACACGTTGCTTCCGCGACCCCACGCGCGGTGGCCTGGCGTCCACACTCAACGAGTTTGCACAGGCCAGCGGCGTTGCCATGGAGGTCGACGAGGACGCCGTGCCCGTGCGTCCCGACGTGCAGGCCGCCTGCGAGATGCTCGGCTACGATGTGCTGCAGGTGGCAAACGAGGGCAAGATGGTTGCCGTCGTGCCGGCCGAACAAGCCGATGCGGCGCTGGCCGCCATGCGCGCCGCCCGCTACGGCGAGAACGCCGCGATTATCGGCCGCGTGCTGCCACTTAGATCGGACGCTCGACCCGCCGTGCGCGTACGTACCGGCTGGGGCTCGACCCGCATCCTCGACATGCTCGTAGGAGAGCAGCTGCCGAGAATTTGCTAACGACAAAGGCTCAGGGCTATTAAAGATATTCAGATTCCAAACATGCCCGGCACGCATGCCCAGTATCATGGGGTGCGTTTTACAACTCAAGCGGCAGGAGCACCCATGGCAGCAGCTTTTTCCCATGTGATCTTTGACCTGGACGGCACCATTCTCAACACGCTCGAGGACCTGGCGGCCGCCGGCAACCATACCTGCGAGGCGCACGGCTGGCCCACGTTTGCCGTTGACGAGTACCGCTACAAGGTGGGAAACGGCATGCTCAAGCTGGTTGAGCGCTTTATGCCCGCCGAGTATGCGGGCGACGGCCGCATGTTTGAGCAGACGCTTGCCGAGTTTAGGGCTTACTACGGCGAGCACAAGGAGGACCACACCGCCCCCTATGCCGGTACGATCGAGATGCTCGACCGCCTGCGCGCCGCGGGCGTGCAGCTTGCCGTGCTCACTAACAAGGACCACGTCTCGGCGGCTCCGCTTATCGAAAAGTATTTTGGTTCCGAGCGCTTTGCGCTGGTGCAGGGCCGCATCGATGCGTTTCCCCCCAAGCCCGAGGCGCCTGTTACGCTGCATGTGATGGAAGAGCTAGGCGCCGACCCGGCGACCACGCTCTACGTAGGCGATTCCAATGTCGATATCCTGACCGGCCACAACGCCGGCCTTAAGAGTGCGGGCGTCAGCTGGGGCTTCCGCGGCCGCGCAGAGCTGGAAGCCGCCGGCGCCGACTACGTGGTGGACACCCAGGACGAGCTCGCAGCGCTGATCCTGGGCGAGTAACGAGCGACACTGCTTAACGCAGCTGCGACAATGCTGTTGCGCGGAAAGTAGTCGTTGGGGACGTTCTTAAACGACTAGTCAGACAAGAACGCCCCAACGACTACCCCAACAATGGCAACGCCGCAGGTAGAGGACGGACAGCGAGCGGACACCAGAGCGAACAAATTGGCATGAAAAGAGGACGGCATAGACCTTCTGGTCATACCGTCCTCTTTGAATGACAAGTTGTCGCTCTGGTGCCCGCGCAACGTCGAGCAGTTGCGGCGTTTGGTAAAACGCCGCAACGAACTAGCTCAGCATTGCATCCATCATCTCGGAGTTGACGGAGTCGTCGGCAGACCACTCGCCGTCGTCGTTGCAGGTGTACTTGAAGATAACCGTGGTCTTCCTGGGCTCGGTGGCCTTGGTCACATCGACCATAACCTGACCGGCCATCTTGTACAGCTCGTCATCGGAAGGAACCGTGTCAAGCGCGGCGACCTTCTCCTGATACTGGGTGGAGAAGTCCTCGACGATCTTGTTCATAGACTTGCAGGTGATAGAGACCTCGGCGGTCGCGACACCCTTGTCCTCGTCGACCGTCACGTCGCCGATCTTGTAGTCAAAGCCCTCGAGATAGGTCTTGGCATACTCCTTGGGATCGATACCCAGCTGCTCGAACTCGTCGCCCGAAGCCTCCTCCAGACCAGAGAGGAAGTCGTCGCCACCGTTCTTGACCTCGTCAAACTGCGTCGTAAGATCCTCGGTGATGAGCTCCTCAACCGAAGGACCTCCACAGCCGGAAAGCACGACCACGCATGCAACCAAGACGGCCATGAGGGGCGCAAGCAGCAGCTTCTTTTTCATGTTGTTCCTCCCAATGAGCGGCACCGCGCTTCCCGGACGCGGCACACGTTGTAATAAGTAAGCCCATACTATCCACTTATGAACACCCTCGGCAACGCGAAGGCGTGGTCGGTTCGTTTTAGCGTCCGAACGGTTTGCAAGCCCGCCCAACGTGCAATAAAACGCTTCCCCACGGTGCAATAAAAAAGGTGGCCGGAAAACCCGACCACCCTTGCACATCCTTTGGACGCCGCAGTTTACTTGCGGACGACCTTGACGATGGCGTCACCGGCGGCGACGGCGGACTCTGCCTCAACGGTGAGCTCGACATCGGCAAACTCGGCGGTGTTGGACACGGCCACGACGACGCAGTCCTTGTAACCGGCAGCGGCGATCTTGGCGCGGTCGATCTTGAGTATGGGCTGGCCAGCCTTCACAACGTCGTCGGCCTTGACGAAGCCCTCGAAGCCATCGCCGTTCATGTTGACGGTATCGACGCCAACGTGCACCAGAACCTCGATGCCGCTATCGGACTGCAGACCCACGGCGTGACCCATGGTGACGGTCACCTTACCGTCGCAGGGAGCGTAGACCAGATCGTCCTCGGGCCACACGGCACAGCCCTTGCCCAGAACCTCGCCACCAAAGACGGGATCGGGCACGTCGGCCATCTTGATGACCTTGCCCTTGACGGGCGAGCACAGCACGTCGGCGCCAGCAGAAGCAGAGATGGAGGCCGGAGCAGCGGCAGCCGCGGGCTCAGCCTTCTTCTTGAACATGTCAAACAGACCCATATGTTTTCTCCTCTTGATTAAGCGCAACGTTGTGCGCATGCCTACGGTAATTATAGTGCCAAATGGTTCAAATGCTAAGGTGGGGACTCGAATCGCGAGCCCTTCCCGGTAGTGTTCGTGGGGCGAGCATCTCCTTTGCATCGCGGGTCGATAAGCCGAGTATCGCCTGCACACGGGACGGGCAGAAGCGGGCGCACCAAACCCGATACTTCTTTTCGCTCTCGAGTCCTGCCGCCGCCCCGTCCCTGACACTTCCTGATACCGACCGAAACGTGCCAAAATAAACCCGTCCCTTTTTGGTAGGTTTGGCGAGTGTGGATTTTCGGACGCTTAACTAACGAGCGTGGATAATCTCCCACTTTGACTTTGAGGCCGTCACCGAGCCAAAAACGGGAGATTATCCACGTTCATTTTGGATGACCCCCTTGTACCAAGCCGAGCTCCATGGTCAAGTAATAACGACTTCTCATCATTAGATTGTTTACATGAATTCTAATAACTATTTAATCCTTAAACTCGTTATTAGAATTGATATGATTAGCCTAATAACGAGTTTCCGGCACTAAAGATATGGAGGGCGCGATGCAAATCGAGGAGAACGGCCAGGGAACGCTCCGCAATAATCTATCGGGGAAATTGGCTTACTATTCGTTTTTTCCAACGCCCTTGCAATCATTGAGGCAGCTAAACCTCACCGAGGAAACCTATCGCACGCTTTCCGCATGCTCACGAAAGCTTGGAGAGCTTGAAGGCATGCTCTACTTTGTTCCCAACGCCGACATGTATCTGACAATGTACGTGCGCAAAGAAGCACTCCTTTCTTCGCAAATTGAGGGAACCCAGTGCACGTTTGACGACCTACTTAGTCCATCGCAAACACAGCTCCATCATAAAGATGTCGCAGACGTCGTGAATTACGTCCGTGCTGTCGACCGCGGCGTAGAACTGCTCAAAAAGATGCCCTTGTGCACGAGACTTCTTAGGCAAGTTCATGCGGTCTTGCTGGACGGAGTGCGCGGAACGGAGAAGAATCTAGGCGAACTGCGCTCCTCACAAAACTGGATTGGCCCCTCAGGCTGCACCATTGCAACCGCATCGTTTGTCCCTCCAAACATTGAAGATTTGAGTAACACGCTCCAGGACCTCGAACGCTTTATCAATGAGCCTCAAGTCGAAATGGATCCGATTGTGCGGGCGGCGCTCGTCCATTACCAATTTGAAATTGCCCATCCATTCCTAGACGGAAACGGTCGCCTGGGCAGGCTTCTCATTACACTTATGCTCATCAATGATGGCGTTCTTCATTCTTGCTTGTTCTATCCATCGTTCCAGTTCAAGAAAAATCGAAGCGAGTACTACCGGCAACTCACATCCGTAAGGGAGAGAGGCACTTACGAGGAATGGATAGAGTTTTTCTGCAACAGTCTTCTCGAGAGTGCGGAGGACTCGGTAGGGTCTTTAAAAAACCTTGTTGACCTCCATAACCGTTCCACAGCAACCATTACCGAAAATCTCGGAAGGACTGCTGCAAACGGGCAAAGGCTGTTGGGCATTCTTGAAGAGCACCCCATCGTCGACACCGCATTCATCGCTGCCCAACTCGATATCGGCAGGAGTACCGCGAGCTCGCTCGTCAAATCATTTGAAGAATTGGGTATCCTCCGTCCGCTCGACGAGTCAAGACAGAGATACCGGCAGTACGGGTATGAAGAGTATCTTTCGATTCTCAGGGAAGACGCCGAGCCGATTAGATAGGCATCGCAACCCAGGCAAATTAAAGCGAGCGTGGATAATCTCCCACTTTGAGCCTGCACACAGGCCAAAAACGGGAGATTATCCACGCTCATTCCTGAGTAGTCATTTATGAACGTCCCCAATGACTAGTCCGGCAACGCCGATGTTTCGGCAACGACAGCGAGCGAGCCGCATTCGGAGCAAGACGACGCCGCAGGTAGAGAACGGACAGCGAGCGGGTCGCATTTGAGACAAGGTGACGTGAAACGAAAGGGCGCTGACCTTCTGGTCGCGCCCTTGAAGTTGAACGTCAGATTGTCCAAATGCGGCCCGCGCAGCGTCGAGCAGTTACGGCGTTTGGTAAAACGCCGTAACTAACGTGCTCCGTACTGCTCGTAGTAGGCGTCGATGGCGGTCTTGAGCTCGTCGTCGATGACAACCTTGCCGTCGATCTCGTGGTTGTAGAGGGTCTCGACGACCTCAGCCATGGAGACGATGCTCGCGACGGGGAAACCGTACTTGGCCTCGATCTCCTTCTGCGCGGTGGTCACACCGCCCTTGCCGACCTCCATGCGGTTGAGGGACACGATCAGGCCCTTGATCTCGACATCGGCAGCAGCCTTGACCTTGGGATAGGTCTCGTCGATGGACTTGCCGCTGGTGGTAACGTCCTCGACCATGACCACACGGTCGCCGTCCTTGGGCTCATAACCCAGCAGGTTGCCCTTATCGGCACCGTGGTCCTTGGCCTCCTTGCGGTCGCAGCAGTACTTGACCTCCTTGCCGTACAGCTCGTGGTAGGCAATTGCGGTCACGACGGCCAGCGGAATACCCTTGTAGGCCGGTCCAAACAGCACATCAAAGTCGTCGCCAAAGTTATCGTGGATGGCCTGGGCGTAATACTCGCCCAGCTTCTTGAGCTGATAGCCCGTCACGTAAGCGCCGGCGTTCATAAAGAACGGGGACTGACGGCCGCTCTTGAGCGTAAAGCTGCCGAACTTAAGGACGTCGGACTCGACCATAAACTTGATGAACTCTTGCTTGTAAGCCTCCATGCGGGCTCCTCTCGTAATCGCGTACGTGCCTTCCAGTTTAGCGCAGGCGAAGCGTCGATGCGGGCGCGCTTTGGGGCCACGGCATTCTGTAAAGGCTTTGTCAGGGGGAATGGTTTTCCGAACAATGGGGTTGACATGTCAAACCCCCTCATCAAGAATACGGGCGGATTAAAAAGGGGTACGAGATACCCAAAGCGCGCTGCGCTCAGCCTTTAGGAGGTGTGCCATGGAAGGCAGTCCTAGTCGAAAAACCTGCATGTCGCCCTCGGCACGCCGCGAGGACTCCGCACACGCATAAACGCCACCGGCAGATCGCCAAAACCACCGCAAAGGCGCGCTGCACCCTTTGTGGGCTCAAGAGCTTGACGTGAGCGACATCTAGGTTTTTTGAAGCAAATACGACACGTACGCTAACTCCCCTCAACAAGGAGGACCCTATGCTGATGCTCAAAACCGTCACGGTACTCGAAGCCATCTCCAAGCGCCGCCGCACGGCGCGCCCTGCCGCTCATACCGGCCTGTCCAAGAACACCATATTCGCCGCCACCCATAGTGCCGAGGACGCCCTCGTACTGCTTGACGCCACGGCAAACGGCCTCACCGTCGAGCAGGCAACTGAGCGCCTGAACGCCGTCGGCCCCAACGCCATCGAGGCAACGACCAAAACGCTCGCCCGCCGCATCGCCGACGCGTTCATCGATCCCTTCGCCGGCATCCTCGCCGCGCTCGCACTGGTCTCGCTCTACATCGACGTGCTCGCCGTGCCCGAACCGCAGCGCGACCCCTCCACGGTCATCGTCATCGGCACCATGCTGCTGGTATCGGGCGGCATGAAGTTTATCCAGGAAGCCCGCAGCGGCAATGCGGCCGAGGCCCTCAAGGACCTGGTCTCCAACACTTGCACCGCCCTGCGCGACGGCGAGCGCATCGAGATCCCCTTCGACGAGCTCGTCCCCGGCGATGTAATCCGTCTCTCTGCCGGCGATATGGTGCCGGCAGATGCCCGCATCATCACCGCGCGCGACCTGTTTGTGATCGAGTCCGCACTCACCGGCGAGAGCGAGGCCGTCGAGAAGACCACCGCCGTCACCGTCGTCGAGGGCGCCGACGGCTCCGCACTGCCACTCTCTGCCTGCAAGAACATCGTCTTTACCGGCACCTCCGTGCAAAACGGCGCCGCCATGGCGCTTGTCGTTGCCACCGGCTCGGACACCTACCTGGGCGGCATCGCCAAGATGCTCAACGGGCGCGGCGAAAAAAGCGCGTTTGACCGCGGCGTCTCGAGCGTCTCCATGCTGCTGGTGCGCCTGATGCTCGTTATGGCGCCGGCCGTCTTTGCCATCAACGCCGCCACCAAGGGCAACGTCATCGACGCGCTGCTGTTCGCCACGAGCGTGGCCGTGGGCATCACGCCGCAGATGCTTCCCGTCATCGTGACCACGAGCCTGTCGCAGGGCGCCAAGGACCTCGCCCGTCGCCAGGTTATCGTCAAGGAGCTGCCGGCGATTCAAAACCTCGGAGCGATGGACGTCCTGTGCTGCGACAAGACCGGCACCCTCACCGAAGACCGCATCGTGCTCGAGCGCTACCTCAACACCGATGGCAACGAGGACGCGCGCGTGCTGCGCCATGCGTTTTTGAACAGCTTCTTCCAGACCGGCCTCAAAAATCTTATCGACCTGGCCGTAATCGACCGTGCCGATGTGACACCCTCGACCGTCGCACCCGATTCCATGCTGGGCCAGAGCCTGCGCGACCGCTACACCAAGGTCGACGAGGTTCCCTTCGATTTCTCGCGCCGTCGCCTGAGCGTAGTTGTCGCCGACGCCCAAGGCAAAACCCAGATGGTTACCAAGGGCGCCGCCGAGGAAATGCTCGAGATCTGCTCCTTTGTCGAGATCGATGGCATCGCTCAGCCGCTCACCGACGAGAAGCTCGCCCAGATTCGCAAGCAGATCGCCGGACTTAACGCCGAGGGCCTACGCGTAATTGCCGTGGCGCAGAAGACCAATCCGCGCTGCGTGGGCGAGTTTGGCATCGCCGACGAGTGCGACATGGTGCTGATGGGCTTTTTGGCCTTCCTCGATCCGCCCAAAGCAAGTGCCGCGGGCGCCGTCGCCACCCTCGAGGCCAAGGGCGTGGCGGTCAAGGTCCTAACCGGCGACAACGACCGCGTCGCCGCCACCGTCTGCGAGCAGATTGGTATCGATGCGAGCAACGTCTTGCTCGGCTCCGAGATCGATGCGCTCGATGACGCCGAACTTGCCGAGCGCGCCGAGAAAACCCACCTCTTCGCCAAGCTCTCGCCGCTGCAGAAGGCGCGCCTGGTACGTGTCATGCGCGAGATGCTCGGCCACACCGTGGGCTTTATGGGCGACGGCATCAACGACGCCGCCGCCATGCGTGCGAGCGATTGCGGCATCTCGGTCGATTCGGCCGTCGACATTGCCAAGGAATCCGCCGATATCATCTTGCTTCAGAAGGACCTGGGCGTGCTCGAGCGCGGCATCATCGAAGGCCGCCGCACCTACGGCAACCTGCTCAAGTACCTCAAGACCACGGTGAGCTCCAACTTTGGCAATGTGCTGTCCGTGACCGTCGCGAGCCTGTTCTTGCCGTTTTTGCCCATGAGCGCCCTGCAGCTGGTGCTGCTGTCGCTGGTCTACGAGATCGTGTGCATCGCGCTGCCGTGGGACACCGTCGATGACGCCTGGACTGCCCGCCCGCGTGCCTGGGACGCCGCGTCCATCAAGGGCTTTATGCTCGAGCTGGGCCCCGTGAGCTCGCTGTTTGACATCGTGACCTTCGCCGCGCTCTTCTTTGTCGTGTGCCCCGCCGCCGTGGACGCAAGCTGGTCCGAGCTTGCCGCCGCGGGCGACGTCACGGGTATGGCGACCTTTGCTGCGCTCTTCCAGAGCGGCTGGTTTGTCGAGTCCATGTGGTCGCAGACACTCGTGGTCCACATGTTGCGCTCCCCGCATCTGCCGAGCCCGCGCGACCACGCCGCGCCCGCATTGTGCGTTCTTACCGTGCTGGGCCTGGCGCTCGTCACCTGGCTGCCGGCAAGCCCCATCGCCGATGCGCTCGGCCTCATGCCGCTGCCCACGAGCTTTTTTGGGCTGCTCATTGGCATCGTTACCGCCTATATCGCGCTCACCCAGCTGGCGAAGCGCCGCTACATTGCCCGCCACGGCGAGCTGCTGTAGCAAGTAGACGGAAAACACCCTGCCAGCTGCCGTTGCCACTACCACAGCTGCCAACGCCGCTGCCGTTGCCTCTGCCGCCGCAGTCTATCCCCCCAGCAGTTGCGGTGAAATAGTTCCTGTTTAAAGCCCCGTGACTTTAATTTAGGGACTATTCCACCGCAACTTATTGGGAGATTAGCTAGTCCTTGGGTGTCCAGGACCAGAAGAAGTTGATGAGGGCCACGCGCGAGGCGGTACCGGCCTTTTTGTTGATCGAGGAAATGTGGCGATAGAGCGTGGAGCGCGAAAGAAAGAGCGTTGTGGCGATGTCCTGAACGCTCTGGTCCGAAACGACCAAGACCTCAAGAATATCGCGCTCGCGCTCTGTAAGCCCAAAGGTGGCGACGAAGGCATCAAGGCGTTCATCGGACGTGAGCTCCGCTGCCTCCACGGGCTCGGGGTCGGAGCATGTGGGCGCAAGATCCCCACCAAGATCGTCGGTGGCAAGCGGCAGGCCATCCTGCATCACGGCATCATCGGCTCGTTGCCCCAACTGCCCCAGCAGCGTAATCGCAATGCCCACAAACATCACGAGCGCCGCACCGACCGCAGCCAGCACGTTTTGACTCTAGATGATCGCCACCGCCGGCGCCGTCACGAGCATCGAGCACACGTTGTTGACGACGCGACCCATGCACGGCCAAAAATATGACCAGCGCGCATAGAGCGAGACGGCGGCATATTTTGTGGTAAAGAACACCACGAAAAAGCCCGAGCCCAGATAAAAGATGATCGTGGCAGCGAGCTCGTTGCCACCATTGCCGTCGACGATGAGCACAAAGAACGAAAGCGTGGACAGTATGGCGGCACATGTCATGCCGATATTCATATACGAGCGGCCGTGCAGGTCAAATAGTGCGCCAGCGACCAACGAGCTCACGACAAGCAGCAGGCGCGGCCAATCGCCCAAATCGACGGCTCCGACAGCATGCAGGGTCGTGAAGCCCGCGTTGAGAGCGGCGAATACGCTGGAAAGATACGCCGTCGCCACGGTCAGGCGAACTACGGCGCGACGGAATGCCGCCTTTGCCTCGGGATCGTCATGCCACTTGGCGCCATATTCCAGAGCATCTACCGAAAGCCCGGCAGCACTGGGTTCAAAGTTGGGATCGGACTCGTCGCGCAGCTTGGCGCGTCGGGCACCGTGGAGCAACGCCACCTGCGCGATCGCACAGACGACCAGAACAGCCTGCTGAGGAATGCCGACAGGCATCACCATGTGGTTGATCACCTGTACCAGAACGCCCATGGCATAGGAAAGTGCGGCGGCGCGCGCCAGGCAGGGCGTCTGCGCAAAACGCCGCGCAAGATTGGCATGGGCGGTCGATCCGCAATAGCCCAGGGCGCAGCACGCCACCAGGCCGCCGGCAATTACTACCTCAAACCGCACTGCCGTAATCATCAGCAGCAACGCCGATACCAACAGCACGCCTGTAATATCGCTCGTCGCATCGATCGTCTGGGGAAGGCGATAGTACAGAAATGGGCGCACGAAAAAGCCAATCACGCTCGCGCCGACAACGATGCTCTCGTAGATGACGACCTCACTCGATGGCACGAACTCGGCCATGCGCACATCAAAGAGATACTCGCACGCCAAAAACGTGAAGAAGAACAGCGCCAGGCATATAATCTCCCGAATGCCCCGACGCAAATATGCGGTTATGTCTCCCATGCCCCTCATGGTTAACCCCCCAGCCGCTCAATTGTCTGGAAATCTATTTTAATAAAGAACCAGTCTCAATATCGAAGCCAGGCTCGAAATGTTGCCAATTCGACCCCAGCCGTCCACATCACGCCGCGATTTTGAGCCGCATGGACCAGAAGGGACGCGCGCAACGCCACTTCCTTGATGGGCATCCCGATGCGAACGCGCCCGGCAAGCATTAACTGCTCGCCGGGCGCCTTGGTTAGGAGACCCTGAAGTTGAGTGTCTCAACTTCCTTAGGACAGGTCCTCACCGTTCGTTTCGATGACATGCTTGTACCAGTCGAAGCTCTTCTTTTTGGAGCGCTTGAGGGTGCCGTTGCCGGCGTCGTCGCGGTCCACATAGATAAAGCCGTAGCGCTTGGACATCTCGCCCGTGCCGGCCGAGACCAGGTCGATCGGGCCCCAGGTGGTGTAGCCCAGCAGGTCAACGCCGTCCTCGGTCACCGCATCGCGCATCGCGGCAATATGCTGACGCAGGAAGTCGATACGGTAGTCGTCGTTGATGGAACCGTCCTCTTCGACAACATCCTTGGCGCCCAGGCCGTTCTCGACCACAAACAGCGGCTTCTGATAACGGTCGTACAGATCGTTGAGCGTAATACGGAAGCCCAGCGGATCGATGGCCCAGCCCCACTGGCTCTCCTGCAGGTAGGGGTTCTTGGCGCCGGCGAAGGCGTTACCCTGGGTGCGCTCGACATCGGGGTTATCGGCACCGGCGGAGCAACGGGTGCTGTAATAGCTAAAGCTGATGAAGTCGACGGTGTTGGCGGCCAGGATCTCGCGGTCCTCGTCCGTCATGCCCACATCGATACCCAGACGCTCGAGCTTCTTGACGGCATAGGACGGGTAGTAGCCACGGCTCTGAACGTCGACGAAGAAGTAATTGTCCTGATTGTCGAGCTGCGCCTGGCGCACATCGCCCGGACGGCCGCTGTAGGGGTAGTAGCTACCTGCGGCGAGCATGCAGCCGATCTTGACCTCGGGGTCGATCTCGTGGGCAATCTTGGTTGCCCAAGCGCTGGCGACGAGCTCGTTGTGAGCGGCCAGGTACTCGACGGCCTCCTTGTTCTCGCCTTCCTCAAAGACCAGACCGGCACCCATAAACGGCAGGTGCAGAATCATATTGATCTCGTTGAAGGTAAGCCAGTGCTTCACCAGGCCCTTGTAGCGGGTGAAGATCGTGGTCGCGAGGTTCTTGTAGAAGTCGATGAGCTTGCGGTTGCGCCAGCCGCCATACTCCTTGATGAGGTGAATCGGGCAGTCGAAGTGCGTGATGGTCACGAGCGGCTCGATGCCGTGCGCCTGACACTCGCGGAATACGTCCTCGTAGAAGGCCAGGCCAGCCTCATTGGGCTCGGCCTCGTCGCCGTTGGGGAAGATGCGGGTCCAAGCCAGGCTCATACGGAAGGTCTTAAAGCCCATCTCGGCAAAGAGAGCAATGTCCTCTTTGTAATGGTGATAGAAATCGATGCCGGTCTGCGCGGGATAGTAATAGCCGTCCTCGAAGTCGAGCATCTTGCGCTGGCCAGAGACCACCGCATAGCGCTCGGGGCCGTGCGGAGCCACGTCCACGTTGGCCGGGCCGCGGCCGTCCACGTCATAGGCGCCCTCGCACTGATTGGCAGCCGTTGCGCCGCCCCACAGGAAGTCATTACGGAAAGCCATGTATCAATCCCTCCATACGCCGCTTGTCGTGGTTTCAGTATCCCCGCAAATAGGGCCTCGCCCAACGACAGCGACGCAGGCCGACACTTCTTTTCGCACACGGCGGCCCGGCAGCCGCCCCCGCCTGACACTTTCTGATACCGCCGCCCCAAACCACCACAAAGGGGACAGGCACCTTTGTGGTGGTGTAGGGCGGTTTGTCTCGATCTGTAACAGTTAGGCCGCCAAAACCGGGCCTGGTGTTACAGATCGAGATCTTTCGGGCAGCCCCTGCAGTTTGCCTAAATCTGTAACAGGTAGAGACGATTTAGCCCGCTAGATGTTACAGATCGAGACAGGAGATTCTAGTCGCAGGTGATGTCGAGGTTTTGCCGACGAGGCCTACGTAACCGCCTTCGCTCAGCAATTCATTTGACTGAATAGGAAAGAAAGGAAAAAATAGGAAAAAAAGGAAAGGAGACTTATGACTGAAACCATCTTCTCCCCCTCATTTGGAAATCGCCCGTCCTATCTGGTGGGTCGCGGGAACGTGATTTCGACATTCATCTCCGGTCTTGAGCAGGAGCCGGGCAATCGAGACCGAGCCATGCTCATGCTCGGCCAGCGAGGCAGCGGCAAGACGGTTCTTCTGTGGGAACTTGCCGACCGCGCACGCAAGCTCGGTTTTGTTGTCGCCACACCCACCGTAGCCTCCGAAGATATGCTTGAGCGCATTGTTGAAAAAATCCAAGAAGCAGGCGAGCCTTATGTCAGCAAGCGTCATCTCCCCAAACTTTCTGGCGGTAGCTTGAGCGTCTTCGGCTTCTCAGCCGGTCTCGAGTTCACACGCGATGTGCAGGAGACCAAGAGTTTCCAGTTCAAACTCACGCAGCTGGCGCGCAAGCTGACCGAGCAGGGGCACGGCATCCTCATCCTTATCGATGAGCTCCAAGCTAATTCACCTGAGATTAGACAGCTCGTCACCGCCTATCAAGAGCTGGTCGGTGAGGGACTCAACGTCGCGCTTGTTATGGCAGGTCTCCCGGGAGCCGTCTGTGCAACGCTCAATGACCGCGTGCTGACATTTCTCAACCGCGCTCGCAAGGTCACGCTCGAACCGCTTTCAGTCGGAGATGTCGATGCCTATTATCAGCGGGCTTTCGAAGAGCTCGACCTTGATATTCCAGGCGATCTTCGCCTCCGTGCCGCTCGCGCAACCCAAGGCTCGCCCTATATGCTGCAGCTCATCGGCTATAACATCGGCAATCGCTGCAAGACAGGAGAACACGTAACGCCAGAGCAAGTCGACGGAGCTATCGAAGCGTCAAAAGCCGATTTCGAAAACGATGTTTGTGAAACGACGCTCGCCGCGCTATCGGACCAAGACGTCGCGTTTCTCGACGCAATGACTGATGACGAAGACGCCGTTTCGCGCATTTCCGATGTAGCGAAACGTATGTCAGTCACACCCGACTATGCGCAAAAGTATCGCCGGCGCCTCATCGACGCCGGCGTAATCGAACAGGCGCGCCGCGGTTACGTGCGTTTCGCCGTTCCATATATGGCTGACTATCTGCGCAGCCAACTCTAGGCAGCCACCGCAATGGGGACAGGCACCTTTGTGGTGGTTTGGGCCCGTTTGTCTCGATCTGTAACAGCTAGGCCGTCAAAACCGGGCCTGGTGTTACAGATCGAGATCTTTCGGGCAGCCCCTGCAGTTTGTCTAAATCTGTAACAGGTAGAGACGATTTAGCCCGCTAGATGTTACAGATCGAGACAGGAGATTCTAGTCGCAGGCGATGTCGAGGTTTTTGCCGATGAGACCTACGTAGCCGCCCTCGGCAGCCTTGGGGCTGTCGGCGTGACAGAGGACCCACTTGTCGGCCTTCCAGTAGCAGTAGCTGTCACCGGTGGCAGGCATGTCGGCCGCGGCCTCGGGGCGCGGGCCGTTGGTGCCCGCCGGCAGCGCCACCATCACCTGGAAGCCCCCATCGTCGACCATGCACGGCGTGTAGTGAAGCGTGGTGTTGAAAACCTCGACAACCTTGCCCGCCGGCACGCGGAACGCCTTGACGCACGCGGTGTCGAGCTTACCGTCCTCGATCTCCCAGCGATGCGCCACGAGCAGGATAAAATCGCGAGCACCCAGGTTGAACTCGCTCGCGCGGTGGTACTCCAGGCAGTTGAGGCGCGTGTTGTGGCCGTTGCACCAGCCGAGCTGGAAGGGACGGCCGCCAAACATGAGGAAGCCCAACTTATCGGCATCCTTGACGCTCTCGAGCTCGGGCGCGCTCGCCACGTATTTGCTGCCCTCAGGGATGGGCGTGGAGGCAAGCGCCTCGAGCACGGGTGACGTAAGCTCGGACGAAACGTCATCCCAAACGTTGCCATAGGATTTGAACTCGGGATCGTTGACAGAGTAGATATGCATGTTCACTCCTGTTCGTAAATGTGACTATACGAACATTCTAGAACAAACATGAGCGATTTTGAACGCTCGTCCCGACCAATCAACAAAAAGGCGCCCCCGCATAAGCGAAGGCGCCCAATACGCTCGTTTTGGGCGATAAAGCTCTTACGCCTGCTGATAGTGCAGGTGCTTCTCGTCGATATCGGCCAGGTCGCGGTCGAGGTAACGGCGTGCGAGCCAGTTGGCCATGGGGAGGTTCTGGTCCAGGTAGTTACCGCACTCCTCGGGAGCGGCACCGGGGACATCGCCCTCGAAGCCGGCAACAAACTCAAACAGCTCGCGGACGAGCGGCAAGATCTTCTCGCTCGTCAGCTCGCCAAAGACAACCAGGTAAAAGCCCGTGCGGCAGCCCATGGGGCCAAAGTAGACAATGCGGCTCGACCACTCGACATGATTGCGAAGGAACGTCGCGCCCAGGTGCTCGATGGTGTGGCACTCGGCCGTGTTCATGACCGGCTCCTTGTTGGGCGTGGTCAGGCGCAGGTCAAAGGTGGTGACGGCGGCGCCGGTCGCCGGATCGCGGTCGATGCGGCTCACATACACGCCGGGCTCAAGCAGCAGATGGTCAACGGAAAAGCTCGCAATGCGCTCCATGGCAGATCCTCTCGGTAGTCAATTTGGGACGGGCTCTTTTAGCTGGTTCGAATGGTCGCACCAATCATACCAGTCAAAAAAGCCCCGTCCCAAAAAGACAACTTAGCCCAAGACGCGGGCCATGCGTGCCTTAAACTCCACGAGGAAGCGCGGAGCATCCACGGTCAGTGCCACAAGCGCGCTCTTGTCCGGATCGGACAGGCGGCGCTCATCGCAGATGGTGCGACCGCGGTACTCGCCCAGCAGATCAACACGCAGGTTGCAGCCGAGCGCGCCCACGAGCGTGGGATCAATCGCCACGGCAACCGCCAGCGGATCGTGCAGCGCGCAGCCACCCAGGTAGGGGGCGTTCATCTCGTACGAGCCAATGTAGTGCTCCACCATACTCGCAAACGCGCAACCGGCCATGGTGCCCGAGCCCGTCCAACCGGCAATGTCGCGACGCGTGAGCACCACGCGATGCGTCACATCCAGACCCACCATAGTGAGCTTGCGGCCCGAGCGCAGCACCGCGTCGGCTGCCTCGGGGTCGCTCGCCATATTGGCCTCGGCGCCCGCGCTCACGTTACCGGGCACGGTAAGGGCGCCGCCCATCACGACCACGCGGCCGATGGACATCATCGCCGCCGCATCGCGCTCCAGGGCGAGCGCCAGGTTGGAGAGCGGGCCAGTCGCTACGTAGACCAGATCGGGACCATAGGTGCGCGCGGCATCGATCAGATAATCGACCGCAGCGTTGCCGTCGGCCGAGGTCGCCCCCACCGGCTCGTAGGGCGACGCGGGCACGCTCGCGCCGCCGATGCCGTTCTTGCCGTGAATGAGCGCGGTGGACGCCGGCGGCGTATAGGGCTCAGTCGCCTGCAGAGGACGGTCGGCACCCAGGTACACCGGAACCTCGGGGCGACCCAGCAGATCGAGCACCGCCAGGCAATTGTGCGCCGATTGCTCGACGCGCACGTTGCCAAAGCACGTGGTGATGCCCACGAGCTCCACCTCGGGGCTCGCGATGGCATAGGCCAGCGCCATCGCATCGTCCACTCCCATATCCAGATCAAGGATCAGCTTCTTGATTGCCATTGTTCTACTCCGCTTCTCCGTCTTTATCGTTTAACCAAACCAATGTTCAACTTCGGCGCGCGTGGGAATCGATTGCTGAGCGCCCAGGCGCGACACCGTCACTGCCGAAGCGCGAGCACCCGCGGCCATGCACTCAAAGAGCGGCGAGCCCTCTAGGCGAGCCGCCGCCAACGCGCCGATAAACGTATCGCCGGCGGCCGTGGTATCGACTACCGCACTCGAAAGTGCCGGCATGCGCAGCAGCTCACCGCCATCGCCGAGCGTAACCGAGCCGGCGCCGCCCAACGTGATGACCGCAGCTCCGGCACCCTTGGCGAGCTGGGCATTGAGCGCCGCGACACAGCTCGCATCATCCGCGGGCAAGATGCCCGTCAGCACCTGGCACTCGGTCTCGTTGGGACAGACCAGGTCGACCGCAGGCCAGACCTCCGCAGGCAGCTCACAGGCGGGCGCTGGATTAAAGACCGTATAGAACCCCAGCTCGTGAGCGCAAACAAGCGCCTCGGCCGTCGCCGCAAGGTCACATTCGCCCTGGGCGATAAAGACGCTTCCGGCAGCCGGGGCAATCTCGCTGGCGTCGCCGTCGAGCTCATGGGCCACCAGACGCCTCAACGCGCAGGCAACGTCCGCGCCCGCAAGCGCATGGTTGGCGCCCGGTGACAGTATGATGCGGTTGTCGCCCTCGCAGCGAATGATGGTCGCCGTTCCCGTCTCCACGTCATCGCGATGCACTACAAAGTCACAGTCCACGCCGGCATCCTGGAGCCCCGCCACAAGCGCATCGCCAAAGGCATCACGCCCAACAGCGCCGATCATGCACGTGCGCGCACCCATGCGCGCGGCGGTGACGGCCTGGTTAGCGCCCTTGCCGCCGGCGTTGGTGATAAACCCGCTGCCGCCGACGGTCTCGCCCGCACGCGGCATGCGCTCGCACGCCACCGAAAGATCCATGTTCATGCTGCCGAACACCGCAACGATGCCGCAATCTGCCATGGAAACCTCCTCATCTGCGGGCCTTATGCCCACCGCCGGCCGTCGATCGTGCACTCTCGCACCCCCTATAACTTTAGTTCACTTTGATGTGGACGCGCGCTTGAGCTTGCGCCAGCAGCAAGCATTCACAGGAGCAGGCAGCTACAATGAATACATGCTGATTATTCTCGTCATTGGATGATGTTTTATGGAACAACTCTCGCAATCGGGCTCGCGCGGTCGACGCCGCACGGGCAACGAGCCGGCGCCGCACGAACGCGTGAAGGGCGGACACCGCGCCAACGAACCGCGACGCACCGCGAGCCCCCATCGCGCTTCTGCCAACAACGCGGGCCGCGCCAACACTCCCGCCGCGGAGCAGACGCCTGCTCGCCCCAAGTCCCGCTACATCCCTGCCCTTGACGGCCTGCGCACGCTTGCCGTCGTCGCGGTGGTGCTCTATCACCTTAACCTCACGTGGGCTCAGGGCGGCCTGCTTGGCGTCACGATCTTCTTTGTGCTTTCGGGCTATCTGATCACGCGCTTGCTGCTCAACGAAGTCGCTAAGACCGGACGCATCGACCTCAAGAGCTTCTGGATTCGCCGCATCCGTCGCCTGGTCCCCGCCGTGGTAACGGTAGTGTTCGTGACCTGCGCGCTGTGCACCATCTTTAACCACGTGATGCTCACCAAGATGCGCCCCGACATCCTGCCGTCGCTGCTGTTCTTCAACAACTGGTGGCAGATTGCCCAAAACGTCTCGTACTTCAATGCTCTGGGCGACCCCTCGCCGCTCACGCACTTTTGGTCGCTTGCCATCGAGGAACAGTTCTACCTGATTTGGCCGCCGCTGCTGTTTGCCATGGTATCCATGCATGTGAGCAAGCCCAACACGCGCCGCGTGGTTCTGGGCCTTGCCGTGGTATCTGCCCTAGCCATGATGGTGCTTTACAACCCTGCCGCCGACCCCAGCCGCGTGTACTACGGCACCGACACCCGTGTGTTCTCGCTGCTGCTGGGTGCCTGGATGGCCTTTATCCCCGATCGCGACCTGGCGCCGGTGCGTCTCGCTCGTCGTTTGGGGCTCAATCGTCTGGCTGGCGCCGCCAAGCACGGCAAGAACGCCGAGGGCAAGCCTGGCGAGAAGGCCGACGAATCAGCCGAGACCGCCCCGGCACAGCCGAGCGCCCTCGTGCGCTTTTGGTCCTCGCCCGCATCCATCGATGTGTTGGGCGTCGTGGGTCTGGTTGGCCTTGCCGCCATGGTCGCGCTCACCAACGGCTACACCGCGTTCCAGTATCGCGGAGGCACGCTGCTATGCTCAATCCTCACGCTCATGGTTATTGCCGCCTGCGTGCAGCCCCAAGGAATGGTTTCCCGCGCACTGTCCGCCGAGCCGCTCGTGTGGGTTGGCAAGCGCTCGTACAGCATCTACCTGTGGCACTATCCGCTGCTTCTGCTTATGAACCCGGTCGCCAACATCAACGATACGCCCTGGTGGCAGTATATCTTGCAGGTACTTGTGGTGGTCGCCGTGGCAGAGTGCTGCTATCGCTTTATCGAGACTCCGTTTAGAAAGGGCGCCTTTGGGCGCACCGTCGCCGAATTCCGCGATGGCACCGCCACGCCCGCCAACTGGGTGCGCGCGCACGTCCCTGCCTGCGCAGCCTGCGCTGTCGTGTTGGTCGTTGCACTGGGCGGCCTGATCTTTGTGCCCGAGACGTCTGCGCTGAGCGGCGAGGGCGCCGAAGTTCTGAACAAGGAAGCCAAGAACACCGCGCCCACCGACCAGCAGGCGGCCGACGACACCGACAAGGACAACGACGGCTTCCCCGATGGCTCCTACGATCTGCTTATGATCGGCGACTCCGTGTCGCTGCGTGCCGTGGACACCTTTGACGGCGTGTTCCCGCACAGCCATATCGATGCCGAAAAGGGCCGCCAGTTTGATGCGGGCCGCGCGACATTTGAGGGCTATCTCCAACAGAACCTTGCCGGCAAGATTGTGGTCTTTGCGCTGGGCACCAACGGCTTGGTAACCGACGACCAGATCGACGCCATCATGACCGATGCGGGAGATAAGCGTATTGTGGTGTTTGTGAACACGCGCAGCCCGCAGCCGTGGGTTGGCTCTACCAACCAGGCCATCGCCAACGCCGCTACGCGCTACAAGAACGTGCGCGTTATCGACTGGTACGGATACAGTGCCAACCGCAACGACCTGTTCGATGGCGATGGCACGCATCTATCGACCACTGGCGTAACTGAGTACCTCAACTTGATCCACGACGCAGTCAAGAAGGACCTGCCCGTGCATCCTGAGGATCACGTCAACGATCCGCAGCCAGCAGCCGTCAAGTCTGCCACCGACGCACTCGTCAATGCCCTCGCCTACAAGCCACACAAGCTGGGCATCGACAAGTAACGCGCAGCAAAATCTGCGTACACCCGCAGGGGGCGTCGGCCACGGCCGACGCCCCCTGCGGCAGTTAGGGACACTCCTTTTGCACCAGCACCCGGAAGCGCTCCTGGCGCAGCCAATGAAGACCTCTACGGATGAATTCCAAGCCGCTCCGCCCCTCCAGACATCGTTTCCGTGCCTCGCGCCTGCCCCAAAATCAAAACAAGCCCTTTTCGCCGCAACCTCAAAGGTCTGTGGGCAAAAAAGGGCAAATATGAGTACTGTTACCATTTTAGTACCAGGCAAAACCACCCAAAATGACGTCCGAGCGACCCCTACAACCCCCTAAAGCAGCCAACCCGACTGGTTTAAGGCATATTGGAGCCAATTTTAATGAACATACTATAGTTTATGTTCATTATCTTCTTGGATGTAAATGCTATTCACTTAGCAACAGTACTCATATTTGGCATTTTTTGCCCACTGCCATATAACTAACACCCTATAGCAGACAAAAAACAGGCCGCAGCCCATCGCTGCGGCCTGTTCGAAACCCAAAAGAGGCGCTACGCGCTGTAGCCCATCGCCTGCAGAACAAACATGACGACCGTCAGCACCGTAATCACACCGATAGTCGCCCACGTGAGCACATTCCACACGCGGCCGTTGCGGTTGGCGCCCATAATGTGTCGATCAGCGGCAATAAGCACCTGGAACACCAGGACCACAGGCAAAAGCACGCCGTTGATGACCTGCGAGGTCATCATAATCTGGAACAGGTCGACGCCGGGCATGAGCACCAGCATGGCAGAGATGCCAATGATGGCCGTAATAATGCCGCGGTAGACCGGGGCCTCGTCCCAGCTGCGATCGGCACCGCGCTCCCAGCCAAATGCCTCGCAGATAGCGCTGGACGTAACGCCCGGCAGCACGCAGGCGGCCAAGAAGCTCGCCGCGACCAGGCCCGAGGCAAACAGCACCGTGGACCACTGGCCCGCGATGGGCTCCAGCGCGCGGGCGGCATCGGCGGCATCGCTAATCTGAATACCCGCCGGGAACAGCACCGTACCGGTCGTGATAATAATGAAGCCCGCAATGACATCGGCGGCGATCGAGCCGCTCACGGTATCAATGCGCTGCAGCACGATATCGTCCTCACCCGCATTCTTATCGACCACGTTGTTCTGCGCCAAGAAGATCATCCACGGCGCGATGGTGGTGCCGATCGTTGCGACCACAAGCGACACGTAACTGGGGTCGTTTTGGATGTTGGGCACAACCAGGTCGACCGCCACCTCGCCCCAGCTGGGACCAGCCATAAATGCAGCGACGATGTAGGTCACAAACACGCAGCTCACCAGCAGCAGAATCTTCTCGATGCGCTGGAAGCTGCCCGACATGGTAAGCATCCAAACCAGCAGCGCCACCAGCGGCACCGAGATGCTCGCCGGCACGCCAAAGAGGGCAAGGCCGCTCGCGATACCCGCAAACTCCGAGATGGTCACGGCCGTGTTGGCGATCAGCAGCGCCGCCATGGCCAGCACGCTCCTGCGCACGCCAAAGCGCTCGCGAATGAGCGACGCCAGGCCCTTGCCTGTGACGCAGCCACAACGCGCCGCAGTCTCCTGCGTCACGATAAGCAGCACGGTCATGACGGGAAGCATCCAGAGCATCTTGTAGCCATAGCTGGCACCGGCGCTGGAATACGTGGCGATGCCGCCGGCGTCATTGCCCGAAAGCGCCGCCAGAAGGCCAGGGCCCATGGCGCCAAAGATGGCCGCGATGGTCAACTTTTGCTTGGTGCTCGCCTTTTGCTTCGTGTTTTGCACGCGACCACCTACCCCATGACCGACATGGTGAGCAGCACCGCGGCGATGCAGTACGCCACGCATGAGATCATGACGGCAATAACGTTCATGGCGGTACCCGACGTATTGAGGTCGTGCTCGTCACGCCAGAACAGCACCATCAGGTAAATCACGGCGCTCATGTTGCCAATCAGGCAGACGATGGCCGCAATGTTAAAGCAGCCGGTAAAGAGCTGCTCCTCAAACATGGGCGCGTCGGGGAATGCGGCGGTGCGCACCAGCTGGGCGCACAGGTAGGTCACGAGCGACAGAATCAGGCCCATGCCCGTGCTCTGGAAGAAGAACCCCAGATACGGCTTGGGCTCATCGTCATGGCCGTCGTACTCCAGGAAGTAGTTCTTGACGAACGACACCATGCGCGAGGCCGCCAGCAGCACAAGCGGCATGGCGCACATGGGGAACACCACCAGATGCGCGGAGCCGAGCGCCGTCCCCAGCACGGTCGCCATGATGCACGACGCGATGCCCCATACAACAACCCAGTACTGGCGATGCACGAACCAGCTGAGCACGTTCGTCGAGTCGTCCGACGCGCTATCGCCCGAGCCGACACCGGCGATCTGCAGGTCCTCCTGATGCTCCTCAGCGATAACGTCCATGGCGTCGTCGAAGGTTACGATACCCAGGATATGACGGTTCTCGTCGCAGACAGGGATGGCAACCAGGTCGTACTTGGTCATCTCGTCCGTCACGTCTTCCTGGTCCTCGTCAGGCGACACATAGACCAGGTCGCGATAAGCCAGCTGACCCAGCGTGGCGTCGCGGTCGGCTACAATCAGCGTGCGCAGCGAAAGCACGCCGGTCAGCATGCCGCTCGGATCCTCGGTATAGACGTAATAGACACTCTCAAAGTCCTCGTCGAGTTTGCGAATCGCCTCGATGGCATCACCGACCGTCGCCGTGGCGGGCAGCGAGACAAACTCCGAGGTCATGATGCGGCCGGCGGTGTTGTCCTCGTAGCCCAACAGATTACGAATCGCCTTCTCCTCCTTGACGCCCATCAGGCGCAGGAGCTTCTCAGCCTTCTCATAATCGAGCTCGTCGATCAGGTCGGCAGCGTCGTCCGGATCCATCATGGCCAGCATCGACGATGCGTCGGTATCGGACAGGCCCTCGAGCATCTCGGTCATGAGCTCGTCGTCATCGAACTCCGAGATGGCCTCGGCGGCCTGTGCCGTATCGAGCTGCGCGAACACCTGCGCACGTAGGCGCGGGTCGAGCTGCTCGATAATGTCGGCGATGTCGGCAGGGTGCAGCTCGCCGAGCGTCTTGTGCGACACCGAGAGTTGAATGTTCTTGGTCGAGCGGTCGAGCAGGTCCATGTAGGACCAAGCGATGATGTCCTCACTGAGCGGCTTGCCCAGGTGCTTCATAAAGCCTTCGACGATATGCTCGAGCGCGGGGCTGATGGCGCGTAGCAGACCGCGGGCACCGACCTCGGCGCCCAGCAGGCGCAGCTGATTTTCGCCCGACATGGAAAACTTGATGTCGTTGACGCGCACGACCTTCATGCCCTGCGTGTCGACAATCTGCTTGTTGAGCACGTCGCGGGCGAGCAGGAGTTCGGTCGGCTGCAGGTACGAAAAACGGATTTCGGTGGCCGACGTCTTAAGGTGTACACCCGTCTCGTCGATACGGTCGACCCATTTGCGCCAGCTGATCATAAACGGCGTCTTGCCGGGTCCGCGGAACGCGAGCGACGTCACGTGCGGAAAAACTTCGCCGGTAGCAATACCAAAATCGTTGACCACGCCGAGCTTTTCGCCGTCGACGTCCAAGACCGGCAATTTGAGCATCTCACTCAGATAATTCAATGGTGCTCCCCATCATAATTCCTCCGGACGCGGCCGCGCGTGCGGCGTCCGGGGGCTTCTGGATATGTATACGCATGCGCGGGCGGCACGCCGCTCGACGCTTACACCCCGTGCATGCGCAAAAAGCACCTGCATGGGGTCATCGACTGTATGGTCGAGGTTTGGATTTCACCTGTAACCTTTCTCTTGACCCTCATTAACCGCAGTAACTATAGCATCAGCATCGCCCTGCGGCATCGAATTTATGCGCTGCACATTGCAGGCATACCAAACGCTGACGCATCCGTGACATAGTCATTGGGGACGTTCCCAAACGACTACCCAATGACTACTCTGTGGTGTCGTCGTCCTCGGCAAGTTGGGGGAACACGGCGTCCTTGGGCATGGTGGCCTTCGTCAGCGAGGTGAGCTTTTTGCTCAGCGACATGTCCGTCTTGACCAGGTCGCTGAGCGTCACGATCTTGTAGCCGTCGGCAATGAGGCCGTCGATAATCTGCGGCAGCGCCTCGAGCGTCTGCTCGGCGCATTCGTCTCTATCGGTGAGCAGCACGATATTGCCCGGCGTCACCGAATCGAGCACCGTCGAGACCTGCTCGTCGGCACCGTTGAGTAGCCAGTCGCCCGAGTCGATATTCCACGAGACCACGGCGGAGACCACGTCCATCGCATCAATCCAGTTTTGCTCGTCAAAGGCAGCGTAGGGAGCACGCAGCAGCATCGTCTTCACGCCGGTCGCCGACTTAATCGCATCGGTGCCTTTCGTGATCTGTTCGCGTACCGCCTCACGGTCCTGACCCTTGAGCGAATCGTCGCTGTAGCTGTTGGATCCGATCTCGCACCCGGCATCGGCAATCGCCTTGGCCGTGGCAGGCGAGGCCTCGGCCGCATCGCCCGAAAGGAAGAACGTCGCGGTGACGCCCTTTTCCTTGAGCACCTGCAAGATCTGTTTGGTGGCGCCGCTCGGACCCTCGTCAAACGTCAGCGCCACGTACTTTTTGTTGCCCTTGGGCGCCACGCTGGCGCACGCAACAACGCAATCGGTGGCGGGCACAACCTCGCCGCGGTCTTGCGTCTTGCCCGACTGCTCACCAACCCACACCTCGGAGCGGCCCTGGACACCCCACGTCTGCACATACTCGATAGCGCCCGTACCCTCGACCTTGAGCTTGGGCTCGATAACCGCAGCCTGAACCTCGTGCTTCTCGTAGGTGTTACGGCCATCCTTGACCGTCACCTTCTCGCCGCCCTCAAGTTCGCGGCTATCCCATTTGCCCTGCTTCACGCGCTTGCCGTCGACCTTCACCGACAGTTTTTCGCCCCCATGGCGCTTGAGCACGCTGTCATCGACGGCCAGCAGGTCGCCTGCGTCGTAGGTGTCAGTCAACTCCTGGTCGTCGATGAGATTCTGCAGCGTAGAGCCCACACGCACCGCGGTCTTCTGGCCGTTGAGCTCCACGTCCACACTGCGGTTGACGTAGCCCACGACGGCAGCGATAAACAGCACGAGTGCGCAACCCACGGCGATGAGCGCATAGGGCAGGCGAGACGAACGACGGGGCGTACGGCTGTTGCCGATGCGAGCGCTGCGGTCGCTAAAGCCGCGGCTATGGTTGAGATACATCGCGCCGGGCTTACGGCGACGGCGGCGCTGACCGCTGGGTAGCTGCCCCAGATCGCGGCGCGCCGTCGGACGCGCGCCCGAACGCCCGTTTAAGTTGGATCCGTTTTGGCGCATGTGCCCTCCCCCATAAACACAGCAAGCCGGAGCAACAGGTCTCCGGCTTGCCTCCCATCATTTGGTACGTCGCTATTTTGTAGCTTTTGACGAGCCTCCGCTCGCCTTTTGGTATTCGTCCTTAAAGGCCTTGAACATGCCGCGCGTCTTGCCGAGCTGCTTGCCCAGCGCGCGACTGCCCTTGTCCACGGCAACCGATCCCTTATCGTCGAGCACCTTGGCGCCCTTTTTGACCTTGTCGCCCACCACGACGCTGGCCTCGGCAGCCTTTGCGGCGGCGCCGCCCGAATACCCAAGCGACTTGACCTCGTCCGAAACAATCATCGCGCCGTCCGCATAGCCGCGCAGCATCGTCGGCGGCACCTGCGTGTCACCAACCAAAACACTCGAAGCAGCACCGGCGGTCACATAGAATGCCTGCACGATGCCCGAGCGTGGCTTGAACTCAACATCCGAGCAATAGCCCACGACGTCGCCCGATTCCGTGCGCACGTCCATACCGACCCAGATGATGCAATCGTCCAGGTTGATGTCGAGGCGCTTGGCAGCGGCGGCATCGTACGTGTCCTTGACGTCATCGACCGCAATGGCGCCCTCGTAGACACCAATGGCGTCGAGCGCTACGAATCGGTCGGGACGCTCGATCATGCCCGCGATATCGGACTGGCGGACCATAAAGCCGACCACGCGCGTACCGCCCGGGGTAAAGACCGGAAAGTGAATCTTTCCGAGCTTTTTAGGGCTGCGCGGCGTGCCGTCCTTTTTGGTACGCTTGTCCTCGGTAGGCTTGCGATAGATCTTGGCGCCGACAAAATCCCCGGCGCGCATTATGCCTCGGTCGAGGGCTCCGCAGCCTCGGTATCAGCCTCGACGGCGTTCTCGACCACGACGTCGGCGGCAGGCGTCACGTTGCCGCCCGAAATGGCGTCGTTGAGCTGCTCGCGCAGCTGGTCCATGCGCTCGCGGGCCAGGTCGACCTTGGCGCGCAGGTCGTCGGTCTTGGCGTCGACCATCGGGCCAAAGTCATTCACCGCAGCACGGGCCTCCTCGGCGCTGTGCTCGTAGGTGTCGCGCATATTGTCCCAGGCATCGTTGGCGATATCGGCAGCCATGGCGCGGGTCTCGGCGCCCGAGCGCGGGGCCAGAGCAACGCCGACAATAGCGCCGGCAGCGGCACCAAAAAGTGCGCCGGAGACAAAGCTGAAAGTCTTACCCATGATCATTCCTCTCCTGCGGGCACGTCGGTGCCCACCGTTTGAATGCTGTCCATTATACCCGCAGCGCATCACTTGCCGCTCCGCTCATCTGCGTACGGCAAAGGCGCAGGTACGTGATGGTGATAAACGCGTAGGCCTACTCCTGAGGCATGGCCGGCATGGCTACTGTGGCACCCGGGTCCTCGCCGGCGCCGTCCACGAGCGGCAGGCCGCCCTCATGCGCAGGTCCTGCCGGAACCGTCGCGGCACCGCCAAAGACGGCAGCGGAAGCCTCGTGGTTCTCGGCAACCGCGCCCTCGGTATCAATCGCCACCTGGGGCTCGTCGTCAAAGTTGGGGACACCCTGGGGCTCGGTGGGAACGGGCTCGGCGGTCGCATCGGCAACGGGCTCGGCGTCGGCCGGCACATCGCCCTCGTCAGCGCCCTCGTCCTCGGCAGCATCTTCGCCGTTCGCAGCGGCGACGGCCTCGTGAGGATCCTTGCCCTCGGCCTCGGCGCGCATGCCCAGCACCAGGTTGCGCAGGCCCGCGACCGTGCCCTCCACGTCGGGGGCAGGCTGGTCGGCGTGCAGGTACGCCCAGTCCATCATAAAGGTGGCCGAAGACAACGCGCCGATGGCCAGCGCGTCGTCGGGGCACGAAAGCTCAACCTCAAAGACGCGCTCGTCGTGCTCGCTTACGCGCGTGCGGCCGCACGAGATGCTGCCGGCAAGACCGGTCTCGTTCATGAGCTCGACCGTCACATGCTCAAGCAGATGGCAAAGCTCGGTCTGGCCCATGCAGTCCTGGAACTCGCGACCGGAATCGCCCAGGCACAGGTGCTTGGCAATCGCCGGCACCAGGTAATACACGCGCGCCGTGGCCTCGATATCCTCCGAGGTCATGAGCGGCATGCCGGGGTTCACCAGCACATGCGCGCAGATCTTGTCCTCACTGACGGTGACCTTAAGGATGTTGAACAGGCCTGCCATAACTCTCCCCTACTCTTCCTTGTCCTACTCGTCGCCGTCGTGCGGATTCGCAGGACCCGCACCCGACGCCGCCGGCTTCTCTGCCGAAGACTCGGAATCCTTCTTATCGGTTTCGGCCGGAGCGATCACGCGAATGAGCGAGATGCGCTGGCCACGCATCGACTGCACTTTAAACTTGTACCCCGCGACCTCAAACACCTCTCCGATGTCGGGCACCGAGTCGCAAAGCTCCAAAATCCAGCCGGCGATGGTCTCATAATCATCGCTTTCCTCGAGCGGCCAACCAAGCTCAATCGCGTCATCGCACGAAAAACGCCCATCAACGAGCCACTCGCGGCGCGAAAGGCGCGTGAGATACTTGTTGTCGGGGTCGAACTCGTCCTCGATCTCGCCGACGATCTCCTCGACGATGTCCTCGATGGTGATAATGCCGGCCGTACCGCCGTACTCGTCCACGACCACCACGATCTGGTCGTGAGAGGTCTGCATCTCGGACAGCAGCGGCAGGATGTCCTTGGTGTCGGGCACAAAGGTGGCGTCGCGCAAAAAACCGGCGATGGGCTGGTCGCCCTTGCCGTCGAGCGCGGGCTGAATCAGGTCCTTGATGTGCGCGATGCCGGCGACGTTGTCGGGATCCTCGTGATAGACGGGGATGCGGCTAAAGCCGGTCTGGCGCATGGTGGACAGCACGTCGGCGACCGTCTCGTCGTCCTCGCACATGGTGGTGTCCACGCGCGGCACCATGACCTCGCGGGCAACGGTGTCGCCCAGGTCGAAGATCTCGTGGATCATGCGCTTTTCCTCGTCGAGCAGGTCGTCCTGCTCCGAGACCATGTACTTGATCTCTTCCTCCGAGACGTTCTGGCGGTCGTCGGCGCTCTTGATGCGCAGGATGCGGGCCAGGCCATCGGAGCAAGCGCCGGTCAGCCACACGAGCGGACGGGCGATCTTTTGGAACACGGAAAGCGGGCCCACGACCTGCTTGGACACGCCCTCGGCATTGGCCAGGCCGATGCGCTTGGGGACGAGCTCTCCGATCACGATGGACACGAAGGCGACTGCGACGGTGATGATGACCGGCGCCAGGCCGCGCGCGATGGCGGAGAGCGGCGCGATGCCAAAGCTCATGAGCCACGTGGCGAGCGGGTCGGACAGACTCGTCGAGGCGACGGCGGACGAGGCGAAGCCCACGAGCGTAATGGCAACCTGGATGGTGGCGAGCAGCTGGTCGGAGTCGGCAGCTAGCTTAATGGCACGCTCGGCGCGTTTGTCGCCTTCCTCGGCCTCGTGCTCCAGCACGGCGCGCTTGGCCGTGGTGAGCGCCATCTCGGACATAGAGAAGTAGCCGTTGATGAGGGTCAAAACGAGGGTGGTGATAAGGGAGATGGTTATGTCCATCGGGAGTTTCTCGAACCTCCAAGATTCGGGACGTCGGATTAAAACGTTGACGGCGGATACGGCAATTGCACCGGCGCCCAAACAAGGACGCGGGCGCGCAGGCGTGGTCGCTAGATTACGAAGAGGATCACCGCCATGAACTGGAAGATACTGCCGGCGAGCACCCACAGGTGAAACACACTGTGCAGGTAGCGCACGTTTTTGGCGATGTAGAACGGCACGCCCACGGTGTAGCACACGCCGCCGACGGCGAGCAGGGCAAGTGCCACGGGGTTGAGCAGCGACACGAGCTCGGGCAGCTTAAAGACGACGAGCCAGCCCATCAGCAGATAGACCACGCCGCTTACCCAATGCGGCTGGCGCTCGCGCAGGAAGCACTCGAGGGCGATGCCGATGATGGCGATGGCCCATACGGCAAAGAACAGCACAGCGCCGCCGTCGTTTGCGAGCGTGATGAGGCAAAACGGCGTATAGCTGCCGGCTATGAGCAGGTAGATGCAGCTGTGGTCGATGATGCGAAACACGCGCTTGGCGCGCGCGGGCTGAATCGCGTGGTAGAGCGTGGAGGCCAGGTATTCGAGGATAATGCTGACACCATAGACAATCGCCGCGGCCATGTGGGCCGGGCCTCCGCCGCGCAGGGCAGCGAATACGATCAGGAGCACCAGGCCCGCGATACCCAGCAGGCAGCCGACACCATGGGTGACGGAGTTCATGATCTCCTCGCCCACCGTGTAGTGTGGAACGGCCGCGGTCTTGGGTCGCGGCTTAGAACTGTCGCTCGAATCGGACATGCCGGTTACATCCTCCAACGTAAAGAGTTCTCAACACTATATCAAAGCGTCTAGGTACGTGCGAAATTTGCACCATACGTGACCCTTTGTTTACCCATTCTTTGTCTGTTGACGCATCAACGGCGAACGTCCATAATGCGCTTGCATTAAATGTTGATGTATTAACATCTTATAGGAGAATACCGCATGGCTCAAAACGCACGTTCCCATCGAAAGCTCAAGATAGCTGGCGTCGTTGCGCTGGTGCTCGTTGTCGCGCTGCTGGGGTTTGCCGGCAACTTCTTGTTCGACTTTGCCCTGAATCCCCAAGCGCCCTACACCATGAAGATGATGCAGGACAGCAAGGACGCCGAAAAGGGCGAGCAGATGGACGCCGAGGAGGGCGAGGCGCGGGCGTGGTTTAAAGAGAACCGCGAGAGCAGCAGCCTCACCGCGGACGACGGGACTGAGCTCGCCGCCTGGTATTTTGCTGCGTCGGAGAGCACGCACGACTACGCAGTCTGCCTGCATGGATATACCAACGAGCCCATCGGTATGGCCCGATACGTCAAGCGATTCCACGACCGCGGCATGAACGTACTCGCACCCGCCGCCCGCGCCCACGAGCGCTCCGGCGGCGACTATATCGGCATGGGCTGGCCCGAGCGCCTCGACATCGTCGCATGGATCGAGCGAATCGTTCAGGCTGACCCCGAGGCGCGCATCCTGGTCTTTGGCGAGTCGATGGGTGCGGCAACCGCCATGAACGTCGCGGGGGAATCTCTGCCCGCAAACGTGAAATGCATTATCGAGGACTGCGGTTATACGAGTGTTTGGGACGAGTTTTCTCTGCAGCTCAAGGACGTGTTCGGCCTGCCCAGCTTTCCCTTGCTCGATGTAGCAAACTTAGTGTGCAACGTGCGCGCAGGCTACGACTTTCATAAGGCGAGCAGTGTGGAGCAACTCAAACATGCGACGGTTCCCATGCTGTTTATCCACGGCGACCAGGACACCTTTGTGCCGTACGACATGCTCGACCAAAACTACGACGCGTGCGCCAGCAAGGTCAAGCAAAAGCTCACTATCCATGGCGCCACCCACGCCAAGAGTGCGCAAGTTGACCCCGAGCTCTACTGGAATACGGTCGATGACTTCCTCGACAAGAATTTTTAGGCAAAAAGCAACGTCTGGGGTTTTGTTGCCAAAAATCGGTTTGCGGTCGGCGGTATTCGTTTTTTCACCGCACTTCCGAAAAGCCGCCCGCGAGCGTTGTGCTCGTGGGCGGCTTTTGCTCAACTTACGCTACAAAGGCGCTTATTTTGTCCAATAGTTAGACGCTACTTGACCTCGATGAGCTCGTACTCGCTCGTGCCCAGGCCGATCTTTTCGGCGTGCGCGATGCACGCGCGCCAGTCGGTGTCGGGATGCGTGATGCAGAAGGGATCACGCGCCTGCTCGCCCTCCAGATGCTCGTGATTGTGCTCCATCTTGGCCGCGCTATCGGTGAGCTCGGTGTTGGGCAGCGGCTCGGATGCCATGACGGCATCGGCGCAGGCCTGGTCGATGGCGACCGGGTCGAAGCTCGCGAACATGCCGATATCGTTGACGATAGGCGTGTCGTTTTCGGGATGGCAATCGCAGTTGGGGCTGATATCCATGGCGAGCGAGATGTGGAAGCTCGGGCGGCCGTCGACAACGGCCTTGGTGTACTCGGCGATCTTGCAGTTGAGCACGTCTGCCGCGGCCTCATAGCCGGGCTTGATGCAGTCCTGGTTGCATGCCGCAATGCAGCGTCCGCAGCCCACGCAGCGATCGTGGTCGATGGCAGCCACGTGCACCGTGCGAGTAGCGCCGCTGGCAAGCTCGCGCTCGCGGGTGTCGTCGAACGAGATAGCGTTGTGAGCGCAGATCTTTTCACAGGCATGGCAGCCAACGCAGTGCTCGATCGCGACGTTCGGCTTGCCGGCGGCATGCTGCTCCATCTTGCCGGCACGGCTGCCGCCTCCCATACCCAGGTTCTTCATGGCGCCGCCAAAGCCGGCCTGCTCATGGCCCTTAAAGTGGGTGAGGCTGATCACGATATCGGCGTCCATGAGTGCCTGACCGATCTTGGCTTCGTGCACGTACTCGCCGCCCTCGACCGGGACGAGCGCCTCGTCGGTGCCCTTGAGGCCGTCGGCAATGATGATCTGGCAACCCGTGGCATACGGGGTAAAGCCGTTCTGGTAGGCGGTGTCGATGTGCTCGAGCGCGTTTTTGCGGCTACCGACATAGAGCGTGTTGCAGTCGGTGAGGAAGGGCTTGCCGCCAAGCTCCTTCACGACATCCGCGACGGCGCGGGCGTAGTTGGGGCGCAAAAAGCTCAGGTTGCCCAGCTCGCCAAAGTGAATCTTGATGGCAACGAACTTGTTCTCAAAGTCGATCTGCTCAATTCCGGCGTGACGAATGAGGCGCTTGAGCTTGTCGAGCTGGCTCTCGCGAGCATGCGTGCGCAGGTTGGTGAAGTACACCTTAGCGGGTGCTGCGGGTGCAGTTACGGTCATAGATATATCCCCTCGGTCTATATGGCGTTACAGACATAGAGGATGGTACCAGTTAAAGCAGAGTTAAAGTCAAGTACGGCACCTAGTCGCTGAGGACGTTCCTTTCTAGTCATTGGGGACAGACTTAAATGACTGAAACCACTCATTGGGGACGGACTTAAATGAGTGCCTCGCCGCCCGGCAGCTAGGGACGTTCTTTTCCTGCTGGGTGGCGAAAGAGCGTCCCCAGCGACTAGTCATTTAAGAACGTCCCCGATGACTACTCTTGGACTTTGAGGGCTTCGGCCAGACTGACGCGCTTGATGGAGCGCGTGTGCAGCAGCGCCACGACCAGGTAGGTTGCAAAGCCGATTCCTGCGCACGCCACCATAGACCACCAGGGCACATAGATCTCGATATTGCCGTTGTAGGCAAGCAGCATCGAGCGGAAGATGGCCGTGAGCGAGCCAATAATGACCGGCAGGCTCAGCATGAGCGACGCCACCACGCACAGCGTGATCGAGCGGATGTACAGATGCGAGATCTCGCTATCGCGATAGCCAAAGACTTTCATGTAGCTGATCGAACGGGCGCTGTGGTCGATCACAGCCTTGGTCAGCAGGTACATAAACAGCAGGAAGATAAACACCGCGAGCCCGATCATCATGCCGATCATTTTGCTCATCATGCCGATGAACTGGTCGCCCACGGCCCGCATGTCGTCGGGCGTGGTGTCGCCGGCAAAGTAACGAGCATCGAGGTCGAGCTTCTCGTCGCTCACATAGCCGTTAAAGTAGGCGGCGTCGTTGCCGAACAGCTCGTTAAAGTCGTCGATACTCATATAGATATTCATGTCCGACTTGGAGCCCCAGGCACAGTCCTTGCCCGTGTACTCAAGGGAATAATGCTCGCCCTCGTACTTGTCGCCGAGCGTGACCTTCTGGCCCTCGCTCCAGCCAAACTTGTCGAGCAGGCCGCCGCCAAAGACGACGCGCCCATCGCCAACGTTGAGGTCTTTCCAATAGCGCGAATCGGGCGAGATGCCGTAGACGGAAATCGTCTCCTCGCCATTACCATCGCCGCGGTCGTATTGCAGCTGGTAAACGGCATATTTCTCGGTCTGCGCAATCTTGTCTGCACCGTTATCGGTCGTGTTAACCGGGTGAATGTCGTCGTTGTCAGTGTCGATCTTAGAGGCCTTGTCGATCAGGTCGATAGCCTCGTCGCGGTCGCAGCCGAGGGCATCGGCAAGGTCATCGAGGCGCGCATAAAGCGCATCCTTCTTGTCCTGGACGTTTGCAAGCGCACCCTGCGCCGCAGTCAGGCTCTCGGCAGACGGAGATGCGGTCGCGGCATCGGCTGCCGCCTGCGCCGCATCGGCCGCGTCGTCGAGATCGTCATCGGCATCTTGGGCGGCGGTGAGGAGTGCGCCGTCAACCGACTGCAAGCGCTCGAGTGCCGACCACTGCTCGCGCTCCTCGGCAGCGCCCTCGAGCTCCAGCGGCGCCTTGAGCGTGTACTGGTGCTCGGCGACCAGGCTTGTCTCGAGGTTGTCGGCGTAGTGCGTCATCGTGGGCAGAATCGCCAGGCCAAAGAGCAGCAGCAGCGAGGCAAACGCAATGCCCACGAAGAGCGTGGCGAAGTTGCCCAGGTTGCGCAGGAAGATACGCAGGCGGAAGCGGGAAACAAAACCCATGCGCTCCGGCAGCTGCAAGCCGCGCTTGGTGCCCGATTTGCCGCTCGCCTCGTGACGAAGGAACTGCAACGGCGTCTTGCCCATTTTGCGAAGCAGGCCCACCAGCGTGATGAGGATGAGCGCGGCGGCGGGAACCACGGCGCACTTCACAAAGATCTCCCAGCTCCAGTACACCTGGAAGGGCGGCAGGCTGTACGAACCGTAATAGAGGCTACGCATGGGCTCGGTAAAGAACACAACGCCGAGCGCAGTGCCCAAAAGCGCCGCGACCACGCCCACGATAGCGGGAAGCGCAAGGTAGTGCAGCACGATCTCGCGTCGACGATAGCCGCTGGCGAGCAACGTGCCGATGATGGCGCTCTCCTCCTCGATGGTGGCGTCGGTAAGGACCACAAAGACAAACGCCATGATCACGATGATGATGTCGAGCAGCGTCATCCACATCATAGAGTCGCCGTCCACGTCGTCGCGCGCATAGCCAATGCCCTGATTGGAGTCGGCATCGGTCAGGTCGTCCACGCGCGCGTCGGCATCGGTCAGCGCCTCGACCATATCCTGCTCGGCATCGATGCGGTCCGCGGTGGAGAGATCGCGGTCGTTAAAGGTAAAGGAGTAGGTGTAGGCGGGCGCGCCGCCGGCGTCCTCGAGCGCGGCGAAACCGGCGTCGGTAACCTCGGCCACGCCATAGGTGATGGTGTTCACCGTAAAGTCCGAGTTGTTGAGGAACAGCGCCTGGCTATCGGGCTGGGTCATGATGCCGCAGATGGTGTAGGTGCGGCCCTCAAGCTCAACCTTATCGCCCACGGCGAGGTCGTTGTTGGTGGCGAAGACACGGTCGATGGCTACCTCATCGTCCGTCTTGGGCTCCTTGCCCTCACAGTAGGACGCGATATCGACCTTGGTGCGGTGCGCATAGGTGCGCAGCGTGCGCTTGGTGCCGTCGTCGCCGGCGGTCTTTTTGATGATGGCGTCGATGGAGAAATTCTTGTAGAGCGTAACGCCGCCGACGTCGCCGGCTGCATCCTCGGCCGCCTTGAGCTGGTCTTTGGTGGCCTCGAAGGAGGTGGTCACGCGGCCGTCCTCAATCGTGTACGCATCGCGCATGTCGTCGATAAGGCAGCCGATGGAATGCGCTGCGAGCAAAAAGCCCGAGGTGAGAGCGATGCTTCCGCACATAAGCAAAAAGATGCCCAGGTACTTGCCGATATTGCGACGCAGCTCGCGTGGGAGACGTTTTGCGAGAGGTGTCATGGCGCCGCCTACCAATCGAGCTCGGCGGCCGCGACGGGCGACTCGTTGAGTTCATCCTCGACGATGCGCCCGTCGCGCAGGCGCAGCACGCGATTGGCCATGCGCGCGATGGCGGCATTGTGGGTGACAATGATGATGGTGCAGCCGTAGGTGCGGTTGACATCCTCCATGAGCTGCAAGATTTCCTTGGACGTCTTATAGTCAAGCGCGCCCGTGGGCTCGTCGCACAGCAGCAGGCCCGGGTTTTTGACGAGCGCACGGCCGATGGCGCAGCGCTGCTGTTGGCCGCCCGAGACCTGGCGCGGGAACTTGTTGCGGTGCTCGTAAAGGCCCAGCGAACGCAGCAGGTTGTCGACATTGAGCGGGTTTTTGGACAGGTGCGCCGTGACCTCGATGTTCTCCTTGATGGTGAGGTCGGGCACCAGGTTGTAGAACTGGAAGACAAAGCCCAGCTCACGGCGGCGATACTCGCCCAGGTCGGCAGGCTTGAGCACCGTGAGGTCGCAGCCGTCCACCATGATGGAGCCGCCGTCGGCATCCTCCAGGCCGCCGATCAGGTTGAGAAAGGTCGACTTGCCCGAGCCCGAGGGCCCCAGCATGACGCAGATCTCGCCGCGGTTGATGGACGCGTCGATGCCATCGAGTACCGTCAGGCGCGCATCACCGTCGCCGTAGTGCTTTTTGAGATCCTTAACCTGGACGTAGGCTTCCTGCGTTGCCATGGTATCCCCCATTGTTAGCCTCGTACTACTTTATGAACGTAATAGTAAACCTTGGCGAACTATTTTGGGGCGAGGCCGGGGATTTATTTCAGACTGGTCATTGGGTAGTCATTGGGGACGTTCTTAAATGACCAGTCGCTGGGGACACCCTTTCGCCGCCCAGCACTTGGGGACAGTCCTTGCCAGCCCGGCCGGCGAGCCGGCAAATCGGCAAAGACTGCCCCCGATGGCTGGTCGTTTAAGAATGTCCCCAATGACCAATGACTAGGTGGCTAGGCGCGGGATTTGGTGCGCGAGAGTGCGAGGCCTACGGCGGCGATGGCCACGGCAAAGAGCACCGTGACGCCCAGGTCGCAGACAATGTCGCCCAGCACGGCGGACGTCAAATCCGAGGCGAGCGCCTTGCCGATCGCGTCGTTCACCCAATATGTCGGCACAAAGTGCGCCACCGTCTGCACGGCCGGGCCCATCAGCGACAGTGGCATCCAGGCGCCGCCCAAAAACGTCATGAGCATGCCGAGCAGGTTGCCCACACCGTTGAGCAGCTCCTCGCGCGCACCCAGGCTCGACAGCGCAAAGCCAACGGCCAGCGGCGTGCACGCCAGGGCAAACGTCGCTGCCAGTGCCAAGCACACACGGCCCGCGCCGACCTCGGCGACCGCGCCGGCAAAGCCCACGACGCCCATCATGCTCGACACAAACCAGATGCAGACGGTGATCACGGCGGCGGCTGCAAACACGGCAAGCGAGCGCCGGCGCTCGGAGATTGGACCGGCATCCATACGACGCACGCGCTCGGGCTCGTTCATGCCCGAGAACACCAACCCCACCGACACGATGACCGACGAGATAATCGCGTACGCGCCAAAGTTGAAGTACGACTCGAGCGTGGCGGCGGCAGTCGAGTCGACCTTGACCTGCTCGATCTCGACCTCGGCACGCTCGGTGGCCGCGTGTTCGGCAGCCTTGGCAACGTCGCCGTTAGAAGCAGCGGGCTCAAGCGCCGCCGCAGCGCCCGCGAGCGAGATCCAGCGCGAGGCCTCGGCAGACGAAAGCGCCGCCGCCATGGTGCCGGCACCGTAGGTGACATCGAGCTTGGGCAGGGACTCCCCCGCGCGAGCGGCTGCAACGAGGTCGCCCTCAAACCCCTCCGGGATAAAGAACACGCAGTCGGCGCTACCCTTGGCGCTGTTGCTCTTGGAAAGCGCGTCCGCAAGATCGTACGTATCGTCGTCGACGCCCGTGACCAGCTCAAAGCGCGAACCCAGATGCTTGGTAAGCGCACGCGAAAGGTCGCTGTCGTCGCGGTCGACCACGATCACGTTGGCATCATAGGGCTTGTACTCGGTGAGCTGCGACGAGTTCCAGCTCACCGATGCCGCGATAAACACACCCATCAGCGAAATGAACACCGTGTAGATAAGCAGGTAGAACGGGTGCGCGAGCGCCATGCGAAGTGCGGTCTTAAAGGTGCTCATAGCGGCTCCTCCCAAAGATCAGCGTGGCGGCGGCAACGAACAGCAGCGCCATAAGGACCAGTGCGCCGGCGCGAACGACAAAGGGGCCCAGGTCCTCAAAGAAATACAGGCGGTTGAACATGTCGCAGATGAGCTTGACGGGGTTGAGCCAGCACTCGGCCGGGCAGGCGCGGGCGACGTCGTCGGCAAGCGCCATCGCCGGCTCGCCGTAGAGGCCGGCGAACAGGGCGCACGTGGTGGCAAAGCCCGTGAGGATGCCCGACTTGGACGCCTTGCCGCCCTTAACGGGCAGCGTGCCCACAAAGAGTCCCAAGCCCGTGGCGGCAAGCGCGGAAGCGGCGCCGCCCACCAGACACAGCCCCTCGCGCCCGCCAAAGTCGACGCCGACCACCAGGCGCACGTAGCCGATCGCGATCGTCATCGAGGCGAAGGAAACCAGCCACGAGCCGACAAAGATGCCGGCCAGCGACGCCGTCTTGGAAAGGCCGCCCACGCAGCGACGCGCGCCGAGGCCCGACAGATTGGGCTGCAGATCGACGACGCTCAAGGCGGCAAACTCGGCAGACATCATCGCTACCAGGCCAAAGAGCGCGTAATAGTAGATGACCGTGCCATCGGGCGTGGTGCGTGTCAGGCTTACGCGGCGGGTGCCGCCCTCGAGCGACAGGGCGCGCGAAACCGCCTCCGGGTCGGCGAGCGCCGCCGGGTTGTCCTGGGCAATCTGGGACATGAGCTCGGCATTTTGTGTATACGAGCTTGCCACCGTCTCCAAAATGCTGCGGTCGGTGAGCACCGACGACGCACGCGAGCTGTCGTAGCTCGACAGCAACGTGAGCTTGGGTGCGCCCGCGTCGTCGACCGTATAGATGCCCGCGACCTCGCCGGCCTTAAGCGCACGGTTCGCATCGGCTGCGTCGTCGCACTCGTGAATCTCGAGCAGCTGATCGTCGCTCTCCTTGGCAAGCGACGTCGCCACGTCCTTAAAGGTCGAGGCGTCCCAGGCCTCATCGGCGACAACGGCCACCGGCACCGGGTCGACCGTGCCGTCGGAGCTGAGGTTCGCAAACATAAACATGAACATCGTGGAAAGCGCGATGGGAAAGAGAGCGCCCCAGACCCATGTGCTCGGCCGACGCAGCAGCGTCTTGAGCGTAGTGATGATGGTGTTGAACATGACTGCCCCCTAGTCGCGCAGCTCGCGGCCGGTGATCTCGAGGAACACGTCGTTGAGGGTCGGCGGTTCGGAATAAATGCGGCCAAGCGCCACATCATGCGAGCGCAGCGCATCGAGAATGTCCGTCAGGTTATGCGGGCTCGCCTCGCACGAAAACGTGAGCTGGCCCGCCGTCGCCGACAGGTCCAGGACATGTGGCAGGCTCGCGACGGCACCGAGCGCCGCGCTCGGCACCTCACCGACCTCGATCACGATCTTCTCGCCCATCTGAATCATGCGCTTGAGCTCGTCGTTGGTGCCCTGCGCCAGCACGCGTCCGCCGTCCATGATCATGATGCGGCTGCAGATCTGCTCGACTTCCTCCATATAATGGCTGGTATACACCACCGTGGCGCCCTCGTCGCGCAGGCGGCAGATGCCCTCCAGGATGGCATTGCGGCTCTGTGGGTCGACCGCCACCGTGGGCTCGTCAAAGAAGATGAGCTCGGGCTTGTGCGCAATGCCGCAGGCGATGTTGAGGCGACGCGCCAGGCCGCCCGAGAGCTTGCCGGGGCGAAACTTGGTAAAGTCGCCCAGGCCGACAAAGTCAATCGCCTCGTCCACCAGCGCGCGGCGGCGTTTGCGGTCGTTGACGTAGAGACTGCAGAAATAGTCGATGTTCTCGCGCACGGTGAGCTCGTCGAACACCGCCACCTGTTGCGGCACCACGCCGATGCGGCGCTTGAGGTCGTAGCGGGCGGGCGTCATGGGCTCGCCGAACAGCTCGATGGTGCCCTTGTCGTAGGCGAGCAGCTGCAGAATACAGTTGATGGACGTGGTCTTGCCCGAGCCGTTGGGGCCGAGCAGGCCAAAGATCTCGCCGGGGGCGATACTCAGGTTAAAGTGGTCGAGCGCAATAAGATCGTCATAGCGCTTGACGAGGTTTTCGACGTGGACGATGTCTGTCATGAGGCGGCCCTTCTGTTGGTCGTGGCCCGGTACGATTGCATCATCGCAGGAGCGGGCGGCGCGCACCAGTGAGCTTTGTCACGAGTGCGGGGCCTTGGTCGTGCGGCCTGCCGACGCCCCCGATTTGCCGCGTGGGAGGAATGTCACAGTTGCGCAGGCGGCCCCTCCACCACGCGCGGCTTCGCGTACAATACCCGTATGAACAGGCTTTTCGACAAATCGATCGTGCTGGCGTGCTGCATTGCGGCCGCAATGGGCCTTGCCGTGGACGCTCGCCTGGTCGCGGCGTTTTGCCTTGGCGTTATTGCCACCTCGCTGGCCGAGGTGGCACAGGGAGAACGCACGGGCCGTATAAGCGAGGCCGCGAGCTACGCTTACATCATCGCGGCCGTCTTCGTGCCGCCGTTTGTGCCGTTTGCGCCTCTCGCCCTCTATGACATCGCGCGACGCGTGCGCCGTGAACGAATCTGGCCCGCGCTGGCGATTGGCGCCGTGTGTGTCTGCGCGCTTGTCGCGGACCTTCGTGGCGGCGTGCTCACCACCCGAACGTTGCTGTTAACCGCCATCCTTTCGGTCGCCGCCACGTTGCTGTCGCTGCGCACCGCGCAGCTGGAGCGCGAACAGGAACGCATGCGTCGCATCCGCGACAAGCTGCAAGAACGCGCCCTGGCACTCGAGGCACGCAACCGTGACCTCGCCGACCGCCAGGACTACGAAGTCGAACTCGCGACGCTCGCCGAACGCGCCCGCATCGCGCGCGAGATCCACGATAACGTGGGCCACCAGCTCACGCGCGCTTCGCTTCAAACCGAAGCCCTGCGCGTGGTCCATGCCGACGAGCCCAGGGTTGCCGCCGATTTCGCCGACGTCAAACGCACGGTTGACGAGGCGCTCCAACTCGTGCGCGCCAGCGTCCACGCGCTCAACGACAATGCGACCAACCTCTCCGTGCAGCTCGAGCGCATCGTTGAAGGCGCACGCTCGGACAGCGGTCCGCAGATTGAGCTTGAGGTTTTGGCCGAGCATGCACCCGCCAACGTCGCCAACTGCTTTGCGGCGGTGCTGCGCGAGGCGCTTTCCAACGCCATGCGCCACGCCCATGCCAAAACCATTACCGTGCGGTGCATGGAGCATCCGTCGTTTTACCAGCTCGTCGTTACCGACGATGGAACGGGCGGGGTTCGAACAAGCGCCCGCAGCGCCACAGGGGGTATGGGGCTCGCCTCCATGCGCGAGCGTGTCGAGGCACTCGGCGGCACTTTCACTGCCGGCTCGCGAGTCGGCGCCCCCGGATGGCGCGTATTTGCCACCATTCCCAAGCAGCAAGGAGATGAGGGTCGATGAGGCTCATAGTCGTCGACGACGACCGTCTGGTGGTCGATTCACTCAAGATTATCCTGGGCGCTAAGCCGCAGATAGAGGTGGTGGGCACCGGTGCCGACGGCGACGACGCGGTGGCGCTCTACGCCGAGCACGCACCCGATATCGCGCTGCTCGACATTCAGATGCCAGGGCGCGACGGCCTTTCGGCGGCGCGCGAAATCCTTGAGCACTACCCCGCGGCACGCGTGGTGTTTCTGACGACATTCTCAGATGACGAGTACATTGTGTCGGCGCTCAAGCTAGGCGCCCGCGGTTACCTGATCAAGACCGATGTCGCCGCCATTCCTCCAGCGTTGGCGCAGGTCATGGACGGCAAACGCGTACTCGAGGGCAAGGCGATCGAGGATATCGACTTTGATGGGGCGGGGTCCGAGGCCGACACGCCTCGCCGGCCCGCCGCCTTTGCCAGCCTGACCGACCGCGAGTTCGAAGTCGCAGAGCTCATCGCCCGCGGCCTCGACAACAAGGAGATTGCCGCCACCGCCTACATGGGCGAAGGCACCGTGCGCAACCACATCAGCTCAATCCTTGCCAAAATGGGCCTGCGCAACCGCACGCAGATCGCCATCGCCTACCTGCGAGGGTAATTACCCGACGACCGACCGCCCCGGCATAGCAAAATGGCCGTTATCGATTTAATGCCATTTCAAAACCATGCCGGATTACTACGATGAATCGCCCGCCTTCGACCACGGTAAATTGCGCGCTTGCAAAACCGCAGGTAGAACGCTTGCAATATTTAGAAAAATGCAGTCATGGTCGGGAATGTCGAATTCATCGTAGTAAACCGACATAGTTTTGTTCGGGCGGCCCTGCACGAGTGCCCTGCAAGCCTCGCGGAAGCAAAATGATCCGTCTTCCTCCGTCCCCAAGGGATCAGCCGGAACCGCGCGCCACGAAATCGGCCCATCTACTACGTTTGACTCGATACCCCTGACCATACCTTCGTTTTGAACAAAACCGCAGGCATTCTACCTGCGGTTTTGTTTTCGCGCTTTTTGGCATGGTTGGGGGTAAGGGACTAAACGTAGTAGATGGGCCGGTTTCGTGGCGAACCCTTCTTGCCTACGCACAAAAGCGCCGCCACGGAGGAGGGAGATACCTCCGTGGCGGCTGGGGGTGGGGGTGGGGGCTATGTTCTGGCTCCCCGCCGGCCGCCCGGGGCCCTTTGGCCCCGGGCGCTGCCAGCGTGCCTAGCGCTTACGGATACCCCAGACCAGGGCTCCGACGCCGGCCATGGCAATGACGAATGCCATGAGCAATGCGGCGGCCTGCTGGTCACCCGTGGTGGGCAGGAAACCCTTGACCGTCTTGACGATGTTCGTCACGGTCTTGGGCGTGCCGGGGTCGGGCGTCGGCACGGGCGTCTCGGGCTTCTTGTACGTGTTGTTGAACACGATACCCTCGACGCTCTTGTCGCCCTTGGTAAAGGCAACGTTCGCCTTGAGGTTGCCCTCGCCGTCGTCGACCACGTTAACGGTCGCGGTAAAGACGGACTTGTCGTAGGTCATACCGGCCTCGTCACCCTTGACCTCGCTGATGGTGTAGACGTACGTACCGGGCTCGTCGTACTCGAGCTTGTCGAAGTTGATCTTGCCGTCAGCGTCGTTAGTAACGGTGGACTCGATGTCCTCGCCAACGAGCTTAAAGCTAAACTCGTCCTTCTTGAGTTCGCGTCCCTCGAGCACCTTGATAGCGCCGATGGAAACCTGCGTAGGCATGGCGTGATACTTGTTGGTAAAGCCAGCCGACTCGGTAGTTCCCTCGAGCTTGTGCGTCGCGGTCAGCGTGCCGTCACCATTGTCGGAGACGGTGGTCACGACGGTGTAGGTCGTGCTGTCATAGGTGACGCCCTTGTACAGGCCGAGCGCGTTGGGGCAAGCCTCGCGCAGCGTGTACGTGTGCGTGCCGGGCGCCTCGTAGCGGATCGGGCTCAGCGTAACGTTGCCGTTGGCGTCGTTGGTGCCGGTGGCGACAACCACGCCATCCTCGAGCAGCTCAAACGTGAACTCGCCTGCTGCAAGGTCGCGTCCAGTCAGGCGCTTGACTGTCTTGACCTGATCGGTCACGGACGAATCGGTAGGTGCCACGCCGTAGGTGTTGGTAAACATGAAGGCAGCACCGTCGTCGCCTTCGCGCACGACGCTCAGATGCCCGGCACCGTCGTCAGACACGGTGTAGGAAACCTTGCGCGTGGCGTTGGTGTCATTGGTCACGCCAGGGGCACTACCGGACTCGGTCACCGTGTAAGTAAAGGTGTGCGAGCGCGGAGCGGTGGGGGCTGCGGGCTCGGGCTCGTCGCTGGGCTCGTCGGCGTTGGCATCGGTGTCGGCCTCTTCAGCCTCTGCCTCGTCGGCCTCGGCTTCGTCAGCTTCGTCTGCCTCGGCCTTATCGGTCGCATCGTCCGTCACGCCCAGAGCGCGGTTGAGGTCCTCGAGCGTAAAGTTGATCTTGCCAAAGTCCACGTTACCGGCTGCGTCGTTGGTTACGGTCGTGCGCTCGGGCATCGGGGCACCTGCCTCGTCGGCGGTCACGGTAAAGGTGAACTTACCCGTGATGTCGGCCGGGGTCAGGCCCTCGGCAACCTGGAGCTTCTTAGCACCGGTGAGCGCGGCATCCACGGCGTCAGCGCCGTAGACGTTCTCGAACAAGGGCTCGACGCCGCCGTAGTCGACCGTTGCCGTCAGGGTACCGTCACCGTTGTCGACGACGATAACCTTAAAGCCAAAGCTCCACGTTGTAGCGGAAACGCCATTCGGCAGCCCGAATAAATCTTCGTAGGCCGTGTAGTTAATGGTCCAGGCAGGCTTACCGTCCTTATCGGTACGATAAGCAAGCCCAGCAGCCTCAAGATTAGCAAGCATCTTAGTGTCGTAGTGCAGCGTATCAAAGCTCACGTGCCCGCCGATATTGGGCTTGAGGTTTTCGTATGCCACAAGCTCACCCTGATAGGCGATGCCGAACCAGAACTCGCCGTCGGCCATCGGGCGGCCGGTCAGAGTCTTGGTGGCAACGACCTGAGCGGCGGTGCCGCCAGGCGTGTTGGTCGTAGCGCTGTAACTGTTGTGGAACGGCACCAGAGCCTTCTCGACCTTGTTCTCGCCACTCTTGTGGACCGTCTCATGCGTGCCCTCGGGACCGCCGGAAACGGTCGTCGTAGCAGTGAGCGTGCCGGCGGTGTCGTCGGCGATGGCGATCGTCACCGTGCGCACGGCGTCGTCGTAGGTGTAACCGGGCTGGCCGTCGTTCTTCTCGGCCACGGTGTACGTAAAGGTCTTGCCGGCGTCAGCCTGCGTAAATATAACCTCATGACCAGCCAGAATGTCGATCAGTCCGACCGTTGCCTCTGCCGCTGCGGGGGACTTGAAGCTATTAGCCCCGGGCAGCAGACCGAGCGCGCGAGCCGAAGCGTCGTCAGCAGGTGTCACGGTAAAGGTGAACTGACCCTCGGTCATGGGGCGGCCGTCCAGATACTTGCTGAGCCGCAGACCGCCGGCAGCGGTGTAGTTAAGCTCAGTGCGGTACGTGTTGGTGAAGCGTCCGTTTTCCTTCTTGGTGACGTTGGCGGTCAGGCTGCCATCGCCGTTCTCGGTCACGGTCACTTCGGCGGTTGCGACATGCGCGTCATACGTCATGCCGACCGTGCTGCCCGCGTTCTCGCGGATCTCGTACTTGTAGGTTCCGGTGGCCGTGTAGCGAATCTTGCCGAACTTGATGGCGGCAATGCCGTCCTTCGCATCGTGCTTGCTCACGGTTACGGTCGCAGGATCGGGGAGCGGGGCGCCATCGGGGGCGGTAATGGTAAAGCTGAACTCGTCCCCATCCGTCCACTCGCGGCCGTCGATGGCCTTGCTCAGGTCAAAGTCGAGGTCTGCATTGGTCGGGGTCACGCTGTAAGTGTTCTCGAAGGTCGCAGGCGTGGCGCTCTTCAGCTCGTGCGTAGCGCTGAGGGTACCGTCACCGTTGTCGGTAATGGTGGTCTCGATGGTGTACTTGGCGTCGCTGTACGTGATGCCCTTGCTGGTGGTTCCGCCGTTGACCTCGCGCAGCGTGTAGGTGTACTTGCCGGGCTTGGTGTAGGTGATCTTGTCCATGGCGATCGTGCCGTCGTCGGCGTTGGTGCCCTTGGCGACGACCTTGTCGCCCTCGACCAGCTCAAAGGAGAACTCGCCGTCCTTGAGATCGCGGCCGGTCAGGACCTTGGTCGCGGTGATCTGTTCGGTGACGCTCGTCTCGACAGGCGTCACGTTATAGGTATTGGTGAACGTGAAGGCCGCATCACCGTCCGGCTTGCGGGATACGCGCAGATTCCCCTTGCCGTCATCGGTCACGGTGAAGGAAACCTCGCGCGACGGCTTAGCGTCGTTGGTCACGCCAGCGACCTCACCGGACTCGGTCACGGTGTAGGTAAAGGTATGCTCGCGCTTCTCGGGCTTCTCGCACACAGCCTTGTTAAGGTCGTCGAGCGTAAAGGTAATCTTGCCAAAGTCGACCTTGCCGTCGACGTCGTTGTGCACGCTCGCGCTCGCAGGCATAGGCGCGCCCTCTTCACCGGTCACGGTAAAGGTGAACTTGCCGGCAATGTCAGCCGGGGTCAGAGCGTCGTCAACCTGCAGATTCTTGATACCCGCAAGCGATGCCTCGGTAGCATTCGTGGTGTAGGCGTTCTTGAACTCGATGCTCTTGACGTCCTTGGCGTCCTTCAGCTCGTGCGTGGCAACCAGCTGGCCCTTGCCGTTATCGGCGATGGTCGTCACGATGGTGTAGACCGCGTCATCGTAGTCAATACCGCCGGCGTTGCCCTTAACCTCATGCAGCTTGTAGGTGTGCTGGCCGATCTTGGTGTACTTGATGGCACTGAACGTCACCTTGCCGTCGGCGGCGTTCTTAACGGTCTCGATAAGCTCGGAGTTCTCACCCTTAATCTCGCGCAGCTCAAAGCTGAACTCACCGGCCGTAAGGTCGCGCCCGGTCAGAGACTTGGTCACGGTAATCTGGTCGGTAACGCTGGACTCAACAGGCTCCGCAGTGTAGACGTTCTTGAACTCGGTCTCGTCGGCTTCGCTCCAAGTCACCTTCACAGCGGCGCTGAGCTCGCCCCTCTTGTTGGGCGTTACCGTCACGGTGACCTCCGCGACGTTCTTGCTGTAGGCAATGCCGTCAACCGTGGTCCCGGCGTTCTTTTCGCTGACCTTGTAGACGTACGTGCCAGGTTCGGTGTATTCGATCGTGCCGAAGTCGATGGCAGCCTTGCCCTGGTCCAGGTCAGCCTTGCGCACGGTCGCAGTCCTAGCCGCAGGCATCGGGGCGCCGCTCTCGGATGTCAGGCCAAACTCAAACGCGTCAGCATTCGTCCAGTCGCGACCCTCGAGCACCTTGGTCAGGCCGAAGCTGGCCTTGGTTTCCACCATTGCCGGCGTCATGTCATACGCAAAGCTGATCTTGCCGTTGTTGCCTAGGTAGGAATTGACATGCGTCGCGGTCGCCTTGGCGGACACGTTGTTCCACTTGGGGTTGAGAACGTCAGTCGCGGTACCAGTGTTGTTGCCGCCCACGCTGCCCTTGGTAGTGTGGAGCTCATCGATAAAGGCCAGACGCGCGGTTCCCACGCTAAACGAAAGGTTGCCGTCCCCGTCGGCAACTATAGCGCCGTCAAACTTGGCAGCGTCGCCGCCGATAAACTCGATGACGGCAGTGGCGGGCTTGGCCTCGCCGTTTTCGCCCTGCTCCTCAAACTCATCCTTGTAGTAATAGGTGCCGGTATCTGCCAGCGAATTCTTTGCAGGCTGCGTGCAGCCCTTATCCGCGTAAATGGGAGTCTGCTTCTGGAAGTAGTAGTAGCGGTTGGTGTCGGCCGGCTCAAAGGTCGCAACCGTATCACCCAACGCACCACCGCTCCACTTGTTCGCGTAGAAGCTCACGGTCTTGGTGCCGTCAACGACAGTCGTATTATGCTCGATGTAGTTCTTGAGCCCTGCTACCTTCTCGGGCGTAAACAGGTTGTCAAGCGCGGCGCTCTTCACGCTCGAGGCATACTTCACCTGAATGGGCTTAACGTTGTCGACCGAAAGCTTGCCGTCTACGGTCTTAAAGTGACTCAGCGGAATCAACGACGCAGGAATATTAACCGTTACGATATCGCCCTTCCGGGGATTGTCATCGCCAGCGCGCTGCACGGTAATGAGCAGGTCTTTTGCCTTGCCGGCGAACTCGTAGGTGTCGGTATTGGTCTCTTTGTTGACCGTCTTGCTCGCCTTGGTAAACGACGTGCCGTTGATGACGACTTCGGTAAATCCGTCGACCTGCATAAAGTCGCCCAGCTCGTCGGTAAACGTGATGTAGCCGGATTTGGTCTCGTCGTAGCCCTTATGGATTTCGGTCGGATAAGGCGGCTCCGATGTAATGGCTTGTGAGATGTCGTCGAAGACCTTCTTGAGCTCTTCGGCATTGGTCGCCGACTTGTAGTAGTCGGAGTTTTCCACGCGTGTGCCAAGCTCGTCGCTCGCATACGACGTGGCATCGGGATAATTACTCGACACGGCGTGCATAAACTTGTTGACGTCGCTTGTCCCCTCTTTCGAGGGATCGTCAGCGGGGTCCGCTCCACTAAAGATGCCGATGGTATAAACGGTGGCCTTGCCATCCTTCATCTTCTTGGCAGCCGTCACGGCACCCTTGGCGACGTCAGAATCAAACTCGCTGAAGCTCGTTGGCTTGCCGTCGGTAAAGAACACAACGATCTTCTTGGCATCTGCGCGGCCAGAAGTGATATCCCCGGCCAGTTCCAGACCATAGTCGGCACGCGTGGCACCGCTTGGCTTGATTCCAGCAACTGTATCCTCAAGAACTTTCACGTTGCCGCCAGAGCAATCGGTCAAACCCTTCATCACCTGCGAGTTGTTGTACCAAAATTGCCCTTTCTTGTACTGGTCATTGCCGACCTTATTGGTCTTATCACCCGCAAACTTAACAATGGCAACCCTGTGCTGCCTATCGACACCCTCGATACCCTCGTTTTGCTTGGCAATGGTATTGATAAAGCTGTTCGCAGCGCTCTTCAGTGCATCGATACGCTTGGTGGAATCTCTGCCACCCATAGGATCATCCATCGAGCCGGAGGCATCCAGCACCATCACGATGTCGAGTGGCGTGGTGACTGTCACGGTTGAATTAGACGTCGAGGACATCGCCGAAAGCGTGGTCAAAAAGTCCGCCTCTTCGTTTTCCCCGGTTGCCTTGACCGTCTTGTCGGTCCAGATTCGACCGACGTTTTGGGTTGTTACTTTATTACCGCCGTGGCCGGCTGCCCAGATTTCCCAGCGTCCGCTAGTATCGGGGTCGACGACCGTCCCGCTTACTGTCGGCCCGTCCATTCCGGTGCTGGACCTGGCGTTGGCCTCGGGCAGCATGGCGAATGCTGCGGCTGGCAATACCAGCACTACGGCCAGTATCACCGCCAAGAGACCCCTCGTGTACTTACTCATCGCGTCTCCCTTCTCGCGGTCTCAGACCTTGCAACAGCCTAAAGTTACGAAATGAGACACAATTTGGGCAGGTGACACATGTTCCAGATTCTGTTTTGGGCGTGAGACAAATGTCTCACCAAAGTTGAGACACGGCGTTTTCGCAGGAAAACGGATGCGACTCAAGATCGGCGGGGGCAAAAGAGCCCGTTTTCCTCCGTCCCCGGGGGATCAATTGGTGGTGCTCACCACGAAACAGGCCCATCTACTACGTTTGACCCGATACCCCCGACCACAACCGCATTTCATGAAAAGCCGCAGGCGTTCTACCTGCGGTTTTGTTTTTGCGCTATTCGCCATGGTTGAGGGTAGCAGCCTAAACGTAGTAGATGGGCCCATTTCGTGGCAAACGGGTCACGTGGCAGCCCTCGCAAGGCCAAAATGACCCGTTTTCCTCCGTCCCCGGGAGATCAAGGGCTGTTACGGATATGGTGCCATTTCAAAACTATGCCGGATTACGGGGCTAAAGCCGAGGCCCTCATCCATACCTTCATTTATTGAAAAACGGCAAGCAATCTACCTGCGGGTTTGTTTTTGCGATTTTCTGTATGGTCGGAGGTTCGCTATCCAGCCCCGTAATCCGGCATAGTTTTGTTCACGGCGGCTCCACCGCGCGTTTAAGCGCGGGGCCGGTGGGGCATTTTTGCCCCACCGGCCCCTATTCCACCGCTATTCCGGCTTGGTTTCTACCGTGGGAGTCTTATCCGCCGCAACTGGAGTACGGGCGATGTCCATGCTCAGGCAGTGTTTGGGGCAGCTTTCGATGCACTCGCCGCACACCACGCAGGCATATGGATCGATCGACCACGTTCCGCCCTTGCGATCGACCGCGAGCGCGCCCGCCGGGCAACGCCGCGCGCACATGCCGCAGCAAATGCACACGCCCATGTCGTTAACGATGTGCCCGCGCAAGCGCTCGGGTGCCGCAAGCTTCTCCTGCGGATAGCGCACCGTTACCGGCCGCTTGACCATAGAGCCCAAGGCCGTCTTGGCAAATGTCAGCAAACTCATGCCACGCCTACCTTTCCGTGCAGCTAATGCAGGGGTCGATGGTCAGGATAATCATGGGCACGCTGGCAAGGAGCACGCCCTGCAGCGCATGCGTCAAACCCGCCAGGTTTTGCGACGTCGGCGTGCGCACGCGGAAACGGTCCAGGTTCTTGGTGCCGTTGCCGCGCACATAGTAATACGCCTCGCCACGCGGCTGCTCAATCACAACTTCGCCGCGCGCGCCGTCGGCCGGCGTAAGCTTGGTACGCCCGCCGATGCCGTCGTGCGGGATCTTGCCTACAAGCTCCTTAATGATGTCCATGGCCTGCGTGACCTCGGCACAGCGCACCTGGCAGCGGGCATAGCAATCGCCATCGGTAGCAACGATGGGCTCAAACGCAGCCAGATCCGCATAGGCACCGTCGCCAAACATACGCACGTCGTAATCCACGCCCGAGGCGCGACCGAACGGGCCGACCATCGACAGATCCAGCGCGTCTTTCTTGCTGATCACGCCCACGCCATGCAGGCGCTCGCCGCAGCTGTTGTCGTCCAAAAACGTATGCACCAGGGCCTCGTAGTCAGGACGCATGGCGTCAAGCGTCTGGACAATCCCCGCCAGTTCGGAGTCCTCGATGTCGTGCTTAAGGCCGCCGATCTCGTTAATCGAAAGGATCACGCGGCCGCCGCAGGTGCTCTCGAAGATCTTGAGAATCTGCTCGCGCAGGGTCCACGACCGATAGAACAGCGCCTCGAAGCCAAAGGCATCGGCGAGCAGGCCCAGCCACAGCAGGTGCGAGTGAATGCGCGAAAGCTCGTGCAAAATGGTACGGATATACTGCACGCGGCCGGGCACCTCGATGTCGAGCATGCGTTCGCAGGCGCTGGCATAGCCGCAGCTGTGGCCCACGGCGCAGATGCCGCAGATGCGCTCGGCGATGTAACCAAACTGGTGCATGTCGCGCTTTTCGGTGAGCTTCTCGAGCCCGCGGTGCACAAAGCCGATCTGCGGAATTGCCTCGATAACACGGTCGTCATCGATCACCAGGTCCAGATGAAGCGGCTCGGGCAGCACCGGGTGCTGCGGGCCAAACGGAATGACGGAGCGATGTGCCATGGACCTTACGCCTCCTTTTCCTGCTTGTCGCGGGCGGCCTTGGCGGCAAGCGCCGCGCGGACCTTGGCCGCTTTCTCGGGATCCATGGCGGCGAGCTTTGCCTCCATCTCGGCAGCCTTGAGCGCGGCCTTCGCAGCAGCCTCATCGTGCTGAGCATCGGAGCCGGCAGCCGCAGCGGGCTGAGCGACGGCAGCGCCCACAGCATCGCCAGCGCCTTCCCCTGCAGCAGCCGCGGCAGCGACGGCCTTCTCGGCCGCGGCCTTGCGCGCCTCGGCCTCGGCAGCGGCACGGACCTTCATGGCTTTCTCGCGCGCGGTCTTCACCTCGGGCGTGATGACGCTCATGGGCTCGGCAGTCGAAACCTGGTAGAAAAAGCCCTTAAAGTCGATCTGCATATCGGTGATGGCAAGACCAAACAGGTCATGCGCCTCGTTCTCAAACGGGAACACCGCGGGATAGTACGAGCTGATGGACGGAATCTCCTGGTACTGGTCGATGCCCTCAACCACCAGGTTCTCAATCGCATAGCTGCCGTCCTGCGCAATATGCTCCTGAGCAGCACGAACGTTGATAAACGTATAGACCAAGCGATACGAGCCGTCGTCGACATTGCGCTCGGCGTGCATTTGCACAAAGCGCGCGCCGACGCCCTTAAGCGCCTGGACATGCGACAGGAGCTCCTCGATCCCGACGGTGGTATAGATAGCCTTTTGCATTACTCGGCCTCCTTTGCAGTGGCGGGCGTCCCAGCAGGCGCGTCGCCGGCCCCCGCAGCCACAAACCCGTCCTCGCCCAGCTCAACGCCACCGTCCCAGGTAGCGGCACCGCCCACGGTAAGCGGATCGCCGCCAGCGCGCATCACGGCCTCCTTCTGGTCCAGGATGCCGCACGCCTCCACGATGGCATCGATCACCGTCTCGGGGCGAATGGCGCACCCGGGCGCGTACACGTCCACGGGAATCGCGCGGTCCACGCCGCCGATCACGTTATAGGCATCGCGGAACACGCCGCCCGAGCACGCGCAGATGCCGCACGCCACCACGCACTTGGGCTCGAGCATCTGGTTGTAAATCTGGCGCACGACGGGCAGGTTCTGGGCATTGACCGACCCCGTCACCAAAAAGATATCCGCATGCTTGGGGTTGCCGGTGTTGACCACGCCAAAGCGCTCCGCATCGAACAGCGGCGTGAGCGAGGCCAGCACCTCGATATCGCATCCGTTGCAGCTCGAACCGTCGTAATGAATAACCCACGGCGAGCGCGACATTTTATGATCCATGGATGCCGCCTCCTAAATAAATACGTCGACGAGGATGGGCATAAGGTTGAGCAGGCCGAACACCAGCGCCACGCCCCATCCGAGCCTAAAGCAGCTGCGCCAGGTGCTGCGTGCGAAGGTGTTGTCGATCAGGACCTCGACAAAATACGTCGCGGCCATCACGACCAGGGCTACAACCCAGCTCACGGGGTTGTCCCAAACAAAGAACATGCCCACCCACATCAAAAACAGCACGGTCTCGCACCAGTGCATAAGGGTCATCTTGGCCAGCGTGCCGCCGCTCATCTCGGTGGCGACGCCCTGGACGATCTCCTGATGCGCGTGATGCGAGTACGAAAGGTCAAACGGCGACTTGCGCAGCTTGATGGTAAGCACCGCGAGCAGCGCCAGGAAAATGGGCGCGCTGTACACGATGATAGGGGCCGACTGCCCCGTCACGGCGATGGAATCAAAGCTGTCGGTGGCAAGGTACAGGCCCACGCTCATCAGCAAAACGGCGGGCTCGTAACTCATAACCTGCAGCAACTCACGATCGGCGCCAACCTGGGCAAACGGGCTTTGCGTCGAGGCGGACGCCAACACCACAAAGATCGCGGCGAGCGTCACCATAAAAGCGCACAGTAGCGTGTTAGAGCCCGACACAAAGATGCCGCCGCCCACGACGGTAAAGATGAGCGCGCACGCCATATAGGTATCGTCCATGGTGTTTACGCTGGCAGGGGCTTTGCGCAGCAGCTTGGCAACGTCGTAGAAAGGCTGGAGCAGGCGCGGGCCCACGCGGCCCTGCATACGGGCCGAAAGTTTGCGGTCAACGCCGTCGATCAGGCCACCAACCAAAGGCGCCAGCAGGGCAAACACCAAGGTACCAATAAAGATGCCCACGACACCCGAACCTTCGAAATACTTGCCGCGCAGCACCGAGGGCGCGCTCATGGCAAGCCTCTCGGGCCCAATCCATGCGCAGCACAGCAGCGCAAACAAGATAATGCTGCAGCACACAACGCTACCCACGGGGCTAATACGCTTCTCGCCAAGGGCGTCCTCCGAGTACCAATTGCGCTTTTCGGCCTTCACCTCGTGTCCCATCGAGCCGCGGAAGTGGCGATATTTGTCGGTTCCCACACCCGAAAGGTACACGTTGACGTGCGGCTTATTGCTCACGCGGAACGACGTCAGCAGCACCACGGCGATAAAAGCCACGATAACCACCATCAGATACATGGCGTCCTTGCCAATAACGTACGGCACGCGGCCAAACACCATGGCCAAGTAAGGCGACACCAGACCGCTCGAGATAACCGGAAACGCCACGCAGCACAGAATCAGCAGCGCGGCGATGGTGTTGAGCGCCATCCATTCGGTCTTATGGACATTGACCTCAACGTTTTGAGCCGTGGGGTCGACGCCCGAAAGCTTGGCAAGCCACTTGCCCCAGAAGAAGAACGTCGCGGCAGAGCCAAAGGCCAGCACCATGATCATGAGCACGTTGCCGGTCTGAGCAAACGCCACCAGGGCACCCCACTTGGACACGAGCATGCCAAACGGCGCCACAAACATGCCCATGATGCCCAGCATCATAAGGCGCGTCAGGTGCGGCATGCGGCTGAACATACCGTCCATGTCCTCGATATTGCGGCTGCCGATATGATGCTCGGCCGTGCCCACGCACAGGAACAGCAGCGACTTTGCCACCGTGTGGAACAGGATTAGGAAGATGGCGGCCCATACGGCCTCGGGCGCGCCGACACCCAAACAGGCGCTGATGAGGCCCAGGTTGGAAATGGTGGAGTATGCGAGCACGCGCTTGGCGTTGCTCTGCGAGATGGCCATGAGGGCAGCGAGCAAAAACGTGATGGCACCCACACTCGTGACCATAAAGCCGGTCACGGGATAGATGGCATAGAGCGGGCTCAGCTTGACCATCAGGAACACGCCGGCCTTGACCATGGTTGACGAGTGCAGCAGGGCGCTCGTGGGCGTGGGGGCAACCATGGCACCCAGCAGCCAAGTGTGGAACGGCATCTGCGCGGCCTTGGTGAGCGCGGCGAGCGACAGCAGAACGACCGGCATCACCAGCAGCGCGGACTGCGCGGTTCCGGCGCCGGAAAGCTCGATCATGCCCGAGATGGTCAGCGGCATGCCGTTAACGTGCAGATACATGAGTCCGGCCAAAAAAGCGATGCCGCCCAGCATGTTGAGGATGATCTGGGTAAAGGCGTTCTTGATGGCCTCGGGCGTGCGCGTGTAGCCAATCATAAGGAACGAGCACACGGTGGTGATTTCCCAGCCGCAGAACAGCCACTCAAGGTTGTCGCTCGTCACGATGACGAACATGGCCGAGAGGAACAGGAACATAAGCGCCAGGAACTGCGGGCGTCGGTCGGGCGCGGCCTGCCCACGCAGCGCGGCCTCGTGCTCGTCGTGAGCCTGGAAGTCCTTCATGTATCCCAGGGCATACACGCAGATCAGGCTGCCGACAATGCCAACGGCGAGGACCATGATTACGCTCATGTAGTCCAGGTAGAGCGGGGTTGCGGTGACGGCTTCGGTCGCGGGCAGCGTCATGGTCGCAAAGGCGAGCGAGCCCACCAGCTGGACTATGCCGAACACCGTGGTGAGCGCGTTCCTATATTTGTACGCGTTGTATAGGATGACGGCGCACAGAATTACGTCGATGACGGAGCTGATGATCGAGAGCACATGCGAGGTACCGGGGGCAACCTCAAAGCTCTGCGGACCCGTGCCAAAAAACATGACGGCGACTACAACTGTCACCGCCATAATAATGCCGGAACCTATGAGCCCCACCGCATCGCGGGCGCGGTCACCGCGCGCGAGCAGCATGCTCAGCGCCGGTACCAGCGGAAACAGGGTAAGGAAATACAGTAGCGTCATACCATCACTCCCCCATGCAAAAACGCTGCAATTGTTTAACGTTATAGCTCAATTGAGGAGCAGCGGCGGCAGGTTTTCGGTCAACTGGGGAGTTTTAGGCGTACGGGGCAAGGGCACGTCCGCTTTGGAGCAGAGAGACGACGCTCCCCTATCGCAGCGACAGGCGCGCGGGCCACTGCGCGCGGTTTATTGGCCACTTTGGAGGATGTCCCGACAGGCTCACGACGGTCCAAAAAGTTGCCGCGGCAAGAAAAATGCGCCCCTGTGGGCGCACCATCCCGTTCGCTATTCCGCCTTTTTAACGCGCGGCTTGCGACCGCGCGGCTTATCGACCAGCGCGGCCTCACCGCCCTCGCGGTACTGGCGGCACCAAGCCTTGACCGAAGACTCGCTGGGAATCTTGTGCTTGATCATGGCCTCGCGAACCGTTAAGCCGTTTTCCAAGCGGTCCTTGACCACGGCGAGCTTAACTTCGTACGAATAGGTGTGATGATGCGAACCGGCATTGAGAACGGCGTCGGCACCGCCCACGGCATACGCGCGGGCCCACTGACGAGCCGTGGCCTGGGGAATGCCAAGCTCCGCGGCGAGGGCGCGATGACCGACCCCCTCTTGGAGGATCTCGACGGCGCGCTGCCTAACCTCAGGCGCATGCGTGCGAGTCCTAGTTGCTTCCGACATACCTGCCACTTCTTAGCCTTAACCGTTAATCTGCTTTCTTACGTGCAAGTTAGATAGTAGCATTTTACTGTTTGCTCAAAGCAGTTAATTAAAATAGGCGCGGCGTTATCTGGGCATTTGGCACCAAATTACGACATTTCTTTATCGATTATTTACGCTGGTAGCCGACTCGCAGCTAATAGTCATTCGCTTGTCAACAAAATTGGCATCTCTTTATGTCCTTTGGTATAGAGGATATAGTTATTAACCCCTCCCACAATAATTTTGAGTGATCTGCGAGGCAGTAGACGTCCTCACTCCTCATGATTACCGCGCATTGCCATCCACCGAAGCAAAACAAAAAGGGCGGGACCTGCTGCGCTTGCAGGCCCCGCACCGGTTGACACCCGACGGGACACAGCCGGGCGAGACGGATCCGTGCTACCGCCCCGCCTGGCCGCGATGTTCAACTACAGCTCGTTGGCCGCGTGATACGCCGTGCGAATGGCGCTCGCGATGTCGGCGGTGCGCTCACCCGAGCAGTCGCCCACGCAGGTCACGGGCACCGTCACGCCGTCCAGATCAAACGCGTTGGCCTTGGAGCCCACGGCCATCACCACGTAATCGCAGGCGATCTTCACCGGCTCCTCGGCGCCGTCCTCGGTGGTACGAACGGCCTCCACGCCCTCGTCGGTAATGGCGGTCAGGCGGGTCTTAACGTGCTGCTCCACGTTGTGGGCGGCAAAGTCGCTCATAATCAGCGGCAGAATGGTCTCGGACTCGCCCGCGGCAATCTTGTCGAGCATCTCCACGATCGCCACCTCGCAGCCGTGCTGCAGCAGATACTCGGCAGTCTCGGTGCCCACCAGGCCACCGCCAATGACGGCGACGCGGCCGCTGAGCTCCACCTTGCCGGCCAGCACGTCCCAGCTCGAGACGACCTTCTCCGAGTCGGCACCCGGAACGGGGATGACCACGTCGTGTGCGCCCACAGCCACAATCGCGGCGTCGGCGGCGTTGAGGTCCGCGGGGCTAGCGACGTGGTTGAGCTCAACCTTCACGCCCAGGCCAGGCAGAATCTTCTCGTAGTACTCGACCGAGCGCATGATCTCGTCCTTGCGCGGAGGCGCAGCCGCCAGCACAATCTGGCCGCCCAGATGATCGCTCGCCTCGTAGACGGTCACATCGTAGCCGCGCTTGGCGGCCACGCGCGCGGCCTCCAGGCCGGCAATGCCGCCGCCCACCACGGCGATCTTCTTGTCGCCCTCGCCCGGCTTAATGGCGATGGTCGCCTCGTCGCCGTTCTCGGCATTGAGCACGCACGAGATGTACTTGCGGTTTTGAATCGCATCGACGCAGCCCTTGTTGCAGTTGAGGCACTCGCGGATGGGCTCGCCCGTGGCGGCCTTAAGCGCAATGTCGGGGTCGCACATGAGCGAGCGGCCGTAGGCGACGATGTCTGCCGAGCCGTCTTCCAGAATCTTCTCGCCGGCCTCGACCGAGACAACGCGGCCGACGGTTGCCACCGGCACGGAGACCAGGGCCTTGACGCGCTCGGCCACGGGCAGCGTCCAGTTGTAGGGCATGGCACCCATGGGCGGAATGGTGTCGCCCATGTTGCCGGTGTGGTTGGCCTGTGCGACCTGGATCATGTCGATGCCCGCGCCCTCGAGCAGCTTGGCGAACTCACAGGCCTCATCGGGCTGCAGGCCACCCTTGCCGCGCGGCGTGCCATCGGGGTTCTCCATGATCACGGGGAGCTTGTACTCCACCATCAGCTGCGGCGCGGCTTCCTTAATGGCGGCGACGACCTCCAGCGCGTAGCGAACGCGGTTCTCGAACGAGCCACCGTACTCGTCGGTGCGCTGGTTGAGAATGGCCGAGCACAGCGAACCCACCAGACGGTCGCCGTGGACCTCGATGGCGTCGATGCCGGCCTGCTGCGCGCGAGCGGCCGAGGCAGCGATGGCCTCCTTAATCTGGGTGAGCTGCTCTACGCTCGCCTCGTTCACAAAGTGCTGCATGTCGTGGTGCAGCTTGGCGTAGGCCTGGTTGCGGATCTCGTTGGACTCGGCCATCTTAGCGGCAAAGGTCTCCTCGTCGCCGGCGGCCTTGGCCTCCTGCGCGGCCTTGGCGGCAGCCATGGATCCCATGACCATGCGGCCGACACCGGGCACGTCGTACTCGGGATGGAACAGCTGCAGCGCAACCTTGGCACCGTGCTTGTGAACGGCGTCGGCCAGCGCCTTAAACGTGGGGATCTGGGCGTCGGTCGCCAGCTTGGGCGTGGGGCTCGCGGTCATGACGGGGGCGACGTCGCCGATGACGATGTAGCTCACGCCACCACGGGCCAGGCGCTCGTAGAAGGCCAGGCTGCGCTCGCCGATGGAACCGTCGCGCTCCTCGTAGCCGGTGGTCAGCGGCGGGAACATAATGCGGTTCTTGAGCTCAAGGGGGCCAACCGTAATGGGCTGGAGCAGCTTGGATGCAGGTGCGGTCATGGATATTCCTCTCTTGTAGGCGCGGCGGCGATGGTGCCGCGTAGTTGTCTAGAGGATATGGCATGGGGGCACAGCGGCACAACGAAAATCGGCGAATATCAGGTGGCGGCAGGTGGATGGGGGTGGGCGGGGCGACCCGTCGGTTTGTCTCAATCTGTAACAGTTACGCGGCAAAACTGGGTCTTACTGTTACAGATCGAGACAAACCAAACCCGCCTGCTAAAAAATCTCAATCTATAACAACAACTCGGCAAAATCCGTCCCTCGTGTTACAGATTTAGACAAACGAAGACCGTCCTGCCGAAACATCTCGATCTGTAACACTTAGCCGCCCAAATCGGGTCTAGATGTTACAGATCGAGATTTTGTTTAAGAAGCCGAGAATTGGACCGAAAACACAGTCCCGGAATAACAAAAAAGCTCGCCGGCTAGGCCGACGAGCTGCAAGTTCTTGGTCGCGGGGGCAGGATTTGAACCTACGACCTCCGGGTTATGAGCCCGGCGAGCTACCAGACTGCTCCACCCCGCAATGTCTGGGCGCCTCATGTGCGCAAGAAAGAATATTACGCGGGAGTTCGGTAAACGGCAAGGAAAATCTCGTAGAGCATAATTCCTTCATATTTAAACCCCTCAGCCCCTATCACCGTAAACGAATCGCAGCCGAGCGCCGTCGACGGCACGTATACAATGGTGCGCGTCCTTTTATGCCGACACCGGGAGTAGACATGCTGCTCGCTATCGATATGGGAAACACGCAGACGGCCATGGGCCTGTTTGACGGAGACGAGCTGGTGCAGTCGTGGCGCATGCCCACCGACCGCTCCTATACCGCCGACGAGATCCATGTGCGCCTGATGGGTTTCTTTAAGATGTACGGCCTTTCGCTCGATGCGGTCGACGCGATCGCCTTTGCGGGCGTGGTGCCGCAGCTCTCGCGCGAGTGGCACGCCGTGGCCGACCGCATTGCCGCGGACGCCATCGTCATCGGGCCGCAGACGGCCGCCGTAACCAAGCTGCGGGCGGCGCGCCCCCAGGCCGTTGGTGCCGACCGCATCGCCAACGCCGTCGCTGCCGAGACCTTCTATGGCGCGCCGGCGATCGTGGTGGACTTTGGCACCGCGACCAATATCGACGTCATCGATGAGGACGGTTATTACATTGGCGGAGCGATCGCGCCGGGCATTCGCATCTCCATGGACGCGCTTGCCGCCCGTGCCGCCAAGCTCGCCAGCGTGCCGCTCGAGGCGCCCGAGCACGCCATCGGCCGCGATACCGAGGAGTGCATCAAGGTCGGCGCCGTAACGGGCGCCGCCGCCATGGCCGAGGGCCTGGTCGCGCGCATGAAGCGCGAGCTGGGCCGCGAGGATGCCACCGTTATCGCCACGGGCGGTCTCGCCAGCATCGTCGCCGATTCGACCGATGCCTTCGACGTGGTCGACGGACAGCTCACCATCAAGGGTATCTGCGAAATCTATCGCCGCATGCAGGAGCTGGGATAGAGCAGGAGCTTAAGTCAAGCACGCCCGATGCCACAGTCCCCGCAAATGCTCGCCAAGCCTATTCCTCAAAATCGAAAAATTTTCAGTTTTGAGGAATAGGTCCGAGGTGCTACCCCGCAGTCACGCAAAGCCCTCCCCGGCACAGGCCGAAGAGGGCTTCGTTGTCATCGTTGTCTTTGAGCTCTGGTGCCCTGCGCTACAGTCCGCGAATTCGTACGGCCTCGGGCGGAAACTCCTGCTCGCCGGCATCGGTCTTGATGGTCGCTCGGCCCCAGATGTCCAGGCCCGCAAACACACCGACCGCAAGCGGCAAGCCGTTGGGCGACACCGCCGCAACTTGGCGGCCCAGCAGCGGCACCATGTCGAAGTACTCGCCCAGCACGGGAGCCAGCGGCCCTGCGGCGCCTTGCGGCGTGTTGGCAACAACCGCCCAGGCGTCCACGCGGGCCAGCACGGCGGCGGCCAGCGTCTCGACCAGCGCTTCGTCAGCCACGTCCACACCAAGCTCGCTCAGCGCCGAACGCTCAATATCCACCGTCACGGCACCGAACATGCCCGCAGCACCGGCACCGCCGTTCACGGCAACACGCGCGAGCGACGTCTCAAACGCAGGCGCACCGCACACGATATCGCTCGGCCACTGGATACCCACCTTACCGGCAAGGCCCAACCCCGGCGTCGAAGCCGTGCCCACAAGCGCGTCCATCATGCCCATAGCCGCCACAAACGGCAGGCCGTGGAAGGCATGCATGTTCACATCGGGGCGCACGACCAGCGAAAACATCAGCGATGCATCGCCCGCGCTCCACGCGCACCAGCCCGCGGACATGCCCTCGCGGCCCGCGTCGCGCGCCGCGTCGAGCTCGGTGCCAGCGGCAACAGCATTCATCTCGATCATCTACATACGCCCCAATTCGCCCACGATATGGCCCACGCGGTCCTCGGGCTCCTTGACCTCGACGCCGTTGTAGCGGAAGAACCGCGCCGGGTCGTGCATCAGGTCCTCGAGCGGCACCAGCACAAAATCGCGTTCGCCGATCAGCGGATGCGGCAGGCGCAGCTTTTTGCCGCCGTGGGTCTCGCCGTCCATCCACAGCAGGTCCAGGTCGATGGTGCGCGGACCGTTGGCCTTGGCCTTTTTGGAGCGGTCGCGCCCCAGCTCGGCCTCGATCTTCATAAGCTCGTCGAGCAGCACCAACGGCGCCAGCTCGGTCTTGATCTCGATGACGGCGTTGGCAAACGCGTCCTGGCGCGTCTCGTAGGCAGGCTCGCTCTCGTAGATCTTGGAGGAGTTGGACACGCAGGTGAGCGGAATCTCGGCGATCATGTCGCGCGCGGCGCGGATGTTGTCGCAACGATGCCCCAGGTTGGAGCCCACGGCCACAAACGCGCGGCGCGGCTGTGGCTTGGCAACCGCCCAGTAGCCGTTCAGGAACTGCGCAAAACCCGCGGCGTCGTGCACGCGCACGATGTTGGCACCGGCCTGGATGGCGCCCAGGCACACGCCAAACGTAGCGGCATCGCGCTCGGCGGCCTCGGTCACGCCCGAGACGGCGCCCACAAAGCGCTTGCGCGACACGGCGCACATGAGCGGATAGCCCAGTGACGCCATCTTGGCGGTCTCGCGCTGGATGACGATGTCCTCGTTAGCCGACTTACCAAAGCCCGGGCCAGGATCGATGCAGATGCGGTCGCGCGACACGCCGGCATGGATGAGCGTGCGGGCCTGGTCGGACAGAAAACCCATAACGCGGCGCATGATGGGCGCCGAATCGGGCAGGGTGAAGCGGCGGAGCTGCGAGGTGGGCACGTAGGCTTCCTCGCGGCGGGCGCTGCGGCGCATCATGGCGGCCAGGCGGTCATTGGACTCCGATGCGGCCTCGGTGGCTGCGGCCGCGGCCTCGGGCGCGGGCGCGACGGTCTCGGCGGCAGCAGCCTGCTCGGTGGCGGGCGTCTCCTGCTCGCTTGCAGGCTCGGACGTGGGCTCCGGTTCGCCAAACGGCAACGAGGGCTGCACCACGCCGCCCGGAAGCTTGGCCTCCGGCTTAGGCTCGCCCAGCAACTTGCCGCGACGGCGGCGAGCCGGCTTCTCGGCCTCACGCGCGGCCTCGGCGGCCGCCTCGCGCGCCTTCTCGGCAACAAACGCCGCTGCCGAGGTATCGAGCTGCACCGTTGCGTGCGTGCGGGCGGGCGCGGCGACCTCGCCGGCATGCATCACGATGACGCCGCAGGTACTCGTCTTAACAAACTCGACCATCTTGGGATCGGTGAAGCCCGTCACGTCGTTGACGATCGAGGCGCCGCAGCGCACGGCCGCCTTGGCAACCGCCACATGACGCGTGTCGATCGAGACGATGGCGCCCTCTTTGGCCAGCGCGCGCACCACGGGCAGCACGCGGCGAGCTTCCTCGTCGGGGTTGACCGGGGTAAAACCAGGGCGCGTGGACTCACCGCCCACGTCGATGATGTCGGCGCCGGCATCGAGCATCGCCAGGCCGTACTCGATGGCGGCATCCGGGTCGAAGTGCTCCCCGCCGTCGCTAAACGAATCGGGCGTCACGTTGAGGACGCCCATGATGCGCGGACGGTCAAAGCTGAGCTCGTACTTTCCGCACCGCCATGTCTTGCTGTCGTTCGCCATGAACATCCTCCTAAAATGCCCACGCCGCCGAGCTTGGGGAGCTGGCGGCGGGGTCGCTTTGCACTCAGTCTTTCTATTGTATCCGCGCGCGCGGGCTAGAACGCAAACGCGGCCGCGATGTCGCAAGAAATCAGCAGGTCGGCATTTGCATCCTGATCGGTGGGAGCAAGATTGCAAATGGCCAGCGTATCGCCGGTAAAGTAACGCGTAAGGCCCGCCGCCGGATACACCACGAGCGAGGTCCCGCCCACAATGAGGGCATCGGCCGCGGCGATGGCGGCAACGGCACCGGTCAACACATGCTCATGGAGCTGCTCTTCGTAGAGCACTACATCGGGCTTGATGCGGCCGCCGCACGCGGGGCACGCAGGCACGCCCGCGGCATCCTCGTGCTCGCGCGAGCAAATCCACTCGGCGCTATAGACCGCACCGCACGACTGGCAAATGTTGCGATGGACCGATCCGTGCAACTCAAACACGCGCTGCGAGCCCGCCATCTGATGCAAGCCGTCGATGTTTTGCGTCACCACGGCATTTAGCTTGCCGGCGCGCTCCAGCTCGGCCAGCTTGGTGTGGCAGCGGTTGGGCTTGGCGCCAAGCGCGATCATCTTGGTGCGGTAGAAGTCGAAGAACTCCGCCGGATGCGTCTCGTAAAAGCTATGCGAGAGCATGGTCTCGGGCGGGTAGGCAAACTGCTGGTGATACAGGCCGTCCACGCTGCGGAAATCGGGGATGCCACTTGCCGTGGAAACACCCGCGCCGCCAAAGAAGACCACGCGCTTGTGGGTATCAAACAGATCCGCCAGCGCGGCGGAGGCCTGCTTGGGATCCGTTATTGCCTGCGTCATATGAGTTCTCCGTCCTTGTTGGTCGGGTAGCGTTGGGCGACGTCCCAGCATGCGGCCTTTAAGTCAGCATGCACGGAGCCCACCCCGCCCTTGTTGCGTTAATCTTAAGCCTGCCAACCCCGTCGAAAGGACACCATGCCTCAGACTTACACCTTTGCCTCGTGGAACGTTAACGGCCTGCGCGCCGTGCTCAAAAAGGACCCGAGCTTTATTCAAATCGCGCAGGAACTCGATGTCGATGTGCTGGCGCTGCAAGAAACCAAGTTGCAAGAAGGCCAGGTTGATATTGACCTGCCCGGCTATCACCAAACCTGGAGCTACGCCGAGCGTAAAGGCTATTCGGGCACCGCGGTCTTTAGCCGCCAGGAACCGCAGCGCGTGCTGCACGCCGACGCGCTGCTACCCTACGCCGGCGAGGGCGAGGCGGCCGTACTCGTCGCCCAAGCCGTAACCGAGGGCCGCGTCTGCGCACTCGAGTTCGACAAGTTTTGGTTTGTCGACGTCTATACGCCCAACGCCCAAAATGAGCTCGCGCGCATCGATGTGCGCATGGCCTGGGATGATGCCTATCGCGGCTTTTTGAGCGCGCTTGAGCACGAAACCGGCAAGCCCGTCGTAACCTGCGGCGACTTTAACGTGGCGCACGAAGAGATCGACCTTAAGAACCCCAAGTCCAACCGCGGCAACGCAGGCTTTTCGGACGAAGAGCGCGGTAAGTTTACCGAGCTGCTCAACGCCGGCTTTACCGATACCTGGCGCACGGCTAATCCGGACGTTGAGGGCGTCTACAGCTGGTGGAGCTATCGCTTTAATGCCCGCAAGAACAACGCAGGCTGGCGCATCGATTACTTCCTGGTAAGCGACGCAATCGCCGGCAACGTACGCGACACCGGCATCCGCGGCGACATCTTCGGCAGCGACCACTGCCCCGTCACCCTCACGCTAGAGCTCTAGCCCCAACCGACCCCTCGGGGACGGAGGAAAACAGATCATGCGACCCCTCTCTCTCCCTATAAGTTGCGGTGAAATAGTTCCTGTTTGGGCAGCAAATAGCCAAAAACGAGAACTATTCCACCGCAAGTTCGTAAGGGAACGCAACCGGTCCTATAGCCCGTACTTCACGACGACTCGGTTGATGCGGCGACACCAGGGCTTGTACAGGACGGCCAAAAACACGCAGGTCGCGAGTCCGTGCGTGATATCGAACGGTACGGCGGTGGCAAGACGCGCCACGACGCCCGCCCACGTGAGCGGTTGTACAAAACCGATAATGTCGTACGCGTTGATCACCACGCCGTACAGCAAACCCGAGGCAAAGCCATACGCCAACAGCGCCGGCATGCGCACGGTTCCATCCGCACGGTCAAACGCACCGGCATGCGCCAGCGCACCGCCAACATAGCCAACCAGGCCCCAGGCATACATCTGCCACGGTGTCCACATGCCCTGTCCAAAAAAGAAATTGCTGGTCAGCGCCGCCAGCGCGCCAACCATAAAACCATTGCGGCGACCAAGCGTCGCCCCCGCGATAATGGCGATGGCGCTCACCGGTTTAAAGTCGGGAATAGGCCCAAGCAGGATGCGCCCCGCCGCCGCCAGCGCCGCCAGCACCAGCGTGGGCATAATCTGGCGCAAACCCGGACGAGATGCCTCGTAACCCGCAAAGAACAGCGCAAGCACCAGCGCCACTACAACCAGCATGGCAAGCGCCGCCTGCTCAATGCCCGCCAGCAACGCCGCAGTCATCACTGCCGGCACTGCCAACAACAACGGGACCTCCAGTTTTGCATGCAAGTGCGAGAAACGACAGTCTGTCATCCCATCACGCCCTATAGAACACGTTGTCGGCAAAGAAGTCGGCCGGGGGCTCCACGCAGGCAATCTCGCCGTCAAACATCATGGCGACGTCGTCGGCTACCTGCTCGGCAAAGTCCAAATCGTGCGTAGCCATGATGACGGTGCCGCCAGCCTTCGCATGGTCACGCAGGGCGCGGGCGATGATGCGGCGGCTCTCCAGGTCCAAGCCCTTCGTGGGTTCGTCAAGCAGCAGCAGCTCGGGGCCGATCAGCAGCAGCTTTGCCAACGCAAGCAGCTGGCGCTGTCCGCCCGAAAGATCGTACGGGTGGCGCCCATCCAGGCCCGACAGCCCCAGGCTCGCCGCGCGCTCCCGCGCCAAGTTCTCGTCATATCCGCAGGTCGAGGCCCATTTCATCAGCTCATCGCGAACCGTCTCGGCAACCAGCAGGGCCTTGGGGTTCTGCGGCAGCAGCGCAGCCGAGGCCGCCCCGCGCACCATGCGGCCGCGCTGCAGCTTGGCGGTCTTCGCCAGCACCGAAAGCATTGTCGACTTGCCGCAGCCGTTACCGCCCACAACCGCATGCACCGCGCCAGCCGAAAACGACGCATCGAGCCCGCGCAGCACCCAACCGCCCGCGCGATCGTAGCGAAACCAGCTCCCTGCCAGGGTGGTAGCCGACCCAGCGTGCATTTTTTGGAGTATTCTGCTTCCATCCGTGCGCGGGAAGGCTTCCGAGCCGTTCTCGAGCGACGTTTGCGCCACAAATTCGGACGATTTGTCCAATTCCGAACTTTTTTTCGCACTCGATACGTCCCCGGGCGGCTCCAGAGAGCCCAAATTGTCCTCACGCCTGCTGAATACTCCTTTTTTTGCACATCGGATGGCACCCCACCCCAACATATCATCGGAAACCAGCGATTCTCGGCGTCCCAAAGAAGCCATATCCGCCACCTCGCGCACGCGACCGTCCTCAATCCGGTACGCACACGTCGCGTATTCGAGCATTGGGCGCGGCTGATGCGTCGCCACAACAACCGTGCAGCCCAGCTCGCGATTCACACGAAACAGCGCGTGCAGGAAATTCTTCTCCGCAACCGGATCAAGCTGAGACGTGGGCTCGTCGAGCAGCAGCACGCGCGGGCGCAGCGTCAGAACGGCCGCCAACGACAGCAACTGTTTGCGACCGCCCGAAAGCGTGTCAGTATCGCGGTGAAGCCAATCTTCCAGCCCAAAGAAATAGCTGGTCTCAGCTACGCGACGGCGCATCTCATCACGCGCTAGCCCCAAGTTTTCCAGGCCAAACGCCATCTCGTGCCACACGGTTTCGCACACGATCTGGTTCTCGGGATCCTGGAACACATAGCCCACGCGCTCCGCCGATGCCCGCACATCCATGTCGGCGACGTTCTCGCCCAGCACGAGCAGTTCGCCAGTGCGCTCGCCCGCCGGAGCGATCTCGGGCTTGAGTAGCGACAGCAACGTCGACTTACCCGATCCGGTACCGCCGACAAGCAGCGCAAATGCACCTTGGGGAACAGACCAGTCGAGTCCCTCGAGCACCGCAGCATCCGCATCGGGGTAGGCAAAGCTCAGGCTCCGCACCTCAATCGCCGGCATATCCGGGCCGTATGCCGCGCCCGACACCGGTCCCCTATCCAACCGAGCCATCAGCCGAACCTCTTCTCATCGATCGCATGCAACACGCAGGGCAGCATCATCCAGGCAGCGTACACGACATAGCCCAGCCACGGCGCCGGCACCGATAGTTGCGGGTAAAACGAATACTGCGTTGTCGCGGTCCATGCCACCGCCACCGCAGCGGCACCAAACACCGCAAGCCCAACCAGCGCGGCAACATCGCCGCGACCCAGCCGATACCGCGCGTACGTCGTGCGACGTGTCGCGGCGCCCCATCCACGGGAGCGCATGGCGTCCGCGCGCTCCAGCGAATCTTCCATGCCCCAGCCCATCAACACGCTCGATGCCCGTAGGCGCGAACGCACGGGATCGGCCGGCGCGCGACCCGGCACATCAATCGCATCCTGCACCGCCAGTACCGTACGACCGCGGCGTAAAAACTGCGGGATAAGCCGCATGCACATCGAGATCATGAGCGCGAGCACCGGCGCGGCGTTGCCCAAAAGCGCAAGTACCTTGTCGTATTCGAGCATCGACGCCGCGGCCTCAAACCACAGCACGCTCGCCACGAACAGCCCGCCCATGCACAGGCCGTAAACCATGCTCTCTAGATACACCGCACGCATGCCAATACGAAACAGCTCCGTCGAGCCCGATGCACTAAACAGCGGATTGAGCACCGCAATGATCAAAATCACCGGCAGCTGCCAGCGAAGCGCGCCCAACGTGCGCGCAACACCGCGCGTCGCAAGCCCGTACGCCAACCCGCCCGCAAGCGATAGCGCAATCAGCACCGGTTGCATCGAGAACATGGTGAGCCCCAACGTCAGCACCATGTAGAGCGCCGGCACCGCCGGATGCGACATCGAAAATGCCGCGACGGGTTCGTTGCCCGATTCCTCTCGCATGGTGTCCACGGGCATCCCCATCCCCTCGCTCAAACGTCAACGCCGCAGCGCCGCCACCATACACAACCAGCGCAAACGCCGTACCGCCGGCCCAAGCCTCAGCTGCCGCGCATCAATCGTTACGCGCTCATCATATGCCTGCGGTATCATATTGCGCCGTGTATCGTTTCCAAACACACGTCTCTATAACGTAACAGGAGATCACATGGACGCAACCGCAATTATCCTCGCCGCCGGCGAGGGCACCCGCATGAAGTCGAACCACTGCAAGGTTTCGCACAAGATTCTAGGCAAGCCCATGGTTCAGTGGATCGTCGACGCCACCATCAAGGCCGGCTGCAGCCGCGTCGTGGTCGTCATCGGCAGCCACGCCGACGAGATGCGCGCCCTCATCGATGGCGCCTACGCCAACAGCGCCACCAAAGTCGAGTGCGTCGAGCAGACCGAGCGCCTGGGCACCGGCCATGCCGTCAAGGTCGCGCTCGAGGCCTGCGGCATCGCGCAAGGCCCCGTCGTCGTGCTCAACGGTGACCTGCCGCTCATCACCGCCGACACCGTCGCCAAGTTCGCGCAGACCGTCGCCACCGGCGAGCTCGCCTGCACCGTCATGACCATGACCCCGCCCGATCCTTTTGGCTACGGCCGCATCAAGCTGGGCGCCGATGGTCAGATCGAGCGCATCATCGAGCAGAAGGACTGCACGCCCGAGCAGGCCGCCACGCTGCTGGAGTGCAACGCCGGCTGCTACGCCTTCGACGGCGCGCAGCTTGCCGCCCACATTAACGAGATCGGCAACGACAACGCGCAGTCCGAGTACTACCTGCCCGACATGCTCGAAATCCTCAAGGGTCACGGCCAGGCAGTCTCCATCTTCCACTGCGACGACTACCGCGACGGCCTGGGCGTCAACAGCCGCATCCAGCTCGCGCAGCTCACCGCCATCGCGCGCGACCGCATCAACGAGCACTGGATGGCAGAAGGCGTCACGTTCATCGACCCCACGCAGGCCTGGATCGGTCCCGACGCCACCATCGGCCGCGACACCGTCGTGTGGCCGCAGACGCATCTGATCGGTCACGTCACCGTGGGCGAGGAGTGCCAGCTCGGCCCCAACAGCCGCCTCACCGACACCACCGTCGGCAGCGGCTGCATCATCGATGAGACCATCGCCATCGAGGCCGTCATCGAGAACGGCGTCGACTGCGGCCCGCGCGCCTACCTGCGCCCGGGCACCCACATGCTCGACGGCTCCAAGGCCGGTACGCACGTGGAAATCAAGAAGTCCACGATCGGCGAGGGCTCCAAGGTGCCGCACCTGTCCTACATCGGCGACACCACCATGGGCTCCGGCGTCAACGTGGGCGCAGGCTCCATCACCTGCAACTACGACGGCGTGCACAAGCACAAGACCGTCATCGGCAAGGACGCCTTCATCGGTTCCGACACCATGATGGTCGCGCCCGCCCAGATCGGCGACGGCGCGCTCGTGGCCGCCGGCTCCGTCATCACCGAGCCGGTCCCGGCCGACGCACTTGGCCTGGGTCGTGCCCGTCAGGTAAACATTGAGGGCTGGGCCGCCGATTACCGCCGCCGTCTGCACGAGGACGACGAGGTATAACGTTTTACCAAGCATCTAAGGAGCTGTTCCCGTGGGGGGCGGCTCCTTTTTCTATCGTGACCTGCGCAACCGGATGAGTGGTCGGTTCGTGTCCGTTGGCGGTAAAGACGTTATCAAGACTCGATAAACCCCGCCGCGCGGTTACAATGCAACAAGGCATCTATATGGCATTCGATATAAAGGAGAAGGGTAATGCCGATTAATGATCCCGAGAAGTCGGAGAATATGCGCAAGTCCATCCGCGTGTATTCCGGTTCCTCCAACCGTCCCCTCGCTCAGAAGATCGCTGAGTACCTTGGGGTCGAGCTTTCGGGCCTTACGCTAAAGCAGTTCGCCAACGGTGAGATTTACGCCCGCTACGACGAAACCGTCCGCGGCGCCGACGTCTTCCTGATTCAGTCCGTGGCCGGCGGCAACGTCAACGACATGCTCATGGAGCTGCTCATCGCCACCGACGCTGCCAAGCGCGCATCCGCCCGCTCCATCACCGCCGTCATCACCCACTACGGCTATGCCCGCCAGGACCGCAAGGCCGGCCCGCGCGAGCCCATCACCGCCCGCCTCGTCGCCAACCTGCTCGAGCGCGCCGGCGTCGACCGCATCATCACCCTCGACCTGCACCAGGGTCAGATCCAGGGCTTCTTTGATATCCCGGTCAACCACCTGTCCGCACTGCCGCTGTTTGGCCAGTACTACAACGCCATGAACTTCGACACCGACAACCTGGTTGTCGTCTCCCCCGACGTGGGCCGCGCCAAGGCCGCCAAGAAGCTGTCCGACATGCTCGGCTGCGACCTGGCCATCGCCCACAAGGGCCGTCCGCGCCACAACGCCGCCGAGGTCATGGGCATCATCGGTGACATCAAGGGCAAGACCTGCATCATCAACGACGACATGATCGACACCGCTGGCACCCTGTGCGCCAACGTCAAGGAGCTCAAGGCTATGGGCGCTGGCGACATCTACGTCTGCGCCACCCACGGCATCTTCTCCGGTCCGGCCATCGAGCGTCTGAACGACGCCCCGATCGTCGAGTGCCTCGTCACCGACGCCATTCCCGTCGAGGTCGGCGGCAAGATCAAGACCATCTCGGTCGCCGAGGAGTTCGCTCAGGCCATCTCCGCCGTTTACCACGAGGAGCCCGTCTCCACGCTCGTCGGCGGCGACTTCGCGCTGTAGTCCAACGCGCATCGCATCATCTTTGATGCTTTTAAAGGGTCGGAAGCTCGCTTCCGGCCCTTTTTCTATCCCTCGCCAACCTTCCCTGGACAATTGGTTCAGATACGTATTTTTTAAAGCCCCAAAGGGCCGTTCGGAGCCTTCTGAGCTCCCCGGCGGATGCCATGCCGCCCAAAGCTCATCGTTTTCGAGTACAACCGCCGCATATTTACCCTCAAATCACCCTCGAAGGCCCTTAGAAACGCCTCGAATGCCCGTCGCCTTATACGTATCTGAACTAACTGTCCAGTAGCTATCGTCAACCTTCGCGGCAGAGCTCAATTTCCTGCAATCCCCTCAACCGATTCCACCGATTTCATAACACCCAGCCGTTCATGGCGCACAGCGCCCCGCTGAGCGAAAAGAACGGTATGGCGGTCGCATTCTGCCGCCAACTTAGTACGTTATAGCTATGACGACCGTGATTTCACATTTCTCCGCCCTCCGCGCAATTCGTCGCGCACGACGGGCGTACTCTGCCCTACCCTGGGACTCCGTTGATAGTGAACAGCAAGCACAGGCCTTGGCTAGCTGCATTCCCAATAATGACGCGATAGACTTTGGCGCACTTTCGATACTCGACGCCTGGAATGAAGATGATTCCGAACTACTCGATCTTCTCGTTTCAAACGAAGACAACAGACGCCCCGACAAGCGACTTCTTCAGCATATTCTCTCCGCTCCGCTTCCTGAAGGTGCAATTATGCACGTCGAGGCCGACATCTACGCAACGTCTCCTGCCATGACAGCCATGCTTTGTTCTAAAAATGAATCGGTCGCCAAAACCTTGATGCTCCTTATGGAGCTGCTCGGAACCTACTCCCTTCCGCCCGAGGCAACCTACCCCATCGCCTATGACGACATCTGGCCCAAGGGCGATAGCTGCGCAGCGACGGGCGATCTTGATTGCCTGGGCGGCCAGTCGGCAGCCAAACAGCAGAACGAAACCCGCTACGAACAGGCGCACTACAAATGCGAGCCCGCCACGACCATCGAAGATCTCGAGGCGGTCGCGCGCTTCGCCAAAAGTAGCTCATACACCTCGTTTCGCACGGCAGTCAAGCTTGCCCGACCCGGATCTGCATCCCCAGCCGAATCCCTAATGTTAGCCGTTCTCGGAGCGCCCATGCGCTTTGGCGGATTCGGATGTTGCAGCCTGCCCATGGGAGGCCTGCTACTCAACTATCGAATCGACTTCGACACTCTTGCGGTTAACATGTCCTCCGGCATCCCTTACGCCATCTGCGACCTATATTGCCCGGCCGCCGGAGTCGACAACGAATACAACGGAATTGGGCATGAGCTTCAAAACGCTCGCATCCACGATGGCAATCGAAATAATGGCCTCAAGGCAATGGGCACCCACGTCCTGGTTATCAATCGCGACCAAATGAAAGACCTTGTTGCACTCGAAGCCTTCGCCCAAACGATGCATCGACTCGCAGGAGTCCGATTCCGATATCGCATCAAGGGCTATCGCAAGCGTCAGGCCGCTTGGCTCAACGCTCTGCGGGCCGGAATCGGCCTTGCGCCGGTCTAAACGGCGAATCACCCGTGCGCCGTCGAACAGGGCTGGACAGTTAGTTCAAATACGTATAAATAGACACATTGAATTAGGCTGTTTTGCAGCTATCTCTATACCATTCGCCCTATTTGAAAGCGGGGTAGACTTCAAAACAGCGTCATATGGACTAACTAAAGTTCCAAAACAACGTATCGGCATTGAATTGAGCAATTCGAGTCCTCAGAACTTATACGTATCTGAACTAACTGTCCACCTCGGATTTTGACGGCCGTCCAAACGCCCCCAAACAACCTCAATTGCCCTCCATTTGACAGCGGCAACAGGGTCGCTCACCATAGCAGGCGACAAATCAACGAAAGGATGAACATGGCAGCTGCACAGCCGCTTAAGATCCGCATGGTTGCTGGACTTGGCAACCCTGGCGATGAGTATGCCGAGACCCGCCACAACGCTGGCTTCAAAGCAATCGACGAGTTGGCCCGTCAGGCCGGTGTCACGTACTGGAAAAACCAGGCAGGCGCCGAGGTCGCGCTCATCAACATCAACGACCCCGAGGAAGAGGGCGGCAAGCGTCAGATTGTGCTGGTCAAGCCACAGTCGTACATGAATACCTCGGGCGGTCCCATCTCCAAGCTTTGCCGCGAGTACAAAATCAAGGCCGAGGAGCTGCTCGTGATCCACGATGAGCTCGATATTCCCGCCGGCGACGTACGCGTTAAGGTGGGCGGCGGCCATGCTGGCCACAACGGGCTGCGTTCCATCATCGACAAGATGGGCAGCCGCGACTTCAGCCGCATCCGCACCGGCATCGGCAACCCTCCCGGCAAGATGGCTGTCGCCGACTACGTGCTCAAGCAGCTGCGCGCCCGCGAGGCCGAGGACTTCCAGGATACCTGCGCCCGCGCCGCAGACGCCGCCGGCCTGGCGATCGTGCACGGCGTAATCTACGCCCGCGATCACGTCAACGGCGCCGCTTCCGCCAACGGCAAGCACTAAAGCCTACCATTTAGGGACAGGTTTATTTTGGCAGGTTTTATCTGCGGAAACACCTCAGTTGCGGCATCGCAATCAACCGCGCGCCGACTTACGCACATAGCGCCCCAAAGGGGACCGGCCTCATCACAACCCGAGGCCGGCCCCCTTTGCCGTTTTACCCGATAAAACTGACCAAAATAAACCTGCCCCTATTTGGTAGGCCAAAGTGGATAAACCCTGCTCCCAACCGCCGAAGATACACGTAAGCGACATGTCCATGAGGGTATAATTTGCACCGTATGTCTGCACAACGCCTGTGCGCGTACGGTTTTATTCGGGCTACCGTCCATTTCCGTGGAGGCACGGTTCGGTCGCCCTAACAAGAGAGGGGTTCTATGTATAAGATCCTGGAGAAGACGCAGTTCTCGGAGAAGGTGTTCAAGTTCCGCATCGAGGCGCCCGCAATCGCCAAGCATGCGCACGCTGGACAGTTCCTCATGGTTCGCGCCAACGAGACGGGCGAGCGTGTCCCGTTTACCCTGGCCGGCTGGAACGGTGACGAGGGCTGGGTCGAGTTCATCTTCATGGTGATCGGCAAGACCACCGAGATGCTTTCCACCTACGAGGCCGGCGAGTCGCTGCGCGACGTCGTGGGCCCGCTGGGCGTTCCCACCGAGATGGCTGAGGGCCCCTGCGCCGTCATTGGCGGCGGCGTCGGCCTGGCAATTGCCTTCCCGGTCGCCAAGCACCTGGTCGAGACCGGTCACGAGGTGCACGCCATCATGGGCGCCCGCACCAAGGACCTCCTGCTCATGGAGGATCAGTTCCGCGAGCTCCTCGACGAGGACCACATTCACATCACCACTGACGACGGTTCCTACGGCGAGCAGGGCGTTGTCACCGCTCCGCTGGAGCGTCTGCTGCAGGACAAGGCCGTGAGCCAGGTCTTCTGCGTCGGCCCCGTTCCGATGATGAAGTTCTCGACCCTCACCGCCCAGAAGTACGACACCCCCATCACCGCGTCGCTCAACCCCATCATGGTTGACGGCACCGGTATGTGCGGCTGCTGCCGCGTCGAGGTGGGCGGCGTGACCAAGTTCGCTTGCGTCGACGGCCCCGACTTCGATGCCACCCTGGTCGACTGGGATGACCTTCGTGCCCGCCAGGCCGCTTACCGTTCCGAAGAGGGCGCGTCCCTCAAGGCCTATGAGGAAAAGAGCTGCGCATGCCACTAGTTAACGGTCGTTTCGTTGCCGATATGAAGTCGCCCCGCACCCCCGATAACGAGGAGCCGGCTGCCGAGCGCGCCTGCGACTTCCGCCCCGTCGACAAGGGCTTCACCGAGGAGATGGCGCTGGCCGAGGCCGAGCGCTGCCTCAACTGCAAGAAGCCGTTCTGTGTTGAGGGCTGCCCCGTCAACATCAACATCCCCCGCTTTATCGAGCAGATCCGCGCGAAGGACTTCGGCGGCGCCCTCGATACCATCCGCGAGGACTCCATGCTTCCCGCTATCTGCGGCCGCGTCTGCCCGCAGGAGAACCAGTGCGAGGGCAAGTGCATCCGTGGTAAGAAGTCCGAGCCCGTGGCCATCGGCCAGCTCGAGCGCTTCCTGGGTGACCGCCCCGAGCTCGCCTCCACGCCCAAGATGGCCCCCAAGAACGGCAAGAAGGTCGCCGTCGTCGGCTCTGGCCCGTCCGGCATCACCTGCGCCGGCGAGCTCGCCCGCAACGGCTTTGACGTCACCGTCTTTGAGGCCTTCTTTACCGGCGGCGGCGTGCTGGTCTACGGCATCCCCGAGTTCCGTCTGCCCAAGGCAGTCGTCAAGCGCGAGATTGACGGCCTGGAGGACATGGGCGTCAAGTTTGAGTACAACTCCGTCGTGGGCAACATGGCCACGGCCGAGGAGCTGTTCGAGCAGGGCTTCGACGCCATCTACGTGGCGACCGGCGCTGGCCTGCCCAAGTTCCTCAACGTTCCCGGCGAGAACCTGCCCAACGTCTTCTTCGCGAACGAGTACCTCACCCGCGTGAACCTGATGAAGGCCAACAAGTTCCCCGAGTACGACACCCCCACCAAGCACGGCAAGAACGTCGTCGTCTTTGGTGGCGGCAACGTGGCTATGGACGCTGTCCGTACCGCCAAGCGCCTGGGCGCCGAGCACGCCATCATCGCCTACCGTCGTACCGAGGACGAGATGCCCTGCCGTCGCGCCGAGCTGCACCATGCCAAGGCCGAGGGCGTCGAGGTTCTGCCGCTCGTCTCCCCGCTCGAGTTTGTCGCTGGCGAGGACGGCTCCGTGTGCGCCGTCAAGGTCCAGAAGATGGAGCTCGGCGAGCCCGATGAGTCCGGCCGTCGTCGCCCGGTGCCCATCGAGGGCGCCATCGAGGAGATCCCCTGCGACGTCGCGATCTCGGCTATCGGCACCAACGCCAACCCCTTCGCTGCCAAGATCGGCGGTAAGATGGAGCTCAACAAGTGGGGCTACATCGTTGCCGACGAGGAGACCGGCCAGACCACCGATCCCCGCATCTGGGCCGGCGGCGACATCGTCACCGGTGCCGCTACGGTCATTCTGGCGATGGGCGCCGGCAAGAAGGCCGCCGCTTCGATCACCAAGAGCCTGCTGGGCGAGTAATCACCTACAGCACTAGCCACCAAACGGCAAAGTCCCCGTCGAGCACACGCCCGGCGGGGACTTTTTCTATGCCGGCCGCCCGACCGCCACGATGGGGACAGGCACCTTTGTGGTGGTTGGGGGCCTGGTCGGCTAGTTTGTCTCAATCCGTAACACCTGGAGCCCGTTAAGCCTTGTAGTTGTTACAGATCGAGATATTGCGCCCGCCGCCGCCTCTTTATCTCAATCTGTAACAGTTAGAGGCCAAATTCCTCGCTATGTGTTACAGATCGAGACGTTAGGTTGGCGGCTGAACAGTTCATCTCAATCTGTAACACCTGGAGCCGTTTTGGGCAGCTCGGTGTTACAGATTGAGATTTTGCTAAAGCCGAGGATAGGCACCGCCACCAAAACCTAGCGCTTGCGGCGCTTGGTCGCGGCGATGCCGGCTGCGGCAACGGTTGCACCGGCGATGCCCAGGGCAGCGACCGTCATCGCGGCGGAGTCACCCGTGCTGGCGAGCTCCGCGCCGCCGGACTTCTTGCCGTTCTCGCCCTTACCCTTGGACTTGTCCGTCGTCACCGTGGTCGTCGTCGAAGTCGAACTGCCCGCAGGGACCCCGGCGCCACCAGAGCCATCCGTACCGCCACCCTGCTCGCCGCCGTCAGGCGTCGGCTCAGGCTCCGGCTTCAGACCGGGATCGGGCGTCGGCTCAGGTGTCGCCTCATCGGTCACCGTGATCGTAATGTTCAGACGCTCGGAATACTCGCTGTATGACATGCCAGAGCGCTGTGCCGCAATGCGCACATACATGTTGCTATCGAGCGCAATAGGTTCGGTGTACTTTACGCGGCCTTCGTCACGGCAGGGGCAGGTGTCGTTGGTGGTGTACCAAATCGTCGTGCCATCCTCGGCCGAAAGCTCCAGCTTCGTGCCCTTGGGCACCGTAATGTAGTTCTCCTTGGGCGACCATGCACCAAACGTCGTCGCACCAATCGTCGCCACCGGTCGCGCCGGTCGCACTGCCTCGGCAGACACGCGAACGTCGACCTGCTTGGACAGCGCCGTGCCGTCCACCGCCGCCGTCAACGTCGTCAAACCGGGCAGAGCACCATGCAGCACAAACGTCGCCGCGCCGTCCTCGCCCGTCACGGCCTGGGTGACATCGACAGAGCAGATAGCCGAGGACTCCAGCCCAACACTAACCTTTGCGCCCGCAAACGGCTTGCCCGCCTTATCGGTCACGTGCGCCACCAGCTCAAAGTCACTGCCCTCAAGCATGGTCACGGCCTGCTCCACGTTGAGCTTGAGCTTGTCGGCACGAACGCCCACGACAAGCTCGCCACTTGCCCAGCGCGCCATGGCCGTGCCGGCGTAGTTGCGAGCACCGTCGAGCTCAAACGACACCGTCGAGCCCGCCTCACACGCATCGGCATAGCGAATACGCAGCACGCGCGACAGCGGCTTGCCATTGGGATCGTCCTGCTTGTCAAGCCACGTATACGTCACGTCGCCCAAGCCCTGCGCGCACAATGCGGCCAGGGTATCGTCACTCGCATCCATATACTGCGCAAACTCAACCTCGACGCAATCGGTATAGGCATGGGCCGAAACCACCTCGGGTGCCGCCGCCGACACCAAGCCAATGTTCACCTCAGTCTGAATCGGCGGCACGCGCAGCCAAGCCGAACGCGCCTCCTCATACCCGTCCTTGGTCACGCGCACCTGATACCATCCGGTCGGCGTATTCCAGTTGTACGCACCGTCCGCACCCGTCGCAAGCGGATTGTCCTGCTCATACTCCTCGGCATCCCAACGCACCGCATTGGTACCGGCCGCATCGTCAGCGCTCCACAGCTCAACCGTCGCGCCTTCAACCGTATTGGACAGCAGGCCCTCGTACACCACGCCCGCAGGGTCGGGTGCAGCCTTGGCAGCCACATTGCGATAACGCGCCTCGAAGATCGACTGCATCTTCTCGTCCGAGATCAAGCCGTCCTTGTTGGCCTTGTAGACCTCGGCATCGGTCAGCTCGCCCCAGTTGACCGTAATACGATTCTGGCACGCGCGCTCCACCTGCTCGCAGGCAACATCGTAGGCGCATTCGGCATTGGTCAGCTTAATCGCGCGCTCCGAGCCTACGCTGGTCGAAGCCGCGTCATAGGCAGCGCCCACCACGGTACCCGCCGAACCGGCCGTCAGCACGCCGGCGATTGTCATAATGGAGCCCACCGCCACATCGGTGCTGTCGTGGCAGAGCTGTCGATACAGCAGATCCTCAAACGCACGTGCCTTCTCCATGGCGTCGCGCAGCGCGTAAATGCACTTCCAGTCGTCCTCGGTCTTCTCGGGCTTGGCAAGCAAGCGTGTATGCTGAAGCTCATAGCCCTCGCGCTCGCCCTTCACCTTCTGCATACGGACGTTCACGTTCTCCCAGTTCTTGCTGGCATCGTTCACGCCGTAAATGCCGGTAAAGATGCCGATGCCCTGGGTCGCCGCGGGAAACGCCTGGCCGGCCGCCTTCCACGCATCGGTCTTAAAGACCTGTCCGAACATCTCGCACTCGATCTTATAGCTCTTGAGCGAACGGATCGTGCGGATGAGCTTCATATGGGCGCTCACGTCGCCGTTGCGCTTCCAGGCCATGAGCCATCCGCGCACCTTGGAGTTGTTGAGGCTATGGACCACATTCCAGTTGTCGTACAGGTTGTCTAGAATGTCGCACTGCATGGCGATCGAGTTAAACAGAAGCGCCTGGTTCTTGTTGTTATTGGAGTTCTCGATAAACTCCGACTCGATATAGGCCGTCTGCTCGCCATCGGGCGCGGCGACCTTAAAGCCCTTGACGGTATCGTCGTCAGCCGCCTTGTAGCTCAGTGAGCTGCCGAGCGCCTGGCCCAAATCGTTAAACCCGCTCGTCGACTGGCCGTTGTACTCGCTGGCCTTAATGCCCGCACATTTGTTGAGTGCCGCAGCGGTTGCGTCATTCCAGCTTCCGTATTGGTTGAGCTGGCCGATACCCATCGACTGGCCCACCAGGTCCTCGGCCTGCTGGGCAATAAACTCCGCTCGCGATGCATGGTCGACGAGCTCCTTGATGGCGGCCGCATCCGCAGCGTTCGCGCCCTGGGCCGCCGCGAGTTCCTGATACCAATCCTCGCTGGTGCCGTAAGCATCCTCAAAGATCATCTTGTCCACATTGACGCCGTAGCTGTCGCCCTGCCGGGTTAGCAGCGCCGCCGACCCGCCGACCGCGGCCTTGAGCTCAGCCGCAAACTGCGCGGCCTCGTCGTTGCCAGCATCATCACCCTCGCCGTCGCTGGCGGCAGGGGCGCGACGAGCCTTACGGGCAGCTCCACCTTGGGCTTCGTCCTCTTTACCGTCCTTGTCCTCCTCGGCAAACGCATCGGCGACCATCTGGTCAATCGCGTCGTTAAAGGCCTCGTCGACATCATTAAACGAGTTATCCATCATATACTCGTGCCACTGCTGCACGGCATTCGAGAACTCCTTCTGGCGCTCCTCGGCCGCGGCGGAATGCTTTTTGGCCGAAGCTTTGGCGTCAAAACTCAGCATGGTCATAAGCTGGGCATTGGAGATGCGGTAGGTCTGCGGCATAAAGATCTGCTCAAAGTTGCCGCAGTTCACATAGGTCGAGTCATTCGCCTTGTTAAACTCATCGAGCAGCTTAAGGTAACCCTCGTCCACATACTCCGCCACATAGCGAACACGGGTGCCCTCGCGCGACTTTTGAGTCAGAGGAATCGTCACCGTCTTGCCATCCACGCAGTCCACGTACAGGTCGAGCGTGTCGGCGGCCTCTTCGTTTCCCACCTCGAGCGTGATGTCAAAGGTCCAGTAGGCATTCTTCTTTTGTGGCAGATGATGGAAGGTCCACAGGCTCTTGCCGGTGTCCTTGCCGTCCTTGACCAAGTTTTGCGTACCGCCACGATACGTCACATCAAAGTTCCAGACCGAAGCGCCCGGAACATAGCGCACATAATTGCGAGCCGTTACCTCTGCGGCAGCGGCGGCAACATCGGTCGAGCCCACGCGCGCCTCGAGCGTCACACGCTCGGCGGCAAGCGTATCCTGCGGCAGGTCGTATTCAATCTTGGCACGGCCGAGTTTATTGGTCTTGCCGGTGTACTTTGCAGCCGACGAGCCCGTCCCCACGGTGAGCTGCACGCTCTTGCCCGGCGCCGCATAAACGTAGGCCACATTGCCCAGTAGGCTGTGAACGTCGGTGCTGTCGACCTCGATGCGCGATCCGCTAACCTCAAGCGTCGTGCTTCCCAGCGGCAATGTCACCTCGCCCAGCGTAATGAGCGGCGAGATGGCATAGGTGCCCGCGGCCTTAGGCTTAAAGCGCACAAACACATCGGCGCCCGCATTCTTCGTCATATTGAGAACGAGGTTGTCGCCCTCCCAAGTTGCGTTAGCCCACATGGCCTCGGAGCTGGCGCCGGCTTCGCGAGAGCCTGCGGACACTTCCTCGACGGCATCCTTGGCCAGCGGAATCTCAATCTTGGCAGCCTGGCTGTCCTTGAGCTCGTAATGAATGCGCAGCTCGGTCTCCACGCCAACGACCGCGGACGAATCAGCGATAACCGAGCCCGCCGTCAGCCCGCGCTCGGCACGATACGTCTCCACGTCAAACGTGGGGACGTCGAGCGTCACGTCGAGCTGTTTGCCGTCCTCAATCTTCACCTGCTTTTGCGCGATATGCTTACCCACGGTCAGCCCCAGGCGGCTAAACGTGGAATAGCTCGTCGCTTGGATGTCGTAGCTCGTCTTGTTAAAGGCGACGATGGTGTACGAACCGGCCTTAAGGCGCGGCGTCTCGGCCTTCATGATAGGCGTGGTGCCATCGTCTTCGTAACCCATCAGATAGGTGACACCGTCGGCAACTAGCTTGCCGTCGGACGTACGGAACACCAGCACGCGGTTGGCGCCCTGGTAGTCGCCCTTGGTCGTAACCGTCGCCGTACCCCAAGGCTTCAAGTCGATATCGACCTTGCCGGCCGAGGGCTTCACCGTCGCCGTCGCCCCACCCAGCCTGAGGCTGTCTTTGGGCTCGAGCGTTATCTCCAGATCCTGGTCCGCGTCGGCAATGGTCTGCGAAACCACGAGTGCTGTGCCCTGGATACGGAAGTCGTTTTCCTTGTCATCCTTGGCAGGCTTAAGCGTCTTGCCGCCGCTCTTCACCGTCAGATCGATGTTATCGAAACTATCGAGCTCAATGCGTTCGGTCTTATCCTGGCCCACAATCGGTTCAAGATAGCCCACGTTGAGCTCAATCGCGCGCGAAGCCGGAATCTTGGTAAAGTCCTCCGCCTTAATGTCTCCGATATTCCATGTGCCCGTCATCTGGTCGCCCGGGCGCGCCAGCACCATGTCATAGTAACCGCTGAGCGAAATGCGCAGGGTGGCTGCCGTCTTGGAGAGAGCGTCCGCTGTAAAGCTGCCGTCATCGCCAACCGCCAGCGGCGTGGACTGCCCCGCCTGCACGAGCACGGCCGCCGCGCCCTGGGGAAGTTTGCCCGTCACCTGGGCCGCCTCGCCCATCCACTCAAACGTGTAGGCAGGCTTCGAGGAATCGACGGAGTCCTTGCGATCGGCCACGGCATCGGCAAGCTTTTTGACCATCGAGGGGTTGCCAGCCGAATCGGTCGCATAGGCATAGATGGTCTGGCCTTCACTAAAGGGAATCGCATACGTTACGCCATCGATTGTCACGCGCTCATTATAGTCGCCCGAATAGCCCGCCTCACCAAACTGAAGATCGGGGTTCATCACGCGCAGGGCAACGGCATTATGGTTCGTCTCGTTTCCGTATCTCGTGTTCTCAAAAGCTCCCCACTCTATCATTTCCACGCTTTTGGGTAGCACAATCTCTTTGCCGGCAATCGCAGGATCAAGAGAGGCGAACGCGTGCGCTCCGATATATTTAACGCCGTCGCCGATCGTCACCGACGACACATGCGAGCACCCGTCAAAGGCATTGCGCTCAATCCGCTCCACCGTGCCCGGCACATTGATCTGCGTAAAGGTGAGCACTGTTGTGTCCGAGACATAGAACTGTGGCACGCCGCAATAGGCGAATGCAAGATAGTCGATAGTTTTGACCGAAGGCGGCAGCGTTGCCACCACCTTGTCGTCAAGTTGTTCACATTCCTTAAAGGCCTGCTCGGGAATCGTGGTAAAGGCCGCGTTGTTGGGCCAGGTTACCGTTTGGAGCGTCTTGCTTTTGTAGAATGCATAGCTCTTGAGCTCCTCGACCGAATCGGGCAGTGCGATCTCTTTGATGCTGCTGCCGCCCAAGCCTCCAACCGAGCGGACATGCGAATTAGGGGCGAAGGTGATCGATGTGAGCGCAGCGCTTCCCATACCCGTAAGGCTTACGACATTTTTGTCGTCGATGGTCGAGGGCACCTCCAACGTGGTAATGCCCGCGTCGCCATACTCGATAGAAATTTCGTTGGTGAGGCTATCAATCGAGAAGTAGTACTGCGCGGGGGTCTGCTCGCCGGCCACGTAGCCATCGTCGTATTCGTCCTTTACGCCCGTGGCGCCCTTCGAGGTCATCCAGAGCCCAAGATCCTCATTCCAGGTTGCTTCGGCTTCGGCGGTCTCCTCCTGCTTCTGCTGTTCGGCGAGCTCCTTGCCCTCGACAAGATCGATGGCGAGCGTGGCCACGGGCGTGCTCTCGGTCTGCCCAGCGCCCGTCAGGCCTGCCGCCGATGCAATCTCGGAGTCCAGGGGCGTAGGGGTGTCACCGGCGACGGGCACTGTGGGATCGGCAGCGCCGGCATCGGGCGCGGCGTCGGCGGCGTCGGGCGCGGGGTCGGCGGCGTCGGCATCGGCTGCTTGGTCGTTATCCGTCTGCACAAAAGTGCCGTCGGTGGTGAGGGTCTCGGCAAACGCGCCCGCGGGCAACGAACCCGTCACCATGGTGAGGGTCACCGCGGCAACGGTCAGGCGGCGGCAAAGCGCTCGAACAGTAGTCCACCTCATGGTCGTTCCTTTCCTGAAACCAAAAGTCATCCAGCGTAATCGTCGTCCAAAAACAAAGCGAACGGTAGGTTCATATATACGAACCTACCGTTCTACCTGCGCAAACCACCACAAAGGGGACAGGCACCTTTGTGGTGGTTCCGAACTTGGCCGGCCAGTTTGTCTCGACCTGTAACAGTTAGAGGTCAAATTCCCCGCCTGGTGTTACAGATCGAGACATTAGATTGACGGCCATTCGGTTCATCTCAATCTGTAACATCTAGAGCCGTTTTGGGCAGTTTGGTGTTACAGATTGAGATTTTGCTAAAGCCGAGGACGGGCGCTGTCGCCAAAACCTAGCGCTGGCGACGCTTGGTCGCAGCAACACCGGCAGCGGCAACAGTTGCGCCAGCGATGCCCAGGGCGGCGACCGTTATCGCGGTGGTGTCTCCCGTGGTAGCCAGGACAGCATCGCCCTTCTTGGCCTGCGTGGTTTTATCAACCGTCTTGGTCGTGGCGGTTGTCGTGGCCGGCTTGGCCGCGGGCTTAGCTTCAGGTTTGGCCTCGGGTTTCGCCTCAGGCTTAGCCTCCGGTTTCTGCTCGGGCTTCGTATCGGGCTTCACCCCAGGCTGCGGTGTCGGCTTGGGATCCGGCGTAGGCTGCGGATCGGGAGTCGGCGTGGCTTCAGGCGTAAAGGTCAGATCGGTGTTGAGCCACAGGGTGTAGATCCAGCCACTCTCGGGATCAACTACACTCGCTTCGCCCATCTGGTAGCCGCACTCCACGCCATTGACCACCAGCTTGGTGTTCGGCGTAAAGTAGAAACCGCGCGCCGGCTTAAAGTACAGGCCGTAGCGATAGGTCACGCCAGGCTTAAAGTCGTCGATGTGGTTCGTGATGTTCTGATCCCAGAACTCCCGAGAGTTCACTTCGCTGCCGTCGCTGCCCGTCCAGAACTCGCACTGGAGAATAGAGTCGGAACCCGCCGGAGTGCCCGCCGTAAAGACCGGCTTGTCGCCCGCCTTAAAGATAGTCGTGGCGCCATTAATCTCGATAACGTCGATGGCACGCCATTCATCAATCGGCTGCTCGCACAGCATATTGTCAGCGTTTGGGGCGAAGACGCCGTTGACGGTCTTAACGTGGTGCGCCCAATGACCGTTGACGTTCATATTGCAGTCATCGGCCACGGTATTGTCGCCCTTGAGCCTCAGCTCAACGGAGTACATGTAGAACTTGCCCTCCTCGAAGTGGTCAATCTTCTTCATGCCCGGCGTGTACTTTGCGGGATCGGAATACCAGAAGGCAACGGGTACCGACTCCCCGGATTCCATATCGAGCTCCATTTCTTCCCAGCACTCGTAGGCGATCTCGTACTTGTCGGCGTCAGCAGCGGGAATCGTCGCGGTCGCGCGGGGCGCCTCGCCGGGCGCGTAGTCGGTCTTCACGTCGTTGACGTTCAGGTTATGGAGGGCTTCGTTTTCCGACGCAACGAGCGTAATTTCGCTATTGATGACGTAGCGGAGGTAATAATCGTACCTGGTTTCGTTGACGATAGCCGAGCTGCCTTCATAGTCAGTTCCGGTATACTCCAGTGCCGAGCCAATATAGAGAGCCTCATTGCGCGTGAGTCGATACGAGCCGCCTGCCGCGCCACCCGTAAAGGTCAGCGTCAGCCTCATGTGATCGCCAGCGGGTTCGAAGCGAGCCGTCACGTCGGACATGGATGCATCCTGAACTTCGACCAGAGTGCCCGAAGCAGCATCGGCCCTGTAGTACTTAACCTCGACGACTTCGCTCGCAAGCGCTTCTGGAATGCCACCCTCAACATCGGGAAAATCGTGGGTATACGGCTGGCCCTTTTCGAGTGTGACATTGCACGGAAGCACACAGTCCGTGTAGCGGGGAACCACGGTCGTATTGACCCTAACGTCGCTGCCGCCAACAACATCGGTCACACCGCAGGGCATGATGGCGTTGCTCGCCGGCATGGCGGCGTTGTCGCTGGGAGTATTTTGTTCAGCGGGTGCCGCATCGTTGGATTCATCGGTGGCGCCAGTCGGGGCCGTCTGCTGAGGCGCAGCGGTGGCTTGCGCCGCCGGAGCAGCATCGGTTGCAGGCGCGGTCGAAGCAGCTGGTGCGGTCGTTGCGGCCGTATCCTCCGCAACCGTCGGCGTCACCGGAGCCGCGGCAACCTCATCCGTCCCAACGGCGGGATCGGCGCATTCCGTCGCCAGCGCCACGCTCGGCAGCAGCAACTGACCGACCATAAGCGCACACGCGCCGGCGCAAGCTATTTTGGCACCCACACAACGCCAGGTACCGTGAACCAGCGAGCAGGTGGACTCACGTTGAGCTTGCTTGTCAAAGTGACTTGCGTTCATAACGGCCTCCTTGGTCGTAGGGATATACCACCACAAAGGTGCCTGTCCCCTTTGTGGTGGTCCTGTACCACCAAGATGTGCCAAATGACTCCATATGCCTAGGTTCGTAGATGTGAACCTAGGCCTCTACCTGCGGAAATACAAAGAGCCGCCGCAAGGGCATTTATGCCCACGCGGCGGCTGAAAATGGCTATGAAAGCTTGCACTAGCGGTTGCGGCGCTTGGACGCAACGAAGCCGGCGCCGATGACGGACGCACCGGCAATTCCGAGGGCCGCTGCCGCCGTCGCGGCGCTATCGCCCGTGGCGGCCAGAGTGCCCACGGACTTCTGAGCCGCAACTGCCTTCGCGGCCGGCTTGGAGGCAGCAGCCGTGGAACTCGCCTGAGTCGGCGTCACGGACGGCGTGCCCGTCTCACTTCCACCGCCTGGCTGCGGCGCAGGAGCCGGGGTGGGCTCAGGCTGCGGCGTGGGCTCGGGCGCGGGATCGGGCTGCGGCGTGGGTTCGGGCTCGGCCGCATCCCCGTAGCTGATCACCACGTTGCGGGCGACCTCGTTGGAGGTCTTAATATCCTGGATAGTGGACGACCCGGCGGTGCCGATGACGAGTCCGTTTCCGGCGGTGTCGTAGTCAAGTCCGTTTCCGGCAGTTTCTCGCACGGTGCCGCCGGCGGGAGTCGTAATCACCGACCCGTACATGATATCGAGTGCGGGATTCATAGACGGTCCCCCGCCCGTGGTCTTTCGGTTGACAACATAGATCCCCGCTGTCAGGCCCGACGCCTCAACATTCGATTTGAAAATCCTAATCTGGGGCCTTTCCAGATCGTCATATCCCGCGGCGATGATTCCGTAGTCCTCTCGACGAGGCCCAGGGTTGGGTTCGCTCACATTTCCGCCAGTACGCACTGTGAGGTTCGATTTTTGGACAAGCATCCACGTCGAACCGCCCTCCGCCTGCGCGTCAATGCCCCTCGAAGACAGCACCGCATCGCCGGCAAGTATCTCGACATCAGCTCCGTTGACGATCTGCAAGAGCGTGTTCTTGTTGATGCCAAGCGTATGGATGCCTGCAGAATAATACGGGCCGTCCGCCGTCTTAATTGCAACCTTGGCGCCATCGATCGTGACGTCGCCCCCGTGCACGGAGACATAATCCGGTTCTTCCTGACCGCTTTCCCGAGCAACGCGACCGCCTGGCTTCCCATCGGCAAAGATGCCATAGGCGCTTTGCGGCGGCCGGTGTAGCCCATCCGCCTTCTTTGCCTCAATTTTAACGTCGGCGCCCTTGTCGATTTTCACGTTGCCCGATTTCGCGCGAATACCGTTTGAGCAATAAAAGCTACCCGTAGATATCACGTTAACACTGGATCCACTTATAGTGATGTCTCCATTCGTGACACCATCGCCCGACGCAGTAAGCACATTATCCTGAGCCGTCGCGTTGAGGGTCCCCTCCCCCGTGATGGCGAGATTGCCGTCCTTGACCTCGATGGCGCTCTGCCTGGCATCGGCCATTACGGTGTTGATGCCCGTCACGCCGATGGTGAGGTTGCCCTTGGCGCCGATGGAGCCGCCGTCGTAGCCGTTGAGCTTCATGTCGTCGGCGCCGTCCCAGGACCAGGTTCCCGCCTCGTCGCCGGCAGCGGTGCCCGCGTCGTACTGCGTAC
>DBFANS010000037.1:0-47067 GCA_048233475.1 Collinsella aerofaciens | reverse complement strand
GGCAGCACCCAACTGGCCCTCTCGGGGGCAGGGACGTTCGGCCGTGCGCGGGCGCCCGGTCGGCGGCCCGTTCTGGGCGCGCCTCAATCGTAGCCCGAGACGGTCCCGGGCTGACAATTTCGACTGTAATGGACGTTCTTAAATGACTAGTCGTTGGGGACGTTCTTGTTTGACTAGTCGTTTAAGAACGTCCCCAACGACTACGTAGCATGAGAGTGGATAATCTCCCGGTTTGAGCCTGCATTCAAGCTCAAAGTGGGAGATTGTCCACTCTCGTTTCGTTTGTTGATTTCGATGCCTACATTTGTAGGAACAGTTCGTGGAGGCGGGTGTCTTCATCGAGTTCGGGGTGGAAGGTTACGCCGAGCTGGTTGCCCTGGCGGGCGGCGACGATGCGCCCATCGACTTCGGCCAGGGCCTTGGCGTCGCCGTGGACCTCGACGATGCGGGGCGCGCGGATAAACGTCAGCGGCACTTCACCGTCGATGCCGGCTACCTGCCCCTTGGTTCGAAAGCTGCCGAGCTGCCTGCCGTAGGCATTGCGCTCGACAAGCACATCCATGGTTGCCAAACGGGGCGTGCCCTTATCGTCATGGGCGGCAAGGTCGTGAGCCAGCAGAATCAGGCCGGCGCAGGTGCCCAGGACGGGCATGCCTTCAGCGATACGGGCACGAAGCTCCTCGAGCATGCCCAACTCATCAAGCAGCTTCCCTTGAACGGTAGACTCGCCGCCGGGAAGTACCAGACGGTCAAAGTCCTGCTTCAAATCAGCCGCCTGCCTCAGCTCAATACAGTGTGCGCCCAGCTCGGACAGCCTCGCCTCGTGCTCGGCAAAAGCACCTTGGACCGCCAGCACGGCGACCGTTTGGTCTGCATAATCGCTCATGTGCGATCCTTTCTGCCGGACTAGCGTCCGCGCTCCTCCATGATGATCTCGATCTCGTCGGCGTTAATGCCCACCATGGCCTCGCCCAGGTCCTCTGAAAGCTCGGCAATGAGCTTGGCATCGGTGAAGTTTGCCACGGCCTTGACGATGGCGGCTGCGCGCTTGGCGGGGTCGCCGCTCTTAAAGATGCCCGAGCCGACAAACACGCCCTCGGCGCCCAGCTGCATCATCAGCGCGGCGTCGGCGGGGGTCGCTACGCCGCCGGCGGCAAAGTTCACGACGGGAAGCTTACCCGTGGCATGGACCTCGCGCACCAGCTCGACCGGAACCTGCAGTTGCTTGGCTGCCTCAAAGAGCTCGTCGTTGCGCAGGGCAACAACGTCACGGATCTGCTTTTGGATCTTGCGCATGTGACGCACGGCCTGAACGACGTCGCCCGTACCCGGCTCACCCTTGGTGCGAATCATCGTGGCGCCTTCGGCAACACGGCGCAGCGCCTCGCCCAGATCACGGGCGCCGCAGACAAACGGCACGTCAAACTGGGTCTTGTCGATGTGATAGACGTCATCGGCAGGGGAGAGAACCTCGGACTCATCGATGTAGTCGATCTCGATGGCCTGCAGGACCTGCGCCTCGACGATGTGACCGATGCGGCACTTGGCCATGACGGGGATGGAGACGGCCTCCTGGATGCCCTTGATCATCTTGGGGTCGCTCATGCGCGAGACGCCGCCTGCGGCACGGATGTCGGCCGGGATGCGCTCGAGGGCCATGACGGCGCAGGCGCCCGCCTCCTCGGCGATGCGTGCCTGCTCGGGCGTGGTAACGTCCATGATGACGCCGCCCTTGAGCATCTGCGCGAGCTCGCGATTGAGTTTGACGCGGTCGGCCTTGCTGTTCTGTTCTGCCATGGTTGCTCCCTTGGTTGGCATGTGCATTGCTTGACGGAACATCCTATCGGGGAGCTGGGTATGACAAAATACTCAGTTTTCGAGATAATTACAAGGTCAGACTAATACCAGATTGAATGACTTAATAAGGTCAGGTGATAGGCTCATGCTTGACTACAATTTGGAAAAACGCGGCGAAGCATCGCTCTATGAGTATGTTTACCAGCAAATTCGAGATGATATCGTAGCTGGACGCATTGTGGCGGGGGAGCATTTGCCGTCTAAGCGCGCCTTTGCCAGTCATCTGGGAATCAGTGTTATTACCATCGAGAATGCATATAGCCAGTTACTCGCTGAGGGCTATATTTGCTCAATACCACGTCGTGGCTACTACGCTTGCGAGCTTCCGGATGCACCGGTTTTGGCTTCGGCTGCGGAGGGCATCGACCGAGATGCCGTCTCTGTGGGCCCCAGCGTGCATGATGTCAACGGACAGGTCGAGCGATTCGATGCGCTTTCTCCTTCTGCTTTGGAGGCGGCGCGGCTTTGGCAAAGCGCGCTACGGGCGACGCTGGCATCCGAAGACGAGCGCGAAATCTTTTCGCCCGCACCGGCGCAGGGCACTGCTCGGCTGCGACGCGCAATTGCTCACCATCTGCACGGGACAAGGGGTATGAATGTCGACCCCAACAACATCGTTATCGGTGCGGGCGCCCAGCTGCTCGATACCATGTTGGTTCAGTTGCTTGGCGCGGACAAGGTGTATGCGGTTGAGGATCCGGGCTATTTGCGTCTGACGCGTATCTATCAGGCTATGGGCTGCAAAGTTCGACATATCCCGTTGGATGATGAGGGCGTGGACTTGAGCACTCTGCAGAAAAGCGGGACCGATGTCCTTCACCTGATGCCGTCCCATCAGTATCCGACCGGCCTTGTGACGAGCATTGCGCGTCGCTATGCGCTTCTGAGCTGGGCCGCCGAGCGACCAGGTCGGTATCTCATCGAAGATGACTTTGATTGTGAGTTTCGCCTTGCCGGGAAGCCGATTCCCGCGCTCGCGTCGATCGATGCCGCCCAGTCGGTTATATACACCAACACGTTTTCGAAGAGCCTGTCTTCGGCGTTGCGCCTAGCGTACATGGTGTTGCCCGACGAGCTGATGGAGCGGTTTAGGCGCGACCTTGGTTTTTACGCCTCGTCGGTTAGCTCCATAGATCAAGTTGCATTGGCTCGCTTGCTGGAATCGGGTGATTACGAGCGTCATGTGAACCGCGTGCGCGTTCGTGCCCGCGAGGCGCGTGATGGCCTAGTGGCGCTTGTACGGAAGGCATTTCCGGCAGGGGAAGTCTCGATCGAGCATGCAGACGCGGGCCTTTACTGTATCGTGGTTGCGGAGCGTAGAACGGGCGGAAGCACTTTTGCACGGGCCCTCACGCGCTCGAGTATCCCGTTTATCGATATCAGTGACTGTTATTGGTGTGCCGATGGCGCATCTGTCCCTGAAAACTCAAGTCAAATTCTTGTTCAGTATGATGATCTGAGTCCAAAAGTGCTTAATACCTTGGAATTGCAGCTAATGGGGGCGCTCTGCAATCTAAGTGAGTAGACTTTTAGCACTTTGGCGACCAGGCAGTTTTGTAACAAGCTATCTACCTGCGGTTTTGAAAAGCAGGATGACCGGCCTGCTCGGGATGTTCAAAAAAGTCTACTCACTTGCCGCGCAAAGCTTCTACATGAGAAAAAAATGGGGTTTTCAACAGGGTTTCGTCCAGCTCTCGGCAAGCTTTTGGCCAGTTGGGGAGGGCTGTTGAAAACTTGGCAGTCCGTTCGGCGCCATTTTTGCTGCGTTCGCGCCAATGCGTGACTGATTGGGTTGAAATTCGTGTTTTCCTGTGCCTATGAAGGATCTACTTTGTGACATATCAGCTTTTAGGTACTGGCGTTTGCCTCCTCAAGTCCGCGCTTTGTGTCCGCCGCTTCCACGACCGGAAGAAGACCGGCAGCGATATGATCTCGCCCGCAACCCGACGGCTGCGGTCGCGCTCGGTTTTCCGTTGTATACATTGGTTCGGACGAGAAACAAACGGACTTGTCCTGCCAGCATTAGGCAGCGGCTGTTTCTTGGTGAGCTCCCCAGGGAATCCGTGCTGGAAACGGAGCATGGGTTTTTGGTTACGTCTCCTCTACTGACGACATTCATCATGTCGCGGCATCTGACGGATCTTCAGCTTCTTTTGGTATTGGCGGAGATGTGTGGCTTGTTTGCGGTGTGTGCCCTGCCGGCGGCACTTGAGGCGGAGCTTTCGCGTGCAATTGATTCGGGCGCGATTTCGACAACGGTCGGTTGGGTGCGCTGCCCGTCCGAGGACGGCACCGCCTCAAATTTATGGCGTCGAGACGCTTTGGTTTTGGGCGGAGACCTTGACCGTTTTTGTTCAGATGTTTGCGGGATGCGTTACGGCAATAGATTTATGGCGGTATCGCAACTCGTTCCATTGGGTGCCGCGTCGCCTTTTGAGGTCGAGGCGTATTTGTTGCTTGGACTGCCGCGAGCCCTGGGAGGCGAAGGTTTTTGCGGCATAGAGCTCAATGTCGAAGTGACGTTAAGCACAAGTGCTCGAGCGATTGTGGGAAAGTCCCGTGTGTATATCGATCTACTTCTGTCTTCGCCGGACGGCAGGCGACAGGTGGCCATTGAATGTCAGGGAAAGGCCTCGCACGGACGCGCAGGGGATGGCTTGCGTGACGCTGACCGCATGACGGCCCTTCAGGCCATGGGCTATGATGTACTTCTCCTGACACACAGACAGATATCCGATGAGGATAGATTCCGCGCGATCGTTAAGGCCGTATGCAGGATGCTCGATGCTGAATATCGTGATAAAAGCTCGGATGAGCAAAGGGCTGAGGCATTACTCCGGTCTGAACTATTCGTTGACTGGACAAAATTGGGAGTAATTGACGGAAAGACGCCCGTTAGACACAAAACAACTCGATCGTGGACGGTTGGGGAACTAAGTGAGTAGACTTTTGGCTTGATGGCGACCAGGCCGTTTTGCAACAAGTCATTTACCTGCGGCTTTATAAAGCATTTTGGACGGCGTGCTCGGCAAGTTCCAAAAAGTCTACTCACTTGGTTTTTGACGAGAAACCGATGTCGAAGGCGGTCCTATTTCAGGGCGTTTGCGAGTTCTCGAGACACAAAAAAAGCCCGAACCATGCGGTCCGGGCCTTATCGACCTAAAGATTATCTCTCAGGCGTTTGGCTTAGCCGAAGTAGCGCTTGAGCAGGCCGGCGAAAGCCTTGCCGTGGCGAGCTTCGTCGCGAGCCATCTCGTGCACGGTGTCGTGGATGGCATCGAGGCCGGCGGCCTTGGCACGCTTGGCAAGATCGGTCTTGCCGGCGGTGGCGCCGTTCTCGGCCTCAACGCGCATCTCGAGGTTCTTCTTGGTGGAGTCGGTCACGACCTCGCCCAGGAGCTCGGCGAACTTGGCGGCATGCTCGGCCTCCTCGTGGGCAGCCTTCTCCCAGTACAGGCCGATCTCGGGATAGCCCTCGCGATGAGCGACGCGAGCCATGGCCAGGTACATACCGACCTCGGAGCACTCGCCCTCAAAGTTGGCGCGCAGGTCGGCAACGATGTCCTCGGAGACGCCCTCCATCTTGGCGACGCCCACGACGTGCTCGGCAGCCCACTCGAGCTGACCCTCCTCCTGCTTCAGGAAACGAGAACCGGGAACGCCGCACTGGGGGCACTTGAAGTCCTCGGGCAGTTGGTCGCCGTCGAACTCTTCCACATAACCGCAAACGGGGCAAACAAACTTCATGATTCGATCCTTTCGATCGATGGCGATTGTGCGCTCGTCCGGTCCCGTAAGGGCCCTCTCCGGACGTGCGTCTTGACGAGTTCTATTATCCATAAATGCAACCAAATGTGAAGCCTATTAGGAATGATTTTTAATAAAACAATTTCGAGATATGAAGATGTTGATTGATTAACGATTGGCAGGCCGTCTTTGACCGCCGCTGAGTACAATCGGGCGAGCAAATGTTGACCTATCAACAAATGAAGGAGTTTCCTTTATGCATCTAGCCCGTCGTGCCTGGTGCCGAACATATCAGACGGTTTTTCGCATTGCATTGCCGATCCTGCCCTATACCGAGCCGCGCATTTTAGAGCATGCCGAGGATGTGCCCGCGGTGCTTCAAAAGCGCTCGATCCAGAAGGTCCTTATCGTGACGGATCCCGGCATTGCCCGTCTGGGGCTCACGGCACCGCTCGAGACGGCGCTCGCATCCAGGGGGATTGGCGTTACGGTCTATGCCGAAACGCGTGCAAACCCCACGGTTTCAAACGTGGAAGAAGCGGCGTCCCTGTATCGAGAGAGCGCCTGCCAGGCCATTATCGGCTTTGGCGGTGGCTCGGCCATGGACTGTGCCAAGGGCGTGGGCGCACGCATTGCGCAGCCAAACAAGCCAATCAACAAGATGCGCGGCCTGCTGCGGATTCATCGTCGCCTGCCGCTGCTCATCGCCGTTCCCACTACCGCCGGTACGGGAAGCGAAGCCACGCTTGCGGCGGTAATTACCGATGACGGGACGCACTACAAATACCCCATTAACGACTTTGTGCTCATCCCGCGTTTTGCAGTCCACGACCCCGAGTTTACGTGCGGCTTGCCCGCTTCCATTACGGGGCAGACGGGCATGGACGCCCTGACGCATGCCGTTGAGGCCTTTATCGGGCGAAGCACCACGCCCTATACGCGCAAGATGGCGCGACAGGCGGTGCAGCTTATCCACGACAATTTGCTCGAGGCCTATGAGCATGGTGACGACATGTGCGCTCGTCGCAATATGCTTTTGGCGGCGTATAAGGCGGGCGTTGCGTTTACCCGCTCCTATGTCGGATATGTGCATGCCATCGCGCACAGTTTGGGCGGCCGATACGGAATTCCGCACGGTTTGGCCAACGCGATCATCCTGCCGCACATGCTTCGCGCTTATGGTGACGCCGCCGCCCCCAAGCTTGCCGATCTTGCTCACATGGCGGGCATTGCGCCGGCTACCGCGCAGGATAGTCTTGCGGCCGAGGCCTTTATCGATTGGGTCGACCGCATGAACGAGGCCCTGGGAATCCCCAAATATGTTTTGGGCATTCGCCACTCTGACATTCCCGAGATGGCGGCGCATGCCGATGCCGAGGCCAATCCGCTATACCCCGTTCCGCTTCTAATGGACCGCTTGGAGCTCGAGCATATGTACGAAGTCGTTGCAGGTGGTATGTTTGAGGACGAGAATTAGGAGGGTCCATGAACACCGAGGAAATTGCGCGCATCGTCGGCGATCAGCGCGCCTACTTTAAGACGCACGCCACGTTTGATGTCGATGCTCGACGTCGCGCGCTCGTGAGTTTACGCGATGCGGTGCGGGCCCACGAGGCCGATATCGCCCATGCGCTCAAGACCGATTTGGGGAAGTCGCATGACGAGGCCTATATGTGCGAGATTGGTACGTCGCTTTCCGAGATTCGACATCAGATCGCTCACGTGGCTCGATGGAGTCGTCCGCGCCTGCGTCCGTGCGATCTCGCTAACGCCGTGAGCGTGTGCAAAACGCAAGCCGTGCCCTATGGCGTCACACTCATCATGGCTCCGTGGAACTACCCGTTTTTGCTAACACTCGAGCCGCTCGCCGGCGCCCTTGCCGCGGGCAATACCGTGGTCATCAAGCCGAGTGCCTATGCTCCGGCATCGAGCGCGGTGCTCAAGCAAATCTGTGAAGAGGCATTTGATCCGTGCCTGGTGACGGTTGTCGAGGGCGGGCGCGCCGAAAACGAAGCGCTGCTCGATGAGTGCTGGGACAAGATCTTCTTTACCGGTAGCGTTCCGGTCGGCAAACTCGTCATGGAGCGCGCAAGTAAAAACCTTACGCCCGTGACGCTTGAGCTGGGCGGAAAGAGCCCCTGCATCGTGGATGCGACGGCAAACTTGAAGGTTGCGGCGCGGCGTATCGCCTTTGGTAAATGGCTCAACGTGGGGCAGACCTGCGTGGCGCCCGACTACCTGCTGGTCGATGCGCGCGTGCACGACGAGCTGCTGGACCTCATCAGGGAAGAGGCCCGCCGTATGTTTGGCGAGCATCCGCTCGATAACGAGGATTATGGGCATATCGTCAACGCCAAGCATTTTGCGCGCGTGCGTGGGCTGATCGATCCCGATAAGGTTGTGCTTGGAGGCACGGCGCGCGAGTCATCGCTCAAGATTGAGCCGACGATTTTGGACGGCGTGACCCCCGATGACGCCGTGATGCAGGAGGAGATTTTCGGCCCCATCTTGCCGGTGCTGACGTTTGAGAGCCTAGACGAGGCCGAGACGTTTATTACGGATCGTCCGACGCCGCTGGCTCTGTATATCTTTAGCCAGGATCGCGCAGTTCAGCAGCGCTTTGTGCGTTACGTGCCCTTTGGCGGCGGCTGCGTCAACGACACGATTATGCACTTGGCTACGAGCCATATGGGCTTTGGTGGCATGGGTGCGAGCGGTATGGGGCAGTACCATGGACGCGAGAGCTTCGATACGTTTAGCCACAAGAAGAGCATCGTGAACAAGGCAACGTGGCTGGACGTGCCATTCCGCTATGCTCCTTACGCAAGCTGGAAGCACAAGTTCGTGCGCATGTTTGTGCATTAGAAAAGGGCGCAGGTAATACGAACAAGTGTTCCTATTACCTGCATTTTGCGTTAGACTACTGTTATGGAGCACGGATGGGCCAACTCCCTTTAGAAGGGATTTGGTATGAACGTAAGCGATGTTATTTCGTTATTGGCGTTGTTGATTGCGGCTATCGAACTCGGTCTGTTTATCGGCCGAATGAAATAGCCGCCCCCGCGTAAGCGAAGACGGCCACTTCTCACGATGAAAACGTGTATCGGAGTTGGCAAGACCCGCGGCAACGGGTGCCATCCGTGTTCTATCTTATCTGCAAGCGTTCTGTCGCGCAAGCGTTGAGGCAAACGATTGAAGGACGCAGACAGGATGTATTTGTGTCCGCACGGGCCCGTAGACTTCTCGGTAAGGTTAAACGCTGGTTTATCCGGCCGTTAGGGGAGTTGCTATGTACGAGCCTTCACGTGTTCTTCTGTCGTTTCACATCGCAGGATTTCAATATGCCGACGGCGCTTTGGTCCTAGGCGATCTTAAAGCGGGCGATAAACTGACGCTGTGTGCCGAGCGCGATAATCCCCATGACCCCGAGGCAGTTGCGATCTACTATGGCAAGACCAAACTTGGCTACGTTCCGGGAAACGAGGTTGGCCCACTGTCCTTGATGATGTATTACGGCCACGAGGACGTATTTGAGGCCCGCGTGCAACAGGTTGCCCCCGAGCGCAGCCCGTGGCATCAGGTGCGCGTTGGGCTCTATGTGGTGGATGCTCGCTAATCGGTATGGGAGACTGCCATGTTTGATGACGATGACCTGTTCGATTTGACGGATGATCCGTTTGAGTGGGATCTGCTGCTCGACGACGATGATCTGGAACAGGACCGTAAGAAACGGCGGGACAAGAAAACTTAGGGTGACGCTTCGAAAAAGCAAGACAAACGCCGCCGCGGCCTGTTCGGCGGGCTCTTTGGCTAACCGCCGCATCGCTGTGTCTGTATACTTAGCACGAGTTGGATGCATTGCGAAATGAGGGCATAGACGATGATGTGGTTTACCGCCGACCTGCACCTGGGCGATACGAATATCTTGCACGACATGGATCGACCGTTTGATTCGGTCGAGGAGATGAACCGCAAGGTCATCGATGCCATCAATGAGTGCGTGGCTGCGGACGACCGCCTCTATATCCTGGGAGACTTTACGTATCGCTTGCCCATGGCGGAGGCGGTGCGCCTGCGCGAGCGTATCGAATGCAAGAATGCGACGCTCATCCGCGGTAACCATGACGGCGACTGGGAAGATTCCGACGCCCCGCAAATTTGGGAAGACGTGCGCGATTACCTGGAGATTGCTCCCGGCTATGCCAAGGGCCATCGTCTGGTTATGAGCCACTACCCCATGCTCAGCTGGAACGGCAAGGCACGTGGCGCCATTATGCTGCATGGGCATATCCACAGCAGGGGTGACCGCACCAACGCACGCAACCGCGATCGCGAGCGCCCGATCCTGCGCTATGACGTTGGCCTTGATGCCAACGACTACAGACCCGTAAGCCGCGATCAAATCCTGGGCTTCTTTGGACTGTAATTCTCGAACCACCACAAAGGGGACAGGCACCTTTGTGGTGGTTCTGGCGCCGTTGCCATTATGGCGGCGGCGCCTTTTTTGTCCGCGTGGCGCGGTAGAGTGTAGGCGGTTGAAATTTGCGTCCATCGAGGAGCTGCTATGAACGAGATCAAGTGCCCGCATTGCGGCGAAGTTTTTAAGGTCGATGCGTCCGGCTATGCGGATATCGTCAAGCAAGTGCGCGATGCCGAGTTCTCGCGCGATCTTGATGAGCGCGTAGCGGCGGCTCGACGCGAGGGCGAGCAGGCGCTGGAGCTTGAGCGTTCGCGTTCGGCGTCTGCCCTGCAGGAGGCGGAGTCTCAACGCGACGCTCAGCTTGTCGAGCAGAAGAACACTGCGGATCAGAAACTGGCGCAAGAGGTTGCCAAGCGCGATGCTGAGCTTGCCGAGCTGCGCGCTAAGCTCGAGGGCGCTGCCGCAGAGCGCGAGAGTGCAAGCCAGCGCGCGGCGGTTGAGGCACGAGCCAATGCTCAAAAAGAGAATGCCGAACTCCAGCGTGAGATTGATAGCCTGCGTGCGCAGCTTGGGCGCAAAGATGACGAAGCAAAGCTTGCCGAGTCGGCGGCGCGCAACGCTGCTCAAAACGATTTAGCTGCACGCGACGCTCAGATTGCCGAGCTGCAGGCCAGGCTTGCCGCGGCGGACAAGGCCCAGGAGATGGCGCTTGCCGCTGCCGCGGCAGAGTCGCAGCGTGAGCTCGATGCCGCTCGCAGCGAGGCCGAGCGCGCGTTTGCTGACTATCGCGCGAAGGTGCAAGAGAAGTTTTCCGCCGCAAAGGCTCAGTCCGAGCAAGAGGCCGAGGGCCTGCGTGCCCAGCTGCGCGAGCAGGAACTGATGGCAAAAATGAACCTGTCAGAGGCGGTCGCCGCGGCGGAGCGAGAGCGCGATGAGGCGCGTGCCAAACTGACGAGCGAGCTGGCGGTGCGCGATTCTCGCGAGAAACAGGTCAAGGCGGCACACGAGCTCGAGCTTGCGCAGGCCAAGCGCGCGAGCGATGACCTGATTCGCTACAAGGACGAAGAGATTGAGCGCCTTAAGGACATGAAGGTCCGCCTGTCCACCAAGATGGTGGGCGAGTCGCTCGAGCAGCACTGCGAGACCGAGTTTAACCGTCTGCGCATGACGGCGTTTCCTAACGCGTACTTCGAGAAGGATAACGATGCGTCCGAGGGCACCAAGGGCGACTTTATCTTCCGCGAGTGCGACGCAAGCGGTAACGAGGTCATTTCGATTATGTTCGAGATGAAAAACGAGAACGACGAGACCGCGACCAAGCACAAAAACGAGGACTTCTTTAAGAAACTCGATCACGATCGTCGCCAGAAAGGCTGTGAGTACGCGGTGCTCTGCACACTGCTCGAGCCCGAAAGCGAGCTCTATAACGCAGGGATAGTCGACGTGAGTTACCGCTATGAGAAGATGTACGTGATCCGCCCGCAGTTCTTCATTCCCATGATCACGCTGCTGCGCAACGCCGCCATGGGTTCGCTGCGCTATAAGCAGGAGCTGGCGGAGTACAAGCAACAGAACATCGACGTCACGAACTTCGAGGCCAAGATGGAGAAGTTCAAGAACGACTTCGGCCGCAACTATGAGCTTGCGAGCCGTAAGTTCCAGACGGCGATCGAGGAGATTGACAAGACGATTAGCCATCTGCAGAAAACCAAGGAGGCATTGCTGTCCTCCGAGAACAATTTACGTCTAGCCAACAAGAAGGCCGACGATCTTACCATTCGCAAGCTCACCTGGGGCAACAAGACCATGAAGGCGGCGTTTGACGAGGCGCGCGGGGCTGCGACAGGGGCAAACGATGAGCCCGCCGAGGCGGATTCGTATGAGGTCGAGGATGCCGAGTAGGGGATAGCGTATAGTGCAAAAGCGGGGCCGCTGGCGATATTGCCAACGGCCCCGCTTCGTTCCAGTATGTACGGCTAGTCCTCGAGCAGGTCCTCGATAAAGCCGACGCGGTAGTTTTTGAAGATGACCTCGCCGCCGTCTTGCGTGGCATCCAGGTCGACATCGCCCATGATGCCAAAGTCGTGGTCGCCATCCTCGTCGGCAAAAATCTGGTGCACGTGCCACACGTGATCGGTCTTCTCGTCGCTCCCGTCGATGGTAAACATCGCGGCGCTGCGGGCATCTCCGTCGGTGAGGATTTCCTCGTGCTGCTCATGGTAGGCATCGAGCGCCTTTTGCCAGCGGACCTCGCTCATGCCCCAGTCCTCGTCGAGTTCGCCCAGGTCGCGAACGTGCTCGCGGGCGGCAAGGGTCACGCGGCGGAAGAGTGCGTTGCGCACCAGCAGCGTGCAGCCGCGACGGTCCGCAACGACCTCGTCGATGCCCTGCGGCGGCGCGGCGTCGAGGGCCGCCGGGTTGCCGGCGTTCTCCCACTCGTCCACCAGGCTCGAGTCGACCGAGCGCACCACAAAGCCGAGCCACGAAATGATGTCGCGCAAGCGCTCATCGCGCTTCTCAATGGGCACGGTGCGATCGAGGGAGCGGTAGGCCTCGGCTAGGTAGCGCAGCAGAATGCCCTCGGAGCGGGCGATGCCGAGCTTTTGGATATAGCCCTTAAAGTCGCTCGCGCTCTCCAACATGTCGCGCAGGACGCTCTTGGGCGAGAGCTGGTAGTCGTTGGCCCAAGGTACTTCCTGGCAGTACTTGTCGAAGGCGGCATCGAGCAAATCCTCGAGCGGCTTTTCGTAGGTGACATCCTGGATGCGCTCCAAGCGTTCCTCATATTCGACGCCGTCGGCTTTCATCTCGGCCATAGCGCGGTCGCGCGCGGCGCGCTCCTGCGCGCGCAGCACCTGCTTGGGATCCTCGAGCGTAGCCTCGACCATTGAGATCAGATCCATGGTATAGGTCTCACTCTCGGGGTCGAGCAGCTCCAGCGCGGCAAGCAAAAACGGCGAGAGCGGCTGGTCGAGCGCAAAGTCCTCGGGCAGATCGACCGTCAGTGCATAGTCGATGTCTGGCGCGGCGTCAGTCGGGGCGTCGGGCGCGGGCGGCACCTCGGTGCGAACGACGACGCCGGAATCGATGAGCGTGGCGAAGATTTCGTCGGCGCGAACCTCGAGCTTGGCCTTTTCCTCGGGGGTCTGCAAGCTCGTCTCGATGAGGTCGTGTACGCGGACTCGGGCATCGCCGCCCTGCTCGACCACGCTAATCACCATGGAGTGCGTGATGCGAAGGCGCGGCTTGAGCGTCTCGGGCTGCGTCTCGATCAGGCGCTCAAAGGTCTGCTTGTTCCAGGTGACAAAGCCCTCGGGGGCCTTCTTCTTTTTAATCTTGCGGAGCTTCTTGGGGTCGTCGCCCGCCTTGGCCATGAGCTTGGCGTTCTCGATCTCGTGCTCGGGTGCCTCGGCAATCACCATGCCCTCGGTATCAAAGCCCGAGCGGCCGGCGCGACCGGCAATCTGGTGGAACTCGCGGGCGCGCAGACGACGCATCTTGTAGCCATCGAACTTGGTGAGCGCGGTGAGCACCACGGTGTGGATGGGTACGTTGATGCCGACGCCGAGCGTATCGGTGCCGCAGATGACGGGCAGCAGGCCCTGCTGCGCCAAACGCTCGACCAGCAGACGATAACGCGGCAGCATACCGGCGTGGTGCACGCCGACGCCGCAGCCAAGCAAACGCTTGAGGATCTTGCCGAAGGCCGTCGAGAAGCTCGTGCCCTTGGCCGCCTCCTTGATGGCCTCGCGCTGCTCCTTGCTGGCAATGCCAAAGTTGGCGAGCGACTGTGCCGTCGCAAGGGCGGCATCCTGGCTAAAGTGCACGATATAGAGCGGGGCCTCTCCGCCGCGCATCGCGAGCTCGACGGTGCCCTCGAGGGAGGTCGTCACGTAGTCGTAGCTCAGCGGCACGGGGCGTGGGGCATCGACGACCAAGTCGCAGGTAGCGCCGGTGTGTTCCTCGAGTGAGGCGGCGATGGCAGTGACATCGCCGAGCGTGGCGCTCATGAGCATGAATTGCGTGTGAGGTAGGGTGAGCAGTGGCACCTGCCAGGCCCAGCCGCGGTCGGGGTCGGCAAAATAGTGGAACTCGTCCATGGCGACGCAGCCCACGTCGGCATCTTCGCTCTCGCGCAGTGCGTCGTTGGCAAGGATCTCTGCCGTGCAGCAGATGACGGGCGCCTTGGTGTTGATATGCGTGTCGCCGGTGATCATGCCGACGTTATCGCGGCCGAGCACCTGCACAAGGTCGAAAAACTTTTCGCTGACCAGAGCCTTGATGGGGGCCGTGTAATAACAGCGCTTGCCCTGTGCCATGCCCATAAAGAGCATGCCCAGCGCGACAAGCGACTTGCCCGATCCGGTCGGTGTTCCCAAAATGACATGGTCACCGGCGGCTAGATCCATGAGGGCCTCTTCCTGGTGGTCCCACAGCTCAATACCGCGGTCGCTTGTCCATTCAAAGAAGCGTTCGAAGGCCTGATCGGGCGTGAGCCATGGTTCGGGCTCGCTACCATCCTCGGGCTCCCACCAGGTGGGGGAGAGCGCGCCGAGCGAGCCGAATTCGGCTTCGGTTCCCGTGCCGCCCGAGAACGAGCTGGCGGCGCCGGCGCCAGAAACGGTGCTGGCGGAAGTATCTGTCGTGGTCTGTGCCATGTGGTTGCTTTCTCTCGCCGTTTGTCCGCCAACTATTATGGCGTAGCAGCGGCGCGGGGTGCCAGCGCGCGAGAAAATGCAGGAAATGGGCGTTCTGCCCAGCCGTTTGGTGCAGTTGCCAGCTAAGTGAGTAGACTTTTTGCAATATCGCGAGCACATGGCTTTTGCGCAAGAGCTCTACCTGCGGTTTTAGTTTTCGTTATGCGGGTTGTGCTTGGCTATTGCAAAAAAGTCTACTCACTTAGGTTTGAGGGTCGTTCGCTGACGCCTATTTTCACTTGTTTGCCGACGCCGCGACCATCAGAAGCCCCTAGGACTCCTGCGGCAGGCGCTTCTTGCCTTTGCGGGCGCGGTTTCTAAAGTTCTCGACGGCCTCTTCCATGCCCAGAGGTACATAGGTGAGCGCATCGAGGTTTTCGGGCAGGTAGCAGGCAAGGCTTTGCTCCTGCGCGCGGCCCGCCGCGAGCTGTTCATCGCTGGGCTGCGCGCCGGGTGTGGCGCAAATGCCATAGACGGCGGCACCCATCTCGCGCGTGCGGCATTCATATTCGGTCTCGGGGTGCTCGGGATGGTCGCGGCGGACGTCGTCGCTTACCCAAAGCGTATCGTAGCCGGCCGCGGCAAACTGTCCCAGGGCGTAATCGCGCAACGGCTTGCTATCGGTGCGCAGCGTGACGGTAGCGCCGGCTGAAAAGAGCGGGCGGTAGAGCATCAGATGGTCGACATGGACGAGTCGTTTTTTAGCGTACTTGGCCTTGGGCTGCGGCGTGGGAAAGTTAATGGTGATGGCATCGAGCTCGCCTGCGGCAAACAGCTGTGGCAGCGATGCGGCGCCTCGGGGCAGGACGAGTGCGTTGGATAGCCCCTGTTCGCAGATTTTCTGCGCGGCATAGGCGATGCAGATGGGCTCCTGGTCCATGCCGATAAAGAGGGTGTCGGGCTCGCGGTGGGCGCGCTCGACCAGATAGGTTCCCTTGCCACAGCCAAGATCCAGGTGAAGGTGTTCGAAGGGCTTGCTGCCAGCTGGCGCGCAAGCCTCGCGCCAATCTCCGGCATAAGCCTCGGGGTTCGTCTCGATCGCATCGGCGTAGCGCTCCAGGCGCTCCTCGAGCACAAAGTTCTTAGGCGTGCGAACGTGGACGGCTCCCATGAGGCTCCTTGGTCATAAATGCGAAACGCATGGCCGCGCGTTCCGTCAATGGGTTGAAAAGGGCGGGCATAGATTGCCCGAAAGATGTGGTGCGGCTCGGCGGCGAGTCGTCGGTGCCTACAGGCGCTTGAGAATCACATAGCGGTTGAGCTCGCCGCTACGACCGTCGGCATGGAAGCGCTCAAGCTCGCGCACGGGGACCTCGCCGCTCTTGTAGAACGTACGGACGCCGCGCACCAGGTCGGTGATCTGCTGATCGTCAAAGTGATGGCAATAGCGGTAGGCGTGGCGGTCGTTTTGCCAGCCGATGAGGTGGTCGCCGGCTTCAAACTGTGCGGAATCGTAACCCTCAAACGGCGGGGTGAGCTCGGCGCGGGCTTCGGCTCGAACGGCCTTGCGCGCCATGCGCTCGTCGTTCATAAACTCCCAAAAGCTGATGGCGATGATGCCGCCCGGGCGCGTCTGCCGCACCAAGGCGTCGAGTACGCGTACGCGGTACTCGCACGACGGCACGTGGTGCATAAAGCCAAAGCAGACCGAGATGTCGGCGAGCGGGGCGTCGAAAAGCACGTCGGGCGTCTCGGCGGGGTTGAGCTTCATGAGGGCGTCGAGCACGTCGAGTTCCTGGAAGTGCAGGTTGGGAATGCGAAGCGCGTGGCCATGTGCATCGATAGCCAGGTCTTGGCACGAGTCGACACCATAGAACTCAAACGGGCAGCTGGCATCTGCCGAGGGGTTTGCGCCGTCGACGCCCTTGGCGGCAAGTGCGCCGCCGGCGGCAAAATTCTCGAATCGCATATTGCCGCAGGCAAGATCGAAGACGCGGACGGGATGCTCGATCGTGGCGACGTCGAGCTGCCCGAGCGCGATGTCCATGGTGCGCACCCAGCCGGGCCACGGGGCCTGGCGCGTATCGGAGAAGGAGGCGGAGTGCTCGCGATAGAACGTGTTGTTGAGCTGGATGAGCGATGAGGCGAAATCGCGGTTCACGGCGCGGAACTCCCTCCGTTGGCGGTGCGGAATTAACAGTACGACCATACTACCGTTAACGCCGCAACGGGGACAACCAAGCTACGGGTCATTGCTTTGTTTGGACACATTTCCGCAGCTCATATGCACCCGCAACCGCCGGTTGTCAAAAATCTCACTAGAATAGGTGGCATGTTTTTGGCGGTGGCGGATAGATTTTTAACTGTGCAAGGCGCCTTAAGAACAAAAACGGTCCGGCGGCACGGCTGGCATCACATAGGAGGAACCATGAATGTAGAAACTGCGCAGCGGCTCGCCGACCTTCGCCGCAGCAAAGGCTTTAGCCAAGAAGGGCTGGCGCGAAAGCTGGGGCTGTCGCGCCAGGCGGTCAGTAAATGGGAGCGCGCGGAGAGCTCACCCGATACCGAGAACCTGATCTCGCTCGCCAAACTCTATGGCGTGAGCTTGGACGAGTTGCTCAATCCGAGCGACGAGATTGAGGACGATATCGAGTTTGAGAACGAGGACCGCGCTCGCCAACGCGAGGCCGAGGCGGCAGAGCGCGCACGCACCCATGAGGCGGCGGCACGTGCCACCGAGGCGGCAACGCAGGCGAGTGATGCCGCCGCCAAGGCGGCGGAAGCGGCAAACTGGAGTGCACAGGCCGCCAATGCCGCTACGGCGCAGGCGACGAGTGGCGGTGCGGTTGGCTCGACTCCGGTGAAGGGCCCGTTCCAGTCGTTCCCGTATTGGGCCGTGTGCTGGCTGCTGTTCTTTTTGCTGATGTTCCTGTTTGGTGCCGGCCCCTTTGCCGCACTGATCTTCTTTACGATTCCCATCTATCACTGGGTGGCGCGTGCGCTCGATGGCGATTGGGCGCGCGGGGATATTCAGGTTGGTTCGGCGTCGGTGGCGGTCAAGGCCCAGGGGAAGGATACTTCTGCGGAATCTGATGCTGACGTGGCTACCGCGACTACCGCTGAGCCGATTGCCAAAGAGAGTGATGAATGATGAAGCTTTCGCATGAATCCAAGGTACGCTTGGGCGTTGGCATCGGAGCGTTTGTGCTCATCATCGGGCTTGTCTTTGGCATTTCGCGGACTTTGATTCATTTTGATGGCCCGTGGGATCTCGACGATGTTGTATCCGGCTTCTCTGGTATGGACGATGCGGTTGACGAGGACGATCTTTTGGATGGCGGTAACTATTCCGCTCAGCCTCAGCAGCTTTCGAGCGAAACCTTTGATGCCGACGCGTTCACATCGCTTGACTTGGACGTGACGTCGGGCACGGTCGAGGTCAAACACGTCTCCAGCGGGCCAGTGCGCGTAATTGAAAGCGGTCGCGTGGCAACGGGGACCGTTGCCTTCGATGCGGCAACCCAGAACCTGGCCGAAATCAAGGGCTCTACGCTCAAGATTCGCCAGTTCGATTGCGATGACGAGCGCGCCATTGACCGCACGGTTACCGTCGAACTGCCGCGCGAAGTTGCCGATAACATGGTGGGCATTACAGCGAATGTAGGATCGGGTGACCTGACGGTCGCGGGCATTGCGTGTCATGACCTCAACCTGACTTTGGACTCTGGAGACGTTGAGTTTACGGGCACCGTGACCGATACCCTGAATGCCGAGGTCGGTTCGGGCGATGTGACGTTCGAGCTCTACCAGGCCCCCGCGAAGTCGATGGACGTGAGTGTGGGCTCGGGCGATGTGGAGATGACGGTTCCGAACTCGACGGGCTTTAAGGCGAGCCTCACCTTGGGCAGCGGCGACTTTGAGAGCGATTTCCTTCCGCTTGGCTACGACGGCGAGACCATTTTGAATCTTGAATTCGATAACGGCGATAAGTCTGCTACGTATCGTTTTGAGGTCGGTTCGGGCGACATGTCGTTTGATCCGGAGTGACATGCGGTTTTCGGAGATCGGTACATATAGGCATGCTCTTTGATGGAGGCGCCGGAGCCGTGACGGGCTTCGGCGCCTTTGCCTTTACAATGGGGACATGGAACAGATTATCTTGAACATACTCGAGGCTCTGCGTCGCGGCGAGACCGTGGACGACAAAGCGCTCGTCAAACTGATACATGCCGAGGCGCGCCGTGAGGGTGCCGACAAACGCGATTTGGCCAAGCGCCGTCTGCTGCCGTTCTACCAGCGGGTTAAACGTGAGGAGCCGGTTCGGTGGGCTGCGTGGAATGTCGATTCCGATCTGGAGCGTCAACTGCTGCAGGTCCTGCGTATGAAGCCGCGCCGAACGGCCTCGGGCGTGGCGACCATTACCGTCATTACCAAGCCCTGGCCATGCTCGGGCGATTGCCTGTTTTGCCCCAACGATCTGCGCATGCCCAAAAGCTATCTGCACGCCGAGCCGGCGTGCGCCCGTGCGGAGCAAAACTGCTTCGACCCGTATCTGCAGGTGAGCGCTCGTCTGACCGCGCTTTCGCAGATGGGACATGCGACCGACAAGATAGAGCTCATTGTGCTCGGCGGTACCTGGAGCGACTATCCGCAAGGGTATCAGACGTGGTTTATGTCGGAGCTTTTCCGTGCGCTCAATGACGATGCCGTCGCCGGTGTGGCGGCAAACCCCATGTTGGCGCGTCCGGGCATCAGCCGTGCCGAGGCAGGGCGCCTGCTCGATGACGCTCCCGCCGATGCCCTGCCGCCGGTGGTAACAGAGCGCCGCGAGCGCTATCGGGCTGCCGGCATTGCGACCGACGAGGCCGAGCTTGCGAGCGGCGTTGCCGACGAGCAGGGGCGTGTGGATGCTGTCGTTGGTGGCTATAACCGCGCAGTGCGTCGTCTGTACGGCCCCGGTACGCCATGGGGCGAGGCTGCCGAGTGGCAGACGGAAACGATGGAGGAGCTTGAGCGTCAGCAGCGCATCAACGAGACGGCGAAGCATCGCGTGGTGGGGCTCGTTATCGAGACCCGCCCCGATGCCGTGACGCCACAGGCGCTCACGCTCATTCGTCGTCTGGGCTGCACCAAGATTCAGATGGGCATCCAGAGCCTCGACCAGCATTTGCTCGATATCAACGAGCGTCGCATTTCGGTGGCTCAGATCGAGCAGGCGTTTTCGCTTGCGCGCCTCTTTGGCTTTAAGATCCATGCGCATTTTATGCTCAACTTATTGGGCGCCACACCCGAGGGGGACAAGCGCGACTACGAGCGCTTTATGACCGAAGGGGCCTTTATGCCCGACGAGGTCAAGGTCTACCCGTGCGCGCTCATCGAGGGCTCGCGTCTGGTGGGCTGCTATGAGCGCGGCGAGTGGCGTCCCTATACCGAGGAAGAGCTGCTCGATGTGTTGGCCGACGACATCGTGGTGACGCCGGCGTTCTGCCGCATCAGTCGCATGATCCGCGACTTTAGCTCCGACGACATCATGGTGGGCAACAAGAAGCCCAACCTGCGTCAGCTCGTTGAAAACCGCTTGTCGGCTCGTGGGGAAGGCGCGACAGTGCGTGAGATTCGCTATCGCGAGATTAGCACGGCGGGCGCCGACTTGCATGAGCTGACCCTTGACGAGGAAGTGGCGTACGAGACGCCGGTGACGCACGAGCGCTTTTTGCAGTGGGTGACGCCGCAGGGCAAGATCGCGGGCTTTTTGCGTCTGTCTCTGCCCGATCGTGCTTTTGTTGCCGCGCATGCGGATGAGTTGCCGACGACACCGGACGAGGCGATGATTCGCGAGGTGCACGTGTATGGCATGGCGGCGCGCGTGGGAGATCAAGGCCAGGCAGCCCAGCACCATGGATTGGGGCGTTTGCTCGTAGAGCGTGCGTGCCATATTGCTCGGGACGCGGGCTATGCGCGCATCAACGTGATCAGCGCGATTGGCACACGCGAGTACTATCGCCATTTGGGTTTTTACGACCATGGACTCTATCTGCAAAAGGAGCTCTAGATGAACAAGCCAAGTGTTTCTGCCGGCGTCGTTGCCGGCGTTGCTCTGGGAGCCGCGGCGCTTGGTGCGGCCGCCGTCGCTGTTCGCGCTGCCTGTCTGCAGGTTGCGCGAACCCGCAATGGGTTGGCGCGTGTGAAACGCGTGCACGATGAGGGCGGCGATGAGATTCGCGTGTTGGTGCAAGGCGGCGTCTACCAAAGCGCGAGCTATGTCGGTGAGCGTTGGGCCGAGCCCGTCTTTGCGTACTATCGTGCGTTTGACGACGTGTTTGAGTCCGAGAATGCGATGCGCGACGCTTATGGTCACGGCATCGACCGTATGCTTATGCTGGGCGGCGGCGGGTTTGCCTATCCTAAATTCGCCCTGATGTCGCACGAGGGCTTGCGCATGGACGTCATCGAGTATGACGGAGAGATTACGCGCCTGGCGCGCCGTTGGTTCTATCTGGACGAGCTGGAGCGCACGGTGGGCGACCGCTTGCGGGTGATTACTGCTGAGGCTCGCTCGTATCTGGGTGTGACGAGTGTGGGCCATCGTCGCTACGACGTGGTCGTGAGCGATTGCTTTGGCGGTGCCGAGCCCGTACGCGAGCTGGCGACGGTTGAAGCGTTGCGTTTGGTGCGGGGCAGCCTAAATGTCGGTGGCGTCTACGTTGCCAATATCGTGAGCGCAAGCGAGGGGAGCGATGTGACGTTCCTGCGCGATTATGCTGCCACGGTACTCGAGGTATTCGCCCACGCCTGGGTGGTCCCATGTGGCGATGCGGAGTTCGGCGGCGAGGAGAACTACCTGCTCATCGCCAGCGACGGCAACTACGCCTTTGCCGAAGCCGTGCCCTTCGACACCGACTTCCTCGGCACCGTTCTTCACGACAAATAGGTCTCCCCGTCCCAAAAAGACTGGTCTTAGGCGTGGTCGCGCCAGCTGCGGACACGCTGCTTCATGTCTTCGATGTCGAGCACGCCTTCGGCAAAGCCTTTGCGCACGAGCTCTTCTGGAACGAATTCGTCGTACCGATCAAAGTAAGGCACCTCGCCGGGATAGACGAGGTCGATGGGGTCGAAGTCTTTCTCGGCTTCGGCGGCGAGCACTTCAAAGAACGTCTCCTCGTCGGCCTTCATCTTAAACTGCATAAAGTACGGGCGTGACGGGTCGAGTCCGCGAAGGCCCAACTCAGCGGCGCATTTAATCTTGAGCATGCGCTCGAGCGCCAAAAAGGCGTAGCTGCCCAACCAGGGGAAGAGCACCCAGGTGTCGCCACCCAGGTTGATGAGCGGCTTAGTTCCCGCGCCCGAAATCTCGGCCGTATGGCGAGCCTGCGCCAGACGGGCCCGCGCGTTACCCATCAGGTACGGATACGCCGCGTGCTCGTTGAGCGCCTTGCGCATACGCTCGAGTACGTGTGTATTGATGTCGCCGGGGCAGTCGCCAAAGTAGGCCGGCACCCGGCCCTTGACCTGCGTGGCAAAGACGGTGTGACGCTTCCAGTCCACTTCCTCGACAATCCAGCAATGGCCGGCGATGGCAATGCGCTCACCGGGCGGGGGCGGGTTGACAATCGTGCCCAGCTCGGCCGATTCGCTGCGAACGGTGAACTCCTCGTTTTCCTGGAACACGGCGTAGAACTTAAAGTTGTTGATGATGCGCTCGCCCGCGAGACCCACGATGAGCCCGCCGCCCTCGGTGACTTGGATATGGTCGATCTTAATGAGGTGACGCAGCAACACGCGATAGTCATCGGCCGAGATGCGATGGAAATAGCTGAGTGTGAGCACGCGCTGGGCAAGCTCTGCCGGCGTGAGTTCGCCGGTGCTGGCAAGCGTCGACATAGTCTGGTGGTAGAGCAGGCTGTAGGGGAGTCGATCGAGCTCGGGCGGCTCGACCCACTTTTCCTCGCGATAGAGTTGTACGAGCGCGATGCCCTGCAGGAGCTTCCACGGAATGGTCTCGGGCATCATCGTGCGCGGCTCGGGTTCCTCCTCGCGCATGACAAACCACATCTCGGGCGGAAGATCGCGGCGCCCCGTGCGGCCCATTCGCTGCAAAAAGGAGCTGACGGTAAACGGCGCGTCGATCTGAAACGCACGCTCCAGACGGCCGATATCGATACCGAGTTCCAGCGTGGAGGTGGTGACGGTTGTCTGTGCCTGCTCCTCATCGCGCATGAGTTCCTCGGCCGTTTCGCGCAGCGATGCCGAAAGATTGCCATGGTGGATGAGAAAACGGTCGGGCTCGTGCCGGCTCTCGCAGTAGCTGCGCAGCATGGAGCACACGGCCTCTGCCTCCTCGCGCGAGTTGGCAAAGACCAGGCACTTGCGCCCGCGGGTGTGTTCAAAGATATAGCCCATGCCGGGATCGGCGTTTTCGGGCGCGGTGTCGGTGGGGTTGAGGAGCGCCTGCTCATCGGCCCGGGGGATATCGACTTCGCCCTCGGGGGCCGAAGAAGTGCGACGGTCTTTGGGAGCGGCCTTGCCCCGTGCCCGCTCACGACGTTGACGGCGTTCCTCCTGTGTAAGCTGTCCGCTGTGGCGCACGTCTTGGGCGCCAGCCGGCAGCGCCGCGGGCGCCACCGCCTCGATGCGCTCGCATGCGAGCACTTCGGCTTCCTGCGGACCTGTGCCTACGAATCCCCGCTGCTGTGCCTGGGGACCCGAGTTGTAGAAGTGCTCCATGGAGATGCGCCACACGCGGCGCGGTTCCTCAAAGCGGGGGATGATGCAATCGCGTCCTGTTCCCTGTGAGAGAAAGGCGCCCGTGCGCTCGGGGTCGCCGATGGTGGCAGAAAGGCCGATGCGGCGGGGCTGCACGCCCGCCATGCGCGAGAGGCGCTCGATAAGGCAGAGCGTCTGACCGCCGCGGTCGCCGCGCATGAGCGAATGAACCTCGTCGATAACCACATAGCGCAGGTCGCAGAACATACGAGGGATTGCCATGTGCTTATGGATCAGGAGCGCCTCGAGCGACTCGGGCGTAATCTGCAAGATACCGCTCGGTTTTTTGATGAGCTTAGCCTTGTGCGACTGCGAAACATCGCCATGCCAGTGCCAGACGGGGATATCGGCCTCTTCGCACAGGTCGTTGAGGCGGACGAACTGATCATTGATGAGTGCCTTGAGGGGGCCGATGTAGAGGGCGCCAACGCTCGCGGGCGGGTTCTCCCAAAACTCGGTCAGGATGGGAAAGAAGGCTGCCTCGGTTTTGCCGGAAGCCGTGGATGCCGTCAGGAGCACATTGTCCTGAGTGTTAAAGATGGCATCAGCTGCTGCAACCTGGATGGAGCGTAGACTCTCCCAATCGTGGGAGTAGATGAAGTCTTGGATAAACGGGGCGTAGCGGTCAAAGGCGTTCACGGGGCCTCCTTTCAAAAGCGAATCTCTCAACGCGGCGGGCAGTGGCTTGCTGCATTACTGCTTCAACGTTTGCCAGGATATAGCCTGCCAAAATAAACCTGTCCCTTTTTGGCAGGTTAGATGGTGAATTCGGCGAAGTTGCGGTCGCCGCCTGCGGTGCCGGCGTCGCCTGTTGCGGCTGCCGGCGCCAGCGCGTCGCCGCCGACGCTTTGCAGCAACTCGGCTACGTTGGCGTCGGGGTTCTGGCATAGGATGTCGAGCAGCTCGATAAAGTCACGAATAACTTCACGCGGCGTCAGATGCGTGTCGGCTCCCACACGACCGAACTCGATCTTGAGGAAGTCCACCAAGTCGTTCTCGGTAAGCGTGGGCGTCCAGCCAAAGTAGCCGGCATGGATCTGCATGAGCTTTTCGATGAGCACCAGCAGCTCCTCGTAGGTGAGCGGCTGCAGGCGGATGATGGGCGCGAGCATGTCTTTGAGATCATCTCGCGCAAAGCGACCCTGAGCGAGTCGGCTGCGCAGAGCTTCGTAGGAGAACACGCCGCGGCGGCGGTCTTCGATGGAGGTTGGCGTGCCGCCCATGATCATGCCCAGGTACTGCGCCTTGCCCTGGAGCGTGTCGTTGTACATAGTCAGGATCTTCTCGTAGTTGTATTGGCGCGTGATCGCGTTGGGAATCTTGTACAGATTCACGAGTTCGTCGATGAGCACCAGCATGCCCTTGTATCCGCTGCAGACCAAAAAGCGTGCAATGAGCTTAACGTAGTCGTACCAGTCGTCATCGCTGATGATGGTCGAGGAGTCCAGCTCAGCGCGTGCCTCGCTCTTGGTGCGGTACTCGCCGCGAATCCATTTGGTCACGCGGCTCATAGCCTCTTCATCGCCCTCGGATACGGCCATGCGATAGCGGCGGAGCATGCGGGTGAAGTCGAAGCCGTGGACCATCTTCTCGAGCGGGGCCAGTTGGGCATTGACGACCGACTCGTCGACGTCGGCGCACGAGGCGACCCAGCGATCCAAAATAAGGTTGAGCGCACCGCCCTCGGGGCGCGTCTTGGTCGATATATTGCGGATGAGCTCGCGGTAGGTGGCAAGGCCCTGTCCCTGACCGCCCTGCAGGCGGCGCTCGGGCGACAGGTCGGCATCAGCGACGACGAATCCCTCGCCCATGGCGTGCGTGCGGATGGTCTGGAGCAAAAAGCTCTTGCCGGCGCCGTAACGACCGACCAGAAAGCGGAAGCTCGCGCCACCGTCGGCGATGAGACTCAGATCGGTGAGCAGGGCGCGGATCTCGACCTCGCGCCCTACGGTGATGTAAGGAAGGCCGATGCGCGGGACCACGCCGCCCTTGAGCGAGTTGAGAATGACGGCAGCGACGCGCTTGGGCACGCGGGGTGCTGTGGATGCGGTATCACTCATGGTCTAGGTATCCTCTCACGTCTGCTTCGTAATCCTCGATGATCTGCGGTCCTGCCGCTCCAAACTCGATAACGGTGTCACCCACCAGGTCAAAGAGCGCCTCGTTGATGCTGTCGACGAGCATGTCCTCGCTCTGCTCCGATTGCACTACCGCCAATGTCGCTTGCGCTGCGTTTTGCTCGAGCAGCGCGCGAAGGAAGGCATCTGCGGCGGGCGCGAGTTCGGTTGCGGTGCCAGCGGGTGCAGTCGATACGACCGCTGGCGTCGGTGCGAGGAGCGGTGCCACGACGCCAAACTGTTCGGTGGATATGGTCGGCTCGTCGGTCAAGTCCTGCCGAATGGGTGCCACGACCGCCTCGACAATCGCGTCGGTTACGGGCTCGGCTTCCGGTTGCTCTGAGTCCGCTGCCTCGGCTTCTGCGGATGCGTCGTCCTCGCGTTCCTCATCGATCAAAAGCGCTTCGCGCGTTTGCGCGGCGGCGCTCCGAATGTGCCCCAGCTGGCTCAAATCGATATCGATCTTGATGGGCTGGTGTGCGGCGTCCCACGAAAGCCATGCCATGATCTCGTCATCGATGATCTTGGCCAGATATTTGGGGACCTTCTCCTCCTTCAGGGGGTGGGTGGGGTCTAGGGCCAGGCGTAGGCGTTGGTCGCAGGCGCGCATCATCTCACCAAGCTTGCTGCTTTTTTGCCTGCTGCCGTGAATTCGCATGCATTCCCAAAAGCCGTTTTGGCAGCGGTAGATGTGAATGGGGTCCAGGCGATATTCGCAGTCCTCGTGGCGCTCGGGCGCAAAGAATACGGCCGAGGCAAACATGGTGTAGGGCATGGCCGTCTCCTCCCCAAATAAGCTCGCCACGATGTCGGTCTTTCGGTGCGTGTCATAGTAGCGCGCCATACGGACATACACGGCGCACGCCACGTGGCGCAGATCGCGGTGGTGGCTGCGGTCGAGCCGCGAGTTACTTAGGTTGTACGTGGAGAGGGCGTTGATGGCGGCCATGAGTCGCTCCTCGCGCACCTCATCGGGCGGAAGGGGGAGCGTGGGCTCGGAGGTTTTGCGACGCTTAGGGGTCTGGCCGGACGGTGCCGGTGCTGGTACAAGGTCTCGCGCTGCGCGGCGTAGCTCGATAAGGGCGTTATCGAACATGACGGTTTTAGAGTCGCGAAGTAGCTTGGGGTCGAGTCCGTGGAAAACGGCGTAATCCTGCAGCCACACGCGCGCAAACCGGTCGATGCCGGGCTCGAAGGCGCGATAGACATCCCAAAAGGCCTTGATCTTGTTAAAACCTTCGAGCGGATCATCTATGCCAATGCCGCAAATCAGCTCATAGAGATACAGAAAGGCAAAGGATGTAGACGTTTCCTCGACGGTTCCGCGGCGCACTTGGGCACGCCAGGTAAAGTAGCCGCGCAACTGCCGGTCGCTCATGGCATTGTAGGTGGGAAAGTACGACTTAAAGGTGCCGTTGTAGGGACAGTCGTCCTCAAAGTCGGCCATCAGCAAGCCTTGGCGGTAGAAAAGCTCGGCCTCCGATAGCCAGCGGCCCGCGCCGCCCTTGGGGTCATCCTGCCAGCGCGATATCTCGCGCATCTTGCGGTATTGGTCGGGGAGGAAATTCTGCATCTGTCGGCCGGTTTTGAGAATCGGCTCGTCTGCGTAGATTTCGTTTGAGAAGCGGGCGGACTGATGGGTCCGGGCCTCGGCCATAATGCGCTCGATGAGCATCTTGATGTCCTGGTCGGCCACCGCTTCTCCTCTCCTAACGCAGCTTCGGTGACCTCATATCATAGCACAGCATCAAACAGGTGTTCGAGATACTGCTGCGTAGATAGATTTAGAACAGGAGGGCGTAGATGACGGCGATGACGACGGAGGGGAGCATATTGGCCGTGCGGAAGGTCTGAGGACGGATGAGGTTGACGCCGACGCAGAAGATGAGCATGGAGCCTACGAGCGAAAGGCTGTCGAGGGCTGCCGTAGTCATGATGGGGGAGAGTGCGCCGGCAAACAGCGTGATCGTCCCCTGGAACACGGCGACGGGCAGGGCGGAGAAAATGCAGCCGCGGCCAAGCGACGCCGTCATGGTGCAGACGATGATGCAGTCCAATGCGCCTTTCAGGGCAAGCGTTGACCAGTCACCGAGCAGACCGTCCTGGATCGATCCCACAATGGCCATGGCGCCGATACACACGGTGAGTGAAGTCGAGACAAAAGCGTTGGTGAACTCGTTATCGCCCTCGCTGCCGGTTTTGCGCTTGAGCCATTCGCCAAGGTTCTCGATGGCGGCCTCCAAGTTGATGGCCTCGCCGATGAGCGAGCCGAGGGCGAACGAGACGATGAGCATGGTGGTGCCGGTGGTCGCTAGCGCCTTCCCATCGATAAGGAGCATCTTTTGCATGGTGCCGCCAAGGCCGATAAACAGGACGCACAGCCCCGATGCTTTCATGAGCGTGTCTTGGATGCGCGGTGTAATGAAGCGGCCGCCCGCTAATCCCAAAAGACCGCCCGCAACTAAAAGCCCAACGTTGATGATTGTTCCCAAGCCCGGCATGAGCCCTCCTGTATTGATGCCAACGTGGCAATCGTAGCAGAACGAAATGCGAGGTACATCGCGACTCATCTAATACGTTATATAAGTGGTATTAGGAATGATGCGCGGCATTTAAGCCTCAGGCGGTTGTCGGGACATAGGGATAGTATTCAAAGCGCAGTGTCATAAGCCGCTGTGGGGATTCAATAGCCGCGGCGATGATATTGGCATCGCGGGCACGATCAAACCCTTCGAGTTCGATCTGATACGAGACGTCTTGCATAATGTCCAGACGTCGCCAGGCCAGGAGTGTGTCGCCATCGAATTCCAAGGTCTTGCCTCCGTCTGGAGCAACGGCGTATAGACGCAGCTTGGCGGTGGTTGCAGGGTCGACAACTGTGACCTTTTTAATTTCGTTTCGAGTATTCTTGGCGCCCAACAAGGTGAGCAGTGTTGGGGCCACGACCTCGCCCGATGGCAAAAAGACGACTTCGATGGATTCAGGAAATGCGATGATAGCCGACTTGCGGACGGGCTGATTGGCGGCGGCAACTTCGATGTTCGCAGCGTCGATGACCTCTGTGTGGTCGAGCGCGGCAAGCACGCAGCAGTTACCTTCATCGATCTCTTGAGGATCAGCAAGCCCCAGACTGTCCGCGAGCTCGGGATCGTTTGGATCGGCAGCGGGCTCATTCGGCGCTTCGAGAGAAGCTGGGACGCTGTTTGTCGGCGACGGCGTGTCGCCCGCACCTGCTTCTTTGTCCGCGCTCTCTTCTTGTATGGTTGCGTTGATGGGTTCGTCGTTTGGGGGGAGCGTCTTGGCGTCAAACGCGGAGGGGAGAATTCCGATGGCTCCGGATCCGTTCCACTCCATTTCGAGAAGCGCCGGGTCGGCAAGAATGCGTTGCCTGCTTTGCGCGTGGGCATCGATTTCAATAGGGCCTGCCTCTATCCCTCGTGTAAGGCTGAGTGATCCGGCTGGCTTCTCGAAATGAGCGTCTGTGTCTTTGGTGCTGACGGCGTAGAACAGCAGGGACGCTTCTCCCGCCGCGATAACATCGGTACCGGCTTTGGTCAGCCGAAACGATGCCGTGAATGAGAGGGTGGGCTGCGCATCGTCTGCATTCGCGGCGGCGCAGCCCAGACATATACCGCCTCCTTTCTCGAAAAACGCACCGTCGAAGGCGACCTTCGCTCCGTTCGCCGAGTCATCGACCGAAGCGATGTCGATGCGCAGCTCTAAATTGCATGGATCGCCATCTGCATCGAGCACAACCGAGCGCCACGTGCAGACGGCGCACCCCGCCTGGGAGCCGTTTGCCTTGTTCGAACGCTTGATATCCACGACTATCGAGCCGTCCGTATTACGACGAAGGCATCCCGAGGTTGAGATCACGGCCTGTGCGATCGAAAAACGCTCGCACGCAATGGCGCTCGACGGATTTGGTGCGGAACTTAGGGCTACTGGTAAGGAGTCTGCCATGACGGGAGTCGCCCAAGCGGCGACAGGCGTTCCGGTTGCGAGCGCGCCGCAGAGTGCGACGACGGGCAAAAGGTTCTTCGATGCCATGGGGTCTCCTTAGCTAATTTAGTGCGGCCTGTCCGTGTTTTGTTTCTGGCTGCGTTTGATGTGCAGACCGAGGCCGGCGGTTCCCGCGCCTGCTGCTGTGGCGCCTGCTGCCAAGAGCCATCGTCTGTCGCCTGTCTGCGCCAACGGTTCCTCGCGGTCGCCGCGGTCGAGCTCCGAGAGGTCGACCGTCACTTGCGTGGCGGCCTGCGCCTGTTCTTGCTGGGCAAAGGCCATGGCTGGCCCAAACGCTAGGATGCTGACGGCGGCGGCCAGGGCGACGGCCTTATGCCGTGTGCGCACCGGGCTCGACCGTCCAGGTGATCGTCGCAACCTGATCGCCTTCGCCGGTTACGCGGAAGATGTCGCGCGTGACGCGGGCGACGTTTCCGCTTGTCTTGAGCTTGATTTTGTCCGTGCCGCCGGCAATGCCCTGGTAGCCCATGTCGAAGGCTGCATTCTTGGAAAGATCGAGGCCCGTCCCTTGCGCGGCGGCGCTGGCGTTCTGGAGCGCGCCGTCGGGGCCGACCTTAAAGTCGATGGAGTTCTGCGCGGTTCCGGCCTTGGCGTCGGCGGCAATGGTCCAGGTGTTCATGGCGTCGATCTTCATGTTGGTGACATGGATGCCGTAGGCCGAATGATTGTCGATGGTGGTCGCGTCTTCTGAGGGGCCCTGAAGCGTGCCGTCGGCCTTGGCGACGAAGGGAATAACCGTCGGAACTTTGAACTCAACGTTGTCGATCTCGGTCCTGACCATTACCTTCGTGGTTCCAACGCGCCCGGCTGCCATAGCTGGCGTCGGGGCGGCGCCCATTGCGAGCGCGAGCGCGAGCCCTGTGCCCACGACGAGCGCTCTGACTCCGTTCATGTTCCTGGTGATGTCCATGGTCGTTCCTTTCTATTCGCCGCGGGCCGTCCCCGCGATGATTGGACGAATGCTGGTGAATTGCATGCGGTGCCGTGTCGGCCGGAAGGCTAGTTCTCGGTTTGCTCAACCCGTACCTTGACACGTGTCGGATTGCCGTGGCTGTCGAGGGTCTTTGCATCGAGTGCCTGGATCTCGATGTACGCCTCGCCTTCTTTGATGTCGCCGGCGGGGCACGTCTCGATTGTCTTGCCGGTCTCGACCACACCGGATTCGTACATGGTCTCGTCGTTTTGGATGACGCGGAATCGCTGGGGAAATTTATTGTCTTGGACGTTTTGCACGTTGACGCGCAGTTTGCCGTCCTCCTGCAGCTGAGCGACCGGCGCGACCGAAATCGTCATCATGTTGTCGCGGACGATGGCGTCGAGCTCATCTTGGATTTCCTGGCGCGTTTTGCCCTCGGCCGTCGTAACCGAAGCGCCCGCCTCGGGTACGGGCTGCGACTGCCAAACGTATAGTCCTACGGCGACAAGGGCACAGACGATGGCCAAGCAGGCAACGATGAGCTTCTTGCGACGACCCAGGCCTGCAAAGTGGGGTGGCTTCTTCGCGCTCATGCGGCATCCTTGGCGGTATAGACGCGCGCAAAGGTGGACGGGTCCGCTCCAAAGAGCATGTGAAGCATCAGACGGCGCGAGTAGACGAGCTCGTTGAAGTCGGGAGGGAGCTCGATGTCGTGGATATGCGCGATGTGGTGGGCGAGCGCCGAGAACGACTCGGGGTCGCAGATCACATCGGTGGTAACGTGGTAGACCGTCGTATCGGGGAATGCCTCTTCGTCGAAAGGCAGGAGATGGGGATCGTCGTCGACTTCGATGGCGATGCCGTACTGGGGCCAGTAATATGCCATGGGAACCTCCCTGCTTCTGGGCCAAAACTTCTATCGGTTTTGGCTGTCGACGCCGACCTTATCAGCCGCTACTTGACCAATTTCTGACCAAATGCTTGACGGATTGGCGTCTCCGCAGGTAAAAGGCGGCAAAAAATACTCCAACTTTTTTCGAGCGACAATCGCGCGGTCGGCGACGGCGGGGCCATATGTGTCAAAAGCATCGTCTGCCGAGGAAATCAAGCCGCTCGCCGAATTGCACGAACGTAAAAAACGCCAATTATGGAGACGGTCTCGAACACGTCGACGAAACGATGCGGTAACATCTCCCTGCAAACACTGTAGTTAGCTAAAGGGGGAGTTCGCGTGTCTGCAACCATCAAACCCTTCACCGACGAGTTCGAAGAGTATGGCCGCGATGAATCTCGCGCATCGGGCGAGGCCTCGAGCATCTCGTTTCCGACAACGGAAAACGAGGTCCGTGCCATTTTGGAAAAGCTCCATGCCGAGCGTGTTCCGGTAACGGTTCAGGGCGCCCGAACCGGCCTTGCCGCCGGCGCCGTGCCCCACGGCGGGCATATCCTCAATACTTCCCGTATGAATCGCTATTTGGGCCTTCGCCGCGATGAACAAGGCCAATTTCTGCTGCGCGTGGAGCCGGGCGTTGTGCTCTCGGAGCTGCGTAAGCAGCTGAGCAAGAAGGTGCTGCCGACCGCTGGTTGGGACCAGGCATCGCTTGAGGCCTACGAGGAGTTCCAAGAGGCTCCCGAGCAGTTTTTTCCCACCGATCCCACCGAGGCGTCTGCCTGTCTGGGCGGCATGGCGGCATGTAACGCCTCCGGTGCCCGCAGCTACGCCTACGGCCCCATGCGCCCACATATCACGGGACTCCACGTCGTGCTGGCTGATGGCGATTTGCTTGAGCTTCGGCGCGGCGAGGCTTTTGCCCAGGGCCGCCACCTGTCGCTCGTGACGGCAGCGGGCCGTACACTCGAGCTCGATCTTCCCGGCTATACCATGCCCAAGACAAAAAATGCTTCGGGCTATTTCGTTGCTGACGATATGGATGCCATCGATCTGTTTATCGGTGCGTGTGGCACAATCGGCGTTATCACCGAGCTCGAGATTGCCCTGCAGGTGGCACCCGCGGTCGTTTGGGGCGTGAGCTGCTTCTTCGACAGCGAAGACAAGGCCGTGTCCTTCACCGATTCTGTGCGTCCCGTCCTGTCCCATGCGGCTGCCATCGAGTACTTCGATGCTGGCGCCCTGGATATTCTACGTCGCCAGCGCGAGCAGTCGACGGCGTTTGCCTCGCTGCCTGCGCTCGACAAAGACGCCAAGGTCTGTGTCTACGTGGAGCTCGACTGCGACGACGAAGCCCAGGCGATTGAGGAGCTGTATCACTTGGGGTGGGTACTGGAGCTTGCGGGCGGCAGTGACGATGCGACATGGGTCGCGCGCGCCGAGGTCGATCGCGAGTGTCAGCGATTCTTCCGCCATGCGGTGCCCGAGAGCGTCAACATGCTCATCGACGAGCGCCGCCGCATGGATCCCACCATCACCAAACTGGGTTCGGACATGTCGGTGCCCAACGCGCACTTGGCCGATGTTATCGCCCTCTATCGCCGCACGCTGGCGGAAAGTGGGCTTGAATCTGCCGCTTGGGGGCATATCGGTAACAACCATCTGCATGTGAACATTCTGCCGCGCAATGCACAGGATTATCGCCGCGGCGGAGAACTCTTTGCCCAGTGGGCTTCCGAGGTCACGGCCATGGGCGGTGCCGTCTCCGCAGAACACGGCGTCGGCAAGATCAAGGCGGGCTTCTTGGAGACGATGTACGGTCACGAGGCCATGGTCGAGTCGGCGCGGCTCAAGCTCCAGCTCGATCCTGCCGGGCAGCTGGGTCGCGGTAACCTGTTTTCGGAGAAGCTCTTGGATGAGCTCGTCCAGAAAGGGGGCGCGTGAAGATGAGCGATTTCCATATGGTGGTGTGCGTCAAGGCCGTGCCGGGCAGCACCGAGGTCAAGATGGACCCCAAGACCAATACCATCGTGCGCGATGGCAAGCAGGCGGTCATTAATCCCTTTGATGCGAGCGCTTTGGAATGCGCGCTGGCGCTGAAGGACGACTTTATCGGCTTTGGCATGGACGTGCGCGTGACGGTGGTGTCGATGGGCATCCCCGCGACCGAATCGCTGCTGCGCGACTGCATCGCTCGAGGCGCCGACGACGCGCTGCTGCTGACCGACCGAGCCTTTGCGGGCGCCGATACCCTGGCAACCACCTATGCCCTCAAGTGCGGCATCGAAGCGCTCGACGAGGACTTCGACCTGCTCATCTGCGGCAAGATGGCGGTGGATGGCGATACGGCCCAGATTGGCCCCGAGCTTGCCGGCGCCTTTGAGATTCCCTGCGTGACCGATGTGAGCTGCGTGCAGAGCGCAGGTTTTACGACGTGCGGTGCGCTTTCGCTCGTTCACGGTTGCGATGCCGGCGAGGAGACGGTCTATCTTGAGATGCCGTGCGCGATGACGACTGCCAAGGAGATTGGCCAGTTGCGTATGCCGAGTATTGCCGGTATTCGCGCGGCGGAGGAGGCGGACGTGCGCGTGGTCAGTGCCGCCGACGTGAACGCCGACCCCGCGCGTTGCGGTCTTGCCGGGTCGCCGACACAGGTCGTGCGCTCGTTTGTGCCCGACCGTGACCAAACGTGCGAGGCCGTTGAGGGGACGGCGTCCGAGCAGGCGGCAAAGCTTGCCAAGATTATCGAGGGGATGGCATAGATGAGCGGACTGATTATCGATAGCGAAGCCTGTATCGGCTGCGGTCGCTGCGTTCGCGCCTGTGCCTCGGGCGGCATCGTAGTGGAAGGCGAGCGACCCAGCCGATGCGCCCGCGTAACCGACGGCTGCATCCTATGCGGTGGGTGCGTCGACGCCTGCCCTGTCAACGCTATCTCGATCGAGCGTGACGAGGCCGCTGGTGCGGTGGACCTTGATGCATATCGAGACATTTGGGTATTCGCGCAGACCGACGAGCACGATACGGTGACTCCCGTTGCCTATGAGCTTATGGGCAAGGGCCGCGAGCTTGCCGATGCTCGCGACTGCCGTCTGGTGGCACTGATCGGTATGGGTCCCGAGGGTTCTCTCGGCGACCTGGAGCATCTGGTTTGCGCGGGCGCCGACGAAGTCCTGGCCTGTCGCGACGAGCGCCTGCGCCAAAACGATGCGGAGGTCTACGCCCGCTTGATCTGCGATTTGGTAGCCGAACGCAAACCCGAGGCCATCCTATACGGTGCGACCGCTTTTGGCCGCGAACTGGCACCCGGCGTTGCCGTGCGCTTGCAGACGGGCCTTACGGCTGACTGCACCGTACTTTCGATGGATACGGAGACGGGACTGCTGCAACAGACGCGTCCGGCGTTTGGCGGCAACCTGATGGCCACCATCGTCTGCCCCAATCATCGTCCCCAGATGGCAACGGTTCGTCCCGGCATCTTTAAGGCGCCCGACTTTGACTACGACCGCTCCGGCACGATCACCCAGATATCGCTTGCGGATGATGCTAAGGCTCGTGTCGAGATCTCGATTCCCGCCGAGGAGTGGAGGCAGCAGGCCTCGATCGCCGATGCCGAACGCTTGGTCGTGGTGGGCCGCGGCATTGGCTCCAAGAAGAATCTGCCCCTGATGCGAAGGCTCGCCGAGGCTCTGGGAGCCGAGCTTGGTTGCACGCGACCTGTCGTGGAGGCCGGCTGGTTGGAGTATCGCCATCAGATTGGCCAGACCGGCGTATCGGTTTCGCCCAAGCTTCTCGTGAGTATCGGTGTTTCGGGCGCCATCCAGCATCTTGCCGGCATCGGTGGGGCAGAGTGCATTATCGCCATCAACGAGGACCCGGATGCCCCCATCTTTGGTGCTGCCCAGTACAAGGTTGTCGGCGATGCCGTCGAGGTCGTCGAGGAACTGCTGGCCCAGCTTGAGCGCTAGGCGCGCGCCAGCCAGTCGCGCATCTCGTCCTTAAGGCGGCTCCAAGTCGCCTGCGTGGCGGGGTCGGTAAAGGGCCGCGTAATGCCAAAGGGCGCGTCGAGCAGGCGGTGGATATCGCCCTGTTCGCGCGCCAGCGCGCGGCTTGCTGGATAGACGAGCTCAAACATAAAGCAGATGAGTCCCACCAGGTAGTCTGCGGGCTCGTTGCGTTCATCGCGTGCGACGCAGCGGTGCTCGTCAAAGGCGGCAAGTGTCGGCGACGAGAAACGGCTGCCGAGAAACGTCTTCTCGTCCACCTTGAGGATGGTGTCGACGGTGCTGTCGGCGATGGTGCGCATAATGTCGATCTTGTCACCATCGCGCACGATATCGCAGAAGCACCGTGTACGCTCGTCGAGTAGTGCCGGCAGGCGAAAGTCGCTGTGATAGGCGATGCTCGCTCGGATGAGCTCGTCATGCGCACCGGTTTCGATAAAGTCACGGATGTTTGTCGTGGCGGGTGCATCGGCGGGATTCTCGCCAAAGAGGACCTCGATGCCCAGCGCCGCATGGCTCATGCTCTCGGCGTCCTTAAAGGTGTCCCAGCGTCGCAGCTGCTCAAAGCGGCCCATATCGTGTAGCAGGCCGCAAAGCCATGCCAGGTCAATATCTTCTGACGACCAGCCCTGCTCGCGCGCTACGGCATCGCATGCCTCGGCCACGTGGTGCGTATGCTCGATTTTGAGCGCGATGCGTGGGTTGGTGGCGTCGTAGGCATCGGTGTAGCTTTTGAAGGCCGCGCGCGCCCGGTCTCGATCGATAGCTGTCATAATGACTTCCTAAAAAGTTGTGTCTTTCGATCCGGTGGCAATTGTAGGTGAACTCGGTTGCTGTCGGATGATGATTCTGCCGTATCGCTACATGCGGCTCGGAGACCTTGTCAGGGTGAGAAGCGTATGGTGCTCAAAATCGTTAGAACCGTCTGGCCGGTGATGCTTACCTATGTTGCAATAGGCGCGCCGTGCGGAATGATCATGGGGCAGACGGGAATGGAGCCCTGGATGGTCTTTGCTCTGAGCAGCACGTTTGTGACGGGCAGCGGGCAGTTTATGATCTGCAACCTGTGGCTGGCGGGTGTGCCTGCAGCATCGATCGTCGCGAGCGTCGCCGCCGTCTCCTCGCGTTTTGCGCTTTACTCGGCATCGATCGCGCCGCATCTGACGGGTGCCTCGAAGTGTCAGACGCTGGCTGTTGCCGCGACACTTACCGAGGAGGCATACGGCATCTCGCTTGCCAAGTTGGTTGAAGGGGAGGATTGGGGCCCGCGTGAGTCCTTCGTGCTCAACGTGATCCTTATCGCAACATGGGACGTTTCGTGTACGACGGGCGCCATCGTCGGCGCCGTTGTCGATGTTCCCACCGCCATTGCAGCCTTTGTCTGCACCTCACTCTTTATCTGCCTGCTCTTTTCGCAGCGGCTGTCGCGCGGCAATGTCGTGGCTGCTGTTATGGCTGCGGTGTCTGTCGCCATATGCAAGTTCTTGGGCCTCACGAATATTGCCGTGCCGGCAAGCGTCGTGGCCGGCATTGCCATTGCGTTGGCGTGCGATGCTGTATTTGACGGAAGAGGTGCCCGCGATGCCCGTTAACGAGTTCTTGGTTCTGTGGCTGTCGTCGTGGGCTGCTATCGCGTTCTTTCGCATCGCGCCGGCGTTCGCCTTGCGCGGGCGGACCCTGTCGCCCCGTATTACCGAGGCCCTGGGCTATATCCCGCCCGCTGCCTTTGCCGCGCTGGTCGCCAACGACTTGGTGAGCCCCGGCGCGTTCGACGCGGGACTCTGGCCTGCCTTGGTTCCCTGGATTGCGGCCGCCGGCGTCGTGGTCGTGGCGGTCAAGACAAAATCGATGCTGTGGTGCTGCGTCTCGGGCATCGTACTCTATATCGTCTTGAGCCTTATATAGGGGTGGCGTCGCGGGCGCCGAATCTCGTTCCATCCCAACTTGTCGAATTTTTCACCGAGCTGGTCTATTTCTTCTGGTACCATGGTCAAACTTTACTGTAGCAAAGCATGACGTGGGCTTTTGTTCCGCGTCAGCGGAAATGGGGGTTTCATGGCACAGGAAGCGACTGCCAACGAGCAAAAGAAATTCAAGGTTCCGCGCATCCCGGGCGACATCATGATCTATCCGATGATCGTCGGTCTTTTGCTCAACACCTTCTGCCCGCAGGTTTTTGAGATCGGCGGCTTCTTTACGGCTGCCTGCCGCGGTGGCTCCAATACCATCGTCGCCGCGATCCTGCTGTTCGTGGGCGCCGGCATCAGCTTTAAGTCCACGCCGGGCGCCATCAAGACCGGTATCGTCGTGCTGATTCCCAAGCTGGTCGTCGCAGCGGCTCTCGGCCTAGGCGTGGCATATTTCTTTAACGACAACTTCCTGGGTCTGAGCTCCGTGTCTATCATCGGCGGCATTACGTTTTGCAACATGGCGCTCTATACGGGCATTATGGGCGAGTTCGGCGATGAGTCCGAGCAGGGCGCCGTCGGTATCCTGTTCTTTACGGCCGGCCCCGCCGTCACGATGATCATCCTTGGTGTTTCGGGTCTTGCCAACATCCCTGTCGGTACTATCATCGGCTCCATTTTGCCGCTCGTTATCGGCATGGTTCTGGGCAACCTGTTCCCGTTTATCAAGAACCTGCTGGTTCCCGGTTCCAACCCTGCGATTGCCGTCATCGGATTTCAGCTTGGCGCGTCCATGAGCCTGTCGAGCTTTATCACCGGCGGTATTTCCGGCATCTTGCTGGGCCTTGTCACGCTGTTTGTCGTCGGTCCCATCACCTTTGCGTTCGAGCGCCTGTGCGGTGGTAACGGCAAGGCTGCCGTGGCTTGTTCCACCATCGCCGGCACGGCTATGACCACGCCGGTTGCTCTCGCCGAGGTCGCGCCGCGCTACGCCGAGCTTGCGCCCACCGCGTACGCCCAGATCGCCACTGCCGTTATCATCACGGCAATCATGGCTCCGATTCTGACCGGCTGGGTCGACAAGAAGTTCTGCCAGGGCAAGGAGGACCTGTCGCCTGCCGGTGTCGAGGCCATCGAGGAGGCCGTCGCGACCGACATCGATGGCGAGTAACGGCCGTTACCGATAATTGATTCCGGCGTGCAATTCGCGCCGTCCGAGCGCCCGAACAGAAACTGTTTTGCAGTGATGTTCGGGCGCTTTGCTATGATTCCCTTTACCCCTGCGGAGTAAAGGGGTGTTTATTGCCCTGATTCGAATTGGGCGATTCTGACCATTCGGATATTGAAGGGATGGCGTCTAGTGGTTAAGGCACTCAAGATTGAGATATTCCTGCTATGCATGATTGTTCTTATCGGGCTTGCCGCGCGAAGTCGTCGCTCCTTGTTCTCGAGCACCCTGCAGCTATTGTTTAGCATGCTTGGCTACACCTCTGCCGCGTACATATTATTCGATATGATCTGGACGCTTTCGGATGGTGCGGACGGCACGTTGGGTATTGCTGCCAACTGGATTTCCAACGCGGTTTCGTTTTCGCTCTTTGCCATCGCGTGTCTCATTTGGTTTATCTATTCCGAGACGATGCAGGGCTCTCGCCTTGTGACCTCGCGCTATAGGGTGGTGCTTGTAACGTTGCCTACGGCTCTGGTGGTCGTGCTGGCCTTTACCAGTTACTGGACGCACGCCTTGTTCTATATCGATTCGCAGGGCGTGTATCGTCGCGGCTTTGCCTATATGATCCAGCCCATTGTCAGCTACTGTTACGTTATACATACGTCCCTGCATGCGTTTGTGCAATCTCGCAGGGTCGAGAGCCTGCAGACGAAGGCTATCTATCGAACCTTGGCATTTTTCGCCATTCCGGCCCTGGTGGGCGGTACCTTTCAGATCGTATACTCGGTGCCTGGCCTTTGTGTCGGCATAATGATTAGCATGTTGCTGCTCTACATTATCTGCCAGGAGCAGCTCATCTCGACCGACCCGTTGACTGGCCTCAACAATCGCAACCGTTTTGAGACCTATATCCTGTCGCTCTTCTCAAATGTGGATCAGGCCGAAGATGTGTATCTGCTCATGATGGACGCCGACGGCTTTAAGCAGATTAACGATCGCTATGGACATGTGGAGGGCGACCATGCTCTTCAGGTTATATCCGCTGCGCTCAAAGAGGTCTGCTCGGCGTCTGGTGGCTTTATCGCACGCTACGGTGGCGATGAGTTCGTGGTGCTCCAAAAGGCAGTGGCGGAACGGGATATCATGCATCTGTGCGCGACAATCAACGACGAGCTCGCGCATGCCGAGGTGCCGTATGCATTGCGGATGTCCATCGGTTACGCGCGGGTCGGCGATAGTGTTGATACCTGGCAAGACTTACTTCGCGCTGCCGATGCGGAGCTTTACCGCGTCAAGGCCGAGAAAAAGAAAGCTTGCGTTCAGATACGCTAGGAAAAGGGGCACACGACCGTTGCGATGGTCGTGCGCCCCTTTTGCGTTTGTGGGGGCCACCGGCCATAATGCCCAGGCGCGGTGCGGCAAGACGGGCGTCTGCCGCCGCGACTCGGTACGAAATCAACGAGAACCAGTGTGCTCCATTAAGCTAAAGTATGCGAATGCCCTCCCTAAAAAGGTGAGTTCGCTAGGCTTTTTTGGGTTTGTTGACGATGATGATGCCGCCGCAGACCAACAGCAGGGCAACGATGACGGTAACGGGGCTCGTGCCCGCGCCTTCGCCGAGCAGCAGCGCGCTCAGCAGCACACCAAAGACGGGGTTCATAAACCCAAAGACCGAGACGCGGCTGACGGGGTTGACGGCAAGCAGGCGCGACCACAGCGAGTAGGCGACCGCGGAGATAAGCGCCATGTAGATGATGAGCGCGATGGCGGGGGCAATCGCCGTGGGGGAGAGCGCGCCACCCATCAAAAAGCCGATGGCGGTGAGGACCAGGCCGCCGACCAAGAACTGCCACCCGGCAAGCAAGACGCCGTCGTGCTCACGCGAGAAGATACCGATCAGGCAGGTCGAAAGGGCACCCGCGACGGTGGAGGCTAGGATAAAACCCTCGCCGTCGAGCGTAAAGCCAAAGGTGCCGTCCGCGCCCGAAAGGTTGACGAGCGCGACGCCGGCAAAGCCCAGTACGCAGCCGAGCACTTTGGCCGCATTGAGCTTCTCGGTGTGAAATGCCAGGGCGGCAAAGAGGATTGCGAGGAAGTTGGCGCTGGCCTCGATGATGGAGCTCGACATGGCGCTGGCGCGCGAGAGGCCCAGGTAGAAAAAGAAGTACTGCCCGATAGTCTGGAAGAGCGACAAGATGCAGATGGGCTTGATATCGCGCGCTTGCGGAACGAGCGGTCGGCGCTGGGCCACGCTCATGCCAACAATGACCAGCATGCCGGCAAGGGTGAAGCGCAGGCCCGCGAAGAGCAGCTGCGAGGCGCTGTCGTGCGCGGGAATACCAAAGAGGCCGTAGCCGATCTTGATGCAGGGGAAGGCGGAGCCCCAGAGCGCGCAGCAAACGAGACAGCCCAGGATGAGTCCGGGCAGGGTGGCGAGATACGGCTTGCGGCTTTCCATGATGTCCTTCTCCTATACGCGCAAAGCAAAAAAGAACCCGCCACCGGGGGTGCCGGTGGCGGGTGTTGTTACCCGAGGGGATTGTACCCGATGGAAACGTATTAAGCGAAGTAGGCTACGCCGCTCTCAAAGATCGGCATGAATTTGTCGCCGGGGACATGCTCGGGCACGTTGCAGTACAGGTTGTCGCCGCGACGCTCGGCATGGCCCATCTTGCCCAGGACACGGCCGTCGGGGCTCGTGATGCCCTCGATGGCGAGTGCGGAGCCGTTGGGGTTGACGGAAAGGTCCATGCTGGGTTTGCCGTTCTCGCCCACGTACTGCGTGGCGACCTGGCCGTTGGCGATCAGCTGGGCGAGCACTTCGTCATTGGCGACAAAGCGGCCCTCGCCGTGGCTGATGGCGACGGTATAGGGGTCGTCCAGGCTGCACTGCGACAGCCACGGGGACAAGTTGGACGAGATGCGGGTGCGCACCAGACGGCTCTGGTGGCGACCGATGGTGTTGAACGTCAACGTGGGCGCATCGGGCGTGGCGTCGACGATGTCGCCGTAGGGCACCAGGCCGAGCTTGATCAGGGCCTGGAAGCCGTTGCAGATGCCCAGCATCAGGCCATCGCGGGCCTTGAGCAGGTCGCGGACTGCCTCGGTGACCTCGGGAGCGCGGAAGAACGCCGTGATGAACTTGGCAGAGCCGTCGGGCTCGTCGCCGCCCGAGAAGCCGCCGGGGATCATAACGATCTGGCTTGCACGGATGCGGCGGGCAAGCTCGTGGGTGCTCTCGGCGACGGCCTCGGGCGTGAGGTTGTTGATCACGAAGGTGTCGGCCTCGGCACCGGCGGCACGGAAGGCGCGGGCGCTGTCGTACTCGCAGTTGTTGCCGGGGAACACGGGGATGATCACGCGCGGGCGGGCGATCTTGGCGCCGCCGTACACGTGGATATCCTTGGCGCGGAAGTCGATGGTCTCGACCTCGGGGGTCTCGCCGGCGCTGCGGTAGGCGAAGACGCCCTCGATGCCGCTCTCCCAGGCCTCCTGGAGCTCGGCGAGCTCGATGACCTCGGAGCCGGTGTCGATGACATAGCCCTCGACGGTGGTGCCCAGGGGCTCGACGACAACGCCGTCGGCGACCTCGGGCAGCTCGGCGTCCTCGGCGAGCTCGACGATAAAACTGCCGTAGAGCGGGGTGAAGAGGCTCTCCACGTCTACATCCTCGGCAAGCTCGATACCGATCTGGTTACCGACGCACATCTTAAAGAGGCTCTCGGCGCCGCAGCCGTAGCCGGGCGTGGATATGGCCAGGGCGTTGCCGGTAGCAGTGAGCGCCTCGACGGCGTCAAACGCGGCGAGCAACTGCTGGGCGTCGGGACGGTAGTCCTCGCCATAGGTGGCGGGGGCGATGCGGACGACGCGGTGCGTGAGGCCCTTGAACTCGGGCGAGACGGCGCGGGCGGCCTTGCCCACGGCGACGGCGAAGCTGATCAGGGTCGGCGGAACGTTGAGCTCGCCGGTCTCGTCCTCAAACGAACCGCTCATGGAGTCCTTGCCGCCGATGGCGCCGGCACCCAGGTCGACTTGGGCCATGAGGGCACCCAGGACGGCAGCCATGGGCTTGCCCCAACGCTCGGCCTCGGTGCGCAGACGCTCGAAGTACTCCTGGAAGGAGAGATAGGCGCGCTTGTGCTCAAAGCCGGCAGCCACGAGCTTGGCGATGGACTCGACCACGGACAGGTAGGCGCCCGCAAACTGGTCGGCCTCCATCAGATAGGGGTTGAAGCCCCATGCCATGGCACTCGCCGTGGTGGTCTCGCCGTCCACGGGGAACTTGGCGACCATGGCCGAGCTGGGGGTGAGCTGCGTCTTGCCGCCAAAGGGCATGAGTACGGTCGCGGCGCCGATGGTGGAGTCGAAGCGCTCGGAAAGGCCCTTGTTGGAAGCGACGTTGAGGTCGGTGACGAGCGAGGTCATGCGCTCGGCGAGCGTGGTGCCGGCCCAGCTGGGCTGCCACACGCTACGGGCGCACACGTGGGCGACCTGGTGCTTGGGTGCGCCGTTGGAGTTGAGGAACTCGCGGGACAGGTCGACGATAGCGACGCCGTTCCAGGCCATGCGCATGCGCGGCTCAGCGGTAACCTCGGCGATAACGGTCGCCTCCAGGTTCTCCTCGGCGGCGTAGCCCATGAACTCCTCGACGTCACCGTCGGCGACGGCGCAGGCCATGCGCTCCTGGGACTCAGAGATAGCGAGCTCGGTGCCGTCCAGGCCGTCGTACTTCTTGGTCACGGTGTCCAGGTCGACATACAGGCCGTCGGCAAGCTCGCCCACGGCGACTGAGACGCCGCCGGCGCCAAAGTCGTTGCAGCGCTTGATCAGACGGCAGGCGTCGCCGCGGCGGAACAGGCGCTGGAGCTTGCGCTCCATGGGGGCGTTGCCCTTCTGGACCTCGGCGCCGTCCTTCTCGATGGACTCGACGTTGTGCGCCTTGGACGAGCCGGTGGCGCCGCCGATGCCGTCGCGGCCGGTGCGGCCGCCGAGCAGGATGATCTTGTCGCCGGGAGCGGGGCACTCGCGGCGCACGTGGTCGGCGGGGGTGGCGCCCACGACGGCGCCGATCTCCATGCGCTTGGCCACGTAGCCGGGGTGGTAGAGCTCGGAGACCTGACCGGTCGCCAGACCGATCTGGTTGCCGTAGCTGGAGTAGCCCGCCGCCGCGGTGGTCACGAGCTTGCGCTGCGGCAGCTTGCCGGCGAGGGTCTCGGACACCGGCACGGTGGGGTCGGCGGCACCGGTGACGCGCATGGCCTGGTAGACGTAGCTGCGGCCGGAGAGCGGGTCGCGGATGGCGCCGCCGATGCAGGTGGCCGCGCCGCCGAAGGGCTCTATCTCCGTGGGGTGGTTGTGCGTTTCATTTTTGAACAAAAGCAGCCAGGGCTCCTGCTTTCCGTTGTTGTCCACACTGATTTTCACGCTGCAGGCGTTTATCTCGTCCGATTCGTCCAAGCCCTTCAGGACGCCCCTCTTTTTGAGGTATCTGCCGCCCATGGTGCCCATATCCATCAGGCAGATGGGCTTTTCCCTGCCGCCCGCATACACCTCTCTGCGCATGGCAAGATAGCGCGCATACGCCTTTTCCAGCGTTTCGCTGCCGGGCACCACTTCGTCCAGAATGGTGCCGAACGTGGTGTGGCGGCAGTGGTCGGACCAATAGGTGTCTATCATGCGCAGCTCGGTGATGGTGGGGTCGCGCCCCTCTTTTCTGAAATATGCCTGGCAGAAGGCGACGTCATCCGCGTCCATGGCAAGGCCGTACTGCTGCACCATAGCCGCCAGGGCGGGCTTGTCCAGCCCGATGAAGCCCGTCAGCGTGGCGACATGGTCCGGCGCCGGGTATTCCGCCGCCAGCGTCTTCTTCTCCTCCAGCGAGGCCTCGCGCGCCTCCACGGGGTTGATGACGTATTTTTTGATGGCCGCAAGCTCGGCCGCGCTGACGCTGCCCGAAAGCAGGAACACGCGCGCCGTGGCCACAGCCGGGCGCTCGCCGCCGAACAGAAGGCCCACGCACTCTGCCGCCGACGCGGCGCGCTGATCGAACTGGCCGGGCAGGTATTCGGTGGCAAACACCGTAAAGCTGCCCTCAGGGATAGCTGTATGCACATCGTCCAGCTGCGGCTCGGAAAACACCACGGGCACCGCTTGGCGGAACTGCTCGGGCGCCATGCCCTCCACATCATAACGGTTCAGAATGCGCAGGCCCGTCAGGCCCTTTGCGCCCAGCAGGCCGCGGAACTCTGCCAGAAGGCCCTTTGCCTCCACTGCGTGCTCGGGCCGCTTTTCCACATAAATACGCTGTACTGCCATGGTTCAGTTCCCTTCCTTTCCGGCGGCCAGTGCCCGCGCGCCGATGTCGCTGCGCATGTGCATGCCCTCAAAATGAATGTTCTCTGCCGCGGCGTAGGCGGCCTTCACCGCCGCCTGCAGCGTTTCGGCCACGGCCGTCACGCCCAGCACGCGGCCGCCCGCCGTAACAAGGCCGCCATCCTCCAGCTTTGTGCCCGCGTGGAACACCGTGGCCCCGCCGCCGGACAGCTGGCCGTTCACAAGGCCTGTGATGGGCTTTCCGCTCTCATATTTCTGCGGGTACCCGCCCGATGCCAGCACCACGCAGGCTGCGCTGGCGGCCTTCCACTTCACCGGCACGCCGGCCAGCGTGCCGTTCGTGGTGGCCTGCATAATCTCCAGCAGGTCGCCGTCCAGCAGCGGCAGCACCACCTGCGTCTCGGGGTCGCCGAAGCGGCAGTTGTATTCTATCACCTTCGGGCCGTCCGGCGTAAGCATCAGGCCAAAGTACAGGCAACCTCTGAACGGGCAGCCCTCGGCCCGCATGGCCTCGATGGTGGGCTGGAAAATGGTGCGCATGCAGGCCTGCGCCAGCTCCGGCGTATAGCAGGGGTTCGGGGCAATGGTACCCATGCCGCCCGTGTTCAGGCCCCTGTCGCCGTCCAGAGCGCGCTTGTGGTCCATGCTGGACACCATGGGCACCACCGTCTGCCCGTCTGTAAAGCTCAGCACAGACACCTCGGGCCCGGTGAGGAATTCCTCCACCACCACGCGGCTGCCGGAGGCGCCGAAGGCGCCGTCCTCCATCATGCTTTTCACAGCGGCCATGGCCGCCGCCTCGTCCTCGCAGATAAGAACGCCCTTGCCCAGGGCAAGGCCATCCGCCTTTACCACCACCGGGTATTTGCCCTGCGCGCGGATATATGCCCTTGCGCTTTCCGCATCGCTGAATGCCTCGTAGCGCGCGGTGGGGATGCCGTATTTTTTCATCAAATCCTTTGAGAACACCTTGCTGGCCTCAATGCGCGCCGCGGCCTTATCCGGCCCAAACGCGGGGATGCCCTTTTCCGCCAGCGCGTCCACCATGCCGAGGGCAAGGGGGTCGTCCGGCGCCACCACCACATAATCCACGGCATTCTGCACGGCCCACGCCACCATGGCCTGCACGTCCGTGGCCTTTATGGGCACGCACACGGCGTCTGCCGCAATGCCGCCGTTGCCCGGCGCACAGTAAAGCTGCGGCGCAGCCTTCGCCTCCTTCAATTTGCGGATAATGGCGTGCTCGCGCCCGCCGCCGCCCACCACCAGTACCTTCATGGCATTTCCTCCGTTACTGAGTTACTTTGAAAATTGTGACATCGCCGTTTTCATATACGGTTTCGAACCCCTCAGGCGCAGACGGGCCGCCAAAGATGCCGGGCTGCGCCTGCTCGGTGATGTCCCAGCCATAGCGCGCCGCCTGCGCGGAGTACACCACATGGCTGATGCCCTTTTCCCGGCAGAAGGCCGCCGCCTCGCGTGCCTCAATACCGGGGCCGAACAGGGCTTTCATCTCGTCCACCCGCAGGGCAATCTCCCCTTCAGGCACGCCCAGGTTCGACCTGGCATACTTGAAGCTCTCCATATAAAAGCGCCGCCCGCTCAAGCCCGAATACACATTTGAAAGCCCTTCCAGCGCCTTGCCCGTGTGCGTGCGGTTGGTGGCCAGCAGCGCCGTTTCGGGCACGTTCTGCCGCACCCATTCCATCGCCTGCTGTTCGGCGGCTGTCAGGGGGAGGTCCCACGAATCGTCCGCCGCCGCGCGCGCCATCACAGGCACCGTCTCGCGCACCATCTGCGCCATGGTGCACAACCCCGTTGCAAGGCCCGCCAGCGCCAGCGCGGCCACAGCGCCCCTGCACGCCAGCGACACAGCCCTTTTGCGCCGCGCGCAAAAGGCCAAAAAGCCGGGCAGACTCTGCACCGCCAGCGCGTCTGCACACAAAAGGCCCAAAAAGGCAAAATACATCTGGCTCATGGCCTCGTGGTCGAACAGGAAAAACGCGACAAAGCCGCCCAGCAGCCCGGCGTACAGCATCAGCCTTTCGCCCGGCAGGCGGAAGATGCGCAGCGCATCGCGCACGCCGCCCAAAAGCGCAAGCGGCATGGCAGCCGGCGCATAGCACACGGCCTGCGCCAGCATGAACACAGGCGCCGCCGCGCCCAAAAGCGCGGGCCATTTGGCCCGGATAAGGGCGATAAAATTGGAAAAATAAGATTTTTCCAGCGTGCCGAACACGCTGAAATGGATGCTGGTGCCCGCGCCCGCCGAAAAAAAGGCCG
>DBFANS010000036.1:0-34794 GCA_048233475.1 Collinsella aerofaciens | reverse complement strand
GGCGGGCACTGATGAAGTTTCCTGCTCTACAGTCCTGCTCACGACGGAGGCCACATTAAGTGGCCTCCTGTTCGTGCGGAACTCGCGATAAACTTCATCAGTGCCCGCCCCACGGGAAACCTGCCAAATAGAGACAGGTTTATTTTGGTCGGTTTTATCTGGGAAGATGCTGCTGCGGCTATCTACAGATCTGTAATCTGACTACTGAATAGACTGTCTAACTAAATAGCGAGCGGCATTAACCAGCCCTTTTGCTTGCGCCCGGGAGGGACGCATATGAAGTTTATCGCGAGTTCCGCACGCAAAGGAAAGCACTTAATATGCTCTCCGTGCGAGCAGGACTGTAGAGCAGGAAACTTTACCTGCGGCCCCGCCGAGAATAGCAAAAGGGCGACCCCCTTAGGAGTCGCCCTTGTTGAGCTGCTTATGTACGGCTGTTACTCGGCGTCGTGGTGACGGCGAGGCTTTCGGCCTCCGTTGTCGCCGGGACGGCGCGGACGGTCGCTGCGCTCAGAGCGCTCGCGACGCGGACGCTCACGGCGCTGGAAGTGCTCGCCGTCGCCCTCGGAGGCACCCTCGGCACGAGCCGGGGCTTCGGGCTTATCAAGACGATCGAGCGAGATCTTGCCGCGATCGTCGACCTCGATGACGACGACCTTGACCTCGTCGCCCACGTTGAGGACGTCCTCGACCTTCTCCACGCGGCCCTTGGCGACGCGGGAGATGTGCAGCAGGCCGTCCTTACCGGGCAGCAGGTTCACGAAGGCGCCGAAGGGCTGGATGGAGACCACTCGACCGGTGTACTCCTCGCCCGGCTCGGGAACCTTAATGATGAGCTTGATGCGCTCGACAGCCTGATCGACGGACTCGCCGGTGCCGCCGACAAAGACGGTGCCGTCCTCCTGGATGTCGACCGAAGCGCCGGTCTCATCCTGGATACCACGGATGACCTTACCGCCGGAACCGATGACGTCGCGGATCTTGTCGGTCGGAACCTGGATGGAGACGATACGCGGAGCTGTGCTGCGTGTGGTGTGGCGCGGCTCGGGGATCACATCGAGCATCTTCTGCAGAATGAAGGCACGACCCTCCTTGGCCTGCTGCAGGGCGCGGGCCAGGATGTCGAAGGTGAGGCCAGTGGCCTTGTTGTCCATCTGCAGGGCGGTGATGCCCTCGGTGGTTCCGGTGACCTTAAAGTCCATGTCGCCCAGGAAGTCCTCGAGACCCTGGATGTCGGACAGGACCACGGTCTTGCCCTCCTCCTGGATCAGGCCCATGGCGATACCGGAGACCGGGCGCTTAATGGGCACGCCGCCGTCCATAAGGGCGAGCGTGGAGCCGCAGGTCGAAGCCATCGAAGAGGAGCCGTTGGACTCCATGACCTCGGAGACGACGCGGATGGCGTAGGGGAACTCGTTCTCGTCGGGAAGCACCGGAAGCAGAGCGCGCTCTGCCAGGTTGCCGTGACCGATCTCGCGGCGCTTGGGGCTGCCCATGCGGCCGGTCTCGCCGGTGCAGAACGGCGGGAAGTTGTAGTGGTGCATGTAGCGCTTGCCCTCGGTGGGCTCGATGGTGTCCAAGCGCTGGCTCTCGTTGAGCATGCCGAGCGAAAGAACCGAGAGCACCTGGGTCTGGCCGCGCTGGAACAGGCCGGAGCCGTGAACGAGCGGCAGGTAGTTGTCCTTCACCATGATGGGACGGATCTCATCGGCGGCACGACCGTCGACGCGCTCACCGGTCTCGACGACCATGGTGCGCATGGCCTTCTTCTCGAGCTTCTTGAGCGCCACGGGGATCTCGCGCTCCCAAGCGGCCTGCTCCTCCTCGGTGAACTCGGCACGGATGGACTCCTTCAGAGCCTCGACCTTGCCGATACGGGAGAGCTTGTCGGCGTCACGAAGGGCGGCTGCCATCTCGTCGTAGTGGGCGAAGATGCGCTCCTGGACCTCCTCGACGGGCTGGTCGAGCGGGTACTCCTTCTTGACGATGGGGCCGTTAACCTGCTCCCACTCGGCGACGAACTCGTCCTGAGCCTGGCAGAAAGCGGCAAGGGCCTCCTGGCCAAACTTCATGGCGGCGAGCATGTCGTCCTCGGAGATCTCCTCGGCGCCGGCCTCGACCATCGAGATGAAGTCGGCAGAGCCGCCCAGCTCCAGGTCCAGATCGGAGTTCTCGCGCTCCTCGTAGGTGGGGTTGACGATAAACTCGCCGGTCTCCACGTTGCGGCCGATGCGCACGCAGGCAAGCGGGCCCTCGAAGGGCACGCCGCCGAGCGTCATGGCCAGGGAAGCACCCATGACGTTGATGACGTCGAAGGGATTGACCTGGTCGGCGACAAGCGAGGTAGCGACGATGTGCACCTCGTTGCGGAAGCCGTCCGGGAAGCTCGGGCGAATCGGACGGTCGATCATGCGCGCGGTGAGCGTGGCCTTCTCGCTGGGACGGCCCTCACGCTTGAGGTAGCCACCCGGGATGCGGCCGGCGGCGTACATCTTCTCGTTGAAGTCGACGGTGAGCGGGAAGAAGTCGTAGTTCTTACGCTCCTTGGAGACGACCACGGTGTCGAGCATCGTGGTGTCACCCTGCTTGACCAGGCAGGCGCCGGTGGCCTGCTTGGCAAGCTCGCCCGACTCAAAGGTGTAGGTCTTGCCGTACAGCTCAAAGGTCTTGGATACGAGTGTCATTGTTCTCCTTTACCCCGCAGACCCCTTGCCTGCGGGCTTCTCATGTGACGCGGGCCCCCTGCCCCGCCACGCTTCAGAGCGTGATTGTTCGCGCCCTTACACAAAAAGAGCGCCCCGCTGCGCAGGACGCTCTTAGCATGTACAAATCCTACTGGATGTTGTCGCGGATGCCCAGAGCCTTGATGAGCTCACGGTACTCGACGATGTCGTTCTTCTTGATGTAGGAGAGAAGACGACGACGACGGCCGACGAGCATGAGCAGGCCACGACGGGTGTGGAAGTCCTTCTGGTGGGACTTCATGTGCTCGGTCAGCTCCTTGATGCGCTCGGACAGGATGGCGACCTGAACCTTGGGGTTGCCGGTGTCGACCGGAGTGTTACCGAACTGGGCAGTCAGCTCAGCCTTGCGCTCTTTGGAAACAGTCATTGTTTCACCTTTCGTTTTGCGTCGCTATCGGGCGACTCGATTCGCCTCGGACTGGGAAGCCGCCGGTGGAGCGAGCAACCAAGGTCGAGGTACCAACAGGCCGATATGTTACCACAAGCAGCCCGCGCCTGCGCATCATCACCGACCCAACATGAATTCCATCGCACGGAGGCGCTGATCGGTGTGCGTCGCAGCCCAAACATGCGAAAGCCCAAGCAAGAATGCCGCCGTATGCGGGTCGATTCGCTCGGTCATAAGCGCATCGAAGGTCATGGATATGAGGGCGCGCAACCATGCGACCTCGCCGGTCGACACGAGCTCGGCACCCGGAACGCTCGACGCGCACGAGCCGCACATGAGCCCACCGGCCTGGGGCGAAAAATACGACAGCATGGGGTCTCCGCACAGTACGCAGGCCGAAAAATCGGGTCGATAGCCAACATGCGACAGCAGCTTAAAGACATATGCCGCCACGAGTAGATCCATATGCGCCGTGTCGAGCCCGCCGCCCACCAGGGCAAGCGCCCGCTGCGTAATAGCAAAGGTAAACGGGTCCTCGGCGTCCTCGAACGAGCATACGCGCGCGACCTCGGCGATCGCGCTTGCGGCGCAGGTCGTCTCGTAATCGGGCGCAGCGCTGAGCGGCGCCTCCATAAGTTCGGCCTGGGAAACCACGTCGAGCGACCGTCCATGCGCGAGCAGCATATCGACGGTACAGAACAGCTCGCAGCGCGCAGCCAGGCGCCCACCGGGTTTGCGGGCGCCCTTTGCCACGGCACGAACCTGCCGACCCCGCTCGTCAAGCATCGTCAGGATCAGGTCCGTCTCTTTAAGCTTCGTCTTGTCGAGGACGAGAACCTTCGTGCGATATGTCCGGGAGCCTGCCATGCGCGCCGCGCGCCCTTAGTCCTCGGCGGTGTAGCCAAAGCGGCGAATCTGGGCCTCGTCGTCACGCCAGCCGGCCTTGACCTTCACGTCCAGCTCCAAAAAGACCTGCGTGCCAAAGATGCGCTCAAGATCGCGACGGGCGTCGATACCGATATGCTTGATCATCTCGCCGCCCTTACCGATGATGATGCCCTTTTGGCCCTCGCGCTCGACGTAAATGGTGGCGTGCACGCGCAGCACCTTCTTGGTCTGCTCGAGCGCATCGCAGATCACGCCAACGGAGTGCGGAATCTCATCACGGGTGCGGCGCAAGACCTTCTCGCGCACAAACTCGGCAACGAGCGTCTCATCGGAAGCGTCGGTACCCATGTCCTCGGGGAACCAACGCGGACCCTCAGGCAAAAAGTGCGCAACGGTCTCGATAAATGCATCGACGTTGAAGTTCTTGACCGACGACGTCACGATCTCGTCGTCATATTCCATGAGTTCGTGGGCTGCCTTAAGCTGCTCCATGACCTGTGCGGGGTCGGCCTCATCGGCCTTGGTGAGCACCAGGACCTTCTTGGAACGAGCGTTCTTGACGCGCTCGGCAACCCAGGCGTCTCCCCTGCCGATCGGTTTGGTGGCATCAATCAAAAACGCGACGACATCAACATCGTTCAGCTCGAACAACGCGCTCTTGTTGAGCTCGGATCCCAAGCCGTCCTTGGGCTTATGAATACCGGGGGTATCGACAAAGACCAGCTGGTAGCCGGGGCGGTTGACGACGGCGCGCATGCGGCGGCGGGTCGTCTGGGCCACCGGCGAGGTGATGGCGACCTTTTTGCCATAGCAGGCATTAAGCAGCGTAGACTTGCCAGCGTTGGGACGACCGACCAGGGCCACAAAGCCGCTGCGGAAACCGGGCTCCAAGTCACCAAAGCCCGCGAGGTTGTCGTCCTCGTCGCACAAGGCGTCAAGCTCCTCGTCGCTCATGTCCTCAAACGGGTCGAACTCCTCGACATCCTCATAGGCCTCTAACGCTTCGGCATCCACCGCATCCAGGGACTCGTCGTCCAGAGTTTCATCGATAGGCTGCATATTGTCGGACATGAAAATCCCTTTCTAAATAAAGTCGAGCGCGTGGGCAAATACCAGCACGCCCACAATCGCGGCGGTGATGGAAAGAATGTATACAGAGGCGGCGGCGATGTCCTTCGCACGCTTGGCCAGCGGATGGAGCTCCTGGGTCGCTAGGTCGACGATAGCCTCCATAGCGGTGTTGCACAGCTCGCCGTGAATCACCAGGCCACAACAGATGATAATCGTGGCCCACTCGGCAATGTCGAGGCCCACGATACAGCCGGCAATGACGGTGCACACGCCCGCCACGAGCATGACCTTAATGTTGCGCTCGGTCTTGACGGCGGTGACGAAGCCCTCCATGGCGTAGGAAAACGACTTTAAGAAGGACGGATGGTCCTTGTTCGATCCGGGAATCATAGACGGCTCCTAGTCGTGGGCGTGGTTGGTGATGGGGCCGACGTGGACTAGCTTGGGGTCCTCGCCGCGCTCGAGCGCCAGATCGCGCAGGATGGCGTCCTCGCGGGCCTCCATGACCTCGGCCTCGTCGTCCTCGATATGGTCATAGCCCAGCAGGTGCAGCATTCCGTGTACGAGCATCAGACGGCACTCGTCAGCGGGGCTATTGCCAAAACCGGGGGCCTGACGGGCAATAACCTGCGGGGCCAAGATAATATCGCCGAGCTCAAGCGTCTCATCGGCGGGAATGTCATCGTCAAAGGCCGAATCGCACTCAAACGAGAGCACATCGGTGGTGCGGTCGATACCGCGCCACTCGTGGTTGAGCTCGTGCATCTCGTCCTCGTCGACATACGAAAGGGAAATCTCGACTCCACGTTCAACGCCCTCGGCGGCAAGCACAACCTCGCAGATGTGCTCCACCTCCTGCGCGTCGAGCAGCGTATCGAGCTCGGCATCGTTGCTGATCAATACACTCAACGGGACTCCTTTCGGTCGCGCGGGCGCTGCTCGCGCACGTCATCATAAGCTTCATATGCCTCGACGATACGACCCACCAGGGCATGGCGCACCACGTCGGCACGCTCGAGGTGAGAAAATGCGACATCGTCGACACAGCCCAAAATCTGCTCAACGTCAGCAAGACCGCCACGACGACCCACCAGGTCGCGCTGGCTCAGGTCGCCGGTAATCACGAACTTGGAGTTGAAGCCCAGGCGCGTCAGGAACATCTTCATCTGCTCGGGCGTGGTATTTTGCGCCTCGTCGAGTACCACGAAAGCATCGCTCAGCGTGCGGCCGCGCATGTAGGCAAGCGGGGCGATCTCGATCACGCCGCGCTCCATAAGCTCATCGGTGCGCTCGCGATCCATCATGTCAAAAAGGGCGTCGTAAAGCGGACGCATGTAGGGATCGATCTTTTCCTCAAGGGTGCCGGGCAAAAAGCCCAGATTCTCCCCCGCCTCGACAACCGGACGCGTCAAGATCAGACGGCCCACCTCGTGACGCTTGAGCGCGGCAACGGCGAGCGCCATAGCCAGATAGGTCTTACCGGTACCGGCAGGACCCAAGCCAAACGTGATGGTATGCGAGCGGATGGCATCCACATAGCGCTTTTGCCCGAGCGTCTTGGGGCGAATGACGCGGCCGCGATACGAAAGCAGCACGTCATCGCGAAGCGACGTAGCCTCGTGCTCACAGTCGCGCAAGACGGCCAGGCAGCAAGAGACATCGTCGGCAGACAGCGTGCGCCCGGCGGCCGCCTCGCGAAAAGCGTGCTCGAAAAAGCGCGCCACGAGTTCGACCTCGTCCGGGTCGCCGCTCACGGAGATGCTATCGCCACGGGCGACCACATGGGCGCGAACCAAGCTCTCAAGCGCACGAAGGACGCCGTCGCCGGCGCCCAAAACGCGCGAGGGATCAATTCCCTCGGGAACGATAAGTCTAATCTTCGAGGCTTCCATGAACCTCCCTGCGTGCATGGACCAAGCCGGAATCATCGACTCCGATGATAGCAACATCGAGCAGGCACGGGGCTGTAAGTCCACAGGTATCGTCAAGACGGGCATGATGGAACGAGCCGAGCGTCAGGTTGTCACCATACTCGAGCACGGCACGCTCGACCGTGCCCACGCGACGACGAGCGTCGGCAATAGCGAGCTCCTGTGCGGCGGCCCGCATACGGCGGCTGCGCTCGGCCATAACCTCGGGTGGCACCTGGTCGGGCATGTCGGCAGCAAGGGTACCGGGACGCTTGCTGTAGCGGAACACGTGCATACGCGAGAAACCCACACGGCGGCACAGCGCCAGCGATTCCTCGAACTCCTCGTCCGTCTCACCAGGAAAACCGACGATGACATCGCACGAAAGGGACGCCTGGGGCAAGATGGCACGAATCATACGCACCGTGTCCTCAAAGGCCTCGGCGCTATAGGGACGGCCCATGCGATGCAGGGTCGCCGTGCAACCGGACTGCACGGGCAGGTGCAAAAACGGGGCGATACGCTGCGGATAGCGCGCCATAACCTTAAGCAGGCGCTCGGAGATATCCATGGGCTCGACCGAGGAAATGCGCACATGCGGAATAGACGTGCGCTCCATGATGGCCTCGAGCAGCTCATCGATTTCGACGTGCTCGTCGGTCGCGCTCTTGCCATCGTAGGCACCCAGGTTCACACCGGTCAGCACCACCTCGGGCACGCCGGCCTCCTGGGCCTCGCGAACTTGCTCGAGCACGGACTCGACGGGCACGGAGCGCTCGGGGCCGCGTGCCTTCCACACAATGCAATAGGTGCAGCGATGGTTGCAGCCGTCCTGAATCTTCACGCCCAGGCGAGAGCGACCGAGCGCATCGACCACCTCGCCATCGCTGCAGGCGGGAACGCTATCGGATTCGACACCCAGCACCTCGCAGACGCGCTCGGCGACGTCAATCTTGGACGGCTCGGCGATCACGCGATCGGAGAGCTCCAGCAACTCCTCGGGATGCAGGTTGACGACGCAGCCGGTTACGACCACGTAAGGCTCGCCCGGATAGGCCAGCGCATGACGGACGGCCTTACGGGTCTTGGCCTCGGCCTCGCCCGTAACGGCACAGGTGTTAATGACGATCAGATCGGCATCCTGCGGCTCCACAATAGCAAATCCCAGGCGCATAAGATCGGCAGTGATACGGTCGGACTCAACCCGGTTGACGCGGCAGCCGAGGTTGACGACAGAGATATGAGGTGCGAGCACGCGGGCTCCTTAATCGAGGATATCGTCGAGGGCACTCTTGATACGGTCGGTCACCGACTTCTTACCGGAAGCGACGTCATCGCCCATCTCATCGGCAAAAGCGCGGAGCAGCTCGCGTTGCTTATTGGAAAGATTGGTGGGAACGACCACGCGCAGTTGCACGATCAAGCGGCCACGCGAACCGCCACCGCCAATGCGCGGCATGCCGTAATTATTGACGCTCACGGTGTCACCGTACTGGGCGCCGGCGGGAACCGTCACCTTGACGACCTCGTCGGGCATAATGCCCTCGACCTCGATCTCGCAGCCAAGCGCAGCCTGCGCAATCGAGATATCGCTCAGGAGGTACAGGTCGTCACCGTTGCGCTTAAAACGCTCGTGGTCGGCAACACGAACGTTGACGATCAGGTCGCCCGAGGGCTCACCGCGAAGGCCTGCCTCGCCAAAGCCGCTCACGCGCAGCTGGCGACCGGTCGAAACGCCGGCGGGGATATCGATGTCGATCTTTTCGTGCGAAGGTGTGCGGCCCTGACCGTCGCAGGTCTCGCAGGGATGGTCGATGACCGTGCCCTCACCGTGGCAGTCGGGGCAAGGCGAAGAGGACTGAACCTGGCCCAGGAACGAGCGCTGGACCGTCGTGACATAGCCTGTGCCGTGGCAGCGGCTGCACTGCTTTTCCTGTGCGCCCTCGGCCCTACCAGTGCCGTTACAATCCTCGCAGGGGGCAAGGCGGTCATAGCTGATCGTCTTTTTGCAACCGAGCGCCGCCTCCTCAAGGGTCACCGAAAGGGAGATCGCCATATCGCGGCCGCGACGACGCTCACGGCGATTTCGGGCGCCACCGCCGGCACCGCCGCCAAAGAACGACGAGAAGAGGTCGTCCATGCCCATGCCGCCAAAGATATCGTTGATATCGACGTAGCCCGAACCACCAGGGCCGTCCGCGGTGCCGTAACGGTCGTAGTTAGCACGCTTCTGCTCGTCGGAAAGAACGGAATAAGCCTCGTTGAGCTCTTTGAACTTGGCCTCGGCCTCGGGGTCGTCCGAAACGTCCGGGTGTACGGTACGGGCCTTCTTTAGAAACGCGCGCTTAATCGTCCGCGCATCGGCATCCTTGTCGACGCCAAGTACCTCGTAGTAATCCCTATTTTCCGACACGACCGAATCCTTCCGACTTTCATTATTGTCACAGTGCGTCCTATACCCAAGCTGGGCCGGCCGCAAACAGAGGGCTAGATGTTATTGCATTGCGTAGGGCGAAAGCATGGCACGTTGCGAGCAGCTCGCAAACCAAACCGACACGAGCGCGAACATAAATCCGTTGGCAAAACCGTTGGCAAACTGCATCGCGCCGCGCTTCCACCACAGCAGGCTGCGGTGCAGCACGCCGTCCGAGACCACCATGAAAAGGCCCATGGCAAACGGAATAAAGCACATCACGGCAAAGGCCGAGAACACGCCCGATATGGCCGACAGCACCAAAAACGGCGCCACGATGCCCATCAGGTAAAAACCGGTACGGGCCTTGCCTTCCAGACGCTCGGCCTCAACATGGGCACGGCCGACAAGATCGCCGCCCGAGGCACCGTTGGTGCCGGCGTGGCCCATGCCGCCAATGCGGACCTCGTCGCCATCGTGCGTGCCGGCAGGAAACTCAATTGTCTGCTCGGAGGTCACACGGGTTCGACCGCTGCCGCCGCAATCGGGACAGGGGTCGGCGACGACCTTACCGGAACCTCCGCACTCGGGGCAGACCGACTGGAACGTGCCGGCACCGAACAGGAAGGACAGGTCGACGTCGATGTGGCCGCGACCGCCGCAGCTCGGACAGGTATGTGCATGCTCGGACGAAACAGAACCCGAGCCTCCGCAGTGACCACAGGTATCGAAGCGCGTATAGCGAACGGTCTTGCGGGCACCGCCCTTGGCCTCCTTGGCGTCGAGCTTAATATCGACGACCACGTTGGCGCCGTTCTCGGGATTATAGGCAGCCTGCCCGCGACGCGGCTGGCCCCAGGCGCCCCCGAAGGGGAAACCGCCGTCAAAGGGATTGCCGTAACCGGCGCTGCCGGCATAGCCACCGCCATAGGGCGAAGCCGTCGGTGCACCGGCAAAGGGATTGCCCGAGCGCATGGCGTCGTAGCGCGCACGCTTCTGCTCGTCCGAAAGCACGGCGTAGGCCTCGGAAACCTCTTTAAACTTTTCCTCGGCATCAGGTTCTTTGTTGACGTCCGGATGGAGCTTGCGGGCCTTTTGCTGGAAGGCCTTCTGAATATCACGCGAGGTGGCGTCCTTGGAGACACCCAAAATCTCGTAGTAATCTTTTTCGTTCATCGTCGCCATGCGCGGCAACCTCCTGCTCACAGCAGCGTATATATTGCGGTAATTCTACCCGAGCGGCCTAGGCTAGACCCCAAAACAGCTCGAACAGCACATTTCCATCGAGCCAGCCCAAGTGGGTGGGCGCTAAACGAGCACGGACATGGCCCGCGAGGACGTCTGCCGAAGTGAAGGGTCCCTCATGGACTCCGAGCGTCTCGGGCACCCAAGTGGCAAGACCCAATTCGAGCGCGCGATCGCAGACAGCTGCCAGCTCGCCCGTTGGGATGACGCAAGCTGCACGAACCAACAGATCGGACGCAATACCGCGCGTCAAGCGACAAGCGAGCATCAGGTCTTCAGCCGCAGCCTCACGCTGCGACAGATATTCGGCCTCGAACGCCGTCGCGTCATCGTCACGTTGCACCAGACGCACGCGGTACGAATCGCCTCGAGAAGACACGCCGGGGAACAAACCTGCAAGACGATCGAAATCCTCGGCATCGAGCATGCCCGCGGCAGAGCGACCCAGGCCCAAATAGCCCTGGCCGGTCCAGTAGGCAATGTTATGGGCGCACTCATGTCCGTCGAGCGCATAGCTTGCCACCTCATACGGGTGATAGCCGGCCGCACCCAGACGCTCACGCGCCACATCCATGCACGAAGCTTGAAAATCCTCGTCGGGCTCTACCGACTCGTCGCGGCACGCCATGCGATAAAGGGGAGTCCCCTCCTCAAGCGTGAGCGGGTAGACCGACACATGATGCGGAGCCGCCGCCAGCACGCCATCGAGCGTGCGCCTCCAACTCGCTGCGGTCTGCCCGGGAAGTCCGCACATAAGGTCGCACGACACGTCAAGCCCAGCGTTCTTGACTGTCGCGATGGCGGCGAGCGCCCGATCGGCATCGTGAATACGGCCGATAGCGGTAAGTTCGATGTTATCGAGCGTTTGCACGCCCAGAGAGACGCGTGTGACACCAACCTTGGCAAGCGCAGCGGCAAGCTCGGCGGTCAGCGACTCGGGATTGGCCTCGCAGGTAAACTCAACGGGGGCGCACCACGCACGAATACGCCGCGCCAGCTCCACCAGGCGCTCCCCCGCCAGCGACGGCGTACCACCGCCAACATAGACGGTGCGGATCTGTTCAAGGGCCCTAGCCTTGCCAAAAGCATCGAGGCGCGCGAACAACTGCTCAAAATAGACATCGAGCGCAGCGCTCAGGTCGCACGGAGCAAAACTGCGCGAGTCAAAGTCGCAGTACCGGCACTTTTGGGCGCAAAACGGCACGTGCACGTACAGCGCGGTAACGGCCACCCTTAAGCCTCCAGCGGATGTGGAGGCACCGATTCGCCGGCGGCAAGGGCAGCCTCGCAAGCCACCACATCGCGCTCGATCTCATCGACCAGCGCCATAAACTCCTCGTAAGTGGAACAGCGCACCACATGGGCACGCCAAGCGGCGGCATGGGGCATGCCTTTTAAGTACCAGCTTGCGTACGTACGGGCACGCGACATGAGCGGCAGGAGCTCATGCGTCAGCGTTAGGTGCTCACGCAGGGCGTCTAGGCGCTCAACGGAGCTGCGCGCCGGCACCGGCATGCCATCGAGCGCAAGGGCGCGAGCATCACCGAACACCCACGGATTGCCGTAGATGCCGCGCGCGATAAACACCGCGCTGGCACCAGAACTGCGCAGATGCTCCGCGGCATCCTCGGCGCAGAACACATCACCCGAACCAATCACGGGAATCTCGACGGCGTCGGCAACCTCATCGACAACCGACCAATCGGCCTGGCCGGTGTAGAGCTGCGTGGCACAACGACCGTGCACGGCAACTGCAGAGGCGCCCGCCCCTTCAAGCATCTGGGCAAACGTTGCGGCGTTGCGGTCCTCGGCATAAAAACCCTTGCGGATCTTCACGGTCACGGGAACATGCGCCGCGCCCACCGCTGCCTCGACAATCTTCTCGGCCAGGTCGGGCGTGCGCATAAGCGCCGAGCCTTCGCCCTTAGTAACGACCTTGCGAGCCGGACAGGCCATGTTGATATCAATCAATGACAGGCGATCGCCCACACGCTCCTCGACGGCGGCGACGGCACTCGCAAACTGCTCGGGCTTGGAGCCAAAGAGCTGCACGCAAATCTGCTGCTCCTTGTCGGCCGGTAGCACCAGGCGCCAGGTCTTGTTGCTGGCATAGGCAAGGCCCGCCACGCTCACCATCTCGCTATAGGCGAGATTGGCACCGCGGCGGCGGCACATGATGCGATAAGCGGGATCGGTTACGCCCGCCATGGGAGCCATAAGGAACGGCTGCTCGGCATAGGCGCCCAGCAGCCGCTTGCTGTATTCGGAAAGCGCCATAGACCTACTCGTCCACCTTGAGGATCGCCATAAAGGCCTCCTGCGGGACCTCGACCGAGCCGATGGCCTTCATGCGCTTCTTGCCCTCTTTCTGCTTCTCGAGCAGCTTGCGCTTACGCGAGATATCGCCGCCGTAGCACTTAGCAAGAACGTCCTTGCGACGCGCTTTGACGGTAGAACGGGCGATGATTTTGTTGCCGATAGCACCCTGGATGGGAACCTCGAACAGCTGACGCGGGATGATCTCCTTAAGTTTGTCGCACAGACCACGGGCCAGGCCATAGGCCTTGTCCTTATGGACGATAAACGACAGCGCGTCCACCTCGTCGCCCGAAAGCAAGATATCGAGCTTGACGAGCTCGGAGGGACGATACTCGTTGAACTCGTAGTCGAGCGAGGCATAGCCCTTGGTACGGCTCTTGAGCTGGTCAAAGAAGTCCAAGATGAGCTCGGCGAGCGGCATATCAAAGCGCATCTCGACCGACTTGCTCGTGAGATGAATCATGTCGGTAGTAATGCCGCGGTGCTCGATAGCGAGCTGCATGACGGCACCCGTATACTCGGGCGGGCAGATAATCTTGGCCTTGAGGTAGGGTTCCTCGATACGCTCGATGCGCGTAGCCTCGGGCAGATCCTGCGGGCTGCGGACATCAATCATCTCGCCGTCAGTCTTGTAGACGTGATAGTCCACCGAGGGGCTCGTGGCAATGAGGTCAAGATTGAACTCGCGCTCCAGGCGCTCCTTGACGACCTCCATATGCAGCAGGCCCAAGAAGCCCACGCGGAAGCCAAAGCCGAGCGCCACCGAGGTCTCGGGCTCCCACACCAACGACGGGTCGTTGACGTGCAGCTTATCGAGCGCGTCACGCAGGTTCTCGTAGTCCTTGTTATCGATCGGGAACAGGCCCGTATAGACCATGGGCTTGGCCTCGCGGTAGCCGGGAAGCGGCTCGGGGCAGGGATTCGACGCCCACGTGAGGGTATCGCCCACGCGAACGGCCTCGGGGTCCTTCAGGCCCGTGACCACGTATCCGACCTCGCCGACCGTGAGCGCGTCGACCGGGGTCTCGGCGGGACGCTTGACGCCCACGCCATCGACCAAAAAGTCGCCCTTTGCCTGCATCATGCGCAGGGTATCGCCCTTTTTGATGGAGCCGTCAAAGATGCGCACCGTGGCGACGACGCCACGATACTCGTCGAAGTACGAATCCAGAATGAGTGCCTTGAGCGGCGCGTTCGCATCGCCCTTGGGCGGAGAGATCAAAAAGACAATGGACTCCAGCAGATCGTGGATGCCCTCGCCGGTCTTGCCCGAGACGCACACGGCATCATCGGCAGGGATCGCCAGGTCATCCTCGATCTCGGTCTTAACCTCGTCGGGATGGGCCGAGGGCAGGTCGATCTTGTTGATGGCCGGCACAATGTCCAGATTGGCGTTCATGGCGAGCGTCGCGTTGGAGACGGTCTGCGCCTCGACGCCCTGCGTGGCGTCGACAACGAGCACCGCGCCCTCACAGGCTGCCAGCGAGCGCGAGACCTCATAGGTAAAGTCCACGTGGCCCGGCGTATCGATCAGATTGAACTGATACGTCTCGCCATCGTCGGCGTCATAGGACACGCGAACGGCATTGGACTTGATCGTGATGCCGCGCTCGCGCTCGATATCCATGGTGTCGAGCAGCTGCGACTCCATGTCGCGTTCGTCGACGGTATGGGTGAGCTCGAGGATGCGATCGCTGATCGTGGACTTGCCATGGTCGATGTGCGCAACGATTGAGAAGTTGCGGATGTGGGAAATGTCAATTGAAGTATTCATGCGGACTATCTTACCCGAGCGGTACAAAAAATGGAGCCTGTTCCATAAAACAGGCTCCATTTATGCGCGTAATCTGTGTGGTGTGAAATTTACAACTTAGGCGTTGATGCTGTTCACGAGCTTGGCAAGACCGGACTTGCGGTTGGAAGCCTGGTTCTTGTGGATAACATGCTTGGCGGCAGCCATGTCGAGACGCTTGGTGACGGTCTTGAGGGCAGCCTGGGCCTTCTCGGCGTCGCCCTCGGCAACGGCGGACTGGACGTGCTTGGTCAGCGTCTTGAGCTCGGACTTGACAGCCTTGTTACGCATGCGAGCTGCCTCATTGGTGCGGATACGCTTCTTCTGAGACTTGATGTTTGCCACTTCTGGAGTTCCTTTCGAGTTCCTTGCAAAAAATGTATGACACCTCTGAGACACGGTGAGGTCATGCAAGCGCCTACTATAGCACGCTCCCCCTCAAAGGGATAGAACGAATTTGTCAAATAGGCAGGTATCATCACGATTTTCTCAAGATGTACGTAATCCAGAGCAAAAGCGCGGTCTGAGAATCGGCCGAACCCTTCAGCGCGAGCTCCACATCGACCGCGCCCTCGAGCGCGGCAACGAGCTCTGCCATCGAAAAGCGACGTGCCCAGGTCAGGTGATTCTTGACCTGCCAGGACTGGAGCTTAAGCGTTGCGGCCAGCTCACGACCCTGTCCGCGCGCATCGAGCGCCTTGGCAACGATAAGCTCGCGGATGCGGCCGCACAGCAATGTGTAAGTCCACACGTAGCTCTTGGCGGGCAGTAGATTGAAGAGCTCGAGCGAGCGTCGCATGTCACGGGCCGAGACCGCATTGAGAAAGTCCCAGGGCTGGACTTCGGCCGTGCGCACAATCCAGCGCTCCACATCAGCAAGCTCAATCTGGGGCGCCTCGACCATCTGGGCAAGCTTAGCCAAATCGTTATCGAGCATGCGAGTGTTTTCACCCGAACGCGAGACGAGCTCCTCGGCGGCCGCCGTCGAGATCGACTTGCCGTGCTGCGTCGCCATCTGCTGCACGCGGCGCGGTAGCTCCCAGCGCTTGGTACCGGAGCAATCGATCACCGCCTTCTTGTCGATCTTGGCGATCGCCTTATACAGGCGCGTGTTCTTGGCAAGCGAGTCGGCGATGATGAGACAAACCGTCGTGGGGCTGGGACTCGCCAGATAGTCGACAAGCGGCTCGGAGATCGCTTTGGCGAGTTTTGAGCAGCCGTCAAGGATTACCAGGCGAAACTCGCTGCCCATGGGAAAGGTGTTGAGCGATCCGATAATCGACTCGATATCGGGGTCTTTGGTCATATCGCGCTCGTCGAGGTTGAACTCGACCATACCCGACTTTTCCAGACGCGCTTTCATACGCGAGACGGCGTGATCGCGCTTGACTCCGTCGGTACCGACGATCAGATATGCCGGCAGCAGACCGGTTTCGGACATTGCGCTCCCCTCCCGCAGACTCTCGAATTCGTACCGTGCCATTTTAGCCCAGGGGTTGGTCCCGCGCCAACGGCAGCATCACGGTCGCTGGCATCGCATGGCAAAACCTGTTACGGTCGGCGAGACGGTAATGTCTCCTTGTTCAATGGTACATGCGAACGCGCCGCCCGCATCGCGAACGGCATCGATGCAGGCATCGGATGGATGGCCGTAGCGGTTGCCCTCGCCCGCACTCGCCATAGAGAGCTCGGGCTTAAGCGTTTCCAGCAGGTCTTTGTCGACGGAAACTTTTGAGCCGTGATGCCCCAGCTTGAGCACATCGATATCACCCACCTCCTGTACAAACTCGCGCTCCTGATCGAGCTCGGCATCACCAGTGAGGAGCATACGCAGGCTCTTGCATTCCCGGGCATAGGAGAGCAGCAAGACAAGCGAGTCCTCATTGCCCTCGCCATCCACCGTGTCAAACGGCCACATCACACGAGCCCGAAATGCGCCGATATCGACCGTATCCCCGCGAGCCACCTGCCGATACGTTACGCCGGGGCGATTCAGGACCTCAGCAGGCGCACCGTCCAGCGCATCCGCTGCAACTGCAATGGTTCCAACCGAAAACCGATCGAGCACATCGGGAAGACCACCCCAATGATCTTCGTCCCAATGTGTCACGAAGACGGCGTCGATATGGTGGACATTGTTGCGAACCAACGCCGCTACCACGCGCTCGTCGAGCCCGCAGTCGACGAGCGCTACTGCGCCGCCCTCGCGGATAAGAATCGCATCGGCCTGGCCCACATCGAGTACCGTCACCGAAGGCGGAGCGAATCGATCCCAGTAGACGTACGGAATCGCAGCCAAGAGCACCAGGCATGCAAGCCCCACCGCCATAAGACGTGCACGGGGACGCGGCCACCAGACCAGCAGAACCGCCAGCAAACACGGCACTAGGTAAATCCACATGCTATCGGGCGGCACGCTCACGGATGCACCCGGCACGGCGGCAAACAGCTGCTCGAAGAACAGCGCGCAACGGGCGGCAATCATGGGCACAACGAGCGCCCAAGTCCGCAACGGCGCCACGAGCGAAAAGGGAACCAGCACGATCGACACAGCAAGCAGTACGCTCACCACCGGACCGATGGCCGCATTTGCCAACGGAGCAATGAGCGAGAACGTACCAAAGGCAGGAATGGTGATGGGGAGCGTCGCCAACTGCGAGCACAGTGTGACGGAGAGCATGCTGGCAATGCCCGACGGCACGCTCAGCTCACCCAAAGCGTAGGTAGCATACGGGCAAAAGCACAGGATGGCAAAGACGCTGGCACATGAAAGCTGAAAGCCCATCTCGAACAGCACCGTCGGCCTCAGTAGCACAAAGATGGACATGGTTACGAAGAGTGCCGATGCGCCGTGCCGACGACGACCCGCTCCGTTTACGACAAGCGTCGCGAACACCATGCAGCACGCGCGCACGGCCGAGGGAGACGCGCCCGTAAAGGCAGCGTAGCCCACAAGCGTTATCGCCAATATCACCCGCTGAAAACCACGTGAGCACCGAGTCTTTTGCAATACGCCCTCGATCACAAACCCCACGATAGCCAGATGGCTGCCCGAGACGGCGATAAGATGCGCCGTTCCCGTCACCGAAAACCAGTCGCCCGCCGGCTGGGCGCGCAGCTCGGCCGAACGACCACAGACGACACCAGCTATGAGCGCACGTGCCGGGTCGGTCGCAGGCGCGATGGACGCAAGCAGCCAATTTCGCAGCCGAAGCAGCGGCCCCGGAGAGCCCTCATCGACCGACACAATCCGAACGGCTTTAACCTTGCGCACCTCGCCTCGGAGCACGCGCAATCGTCCATACGCATCGTTCTCAAAACGTGAAACGCGACCGATAACACGCACGTGCGCCCCGACCTTGAGCTCGCGGTCGCACGATAGGCGAACCGTTGCCAAGTTCTTACCGTCCGCGCGTACCTCGCAGGTATAGGAATACACGTCGTCGTTTATGGATGGATCACCCTGCACGACAAACTCGAGGCTGCTTGCCGCTCGGCCGTCGAGCGCCTTCGAGGCGTTGAGCGCGCCCGCAGCCCACCACGCCGAGACGACCGCTCCCGCCACGAGACCGACGGACGCGGCATACAGCCACCGCTTCCAAGGGGCAAGCCGCGCACAAGATTGAGCCAGCACAACGAATACCGTCGCCGCAACGGGAATGGCCCATAGCAGCCCGACCGCCGGCGCCTGCTCCCTCAGCAGCGCATCAGCGGCCACGTTGAGCACCAAGGCGCAGCTCATGCACATGCCGGCACACAGGGCCATCGTCCACGGCATCAGGGGCCGCGGAGGCATCACATGTTCGCGCTCGGTCGCACTCATACGCAGATGCAGTCTTTGATTTTGGCAAGCTTCTTCTCGCCGATTCCCGACACACGCATCAGATCGTCAACCGAGGCAAAAGCACCGTTCTTTGTACGCTCATCGATAATCGACTGTGCCACGGAGGGACCGATGCCCGAGAGCGTCTGCAGCTCTGCCGCGCTTGCCGTATTGATGTTGACTAGGCCCGTTGCGCCACTCACGCCCAATGATGCGGAAGCCCCACCATCAACACCGGCTTCCGCAATGGACGCCTGCTGCTCCCCCACCGTTGGAACGTGAATCTTCTGCCCATCGACGACCTTGGATGCCCGATTGAGCCCCGTAACGTCTGCCTCGGGCGCCAGCCCGCCGGCGGCATCTATCGCCTGAGCCACCCGCGCGCCGTCCTTGACGCGATATACACCGGGCGACACAACGGCACCATCAACATCGACATAAACCTCTGCCGCGGCAGACGCCTTAGACGAAGAGCCTTCGGATGTCTTTCCGCTCGAGGCATCGCCGGATCCCGGCTCCACTAACGAGCCCGAACCATCAGTGCGCTCAAACGACACGCCGCCAGTACCGCCGCCAAGGTTCGCCATCGCCAAGCCGCTCGCCATCGCAATGACGACCAGTATCGCCATCACCACTGCCTTGTGACCGAGCAGCTTGTCCGCCCAGCGGTCCATCTTTTTGACCCGTTCGTGTTGTTCGCGCTGCGCCATAGCAAAACCTCCCAACACCATCGTGTCAGGAAGGGAGCTCCGCAACAGCCACGCTCCAAAACCGGTTTTAGCGGTCAAACCAAAAACCGACCAAAACCTTGCACAAATCTGTCCATTTATTCAGCCACACGTCAGCAAATGGACACTTAGCCGCAAAATGCCCAGATAGAAAAAGACCGACGATGCAGGCGCATCGTCGGTCTATGCACAAAATTACTCGTGATCTTGGTAAATCTCACGCGGAGCAAGCTCCGAATGTTTGCGTTTTAAGGTCTTAGGGGCCTTATACGTGTTGCTCTCGAAGTCGATGTACTCGGTCTGCTTGAGCAGGCGCTCGATCATCTCCTCATGATCGAACAACTCCCAGGCCTCATGCACGGCATCGAGTTTAGCGTGCGTCTCGGGACGGCGCGGCATAAACAGCGTGCAGCAGTCGGGAGCGGCCTCAGTCGAGATATCGAACGTACCGATCTCCTCGGCACGCGCAATGATCTCCTGCTTGTCCGAACCGATGAGAGGACGGAACACGGGGATCTTCACGGCCTCGTTGACGGCCATGATATTCTCAAGCGTTTGGGAGGCAACCTGTCCAAGCGATTCGCCCGTCACGATGGCCTTGGCGCCCTCGATGTGTGCAATGCGCTCGGCAACCGAATACATAATGCGGCGATACATGATCACGCGCAGGTTGCTGGGACAGGTGACCGAAATCTCACGCTGGCAGTCGCCAAACGGCACCACGTACAGGCGGCCGATCTGGACACCCGGCTCAAGCGCACGGATGATGTCCTGCACCAGATACTCACTCGTATCGGGCGTCTGCGGACGACCAGAGAAATGTACCGGCACGCACACCGCGCCGCGACGCGCGAGCATCCAGGTCGCCACCGGAGAATCGATACCCGACGACAGCAGCGTCACGACCTTGCCGGCAGAACCCACCGGCAGACCGCCCACGCCGCGCTCGGAGCGCGCGTACACATAAACGCTACCCTGGACCACCAGTACGTGCACCATCGCATCGGGGTCGTGCATTTGAACCTTTTTATCGGGGAAGGCCTCACACAGCACCTCACCCACCTGACGATTGATGTCAATCGAGGTAAGCTCATAGTCAGTATTGGAGCGCTTGGCGTGCACCTTAAAAGAATCGAAGGAACCAAACTCGCGCAGCGCCTTCACGGCGGCGGCGCAGTACTCCTGCGAGTCGCGGTTGGTGTGATACGCCAAAGACACACGTGCAACGCCGGGAACGGTGCGAATGACACGCGCCGCCTCATCGGCCTGATGCTCGTTAAAGGTCACGAGGATATAACCGGAAATTCGAGACACGGCATTCACGGAAAAGGCGGCCAAGGCCGCCTTGATGTTATCCATGAGGATATGCTCAAAATGTGCGCGGTTCTTACCCTTCAGTCCAACCTCGTGATAGTGGACCAGGCAGACGCGAGCCGCCATTTAGGCTTCAGCAACCTTGTGGCCGAGCGCCTTCTCGTAACGGGCCTCGTCGTAAGAGATGTCGCCGTCGACAATCTCGTCCATAGCCATCGAAATGGTATCGGCACCGGAAAGCCCGATGGTGATGTCATCGACATCCTGGACGGCAAGCACGCGGTTGTGCTGGCCACGCAGCATGCTGTTAATGTCGCAGGCGCGCTTGGAGGCAAGCGAAGCGAGCAGGAAGCGGTTGTGATCGGTCTTCTCCAGAAGATCGTCAATGCAAGGCTTTACAACGGACACGGACCTCAGATCCTTTCATGCATATCGAGAACGCGAACGAGCTCATCGGTCGCGCGGTCGAGATCGTCATTAACCACGACGTCGTCGTAGCGGTCGGCAAGGGCAAGCTCATCGGCGGCGTTTGCCATACGCAGCTCAATCGTCTCGGGCGTCTCGGTACCGCGACCGACCAGGCGCTCGCGGAGTACCTCAAGCGAAGGCGGCTTGATAAAGATCAACACGGCCTCGGGGAAACGCTCCTTCACCTGCAGGGCGCCCTGGACATCGATCTCCAAAATCAGAGATGCGCCAGAGGCGAGCTTGGATGTGACCTCGCTCACCAACGTGCCGTAGCAGTTACCGTGGACCTCGGCCCACTCAACAAACTCACCGTTTGCCACGCGGCGGTCGAACTCCTCGCGCGTCAGAAAAAAGTAGTTGACGCCGTCGACCTCACCTTTGCGTGGTGCTCGCGTGGTAGCCGAAACCGTCAGGCCCAGGTTCGAGCGGCGCTCGCGCACACGAGTGACGAGCGTACCCTTCCCTGCGCCTGACGGTCCAGAAATCACAAAGAGCTTGGAATCCTGAGCGCTCACTTATTTGGTCAGCTGCTCGAGGAGCTGCTCGCGCTGACGGACGCCGAGGCCCTGGACGCGACGGGTAGCGGAGATACCAAGCTCCTCCATGATCTTGGCGGCCTTGGCCTTACCATAACCAGGAAGAGACTCGATGAGGGTGGAAACCTTCATGCGGGAAGCGATGGGGTCATCGGAGTTGAGCACGGACTCGAGGGGCTTCTCGCCCTTCTTGATCTGCTCGCGAAGCTCGGCGCGAGCGTGACGTGCGGCAGCAGCCTTCTCAAGAGCCTGCTTGCGCTGCTCATCGGTAAGCTGAGGGAGTGCCATTCGTACCTCCAAATAGTTGGGTTATATCTGATTCAATAATTGGCATTTTAGCACGTAGAACGTACAAAATACCCAATCGCGGCTCCATAGGTTAGACGATACCCGCAAAAAGTGCAATATACTGCGCCCAAAGTTAAGCCCCTGACCTGCGATTCCACACAAAGGATGGGAAAGTTTACGCAGGCACAGGGGCTATTTTGTGCTAATGAGACCCAAAAGTGGTGACTTAGGGGAATCTTTTACGCGATGTTTTCGACCAGCTCGGCGACAATGGCGTCAAAGGCGGCAACCGGATCGTCGGCGCCGGTGATGGGACGGCCCACCACAATGTGGCTTGCGCCACGCTCGATAGCCTGGGAAGGCGTCGCCACGCGGGACTGGTCGCCTAAGGCGGCACCCACCGGACGCACACCCGGAGTCACGATCAGGGCATCAGGACCCAGCAGCTCACGCATGTCGTGAGCCTCCATCGGCGAGCACACGATGCCATCGATGCCGTTGGCCTGAGCGAGCTTTGCCAGGCGGGCGGCCTCCTCGGCCACCGGCGACTCGACGCCAATCTCGCTCAAGGCATCCTGATTCATGCTCGTGAGCACGGTGATGGCGACGAGCTTGGCGCGGTCCTCGCGCGCCTCCTCGGCACCCTCGCGGCAGGCAGCGAGCATGGCGCCCGAACCCAAGCCGTGAACCGAGAGCAGGTCGGCACCGGCAAGCGAGGCCGAACGGGCGGCACCGCGAACCTGATGCGGAATATCATGGAACTTAAGGTCAAGGAAGACCTTAAAGCCCAGGTCCTTAAAGGTCTTGACGATCTCGGGGCCCTCAGCGTAATAGAGCGTCATACCAACCTTAAGCCAGGCGGCATGGCCCGAAAGCTCGTGGGCAAGCTCGAGCGCACGCTCGCGGTCGCAGTCGAGAGCGACGATTACGCGGTCGCGGGCATCGGTCTCTAGCATTCGAAAGCACCTACCAGTTCGTTGATGTCCTTCACGCCTTGGGACTCAGCCCAGGCCTCGAGCTCGTGCGCGATCTTGAGCGAAGCGCACGGATCGACGAAGTTGGCCATGCCGACCGACACGCAGGTGGCGCCGGCCAGGATAAACTCGGCCGCATCCTCGCCGGTCATGACACCGCCGACGCCGTTGATGGGGATATCGACGGCCTGGGCAACCTCCCAGACCATGCGCACGGCGATGTGGTGGCACAGCGGGCCCGAAAGGCCGCCCTTGGGCTTGGCCACGCGGGACTTGCGGGTATGGACGTCGATGGCCATGCCCTGAATGGAGTTGATGACCGAAAGGCCGTCGGCGCCGGCAGCCTCGAGGGCCTTGGCAATCTCGGCGACGTTGACCGGCGCCATCTTCACGAACAGCGGCTTATCGGTCACCTTGCGGCAGGCAGCCATAACGGATGAGGCGCCCTCGGGCGTAGAGCCCATGGCGGCACCGCCGGCGGCGATATTAGGGCAGCTCACGTTGATCTCGTAGCCGGCAGCCCAGGGGCACAGCTCGACATACATCTCGAGCGCGCGGACAAACTCGTCAACGGAGTGGCCGGCAACCTGACAGATGACCTGGCAGCCGTCCTTGGACAGCTGTTCGAGCCACGGACCGGACTCGCGGGCAAAGGCAGCCACGCCGGGGTTCTGAAGGCCCACGGAGTTGATCATACCGCCGGGAATCTCAGCCATGCGGGGCGCGGGATTGCCGGGCCAGGGCTCGGCAGCGCAACCCTTGGTGGTGATGGCGCCCAGCTGGGAAACATCAAAGAAGTTCTGGAACTGCCAACCGTAGCCAAAGGTACCGGCTGCGGTGTTGATGGGGTTCTGCATCTTGACGCCGCCGAAATCGACGGCCATGTTCACGGTACCCACTAGAAGACCACCACCTTGGAAGCATCGAACACGGGGCCGCACATGCAAGCACCCTTCATACCGTCGACCGTCTCGACATTGCAGGTGTTGCAGGCGCCAAAGCCACAGCTCATCATGCGCTCAAGCGACACCTCGCAGTACGCACCGGCCTCGGCGGCAGCGGCGGCGACTTTCTTCATCATGACAGCGGGGCCGCAGCTGGCCACATAGTCGTAGCCGCCCTCGCCGAGCAGCTCGGCTGCCGGGTCGGTGCAAAAACCGTGCGTGCCCAGCGTGCCATCATCGGTGCAAACGTTGACCGTGGCGCCCAGCGCGCGGAACTCATCGACACCCACGGCCTTGGACGCGGTGCCAAAGCCCAGGCACACGTCGACGGCCACACCCTGCTCGGAAAGCTTGTCGGCAAGGCACAGCACGGGCGGAACACCGATGCCACCGGCGACGAGCAGGGCCTTCCTGGTGCCCTCGGGTACCATCCAGCCACGGCCACCGGGGCCCAGCAGGTTAGAGGTGGAGCCAGAGCCCATCTGGGACAAACGACGGGTATCGTCGCCCACGACGGCGTACCACAGCTCGACGGTGCCGGCCTCGGCGTCGGCGCGGTAGTAGCTCAGGGGCACGCGAAGCAGCGAGGACGCATCGCCGGGTACGGCGATGTTCACAAACTGACCGGGCTTGAGCGCACTTGCAAGCTTGGGGGCCGAGATGACGAGCGAGAAGATGCCGTCGGCAATCTCCCGGTTCGAGACGACCTCGAAGTCGTGCATGCGTGCAGTGGAAGGTGTGGGCATAGACGCTCCAATCCCCCATGCGGTTGCATGGTCCAAACTAATAGAAAGCGCGGCACCGCAAGGGCGCCGCGCACAAAAGCGATAAGGCTATGCTAGCAGATGCAGCCGTCGGCAAGCGTCTGCTTACCGCCGACAAACACATCGGTGGCACGACCGGTGAGCGTGCGGCCGGCAAAACCGGAGTTCTCGGCGCGCGACTCGTAACCGTCCTCGCCAACCGTCCAGGTTGCGGAGGGGTCGAACACGGTCAGGTCGGCAACGGAGCCCGCCTTGACCTGAACCTGGTCGAGACCCAGGATCTCACGCGGCTTGATGGCCATGAGCTCGACCATGCGGCCCATGCTCATCTTGCCCGTGTTGACCAGCTCGGTGAGTACGAGCGACAGCGAGGTCTCGAGGCCGATCATACCAAAGGGCGCAAGCTCGAACTCACGGGCCTTCTCCCACGGGGTGTGAGGAGCGTGATCGGTGACGATAACGTCAACGGTGCCGTCGATGACGCCCTGACGGATGGCCTCGGCATCCTCCTCGGTACGCAGCGGCGGGTTGACCTTGAGCGAGGTGTTGTAGGTCTCGTCCAGGTCGTTCTCGGTCAGGAACATGTGGTGCGGGGTGGCCTCGCAGGTAACCTGAACGCCAGCGGCCTTACCGGCACGCACGAGCTCGAGACCGTGAGCGGTGGAGATGTGCTGGATGTGCAGCTTGGCACCGGTCAGCTTGGCGATCTCGATGTCGCGGGCGATCTGGAGCTCCTCGCCGGCAGCCGGCCAGCCCTCGAGAGCCAGACGGGTCGAGACCTTGCCCTCGTTGATCTGGCCGTGGCCGACCAGGTCCTCGTCCTGGCAATGGCTCATAAAGACCTTGCCGAACATCTTGCCGTAGTCCATGCAGCGACGGAGCATACCCGCGCCCTGCACGCCGCGACCGTCGTCGGTGAAGGCGACGGCGCCGTGGGCGACCATATCGCCCATCTCGGACATGGCCTCGCCCTTAAGACCGCGGGTCATGGCGCCCGACGGATAGACGCGGCAGTGACCGACCTCGGCAGCGCGGGACTTGACGAACTCCACGACGGTGCCGTTATCGGTGACGGGATCGGTGTTGGGCATGGCGCACACGCCGGTAAAGCCGCCCTTGGCAGCTGCGCGGGTGCCGCTCTCGATGTCCTCTTTGACCTCGTAGCCGGGCTCGCGAAGGTGAACGTGCATATCCACCAGGCCAGGGACGAGGTACTTGCCGGAAAGGTCGCGGACCTCGGCTCCCTCGACGGCGAGATTCTCGCCGACCTCGGCGATCTTGTCGCCGTCAATCAGGACGTCAACGACACCGTCAAGCTCGACGGACGGGTCGACGACGTGGGCATTCTTAAGAAGCAAGGCCATTATCGGCACCTCCAAGCAGCAGATACAGGATAGCCATACGCACGCAGATACCGGCGTAGACCTGCTCCAGGATGACGGAGCGTTGCGGGTGGTCGGCCATATAGGAGTCGAACTCGACGCCGCGGTTGATGGGGCCCGGGTGGCAGATGATCGCATCGGGCTTCATGAGCTTCTCGCGGTCCTTGGTCAGACCGAAGAGCTTGTGGTACTCACGAATGGTCGGGAACGGGGCACCCTCGAGGCGCTCCTGCTGCACGCGCAGCATGTAGACGACGTCCAGCTCGGGCAGGACGGAATCGAGGTCGCTCGTCACGTGGTCGCAGCCCAGGACCTCGGGCGCCGGCGGCAACAGCGTGCCGGGGGCGACGGCGTAGGTCTCGCAGCCCATGATCTTAAGGGCGGGAATCAGCGAGCCGCAGACACGGGAGTGCGCGATATCGCCGACGACAGCGACCTTCAGACCGTGGAAGTCACCCTTGTGCTCCCAGATGGTGTACAGGTCGAGCAGGGCCTGCGTGGGATGGTTGTGCTTGCCGTCGCCGGCGCAGATGACGCTCGCGGGCGAGTTCTGCGTGACGATGTAGGGAGCACCGGCGTGCTTATCGCGCACGACGATGCAGTCGATCTTATAGGCGTTGAGGGTCTCGACGGTGTCGACGAGGCTCTCGCCCTTGACCGTGGAGGTCGAGGAGCCGCCAAAGTTGAGGCTGTCGGCCGAAAGACGCTTCTCGGCGAGCTCGAAGGAGCTACGGGTGCGCGTCGAGGGCTCGTTGAACATGTTGACGATGGTCTTACCCTTGAGCGTGGGGACCTTCTTGATCGCACGCTCGTTGACCTCAGAGAACGCCTTGGCGGTCTCGAGGATGAGCTTGATGTCCTCTTCGGAGTACTCGGTAATGTCGATCAGGTGCTTATGGTTGAACGCCACGGTACTACTCACCTCCCAGCGGCGCGGAGCCCACGTGGGAACCCGGCGCGACGTCGTTAATCTCGACGGCGGTGTGGCCGTCGACTTCCTTCATATATAGGTGCACGTTCTCCTCATGCGACGAGGGAACGTTCTTGCCGACAAAGTCCGGCGAGATGGGGAGCTCGCGGTGACCGCGGTCAACGAGAACTGCCAGCTCAATACGGCTCGGACGGCCCAGGTCCATGACGGCGTCCAGAGCAGCGCGGATGGTACGACCCGTGTACAGGATGTCGTCCACCAGCACGACGCGCTTGCCGTCGACGCTAAAGGGAATGTTGGTGGCGTGGATCGCGGGAGCGAAATTGGTCGCATAGTCATCGCGGTAGAAGCTGATGTCCAGGCTGCCGAGCGGAACTTCGACGCCCTCGATCTCCTTGATCTCCTCGGCGAGCTTCTTTGCCAGAAGGTCGCCGCGCGTGACGATGCCGACCAGAGCGAGGTCTTCACAGCCCTCGTTGCGCTCGAGAATCTCGTGCGCGATGCGGGTCATCGCTCGATTGACGGCGGTCTCGTCCATGATGACCGCCTTGGGGGAAGTCGTGCCCATCGATCTCCTTCCTCACATGTCTTGACTGCTGACACAGTCAAAAAAATAGATGCCCGACCGCTTAAAGCGGACCAGACACCCACAGGAAAGGCTGCTCGCATGGCAGCTATGTAATTCCATGTGGGTATCTCGTACCCCTTTAATGGTCAAGGGATAGTGTAGCCAACCTCGAGCTTAATTGCGAGCATAAATACAGAGCAATCCGTAAACGGAGCCCAATGCTCCATAAACCTATATATATTTGTGGGACGAGCTTGAAAACGCACGCACGAGCTGGCATAATCCCCTCTGCTGCACGCAAATCGGATCTACGTCCAGGGCCGTGGCGTGGGCACTATCGCCAAAAGAGGAATATCTCTGTGTAGATTGCGCACAGGGAGCGACTTCTGTGCTATAGTTCAGGCTTGTTTGTTAACGCGACATGTTCGTTTGTCGCCCAAGGAGGGTCAGTTATGTCCAAAGTTTGCGAAGTTTGCGGTAAGCACCCCGTTGCCGGTCGCTCCATCAGCCACTCTCACCGCGTCACCAACCGTAAGTTCCGCCCCAACATCCAGCGCGTCTACGTTGTCGTCGATGGTCACCGTCGCAAGATGAACGTTTGCTCCACCTGCCTCAAGTCTGGCAAGGTTGCGCGCTCCTAAATAAGGTCTTACCAACAAGTACCTCGGACTCTCCGGGTCAAAGACCTCGCGTTCATATAGAACTTACCAAAGGCGTCCTCCCCTACGGAGGGCGCTTTTTTGTGCTCATTGGGCGCTCATTGGGGACAGACTTAGATGAGTGCTTTCACGCATTGGGGACAGACATGACGTACACATGCGGCGCCATGATCAGGTCCTGCCCAGCCTCACGCAGCCTCCTTCCAGCCTGCAGTGGCCTTGGTCACGCTTGTAGCGCCGATACCGGTGATACGGGCAATTTGCTTGACCGTGAGATGTGCCCGCCTGAGCCTCAGCAGACACGCATCACGCTCGAGTCGCGGCAGGGCCTTGAGCAGCGCAGGATCTATGCTCGGCAGGACTTCGTGCGCAACGGAAAGGGCCTCCTCATCGGGGATCCGCCGGCGTGGAAGAACCTCTACTGACCAGATGCGCCCGGCAACTTTCTCGAGATGCTCGCAATAGCAACGGGAGCCTCCGACAATATCGAGCATAGGAGCCGCATCACAGATGTCAAAGGGATCATAGCCCAGCTGATATGCCTTGTAGCTTGACCAGCGGTATGCTTCGAGTGAGTTAATTGCACCCTTCACAGGATTGAGATGGATATAATCGAGTAGCTGCACCGCCTGTGTGTCCGACTCGACCGCGACCCGCGAATAGCGATTGTCAAACAAATGCCCCGTTCTCCCCGTTTTCCCATTGAAATACTTAGCATATGCCGTCAATGCGCACTGCATCGCCTTTGAAAGATTGTCGAACGGATCATCAACCATCAAATGAAAGTGGTTGTCCATAAGGCACCAAGCCAAAACCGCCACTTCATGGCGCGCAAACCTGTCCGAGATGTCCGATAAGAAACGATATCGGTCAGAGTCATCTTCAAAAATAATCTGTTTGGAGTTGCCACGGTCAAAGACGTGGTAATAGCCGGTGAGCGAAACGGCGCGGGCGCATCGGGGCATAATCTCTCCTTTCAAAACTGAACAGGCAACACCTAAAAGGAGAGAAGGAACGCGAAATGCTGAGCCTGTGACCTATTTATATCCAATGAGCGGCAAAAACAGGTTCAGAACGGCAAAATGGCAAAACGATATCTGTCCCAAATGAGTGAAAGCACTCATGTAAGTCTGTCCCCAATGAGCGGGGCGATGCAGCAGGCAGATAGTTTTAGTTAAAGCGTTTCAGTTTATTGAAGCGTTTTAGTGTGCCTTTTACGGGAATCTTACCGTTCGCCGAATAATTTCTTGCTATCATGCAAGGCGTAGGGTAAATCTCCGATCGCAAGGAGACACAAATGGTGAAAAAGTCACCGGAAAACACTACTCCCGCAATTGTGGACAACGTAGAGGCGCTTGAGGCTAAGCTCGCTCAGATGCGAGAGGCCCAGGCGCTTTTTGCTACGTACACGCAGGAGCAGGTCGACAAGATCTTCTATGAGGCCGCCATGGCCGCCAACAAGGCTCGTATCCCGTTGGCGAAGATGGCCATCGAGGAGACCGGCCGCGGCGTTCTTGAGGACAAGGTCATCAAGAACCACTACGCCGCAGAGTACATCTACAACGCTTACAAGAACACCAAGACCTGTGGTGTCCTGGAGCGCGACGAGGCTTACGGCATCACCAAGATCGCCGAGCCCATCGGCATCGTGGGCGCCGTCATCCCGACGACCAACCCCACCTCCACCGCGATCTTCAAGACGCTGATCTGCCTGAAGACCCGCAACGCCATCATCATCTCCCCGCACCCGGCTGCCGCCAAGTGCACCATCGCCGCCGCCAAGCTCGTGCTTGACGCCGCCGTCAAGGCCGGCGCCCCCGAGGGCATCATCGGCTGGGTCGATGTCCCCTCCATCGAGCTGACCAACATGGTCATGCGCGACGTCGACATCATCCTCGCCACCGGTGGCCCGGGCATGGTCAAGGCCGCTTACTCCTCGGGCAAGCCCGCCCTGGGCGTTGGCGCCGGTAACACCCCGGTCGTCATCGACGACACCGCCGACGTGCTGCTCGCCGTCAACTCCATCATCCACTCCAAGACCTTCGACAACGGCATGATCTGCGCCTCCGAGCAGTCCGTGACCGTCATCGACACCATCTATGACCAGGTCAAGGCCGAGTTCCAGAAGCGCGGCTGCTACTTCGTCAAGCAGGGTGCCGAGATGGAGGCCCTGCGTGCCGCCATGTTCAAGAACGGCGCTCTCGATCACCGCATCCCCGGCATGGCCGCTGCCAAGATCGCCGAGCTCGCCGGCATCGAGGTTCCCGCCAAGACCAAGATCCTGATCGCCGAGGTCACCTCCACCGACCCCGCCAAGGAGGAGTTCTCCCACGAGAAGCTCTCCCCGGTCCTGGCCATGTACCACGCCAAGGACTTCCAGGAGGCCGTCGACAAGGCCGAGCACCTGGTGCTTGCCGGTGGCCCGGGCCACACCGCCTCTCTGTACGTGCACCCCGCCCAGGCCGAGAGGATCAGCCTGTTCGAGCACGTCATGAAGGCCTGCCGTATCGTCATCAACACCCCGTCCTCGCACGGCGGCATCGGTGACCTGTACAACTTTGGCATGAAGCCGTCTCTGACCCTGGGCTGCGGCTCCTGGGGCGGCAACTCCGTCTCCGAGAACGTTGGGGTGAAGCACTTGATCAACGTTAAGACTGTGGCCGAGCGCCGTGAGAATATGCTGTGGTTCCGCGCTCCCGAGAAGGTCTACTTCAAGAAGGGTTCCACGCCCGTCGCCCTCGACGAGCTGGGCAACGTCATGGGCAAGAAGCGCGCCTTCATCGTCACCGACCAGTTCCTCTTCAAGAATGGCAACACCCGCGCCATCGAGGCCAAGCTCGACGAGATGGGCATCGCCCACGACTGCTTCTACGACGTCGAGCCCGATCCGTCGCTGCAGTGCGCACGTCGCGGCGCCAAGCAGATGGCTCTCTTTGAGCCGGACGTCATCATCGCCGTCGGCGGTGGCTCCGCTATGGACGCCGGCAAGATCATGTGGATGATGTACGAGCACCCCGAGTGCAAGTTTGAGGACATGGCCATGGACTTCATGGACATCCGCAAGCGTATCTTCACCTTCCCCGAGATGGGCAAGAAGGCCTACTTCGTCGCCGTCCCGACCTCTTCGGGTACCGGCTCCGAGTGCACGCCGTTCGCCATCATCACCGACAAGGAGACCGGCATCAAGTGGCCGCTCGCCGACTACGCGCTGCTCCCCAACATGGCTATCGTCGACGCCGACAACTGCATGACCGCCCCGCGCGGCCTGACCGCTGCCTCCGGCATCGACGTCATGACCCACGCCATCGAGTCCTACGTCTCCATCATGGCTTCCGACTACACCAAGGGCCTCTCCGAGCGCGCTGCCAAGCTCGTCTTCGAGAACCTGCCCTCCAGCTTCACGAACGGCGCCAAGGATCCGCACGCCCGCGAGGAGATGCACAACGCCTCCTGCATGGCCGGTATGGCCTTCGCCAACGCCTTCCTGGGCCTCAACCACTCCATGGCCCACAAGCTCGGCGCTTTCCATCACCTGCCCCACGGCCTCGCAAACGCTGTCATCCTGACCCGCGTCATGCGCTACAACGCCGCCGAGGCACCCGTCAAGATGGGTACCTTCTCCCAGTATCCTTACCCCAACGCGCTGCACAACTACGCCGAGATAGCCAAGTACTGCGGCATCGAGGGCAAGGACGACAAGGAGGTCTTCGAGAACTTCATCACGAAGCTCGAGGAGCTCAAGGACTTCATCGGCGTCAAGAAGACCATCGCCGACTACGGTGTTGACGAGCAGTACTTCCTCGACACCCTCGACGAAATGACCGAGCAGGCATTCAACGACCAGTGCACCGGCGCCAACCCGCGCTACCCGCTGATGAGCGAGATCCGCGAGCTCTACCTCGACGCGTACTACGGCCGCGAGCCGCAGAGCTACGAGGCGTAACGCCCGCTTTCGCTCCCCTCGTTTGCTGCCCGGGGCGCGCCGCTCACCGCGCCGAGCGCGCGGCGCGCCCCGGAGCCACTACAGTGGTGTCGACGCGATATCCTCGCGCCGCACCCAGAAAGGAAGGTAACGCCATGATTCTTCCGGACACCAAGGTAGAGGTCGCCCGTCGCGGCAACAAGGTCGTCTACGACCTCGGCGACAAGATCGTCAAGGTCTTCAACGAGACGAAGCCCGTCTCCGACGTCTTCAACGAGGCCCTGAACCTCGCCCGCATCAACGAGTGCGGCATCCGCTCGCCCAAGGCCCTCGAGGTCGCCCAGGTCGACGAGGGCGGTTGGGCGCTCGTCACCACCAAGGTCCCCGGTGTCACGCTCGCCGAGAAGATGGCTGCCGAGCCCGCGCGCTTCTACGAGTACCTCGAGCAGTTCGTGGACCTGCAGATCGAGATCCACTCCTTCCGCTCGCCGCTGCTCAACCGTCAGCGCGACAAGTACGCCCGCATGATCAACCAGCTCGATCAGCTGAACGCCTCCACGCGCTACGACCTGCTCCAGCGCCTCGACGGCATGAAGATCGAGACCAACGTCTGCCACGGCGACTTCAACCCCTCCAACGTCATCGTCGGCGATGACGGCAAGCTCTACGTCTGCGACTGGGCGCACGCCACCCAGGGCGCCCCTGCGGCCGACGCCGCCATGACCTACCTGCTGTTCGCGCTCGAGGACAAGCAGCAGGCCGACGCCTACCTGGAGCTCTACTGCAACCGCGCCGACGAGCCCATCCAGATCGTCCGCAGCTACATGTCGATCGTCGCCGCCTCCGAGCTCGCGCGCAAGCGCGGCGGGGCCAACGACGAGTTCCTGATGAGCTGCATCGACGTGTTCGACTACCAGTAGGACACCGTCCCGGCGAGGGGCGAGGCATCTCCTGCGATCCGATCGCGCCCGCAGCGCTCAGAGGACCGATCAGGATGTCACGCCCCTCTGACCGCCCCCACCGGATAGGCTCTGATGCATAGAGCATGAAGGCCGGCCCGCCTCGCGCGGGTCGGCCTTCGCTTGTTTGCAGGGCGGCAGGGGCCTTGTCATCACGGACAGGACGCACGACGGACAAGCGCACGCGCCTCCTCCCTCCCGTCCCCTGCGGGCTGATCGCGCCTGCGGCGCTCAGAAGCCCCTAGGCCTCCTCCCTCCCGTCCCCTGCGGGCTGATCGCGCCTGCGGCGCTCAGAAGCCCGCAGGGGACGGGAGGGAGGGGGGGGCGGATACCCACCTCGTGCGGCGGCCGCGCCGGGGCGGACGGGCCTGGAAATCGTCCTCCATGACGCGGTTGTAGACCAAGAGCACCTTGTAGAAGGCGTCCACCTCGGCCTCGGTGCACTCCCGACGCAGCTCGGCGGTGGTGCGGGCGATGTCCTCGGTGTCATAGCGCTTATGGGCGCGGCTCATGCGCCGCCCGAGCTCGGTGAGCTCGAGGCGCATCTCGCGGGCGTTGCCCTCCTTGCGGCTCTTGGTGAGCAGCCCCTCGCGCTCGAGATGGATGATGACCTGGGACAGCGCGCTTTTGGTCTTGTGCCAGATCTGGGAGAGCTCGGTGATGGTCACATCGGGGTGGTCCTCGATGTAGGTGAGCGTGTGCACCTCGATCATCGTCAGCGGGATGCCCTGGCCGTAGTCGTGCTCGGACAGGATGTAGTTGGTGTACCCCATGACGAACTGGTAGTCCGACGTCTCCAAGACGACGGTCCTGCTGGCCGATATCGCCGATTTCGCCGCCGTGAACGAGGTCTACGCCGAGTTCTTCAGCGCCCCCTACCCACGCGCTCCTGCTTCCAGGTCGGCGCCCTCCCCATGGGTGCCAAGGTCGAGATCGAGGCCGTCTGCTGATCGAGACCCCGACCGACCGCCGCACGCGACGCCGCATCCCGAGTACTGACATGCACGCCCCCGCCGCCCGCATATCCGCAGGGCGGCGGGGGCCTTGTCGTCAGGGGACCGGCACTGCGCATGGGCCCCTCCCTCCCGTCCCCTGCGGGCTTCTGAGCGCCGCAGGCGCGATCAGCCCGCAGGGGACGGGAGGGAGGGGACGACGGGCTTCTAAGCGCCGCAGGGACGGGAGGGCGGGACCGCAGGGAGGCCTACCGGAACGCCCAGCAGGCGATCGTGCCCTCGTGGCAGGCGATCGTCGGCGACGCCTCCTCGATCACGTTCGAGATGCCGAGGTCGGAGAGGAGCTCCACGCGCCGGCGGTCGAGCTCCCACCTGAAGCCGCGCTCGCTCACGACGGCCTCGCCGGACAGCGGGATGAAGGAGAACCGGGAGCCCACGGGGGCCTCGGGGCGCCAGGAGGACCCGCCGTGCAGGATGCGGCCGTCGAACCCGTCCTCGGCGAGCTCGACGCCGCCCTCCCAGCTGGCCAGGCGGCCGAGCACGCCGAGCAGGTGGTCGGGGTTGCCGCCCGAAAGGCAGGTGCAGACGAGGGCCGGGTCGCCCCAGCGCTCGCGCACCGCGCGCAGGACGAGGGAGAGGTCGGTGAAGTCCTTATGGGGGTCGTAGCGCTCCACGTCGAACGCCGCGCGCTCCCCCGCGTCGCGGGCGCGCTCCGCGGCCCTCACCGCCGCGGCGCCCTCGGCGCTCACCGAGTCCGCGTCCCCGCAGAACAGGTCGACCGGCACCCCCGCCGCACGGGCCGCATCGAGGC
>DBFANS010000035.1:0-38522 GCA_048233475.1 Collinsella aerofaciens | reverse complement strand
CCGGTCGCCATCGCGCCGGAGGCGTTGAACCAGTACATGGAGCCGTTGCACTCGTAGAGCCCGGTGGCCATTACACCGCCCGCGTCGGGGTCGAGCCAATACCAGGCTCCGCCCTGGCGCAACCATCCGGTATACGCTTTGCCGTCAGAGGTTGCGTAATACCAAGTGCCCTCTTTTAACTGCCAGTAATAAAGAGAGACATCAACATACGCGTAATTCATATCAACATTTCCGCTAATACCAGAAACTTTTCCGCGGCTTGTATACTGCCAAAAGCTGTAACTGGCGGTATAGTGACATTGGGAGTTGTATTGAGCAATCCAATGATCCCAAGAACCGCTCTTAAATACAGGGTCGGTCAATATATTGTTAAACCAATTTAGGTTTGCATAAATGCCTGGCTTATATCCAGCACTAGAAATCTTATTACAGAATGTCTGAGCTCTAGATGCAATTCCGGATTGACGACCATCTGCAATAATTGTCTTGTCCTCAAGATCGTAATACACCGGTAGCCTAGGATTGTGCCCCGATAGGCAGTCAATCACTATGGACGCCTCATCGGCTGCCTGTTGATTATCAAAAGCATATGAATAGATATAGACGCCGTAAGGAATTCCGAGTCGCTCGCACTCAGAAATATTTCGATTAAATTGATAGTCAACTCGACCGCCCCAAGATGGAGCGCCAAATCCAACACGCAGAATAGCGAAATCGATACCAGAAGCCTTAACAGCATTCCAGTCAATACGTCCTTGATGCTCACTGACATCGATGCCCTGCGCCGTAGCCCCATCGGGAAGAATGTCCATGGACAATAAGGCTATTCCATCTTCTTCGGAAGAAGCATCCTCTGCGACCAATTGTCCATCCTCATAACGCCAGGAATTCTCAACTAGGGACCGCGCAGCTTCCGCGTTCGAAGGAAAAACAAACACAGAAATGGGCGCAAGGACCATCAGCACCAACAATGCCGAAAATAACTTAAGATGTTTGCTCATGTAAACCTCGTCATTCGTTCTTGTTTGCGTCTAGCTTACAGCATGGCTGTGAAAGATTCCCGAACATCCAACTGGACAAGGCGCCATCTAGGACGACAAATAACTGCACGCAATACCACAATGTAAACAAGAACTTCCCAGCAGGGTGAAACCAAGGACTCCTGGTCCCTACTCTTTGCCCAAAGAATGCCGACATCAGTTAGCTTTCAAACCAGATGTCAAAAAGGCAGGGGGCCCAGAGAGTCCCCTACAACTCGGAATTCTAACGAATCAATTCTAACGAATCAATATTACTTTCGATGGACCCAAAGCAGTCAAACCAGAAATACGGTTTCCATAACCGTCACTATGCCAAAACAAGTTTTCGCTCGGCGAATTGCCCCAGAAAAAGCCAATGTGGCTATCGTCCGCATATGGGTTGTAAGGATTGAAGAACACAATGTCCCCCTTACGAGCCAAACCGCTACGTAACAACTCATCAATAGAGTTGAAATAAGTCACGTTTGCGCACGTATCGATAGCGTAGCCGTACCAACGATAAGCGTTAACGCAGCCGCCCCTTCCGGGACCACCACTCCAAGGGGAATGGCTCTGCTCGGCGGCAATTGGAGCTAAATTCCCGCCTGCTTTCATATATGCATGCGATACAAATCCGCCGCAGTTCATACCGGTATACCCGTCCCAACGAGGATCACCCTTTGGATACATGCATGATTCTTGGCTAAGATGCGTATCGTAGCGTGTTCCACGGTAATAGCCATCGTTCTCGTGGCTCATAAGCCAATTGACCAGGCTGGACCTATTAACCCCTAAAACAGAACCAGACGTATTCAACCATGCACCACTTGCATTGAAGTAATAGTCAACGCCATCGATTTTCAGCCACCCGTTAGCAAACATGGCGCCCGAAGGCTGGAGCCAGTACCACGTACCGCCGTCATTAAGCCATCCAGTTTTCATCTTGAATGTGGAAGGATCCATCCAATACCACGCACCGTTGACATATTGCCAACCAGACTTAAGGACACCATTGGAAGATGCGTAGTACCAAGTGTTGTCGCTTTCGTCAAAAGCGTCATTCGACATAATCCAACCAGATGCCACATTAACGACACCGTTTGCGTCCGCATAGAAAACCGAGTCTCCAATATGAATTGTACCTGGCAATGAAGACAAGTCGGCACGATCAGCGATTACGGGAGATCCATCAGATGAAGTAGGCAACGGCTCGCTCAGTGCTCCAGACGAATTCGCCCATGAAATACCGTCGCTCAAGTTGATCCAGCACGAAGATGCCATCGCACCGGAATCATAAGAATAATAGCGCGTGTCGCCTGCCGTATATTCACCAGTACGCATTGCGCCGGATACATCATCAAGGTAATACCAGGCGCTTCCGGACTTTATCCATCGCCCTCGTTGAATTGCTCCGTTTGATGCGGCGTAGTACCAAGTATCATCAGCAAGTGCCCAGCCTGTTGCCATGGCACCTGAACTCGTAAGGAAATAGGAGGATGTACCCACTTGCACAAAGCCCGTGAGCATAATATGGCTTCCTGGATCCAGGTAATACCAAGAATTCCCTAGAAGTAACCAGCCTCCATGCAGCAAGCCGTTGGAGTCAGCGTAATACCAGTTGTTGTCAATAAGCGCCCACTGGGAGGAGAGCATGGCCCCCGATCCGTTAAAGATATAAGAGGTTCCATTGCATGCATTCAACCCGGTGGCCATAGAACCGTCCGCAGGATCAAGCCAATACCAACGGCCCCCATCCGAGAGCCAGCCCTTTACCAGGGCGCCAGAGCCGGAAAAATAATGCCAGACGGAAGCATCAAGATGCCATCCGATAAGCATTGCGCCAGAAGAGGAGAATCCATACGTGGCTCCCCCGATCTGCAGCATCGAGTCGTGGACCATCTTGCCTTCATCATCCAGCCAATACCAGTTGCTGTCGTCTGAAAGCCAGCCTTTTACCATGGCGCCAGAACCGGAGAAATAACGCCAAGCAGAAGTGGAGCCCGTAGAATCTAGGTACCAGCCGACACGCATTGCGCCCGAAGAGGAGAATCCATAAGTCGCACCCCCGACTTGGACCAATCCATCCTGAGCCATTCGGCCTTCGTCGTCGAACCAGTACCAGCTACCGTTTATATGTCTCCAAGAAGAAACAGCAATTGTTCCGTCGGGCAAGCCCCAACGCCAAAAACCAGCCCCCTCTTCGGGCGATATCCACCCCTGATGCCAAATTATTTGATTCGAAACCTCAGAAGAGACCTCATTATCCACCTGAGAGTTCTGCTCAACAGCGAAGGCCGATTCGCGCTGAGCATCAACACCTGATTCGACAGAAGCAATAGCAACGTTAGATGCGGGACCTTCGTCAGTGTTATTCGAATCAAGAGCGCATGACATCGAGGGAGAACCCAATAGGAGCCCAAAAGAAATGAGGCCCGAAAAAGCCAGCACTCCGAATGACCATTTCTTCATAGCAGCACGGTATCCAATCACGCAGCGGCCCCGTCACCTCAGGGCAACGGGGCCTCAATCAAAACTAACTCAGTAATGTGCTAGCCAATTTGCTGGCAGTTTTTGCACTCTCGTGAAGCACCACGCCTCTGGGCCTCCTGAATAGAGATCTGGGAATAGCCCTTTGCGTCCTTACCAACGGTACGGCACTTATGCGTATGGTAAACATCGCTACCGTTCTTATACCAAACTAGGCCGTAGCCCGGAATCCACTTACCGTCCTCACCGACATAATAGGAGCCGATCCGGGTGTTCGTAGCCATAGCACCAGAGGACTGGAGGTAGTAGTCGCCAACCCAGGCATCATGGGCCATAGCGCCGGAACCGCTAAAGTAGTACCAGGCGCCGCCGATCTGACGCCAGCCGGTGGCCATCGCGCCGGAATCGTCGAACCAGTACCAGACTCCGCCAATGTTGACCCAAGAGTTAGAGGCCATAGCGCCCGAACCACTGAGCCAATACCACGTGCCGCCATTGCTGAGCCAGCCGGTTGCCATGGCGCCCGAACCACTCGCATAGTACCAAGAGCCGCCTGCCAAGAACCAGCCAGTGGCCATTGCACCGGAATCGCCGAACCAGTACCAGGAGCCGCCCAGGCTGCGCCAGCCGTTAGCAACCATGGCGCCCGAACCATCGAGGTAGTACCACGTACCGCCGATGTTAAGCCAACCAGTGGCCATCACACCGGAGGCATTGGTGTAATACCAGGTACCCGAATCGTTGATCCAGCCAGTCAGCATGACCCCAGATTCGTTGAAATAGTACCAAGCCCCGCCGAGATTATGCCAACCGGTCAGAAGCTCGCCGCTGGAGGTCGCGTAGGACCACTTACCGTAAATGGAGTCATAGAACCAGCCGCTGTGCTGCATACGGCCATCAGCATTGGCGCCAGGGGTGTTCAGGAAGTAGTTCTTGCCGTCAATTTGAACTCGGCCGTATGCCATATCATGGCTTTCGGGGTAGAAGTAGTACTTGTCCCCACCGATAGACTGCCAGCCCGAAACTGCGGTCCCGTCAGCGCCAAAATAGTACCAGACAGCTTCGTATTCGTTATGCCACTGGTTCGTGACCATGGCGCCAGTTTCGGGATCGAAATAGCGAAGGTTGCCGTCCTCGCACCGAACGAGTCCAGTCTTCGGACGACCGTCGGAACACCATTCCGTAATCGGTCCACCGTCTCCGCCACCGCCAGCAATATCAGCAAATGAGGGCACCGGGGCAACCGTCATGCAGGCAGCGGCAAATGCAACAACTCCCAGCACTGTTAGTCCGCGCCATCTTTCTCGAAGGTTTTTCATACGACATCCTTTCTCCGAGATTTAAGGCTCTCTTAAGTTATTTTTAAACTATCAATTCAGTATTTCAACGGGAAATCGATAAAAGGTGTCTTTGTGACTGCAATTTAAATATGAGTCGCCACACCTCAACCGTTACGCTAAATAGCTTCTAAGGCAAACTTAGCGCATGAGCGAACTGATTAAACGAGTGAACTGAATAATAAAGCAACAAAATACAAACCTTGGTCATCAATCACATCTACCGCGGGCCGATAACGCCCGCCTCATGTGCTGCGATATAATCAATCTCACTAGATGCCAAATCAGCAAGCCGAAGGAGCTGACGTGCTAACAATTCACTATGGTGATATGGAAAACGTTATCTACAACACGTCCGTTTACTTCGATAACGTATATTCGCCCCAGTGGTTTCAAGACTCCTTTGCCCAAAGGGTCATAAAATCCATCGACAAAGGCACCGTGGTAGGCCCCAATGCAATCGATACCAAGATTCTAGGCATCATTCCTCCCGAGAAACTATCCAGCGGCACCAAAACGCTACTGCTTATGTACTTTATGCCGCAGAATATATATAACGCCTCAAATTGCGGTGATAATTGCGCCTACTGGATTCTGAGGATCGCCGCGCAAAAGGATCTAACAATCAATCTCTACCACATAATGGATTTTGGAAACGGCAAATTCACGGTAACCATTGCAAATACGGGCGATATAGTCCACACAATGTTTGACCTTGTCCCCATAGCTGGAAAATGCCTAAGGGAGAACTCCTGATGCGCGGATCATACAAGGTAATTATTCAAAATAACCGGGTTCAGTTTAAACTGACCATCAATAGAAATCTGACCATCATCCAAGGTAACAGTGCTACAGGCAAGACAACTCTGCTTGATATGGTGGCAGCTCACGAAGAGCTTGGGGCACAAAGCGGCGTAACAGTAAGTTGCAAAGTGCCCTGTAAAACAATATCTGGAAAATATTGGCGTAGAGATCTCCAAGAGATTTCCAGCAGTATTGTTTTTATTGATGAGGGCAATACTTTTGTTCGATCAAGAGAATTTGCCCATGAAGCAAAGCGTAGCTCAAACTACTACGTAATTGTCGCCAGAGAGTCACTGCGCCAACTGCCCTATAGCGTTGATGAAATCTACGGTCTTAAGAACACCAACCGAACCACAACGAAGTATCCCGTTTACTCTCGTGTCTACACCTCTACATATCGTATTTACGGTGATACTGATTTTAGAGGCGAGAGGCCCGAGCTTGTCATTGTCGAGGACACAAATTCGGGCTACGAATTCTTCAGTTTGCTATGCAAAAAGAGCAGCATTAAATGCATCAGCGCGGGAGGCAAATCAAATATTTGCAACTGCATTATGGACGCACCGGAAAACGACATCCTCGTGATTGCCGACGGTGCCGCCTTTGGACCAGAAATTGCGGAAGCAGCTGCTCTATTGCGCCGAAAGAACATCAAGCTATTCCTACCGGAATCGTTTGAATGGCTCGTGTTGAAGTCGGGATTATTCAACAGCAAACACATTAAGGACATGCTGCTTAACCCCGCTGAACATATCGAAAGCTCAAAGTTCTTTAGCTGGGAGAAGTTCTTTACTGCAGAACTCATCGAATGCTCACGAGACACACGTTTTCGATATGACAAGAGCTGCTTGAACGAGGAGTACCTGAACCCCACCGCTCTTGCAGCTCTGGAGGATACTTTGCCGGACCTTGGCATTACTTCGCACTAAAACGAGAAGTACTCACTGTCGGAGGATAGGTTTGGTCCGAGCCACGGGTCGCCATCGAGGAAGAACTCAGGCCAGTGCTGCATGAACAGCGCCTGCTCACGCTTCCAGCGGCGCAGCTTTTCCTCGTTGGCCTCTTCCCTGCCGCGCGAGGTGAACTCGTAGTGGTACAGCTCGGCATAGGGCGTAAAGATGGTGCGGTAACCCGCCTCCCACACGCGCAGGCAAAAGTCTGCGTCGTTAAAACCGACGGCGAATTCCTCGTTGTAGCCGCCGACGCGCTCAAATACGTCGCGTCGCACCATCTGGCAGGCACCCGTCACGGCGCTAAAGTTGCCCGGGCGCACGGCACGGGCAAGATAGCCCTCGCGCTTTGCCGAGAAGTCCTGGTTGGCATGGGCAAGTGCGCCACGCACGCCAATCAAAATGCCGGCATGCTGCACCAGATGATCGGCAAAGTAGAGTTTGGCGCCCACCACGCCCGCATCGGGACGCTGCAGATAGCCCATCATCTCTTCGATAAAGTCCGGGCTTATGACCTCGGTATCGTTGTTCAGCAGCAGCAGGTAGTCACCCTTGGCGTGCTTCACACCAAAATTGATGATCTGAGAGTAATTGAACTCGCCCGGCCAGTACACAACGCGCGCGATGCCCTTGCCTTCGGATGCTGCAGCCACGCGCTCTGGCAGGGTTTCGTAATACGCAAACGTCTCCGGGGCTTCACTGTTGTTCTCCACCAAGACGATCTCGTAATTGGTATACGTGGCCTTCTGGGCGATCGACATCACACAGGCATCGAGCGTCTCAATGTGATCCTTGGTGGGGATCACAATGCTCACCAGCGGCGCAGGCTCCGGCAGCGCATGGCGCATGCGGTAGACAAACGGCGTCTCGGTCTCCTCGACCGTTCCGTGAACGCCCAGCGCGTTAAAGTGGCGCTGCAGCGCAAGACGACCCGCTTCAATGGCATACGGCTTGCTATCGGCAGAGCCATCGGCGGTCGATCCCGGATGCACGCGCCAGTGATACAGCACATGCGCAACGTGCTCAAAGCGCGCGCCGGCTGCAAGGCAGCGAAGCGTCAAGTCGTAGTCCTGGGCGCCCGCAACGTCTTCTGGGGACATACCAATGTGATCGATGAGCGCCTTCTCCACCATCAGGAAATGCGTCACGCAGTTATGGCTATAGAGCAGGTCGACGTTGAGTACGGTCTTAAAGACCGGCTGGCCCCACTCCCCCGTTTTCTGGAACATGTCCTCATCACAGAACAGGACCTGGGGACGCTCGCCCTCGGCCGCCTTGTTCAGCGCGGAAACATACTGGAATAACGCGTCCGGTTCCAGAATGTCATCGTGGTCCAAGAAAGCGATATAGTCGCCTGTCGCTTGCTCGATACCTGCGTTGGTGTTGACCACAATGCCGCCGTTGCCGGGAAGCTCGATGCGACGGATGCGCTCGTCGTTGGCACCTGCCGCAAGGGTGGCCACCGCGTCCCATTCGGGCGAGGCGTCCATAAGCAGCAATTCCCAGTTGTCATAGCTCTGGGCTTGCACCGATTCCAGCAGCTCGCGCAGGTAGACCCGATCAGTCTTGTAGCACGGCACCACAATGCTCACGAGCGGTCTATAGGCAAAGGCCGCCGAAGCGACACGCTGGCACGCCAAATCGCCCGGCTTTGCGCGATGCTGCTCAAACCAACGTCGATAAGCTGCGTCGTCTGCACGCGCGTCCTTCATACGGTTCCAGCTGTCGTCGACCATGCCGTTGTACAGGCGACCATCCATGGCGCAAAACCCGCTTTGGATCCGCTCTGTGGGATCGCTCACGATCGCGACAAAATCTCGTATATCCTGAGGCATCTCAACACTCAGATACGATTTATTGATGCGGCATCCGTTCTGCTGCGGAACATCGACCTGCGATTCAAACACATGCACGGTAACATCGATGGCATTCATATGCGTATCGAAGATCTGGAGCTCAGGCGCGCACTGGGGGTCTCCCGCCCAGGTAACCTCATAGCGCCACACCGCGCCGACGTCTGCCGGCAAATAGCGAATGGCATCGATCTCGTAGCGGCCGCAGTGTTCGCCACGCTGCGCATCGCGGATAAGCGCGCACAGCGCAGGCTTTGCTTTGTAGTGAATCTTGGATTCCAATTTGGCCACGCGGCTATCGAGACGAATAGAGCCCAACCTTTGGCCACCGGATGCAAAAACGGCATCCATCGACGAGCCATCCAAAAACGGAAGCACCAAAACGGCGAGCTCGCGCTCGTAATCGGAAACAGAAGGGCATAGCGCCAGCACACGGCCATGATCGACCGGGAGCACCAGTGACGGCAAACAAGAACCGCTCGTAGTCGCATGGGCAAACGCCTGAGAGGCCTCCCGCTCAATAAGCGCGGCGACATCCTGACCGGCAAAACGAAGCAGCACAAAAAGACGGCCCTGGCTGCGGCAAAGTGCCAAACGCTTGATACTCATCTACACTTCTCGCTTTCCCAGGGCGTTCGCTGCCACGCGCTTGCAGGCACCCAGGCGCCCAAACCTCAAGACATCGTAATCGAACATGAGCTTTTTGCACGCACGGACATTGGGGGCCTTGCTGGTAAGCGCCGCACGCACCATAGCAGCAACAGAAGGAGCGCATTGTGCGAGCGCAGCATCGCTGCCCACGGCAGAACCGGCAAGCGCCGTGGCAACGGCAGCAAACACCTTGCCGCAATCCGTACTCAACAGCCTGAGCGCATCGTACAGCACCAGATCGCAGAGGAAGTACGCCAGGTCATCGGCATGCTGAGCATCGAGACCGTCGCGCTGCCAGTCAGCCAGCACCGCAGAGTAAATCTTCACGTGCTCCAGCAGACGCGTCTCGTCGTCGTAGCGCATGGTGTCCATGAGCGAACCCTTGCGCGCCACGCGGTAATCATACAGCTTGTTCGAGATAAGCGCGGTCTTGTGCGAACGACCGTACACGGCAAAATCGAAGACCTGGTCCTCGCCATACTTAACGGTTTCGTCGAACACGATCCCGTTGCCCAGCAAAAACTCACGCTTGCAGGCGGTGCGCCATGCAAACGGGCGAGATGCTTCCTTAAACAGTAGGTCGGAGCTATAGCCTTCAAACGACACATCGCGCGGGCTCAGCACATAGTTAAGCCACGGATACCCCGCCTCAAGCGGATACGGATTCGCGCCAAAGGTCAAAACGTCGCAGTCCTCGCGCTCAAAGGCATCGACGATCACGCGGCATGCATCGGGCGTAAATCGGTCGTCGGAATCCAAAAACGCAACGATAGGCGCCGTGGACGCGGCGATGCCTGCATTACGCGCACTCGACAGGCCGCCGTTCTCCTTATCGACCAGCGTAAAGCGCGCGTCCTTTTCGCAATAGGCAGCCGCAATATCGCGCGAGCCGTCCGGCGAGCCATCGTTGACCAGCACGCCTTCCCAATCGGGCATGTCCTGCGCAAGCAGGGAGTCCAGGCACCAGGCCAGGCACTCCTCCACTTTATAGATGGGAACGACAACGGAAATCTTGGGGGTAGCCATAGTCACTCGCTCCTACTGTGCGGCCGGAACGTCATCGGGGTGCGGGTTGTCGCCGTAGGTGCACTGATATGTCAGCACACGCCAGACCAGCGGCAGGCCGCCAATCTTAAAGTAATGCTTAAACGTATTGAGCTTGCCCGGCTTCTTAAAGTCAAAGCGCGAATCGATATAGGCGCGGGGCGACTTGACCATCAGGCGCAAGTCGGTCTCGCCACGCGGATCAAACAGCGACAGATCAAAGCGACCGGCATCCCAGTCGGCCTTGAGCTCGGACGAGGCTTTCTTCCAAAACTGCTCGCGCAGTTCATCGACCAGGCGCTCATCGTTCCAACGGTACGTATCGACCTTCATGCGCATTAAAATACCCTGAAGCTGAGCCTTAAGCTCGGGGCGTTCATCCAAAAAGCGCTGCATCTCGGCGTATTCGTCGCACACGCAAAATACCTTGTTGGGCGAATTAACGGAGCTCTTCTCGTTGTCTTGGCGATAGCACAAAATGGGGTCCGCGATAAACGCAGCACGCTCGGCGCATGCCCAGACCTTAAAGTTAAAACCCGCATCCTGATACGAGGCACCCGGCGTGGGAAGGAAGCGAATCTGATTGTCGTTGAGGAACGCGCGCCGATAGATAGCCGACCAAATGGAAGGTTTGCGGTAGAAGATGCCCGGGCGATCGACGGGGCGATACGCGGCGCCCGTCATATGCTCGTCGATAATCCCAAACAGCTCACGTCGCTCGCTGGGCGTGGACCAATACAGATAAAAGTCGCCCTTTACCGCATCGGCATGCTCAGCATCGGCCTTGGCGACCAGCTTTTGAAGCGAATCCTCAAACATAAAGTCGTCGGACTCAAGGATGCCCACGTACTCACCGCGCGCCATCTCCAGGCCACGGTTCATCGAGTCGCCGTAGCCGCTGTTGGCCTTGTCGATCATCTTTACACGGGGGTCGTGCTCCATGTACTCGCGGATGATATCCGGCGAGCTATCGGTGGAGCCGTCGTTGATGCAGATGATCTCGATGTCATTGAGCGTCTGCGCCACGGCGGAATCGAGGCACACGCGCAGATAGCGCTCGACATTGCAAATGGGGACAAGCAGCGAAACTTTAGGGGTATCAGAGTTCTGCAAGAGAACCTCCCGTTGAATAGCGTGTAACAGGGTTATTTTAGCAGCCGAGTTGCGGCGGGCGGCAGCGCTTGGAATTATAGAAAGCGCTCCAGGCAGGCTTTGAGACCGCGAGTCGAAAGATAGAACAGCGTGGCGTCTGCCATCGAAACGCCCGAGGTCGCCGCAACGAGCTTGTGGGCAACACGGCGAACGGCACCCTTAGCAGGCATATCCGCCCACTCCGTTCCCAAAAACGTCGTGAGGTCCATGTTGACGCGAGCCGCCACGCGATGGAAGTCATCGGCATCCAAGCGCGCCAGATCGAACACAATTAGGTCCAAAAACCAAGTTATCAGCTCGCCGGGACACAGGTCCAAAAGACCATAGGCCGCCCAGTCTTCCAAGACCTCCTCGAGCATCTTCATGTGGGCGTCAAGCTTTTTGGCGCGCGCCTCGGCACTGTTGAACTCGTGCGTCGCCGATTCGCTCTCCATCACGTAGTGGTAGAACTTGTCAGGCATGACGACGGTCCTGCGGGCAAGCGCATAAGCCGCAAATTGGAAGACGACGTCCTCGCCCAAAGCCAAACCGGGGGCGAAGCGAATGCCTTCGCGATTGAGCAGCTCGCGCGAAAAAGCCGCACGGCAGGCATAGGGCTGCGCATTCGAATGGAACAGCAGTTGAGGATCGCGGGCGCCGAAGGTACCAGCTTTGGGGCTCATGAGTTGCTGGACGCGTTTGGGGGCAGCATCGGCAGGTTCACAGACGCCGCCAAAAACGGCGGCCTCGGCATCCGCAGACTCCATGGCATGCAGCACGCGCTCGACCGTCTGGGCATCGATGTAATCGTCGGCGTCCACAAAAAAGACGGTCCCGCCCACGGCGGCATCGATGCCGGCATTTCGAGCACACGAGACGCCCGCGTTTTCCTGGTCAATCACCAGTACGCGATCGTCGGCCTGCGCGATCCGACGCAACACGTTCAACGAATCATCAGTCGAACCGTCGTTGACGCAGACAACCTGAATCGAACGCTCAGACTGGGCCAACAGCGAATCGAGGCATCGCTGAATGGAGCGCGCAGAGTTGTAAACGGGGACGACAATGGTAGCTTTAGGACACGAGGCCTCTCCCATGCCGACCTACCCCCTCAGCGATTCGATGAGGAAGGCGGCGACCACGCCTGGGCCTCCAACCGAGGCGTAATACTTAGCACGCCCCAAGGCACCATCCGTCGCAAAACTCGGATGCTCGTCAACCCAGCCCTCAGGATCTTTGAGGATGGCAGCGAGATTTGCGCGCTTCCACGGCTTGAGGTCGTCAAGCGAAAAGTCCCCGACGTCCAAGGCCGTTTGGAACTCCTTGGCCATCTGAACCAGGAACTCCTTATAGAACTTAGGCGCCAGGCGCACGTAGTTCCACATGTACGAATCGTACTTAATGAGTTGATTGAACTTGAGCATGCGCGCGACATCGCCGCTTGCGTGGTCGCGGGCATAATCCTCTCGAATCCAACGCTCAATCTCGGCATACTCGGAATTGACGCAAAAGACCTTAGCCGAAGAATTGACCGAGGAATTCTCGTTGTCCTGGCGATAAGACAACACGGCATCATGCAGGTAAACAGCCTTATCGGCGCACGCGATCACCTTAAAGGCGAATGACGTGTCCTGAAAGGATGCCCCCGGAGTCGGCAGGAACTTAATGCCGTTGCGCTCAAGAAAATCGCGACGGTACACGGCCGACCAAATCGACGGCTTTTGCTTAAAGAACTGAGTCGTATCGCTCGGGTGCACCGGCTTGCCGCAGTCCTTGGCCTTAAACATCTCGTGCAGCGAACGGCGCTCCTCGGGCTTAGACCAGTAGAAATCAAAGTTAGCCTTCGCAAAGTCGGCATTATTGCTATCGGCGGCCGAGACAAGCTTTTCGAGTGCGTCGGGCGCCATAAAGTCATCGGACTCCAAGATGCCAACGTACTTGCCACGCGCCATCTCCAGACCGTGGTTCATTGAGTCGCCGTAGCCGCTGTTGACCTTGTCGATCATCTTGACGCGCCCATCGCGCTCCATATACTCGCGGATAATCGCCGGCGAGTTGTCGGTCGACCCGTCGTTAATGCAGATGATCTCAATATCCTTGAGCGTCTGCGCCATGGCGGAATCGAGACACTCGCGCAGGTAGCGCTGAACATTGTAAATGGGAATAAGTAGCGACAGAACAGGGCTGCCAGAGGCGTTAGTAGACAAATGTGCTCCTTAGGAAATACCTGTCGTTTCATGGTATCAAAGGGTCAGCGCGCCAGCGGGCGTTTATATAATCTATGGAGCCTCTTGCGGGCAAAGCAGCCCCACATCATGCGGCGGGCCCATGGCAGGTTCCTGCGTTTTATTCAAAGCTTGCCGCCAAGGTGCGCCGAGCCTTTACAATAGGACAGTCCCAAGGACGTATTCGATAGCTTCCGTGCAGCGCTCGCCCGCCGCGCGTGAAAGGATATATTGCCCCATGCCTTCAACCCTTCCCGCCCCCATCGACAAGCTCGCCATCGTTGTCGTCACCTATAAGCGCCAGGAACTCCTGGCCAACCTGTTCGACTCTATGACCAAGCTCACTGCCGCGCCCTGGCGCATCGTGATTGTCGATAACGAAAATTCGCGCGAGACCGAGGCCATGTGCGCCGCATTTAACGAGCGCCTGGCCAACCTGTGGGGCATCGACACCGAGCAGCCCGACGCGCAGGGCGGCACCGACCGCGTCATCTACGCCCCGCAGCTCGAAAACGGCGGCGGTGCGGGCGGCTTCTCCGCCGGCACTAAATGCGCCTACGACCTGGGCGCCCAGTGGTTCTGGGTGATGGACGACGACGTGCTCGTCATCCCCGAAGGCATCGAGCGTCTTGCCAAGTGGACCGACCGCTACGATGTCATCCAGGGTTCGCGCCTAGACTTTGACGGCGGCGCCTTCTTTTGGCAATACCAACTCATCCTTTCGCTCGGCATTCCCAACCCAGTCGCCAAGTGGGATCTGGGTCCCGAGGGCTACCGCACCATGAACCAGCTGTGCTTTGAGGGCGGCATGTTCTCGCGCCGCGTGGTCGACAAGATCGGCCTGCCCGACGCGCGCTTCTTTATCTACGGCGACGATGCCTGCTATGGCTACGTGGCCAGCCAGCACTTCTCCGCCGCCGTTGTTGCCGACGTGGTTCTCAAGCGCGCCCGCGCCGTCTCTAACTGGGATATCGCCGGCAAGCGCCAGCTCAACTCCACGAGCGACACCAACCGCTACTACATTATGCGCAACCGAGGCTTCCTCGCCCGCTACATGCAGATCTACGGCGACTATCACCCCGTGCTGTTCCGTCTGGGCAACGCCGCGACCTTCTGCAAGGAATTCATTCGCCTGGCTGCCGTTGACAAGTGCTTTAAGACCGGCATCCCGGCGCTGCGCCGTGGCATGAAAGACGCCCGCAAGATTATCAAGGACCCCGACTGGGAGCCCATGCCGCCCATGAAGGACGCAGAGTAACGGAAGCCGGAAACACCTCAGCGCTTAAAGCCGCTGGCACACCGTAGCCACATGCTGCCCATCAAAACCGAACCCCCAGCGCATGCGACCCACGCCGGGGCGCGGCACACGGATTTCGTCGATGCCGTCGCGCTCTATGTCGAGTAGCGACTGCACGGCCAGCAATTCCAGGCCCAGCGCATCCACATCGGGGTCATACATCAAGTTAATCGTTATCAGCGGGCGCTCGTCCAGCATGCCAATCGTATCTGCTACGTCGAACACAGCACCCGTAGGGAAAACCTGGATGTCCCAGCGACCCGCGCCACACTTTCGCCTCGAGGCAGGATTGGCATAGCCCGGCAAGCCAAAGCAGAGCCCCTGCAAGAGCAGATGATATGGCAGCGGCGCATCTGGGTCGGTCGCACCGATTCCCGCATCTCCCAGGATGCGGCTTAGCGCCCGCCTCACCGTATCCTCGTCCCCACGGCACAACCCGTCGCGAAACGCATCGACGTCTCGAATGTCTTCGGCAGCACACTCAAACCACTCAATAATCACTAGACGCAAGGCCTGGCGAAGCTCGTTATTGGGCAATCGCAAAGCACGGAGGCGATCGCCATGTTCTGGCTCCTCAGTCATATCCGTCGTGAGAAAACCGGACAGATACAGCGCTGTCCACATGCCATCGTCAGGCGAGACATCTGGCTCTGCAGTGCCCAAACAAAGCGGGACCTCAGCGCACCCATGGGCCTCGAGCAAATCAAACAAGACCGAAAGGCGGTCGAGATTCCACCCGGCAACTACCCTACTCAGGCAATCCGCATACCCATACAGATCGGCGCGCACAGGCGCCGTGCAGCCTCGGTCCAGAAAACCGATCACGCGCGCCGGACTCGAGCAATAGACCCTGCCAAACCGATATCCCTCGAGCCATTCACGCGCATCATCAAGGTTTTCCTCGCGCCCAGCACGATTCAACAGAGCCTGGACCTCGGCATCCGAAAAGCCGAACCAACGGTCACACCACGTCGAAAGCGGCGTCGACAGACAATACGAGCAACTGCGCGACGAAAGCGCCGCTTCGGCAGGACTGGGACGCTCCCCCATCAGACACGTCAGCCGCAACGAATCGCGCGCAGTGGCAATGGCGTCGAACAGCACACGATCGAATAGCCCTGCCGGATCGGCGCCGGAAGCGCCCCTCGCGCTCGCACGGCCCAACCACGCCGCGTCGTACCCATCAACGAGCAATACAACCTGCTCATCGCAGGCCATCTCCAGCAGCCCAATGAGCACGCCAAGCACCGAGGCGACCTCATCCTCGCTCGCCGCGCCACGCGCAACGCGTTCGATGTGACGCACCTTGTCTCGAGCTAAATCCGGAGCCTCCAAGAGCGCCAACAATCGAGCGCACTCGCCCGAAAGGGCATCGCGCACGGCGCCGGCAACAGCGGGGCCACGCCTCGCAGCGCTAGAAAAGTCCAGCGATATCACCGGATAGCAAGCGTACTCATCCCGATAGCGCCCGCCGTCTGCATCCCAAATCTGAGCATCGGCAAACAAACGCTGACCAGCGCGACCGACCGCTGGACGCTCCAGAAAAGCCCTGAGCATCGACAAGTTCATGCTCTTGCCAAAACCCTCGGGTCGACAGCACACCACAACGGACGCGTCGCAGTCCAACACATCGGCAATAAACATGGTCTTGTCGACCAGCATGCAGCAACCAAGAGCTTCCGCATAGTCGTGCATGCCAATGGGCAAAATCGCATCGTCATCACAGCCGATCAAACGCACGCCAAAGCCGGCAGCACAACCATTATTTGCCTGTTCAGACACCAAAACGTTCCCCCCTAAATCGCAGCACGATGCCAATTGTAATGACCGCCTCGCGCGTACCGATGTCGCCGCGCGAACATATCGGGCAACGGTAGCAACAAGAGGTGTGAGGGGGCACAACTAATCGTTGCACAACAAAAAACGGGGCCCGATGCATTCGCACCGGACCCCGTTCCGACTCTTTAGTTATCTGGCAACCGAGAGGCTACTCCTCCGAGCTGTCCTCCCCAGAAGCTTTCTTCTGCTGATCGAGCTTATGCTTACCGCTCACGATGGACGTAGCGCCCAGCGTAGCCAAGCTCGCACTGGCAAGGCTCGCCATCACGATCAAGTCGCCCGTCTTGGGCATATTGCCGCCAGATGACTTGGTCGTTGTAGTCGTCGTGGTTGTAGTGGTCACCGTCTTGGAGTCATTTTGCTCCTGAACCTGGTTATCAGCGCCGCTCTTGTCGTCGTCTTCGGACTGTTTCTTTTCGCCCTCGGTCTTGCTCTCGTCCTTCTTCTCAGATTCAGACTTCTTATCCTCGTCCTTCTTCTGAGCGGACTTGTCGCCCTTCTCATCAGAGCTAGGACCCTTATCGGATTCAGCCTTCTCGGAAGCCTTGTCCTTTGAGTCGCCCTTTGCGGCCTCGGTCTTTTCCATGGAAACCTGATCAGAGTTGTCCTTGTTCTGAGTCGAGCCATTATTGACGCCAGCCATCAGCGAAGAGCCCAACGTAGAACCAAGCTGCACGGAGAAAGAAGGCTTCTTGTCCGGCGAAGCAACGGGAGCGTCCGGCGCCTTATTCGAGTCGTCCTTGGAAGCATCGGAATCAGGGGTTGCGTCAGAGCCGAAGCCGTTGTTAGAGCCGGTGCCAACGGACGAATCGCTCGAACCAGTGGAAGAATCAGAGGAACCAGCGTCGGTCGAACCAGAGGCGGCGCTGTCCGTATTGCCGGCAGAGCTTGAAGACGAATCGCCCGCAGCAGAGCCGTTCAAATCGGAGCCGTTCGAGGTAGAGCCGTCGTTGGTAGTGCCGCCAGCAGAGCCATTACCGTCAGCATCGGTCGAGGGCGCATCCATCCTGTCATCGTTGACATCGTCACTCGAGTCGCCATTCGAATCAGGTGTCGGCGAGGGCGCCGGTGTGGGCTCGGGCTGCACGGGCGTCGCAGCGGCAGCCTCATCCTCGGCGATAAAAACCAAGCAGTCCTTCAGCTCATTTTTATAACGATTCTTCCAGCCCTCATGATACTGGGGCTGACTCGAAAACTTAGTGGCGACATTGTTGACCACGCTATTGGAGAGCGCCGTCACAAACTCGCGGTCGGACATATCGTTGGAAAGATTCGCCCAGCGGAAAAAGTCCCTGCAGCCACCGGTGCCGCACATGTTGGTGATGCTCCACACCATGCCCTTGACGCAATCGGCGCGGCCCGAAATATCAATGCCCAGGCCGCTCTTGAGCCACGCCTCGGTCACCGCATAGTACGAGTTGTACGCATAGGCATCTTGAAGTGCTGAGAACTCAACAGGATCGGTGTTGTACGCACCTTGGAAGGCATCCTGCGCGATATGGCCCAGCTCGGTAAATTGGCCGTTCTCGTACATGGCATTGCTCGCGTTGGAAATCTCGCTGCCGCGATCAATCGCATCCTTGAGCATGCTGTATTTTTCGGGGTTGTAGTTGTAGGCCTGCTTCATAAACGGAATGAGCGACCAACGGCGGTCGAACTGGTAATAGCCCAGCGCGTTATAACCGTCGCCATACGAAAAGCCCTGGTTGTAGTTGCCATGGCTCTCGTACTTGGTAAAGTACTTCATCTCGGGAGTCACGTTTACAAACGAAACGCCCTGGACCGACCTCAGCACGCCCGAGAAGGACTGCTGGGTGTAGAGGCCTTTGTCGATATCGGTGGCATCCGAGGCAACGCCCGGCGTGGGTTCCTCGGCAGCGGCGGGCGCGGGCGCGGTAACGGCGCTAAACGAAAGCGCCAGCGTCAGGCCCGCGACAATAGCAGAATGCTTGGGCTGCATAAGATCCTCCCTGCATTGGTGTAGTTAAAGTGCAGTTTGCAAAGATAAAACTAAGTATTGCAGCTCGCCCGTTGTTGCACAACAACCCCTCGGTAAACGGCAACAACCCTCCGCGAAATCTTAAGGAATTGCGCTCAACCTACAGCTTAATGTCAAAGTTGATCTCGGGGACGGCGGCCAAGTCGGCCAACGTCACGCCGTCGACGTACTTTTCGATCACGTCGTCCAGACCGCGCCAGAACTTGACGGTCGAGCACAGATCGCTGCGGGCGCAACTGTTGTCGATGCCGTCGCACGCCACCGGAGCCGTGCTGCCCTCGACGGCGCGCAGGATGTCGCCGGCACGCACCTCGGCCGGGTCCTTGGCCATCATGTAGCCGCCGCCCTTGCCGCGCACGCTCTTAAGCAGGCCCGCCTTCATAAGCGGACGAACCAGCTGCTCCAGATACTTTTGCGAGATATGCTCGCGGTCGGCAACCTCTCGCAGGGCAATCTTGCCCTCGGCGTCGCCCAGCGCCGCGATATAGATCATTAGCCGGAGGGCATAGCGGCCCTTAGAAGAAATGAGCATACCTACCCTCCCGTTGTTCCTGGGACAAAATCAGGCTTGTTAGTCCCAAATCCTATGCACGCGGGGCAAACAAACCTGATTATTATGTCCCACATCTAAAAAGTCGAGTGGATTAGTCGGGTTTTCCCTTGACTAACGCCGAACCCATAGTAACTTTATTCCGAGAAGATTCCTAGGGTTTAGTACACCTATGAGTACACCATATACAGAGAGGGACAGCATGAGCGCAAATCCGCTGCTTTCCATCGAAGGTCTGACCGCCTCCGTGGACGAGAAGACCATCCTCCACAACGTCAACCTCAACGTCGCCGCCGGCGAGACCCATGTGCTGATGGGCCCCAACGGCGCCGGCAAGTCCACCCTCGGCCACCTGGTCATGGGCGACCCCGTTTACACGGTCAACGACGGCCGCATCGTCTTTGACGGCCAGGACATCACCGAGCTCACCACCGACAAGCGCTCGCGCGCCGGCCTGTTCCTGAGCTTCCAGGCTCCGGTCGAGATCCCGGGCGTGCCGCTGTCGAGCTTTTTGCGTGCCAGCATCGCCGGCCGTCCCGGCCTGGAGATGAAGGGCAAGGAGTTCCGCCGTCGCGTCAAGGAGCTCGCGGCCGAGCTCAACATGGATACCGCCTACCTCAACCGTGAGCTGGGCGTGGGCTTCTCGGGCGGCGAGAAGAAGAAGGTCGAGATGCTCCAGCTTTTGCTGCTGCAGCCCAAGCTCGCCATCCTGGACGAAACCGACTCAGGCCTGGACGTCGACGCCCTGTCAACCGTCAGCCACGGCATGGACGCCTACCGCAAGAGTTGCGACGGCTCCATGCTCATCATCACGCATAACACGCGCATCCTGGAGCACCTGGATGTCGACCGCGTCCACGTTATGGTCAAGGGCCACATCGTGCGCGAGGACGACGCCTCACTGATCCCCTGGATCGACAAGAACGGCTTTGAGACCTTCGAGCGCGAGGCCGCCGAGCAGCGCGCCCAGGCCGAGGCCGCCGCTGCCGAGCAGCAGGCGTAAAGGGGCGACGCAATGACCAAGAACCGCACCGAGGTCGCGGACATCGACCGCAGCCTCTACGACTTCACCTATGGCGAGGAGGGTTTCGAGCGCCTCGACGCCGGCATCACGCCCGACATCGTGCGCGAGATCAGCGCCAAGAAGGACGAGCCGCAGTGGATGCTCGACCTGCGCCTCAAGTCCCTCGAGATCTTCAACCGCTTCCCCGACCCGACGTGGGGCCCCTCCATCGAGGGCCTGGACATGGATAACATCGTCACCTACGTCAAGCCCAACACCGACCAAAAGCACGACTGGGAGTCGGTGCCCGACGACATCAAGAACACCTTTGAGCGCCTGGGCATCCCCGAGGCCGAGCGCAGCTACCTGGCAGGCGTCGGTGCTCAGTACGACTCCGAGCTCGTCTACCACAACATGCAGGACACCGCGTCCAAGATGGGCATCGTGTACTCCGGTATTGAGGAAGCCCTGCACGACCCGCAGTGGGAACCGCTCATCCACGAGAAGTTCATGACGCTCATCCCGCCCACCGACCACAAGTTTGCGGCCCTGCACGGCGCCGTGTGGTCGGGCGGCTCGTTTGTCTACGTTCCCAAGGGCACCAAGTTGGACTTCCCGCTGCAGAGCTACTTCCGCCTCAACGCCAAGGGCGCCGGCCAGTTTGAGCACACGCTCATCATCGTCGAGGACGATGCCGACCTGCACTTTATCGAGGGTTGCTCCGCGCCCAAGTACAACGTGGCAAACCTCCACGCCGGCGCCGTCGAGCTCTTTGTGGGCAAGCGTGCGCACCTGCGCTACTCGACCATCGAGAACTGGTCCAAGAACATGTACAACCTCAACACCAAGCGTGCGCGCGTGGACGAGGACGGCGACATCGAGTGGATCAGCGGCTCCTTCGGCAGCCACGTGGGCTACCTCTACCCCATGAGCGTGCTCAATGGCCGCCGCGCCCGCTCGAGCTTTACCGGCATCACCTTTGCCGGCGCCGGTCAGAACCTCGACACCGGCTGCAAGGTCGTGCTCAACGCGCCTGAGACCTCGGCAACGGTCGAGACCAAGGGTATCTCCAAGAGCGGCGGCATCCAGACGTTCCGCAGCTCCATCGTGGCCACGCCCAAGGCCGAGGGCTCCAAGGCAACCGTGAGCTGCCAGTCGCTCATGCTCGACGACCAGAGCCGATCCGACACCATCCCGGCCATGGACATCCGCGCCAAGAACGTCGACATCGGCCACGAGGCCACCATCGGCCGCATCGGCGACGACAAGGTGTTCTACCTGATGAGCCGCGGCATCTCGGAGGAAGAGGCCCGCACCATGATCGTCAACGGCTTTGCCAACCCGGTCTCCAAGGAGCTGCCGTTGGAGTATGCCGTCGAGATGAACAACCTGATCAAGCTCGAGATGGAAGGAGCGATCGGATAATGAAACAGACCACCAACACCGCTGCTACCACCCTTGAGCAGGTCAATGCGATGCCGGCTGCCACTTGGGGTTGGCTCAAGATGAACCAGACCAAGCTCGAGCTCTCTGACGAGCTTGCCGCCGCCCCCACCGAGGCCGTTGAGGTCGAGGGCTTGGACGAGCAGTTTACTGGCGTGGCAGACGCGTTCGAAGCCGCCATGGACACCATGGCCGAGCGCTTCCCCGAGCGCCGCGCCTCCGCCCCCGGCGACGCCGCCGACCGCGCCCGCATCACGCCCGAGACCGAGCTCGACGTGCCCGCCACCTCCATCTACCAGGCCGGCGCCATCAAGCTCGAGGAGGAGCTCTCCCCTGCCGAGGCCTTCGAGACTGGCATGGGCGAGGCTGCCTACACCTACCTGGCCGACCACGCCACCAAGCGCGTCGTCATCGATGTGCCCGCATACAAGCACGCCACGGTTACCGTGCGCGTGAGCGGTGTCGATGCAGCCGCGGCCATCGCCGTCATCGACGTCGTCGCCCGTCCCCAGTCGACGCTCGATCTGCTTATTGCCCTAGACTCCCCCGTTGCCGGCCAAGGCGTCGTGGGCTCCGTGCTACGCGTGTGCGCCCACGAGTACGCCACCGTCAACGTGACCTGCACGCAGACGCTCGACGATAGCTGGATCGCGCTCGACGACACCGGCCTGTTCCTGGACGAGGGCGCGCGCGTCAACGTGCAGCACAGCGTCCTGGGTGCCGGCGCCAGCGCCACCGGCCTTGCCGGCGACCTGCTGGGCGATACCGCCAAGGTCACCATCGATACTGACTACCTGGGCGCCCGCGAGCAGGTGCGCGACTTTAACTACGAGCTGCGCCACCGCGGTCGCAAGACCGAGTGCGAGATCGACGCCAACGGCGTACTGACCGGCACGTCCAAGAAGGTCTACCGCGGCACCATCGACCTCGTGCACGGCTGCAAGGGTGCAACCGGCACCGAGCGCGAGACGGTGCTTTTGGCCAACAAGGGCGTCGACAACAAGACCGTTCCCGTAATTCTCTGCGACGAGGACGACGTCGCCGGCAACCACGGAGCCACCATCGGCCACGTCCGCGACGAGCAGCTGTTCTATCTCGCCTGCCGCGGCCTTGACCAAAACGCCGCCGAGGACCTGTTCATTCGCGCCAAGCTGGAGGACGCCGCGCTTTCCGCCACCGACGAGCGCACCCGCGCAGCCGTCGTCCGCTTGGGCAACAACCTGATCGACAACTTTGAAGAGGAGCTCGCATGATCGACACCGAGCACGTTAAATGCGACACCTGTACCGCACCGGAGCCTATGGAGCTCGACGCCAGCGACGAGGCCTCGCGCGGCTGGCCTACCGTCGACATCGAGACCAATCCCTACAAGGCACAGTTCCCGCTTTTCCAGCAGCACCCCGAGATCGCCTTCCTCGATAGTGCCGCCACCGCGCAGCGCCCTGCCTGTGTGCTCGACGCCGAGCGTGACTTCTATCAGCGCATGAACGCCAACCCCCTGCGCGGCCTGTACTCGCTGTCCGTCGAGGCCACCGACGCCATCGCGAAGGTCCGCCAGCAGATCGCCGACCTCATCGGCGCCGCCCAGGCCAACGAGGTCGTCTTCACCCGCAACACGAGCGAGTCGCTCAACCTGATCGCCAAGAGCTTTGCACCCACGGTGCTCGAGCCCGGTGACGAGGTCGTCATCACCATCATGGAGCACCACTCCAACCTGATTCCGTGGCAGCAGGTCTGCCGCGAGACCGGCGCCAAGCTCGTCTACCTCTACCCCACCAAGACCGGCCAGCTCACCACCGAGGAGGTTCTTGCCAAGGTTGGTCCCAAGACCAAGATTCTGGCCGTGGGTCAGGTTTCTAACGTGCTGGGCGTCGAGAACCCGGTCAAGAACCTCGGCAAGCTCGTCCACAAGTACGGCGGCTATCTGGTCGTCGACGGCGCGCAGTCGCTGCCGCACATGCCGGTCGATGTGGCCGACCTGGGCGCCGACTTCTTTGCCTTTAGCGCGCACAAGGCCATGGGCCCCATGGGCATCGGCGTGCTGTGGGGCAAGATGGACCTGCTCAACGCCATGCCGCCCATGCTCACCGGCGGCGAGATGATCGATTCGGTCACCGAGCAGGACGCCGTCTGGGCGCCCGTCCCCGAGAAATTCGAAGCCGGCACGCAGGACGCCGCCGGCATCTTCGCCACGGGCGCCGCCCTTGATTACCTGGTCAACACGGTGGGCTACGAGAACATCCAGGCCCGCGAGCAGGCACTCGTCCACTATCTGATGGGCGAACTCATGCAGCTCGACTTTGTCCAGATCATCGGCTCCATCTATTGGGACAACCACCACGGCGTTGTGAGCTTTAACGTCAAGGGCATCCATCCGCACGACGTCGCGAGCATCATGGACATGGACGGCGTCTGCATCCGCGCCGGCCACCACTGCGCGCAGCCGCTGCTCACCTGGCTGGGCGTCGAGAACCTTGCCTGCTGCCGCGCCAGCGTGGCCTTCTACAACGACAAGGCCGACATCGACAAGTTCATCGCCGGCCTACATCACGTTTGGAGCACGTTCAATGGGTAATCTGTACACCTCCACCACATTTATGGAGCACAACTCGCACCCCGACTATAAGTACGAGATGGATGCTCCCACGCACGAGCACGACGGCATCAACCCCAGCTGCGGCGACGAGCTCACCTTGCAGCTGCGCGTCGAGAACGGCGTGATCGAGGAGGCCTCCTTTACCGGCCACGGCTGCGCCATCAGTCAGGCCAGTGCCGACATCATGGCCGACCTCATCACCGGCGAGACCGTCGAGGAAGCTCACCGCCTGGCAGAGCTCTTCCTCGCCATGATCCGCGGCGAGCAGCTCTCCGAGGAGGACCTGGAAGACCTGGACGAGGCCGCCCAGCTCCAGGACATCTCGCACATGCCCGCCCGCGTCAAATGCGCCGAGCTCGCCTGGCGCACCCTCGACGGCATGCTCGAGGGGCAAAATAATCAGTAGTATTTATCCCAAATCTTAAGAATTTCGTTGGCCGAATCGCTTGACTAAGAGCGGTTCGGCCATTTTTCTTTTCTGCCTTTATTTCGATCCCTCGACCTGCGCGTCCACCTGAGCATAAGCGCGCACGATACGAGAGACGGTACTTTTGCCAATCCCGGTATACCGCTCAATCTGGCGCACCGTAAAGCCGGCATTGTTCAATCCAACAATAACGGTATCGCGCTGCGCCGGCGGTTCAGTTTTAACCCCATTGAGCGGAACCCCGAGGCTCTTCGCCAACTTGTCGGCAAAGGCGTGGCGTTCCCACTCTGTATCTTTCATATCGCACAGCGCCGGCTCGCTGCCGTCGGGCGTCGAAAGCGAATAGGCAATAAAGCCCTCGGCAGAACCAAAAAGTTCAAGCACGCAAGAAGGATCAGAAAATCCCCTCGCGGCATCGGCCGCATCACAGTCGTAAGAGCGTAGATGTTCCGCAAAGCTGCTCCAGGGATAACGCTCAATGAGACCGATGCCCGCCTCCTGCGGATCGGCGTGTACGGAGCGAATAGCCTCCATCACCTGCCAGTCGGTATCGAGCGAGCGCCGGTCAAAACGGTTCTGGAACAGATGCCCTGTGCGCCCCGTGCGTTTATTGAACCGCCGCGCGTACGTCAAAAGCAACCGGTGCATCGCCGCGCTCATCCTGTCCTCGTAATCTGTAAGCACCAAATGCACGTGATTGCCCATAAGGCACCAGGCGATAACCGTCACACCCTCCTCGCAGCAGCACTCGCGCATCAGCTCCAAAAACTCCCACCGGTCTTCATCGCCCTTAAAGATGAGCTGCCTGCCCGTACCGCGGGCACAGACATGGTAAAAGCCGGTAACCGTTCTCCAAACGCGCTGCATGGCGCTCCCTTCGCCGGGATCTGCTTGCCATCCAATACAGCACGATTGAAGCGTGCCATCAAAACATTCACGCAAAACAATACACTCGCGCGGCCAAAGGCAGAAATCAGGCGGCGAACGGCACCGTTGCAACAGGTCAACCCCCGCAATGCTTACAAGAGCTGACCAATAGCTTGCCCAAGACGGACCCCCTCTACGGAAGTTCGCGACCACAGAACATAGAGTTAAACCGTTTCAATTAAAACTTCCGGACTTCTCGCTACGAAAACTGAGCCGTTCGCCGAATATTCCGTGCATTTCGCGGTATTATAGGGGCTGCATGTCATGTCCCTTTCGAAGGGTCGCCCGGCAATCGCCAGCCACGACCCCCAGACGGGACGCCAACACGATAGAGAGGAGAGGCATGCAGTACTCACAGGAAGTGGAGAACATGTGCCCCGTTGCCAAGGGTGCATACCACGGCCCCGCACCCATCCCCGAGGAGGGCAAGTGGGTCCAGGCTAAGGAGATTACCGACATCTCCGGTCTTACGCACGGTGTGGGTTGGTGCGCACCTCAGCAGGGCGCCTGCAAGCTCACGCTGAACGTCAAGGACGGCATCATCGAGGAGGCCCTCGTTGAGACCATCGGCTGCTCGGGCATGACCCACTCTGCCGCCATGGCTTCCGAGATCCTTCCCGGTAAGACCATCCTCGAGGCCCTCAACACCGACCTCGTCTGCGACGCCATCAACGTTGCTATGCGCGAGATCTTCCTGCAGATCGTTTACGGCCGCAGCCAGACCGCGTTCTCCGAGGGCGGCCTGCCCGTGGGCGCCTCCCTCGACGACCTCGGCAAGGGCCTTCGCTCCCAGGTCGGCACCATGTTCGGCACCAAGGCCAAGGGCGCCCGTTACCTCGAGCTCGCTCAGGGCTACGTCACCCGCATGGCTCTCAACGACAAGAACGAGATCATCGCGTTCGAGTTCCTGAACCTCGGTAAGTTCACCGACGCCGTCAAGGCCGGCAAGACCCCCGAGGAGGCCATCGCTGGCGCTATGGGCCACTATGGTCAGTGGGAGAACGCTGCCAAGTACATCGACCCGCGCACCGACGAGGAGACTCACTCCGTCGCCAGCGTGTTCCCGGTTCACGAGTAGAAAGGGAGGGAAATAACTATGACTGTTACGTTCGAAGGTTACGAGCGCCGCGCTGACAAGATCAACAAGTGCCTCGCCGACAACGGCATCGCCTCCCTCGAGGAAGCTCTGCAGATCTGCACCGACAAGGGCTTCAACCCGCGTGAGATCGTCAACAACACCCAGTCCATCGCCTTCCAGAACGCCGAGTGGGCCTACACCCTCGGTTGCGCTCTCGCTGTCAAGCGTGGCGCCAAGTCCGCTTCTGAGGCTGCCGCCATCATCGGCGAGGGCATCCAGGCCTTCACCGTTCCCGGCTCCGTCGCCGAGGACCGCAAGGTCGGTCTGGGCCACGGCAACCTGGGCGCTATGCTGCTCTCCGACGACACCGAGTGCTTCGCCTTCCTGGCCGGTCACGAGTCCTTCGCTGCCGCTGAGGGTGCTATCGGCCTGGCTCTGAACGCCAACAAGGCTCGCAAGAAGCCGCTGCGCGTCATCCTCAACGGTCTGGGCAAGGACGCTGCTCAGATCATCGCCCGCATCAACGGCTTCACCTACGTGAAGACCCAGTTCGACTACTTCACGGGCGAGCTCAAGGTCGTCGAGACCATCCCCTACTCCGATGGTCCCCGCGCCGCCGTCAACTGCTACGGCGCCGACGACGTCCGCGAGGGCGTTGCCATCATGTGGCACGAGAACGTCGACATCTCGATCACCGGTAACTCCACCAACCCCACGCGCTTCCAGCACCCCGTCGCTGGCACCTACAAGAAGGAGCGCCTCGAGGCTGGCAAGAAGTACTTCTCCGTCGCTTCTGGTGGCGGCACTGGCCGTACCCTGCACCCGGACAACATGGGCGCCGGCCCTGCCTCTTACGGCATGACCGACACCATGGGCCGCATGCACTCCGACGCCCAGTTCGCCGGTTCTTCCTCCGTGCCTGCGCACGTCGACATGATGGGTCTCATCGGCATGGGCAACAACCCCATGGTCGGTGCCACCGTCGCCTGCGCTGTCGCCGTCGAAGAGGCCCTCAAGGCCTAATCGCGCCCGCGCGATGCTCAGATAGTTGAGCTTTGGAGCCGCTACCCACCCGGGTAGCGGCTCTTTTTGTTTGCGCTGGCGCAGGGTATCTAATGCCGATATATCAGCTGGGGCGAAATACGAGATGTGAAGAGATGGAGCGTCAGAGCGTCCATGACGCCCACCTGCCATATTTGCCCTTTACCGATTTGACGGGTCTTTGCGGCCCCATTGCCGATCACCCGTGCGACAATGCGCCGGACGAGAAAGGAATCCGATGGAATCGACTGATGTACTGGTAATTGGATCTGGCATTGCGGGCCTTTGTGCCGCCATCGAAGCGGCACGCACGGGTGCAACCGTCACTGTGGCAAGCGCCGGCAAGACCATGAGTGGATCGAGCTTCTTCCCGGGTACCTGGGGCCTCGGCCTCATCGGTCCCGTCGACGAAGACGACGAGCAGGACCTCATCGACACCATCCAGACCGTCGGCGGCGGTGTCGCCGACCCCGAACTCGTCCAAACGTTCGTCCACGGCATTCCCCAAGCGATTGACTGGCTCGAGCAAGACCTGGGCGTTGAGCTCCAGCGTCCGCAAAGCGCCAAGAGTGCTCAACAAAAGCAATTTATCCCCTGCTTTGACCACAAGACGCGCATGTGGCGCGGCCTCACCCGCAAGCCCCTTGAGGACGCTCTGACGACCTGGATCGAGTCGCTCGGCATTCGCCTGCTCCCCCGCCATGAGCTTATCGACCTTGTTGAGGACACGAACGGCAGAATAACCGGAACCGTACTCTACGACCTTACCGAAAATCGAATCGTGCCCTTTGCTGCCAAGGCCACGGTCATCGCAGCCGGTGGCACAGGCGGCCTGTTCGAGCGCAGCCTTACGTCGGCTGATGTGCTCAGTTCCTCGCAGGCCATCGCGCTGGCGCACGGCGCAACACTTACTAATATAGAGTTCATGCAGATGATGCCCGGCTTCATCGAGCCCAGGCGTAACTTGGTCTTCAATGAGAAAACCTGGCGCTACGTGCACGTAGACCAGCCGGTAGATATTGCCGACGACAAGCTGGACGACCTGCTCGAGCAGCGCTCTGGATATGGTCCCTTCACGTCACGCTTGGCCTCCCGCGCTATCGATCTCGTCATCGATCAGGCAGGTGTCGAAGGCCTGGCACTCCACTACGACTTCCCCCGCGAGGATGTCCCAGAGTTTGTGCAGACCTTTGCCACCTGGCTGCAAGACGAGCACGGCATCGCGCCGACCGACGAGATGCGCGTTGCGATGTATGCCCACGCCGCTAACGGCGGCATCAAGATCGATAAGACCGCGCACACGGGCGTTGAGGGCCTCTACGCTTGCGGCGAGGCGACAGGCGGCATGCACGGCGCCGACCGCATTGGTGGCTTGTCAAGCGCCAACGGCATCGTATTCGGACGTATCGCGGGCGCATCGGCAGCCCTTGCAGCGCAGAAAGAGCCTGAGGCGGCCCTGAAGGCGGATATCACCCTCCCCCAGTACGGCATTGCCGCAACAGATGCCGAACGCCTGACACACAGCCTTAGGCACACGATGAGCACCTTTTGCATGATCAACAGGACCGAAACAGGCCTATCCGAGGCCCTGCAACAGCTTGAAAGCCTGCAAGACGAAGCCACGGCTCTAAATAAGCCACATGCCAACGACAGCGAAATCGCTGCCCTCGCCCGCCTGCAATCGCAGATTCAACTAGCACAGGAAATGGTCAAAGCCATGCGCAAGCGGACCGAAAGCCTGGGTTCGCACTATCGAGCGGACTAAGCCGAGCACCCCTCCAGAGCAGAACACAACTTCTCGATATTAATGGGTCCCGTGAACTCAAAGCGACACAGGGCCCATTCGTGTCCGCGCGGGCAAATATACTCATTCTGAATACGGAGTCGACATAGTCCACGTAGACAAACGAACAGAAAGGAAGAGATATGGACAGCAGGGATATCGAGAAATGGCGTGTCGAACTTGACAGCTACGCCCATGTAGAAGACGGCGTTGAGTATTGGCTCGCACGCGATTTAATGGAACCCCTCGGATACACCCAATGGCGTAATTTTGAGACTGCAGTTAAGAGATCCATGGCATCGTGTGACACCAATAAAATGCCTGTTGCCGCCCATTTTGCTGAGGCCAGCAAAATGGTAGATGCCGGCATCGCCAAACGAGCCGTAAAAGACTACAAGCTGACGCGCTACGCATGCTATTTAATCGCCCAAAACGGAGACCCAAACAAGCCCGAAATCGCACTCGCACAGGCGTACTTCGCCGTGCAGACACGCCGTCAGGAGCTCATAGAGCAGCGCTTCGCAGAGATTCAGCGCTTGCAGGCGTGCCACTCGCTATCCGATTCAGAGAAACAGCTCTCGGGCATTGCGTTCAAACGAGGCGTGGACTCCAAAGGATTCGCGATCATCAAGTCGAAGGGCGATGAGGCGTTATTCGGCGGCAGAAGCACGGCGGACATGAAGCGGCAGCTTGGTGTGTCCAAGAGTGCTGCATTGGCGGACAAGCTAGCCGATGTTCTCATCAAAGCAAAGGACCTCACGAACTCGATGACGGCCTTCAACGCCGAGGAACACGACTTGTACGGTCTGGACCAGATCAAACAAGAACACGTCGAGAACAACACGAGCGTGCGTGGCAGCCTCATCGACCGCGGAATTGTTCCCGAGAACCTACCGCCTGCCGAGGATACAAAAAAGCTCGAGCGTCGCGTGAAGGCAGACGAGAAGAAACTCAAGGAGGGTACTGACGGTTTCACCGATCCCCAGGGTAGACTCAATCTGTGAAAGCGGCCGCGCCCTTTCGGGTTCGACCCCATGCGAGGTTAACAAAAAAACGACCAGCCTAAGCCAGTCGCTTTAACGATCTTTGGGTGGGCCGTCAGGGGGTCAGCCTGCTGCGCAGGCGGCCGCTGCGGCGCCAAGGCGCCTTGCGCGCTGCGCTGGTAAATGCTTACGCATTTCCTCAGCTCCGCGCCCTTTCGGGTTCGACCCCATGAAAGGTCAACAAAAAAAGACGGCCAACCGAAGTTGACCGTCTTAACTTGCTTTGGTGGGCCGTCAGGGGGTCGAACCCTGGACCTTGGGATTAAGAGTCCCCTGCTCTACCAACTGAGCTAACGACCCGATATCAACACGAAGCAAGAACTGGGGTGGGTAAAGGGACTCGAACCCTCGACCTACGGGACCACAACCCGTCGCTCTAGCCAACTGAGCTACACCCACCGTGTCCTGTGCGCTTCGCGCTCGACTATTATTGCAAGGAACGCCACGTGATGCAAGCCCCAATTTTCAAGAATTTTGAAAAGAGTCTTTCGAGACCATTTCGAGCAAATCCCACCGGTTTCATAGGAGTAAACTTGCCCCACTGCAAATGCTCGAAAGGACCGTCATGAAAGAACTCTCCAACCGCACGGCAACGTTTACCGATTCGGTCATCCGCCGCATGACACGCATCTCCAATAAGTACGGCGCTGTCAATCTCTCGCAGGGCTTCCCTGACTTCGATCCCCCAGCGCAGCTGCTCGATAGCCTCAGCACCATCGCCACCGACCCCAAGCCGCTTTACCACCAGTACTCCATCACCTGGGGCTCCCAGGCCATGCGTGAGGCGCTTGCCGCCAAGCAGGAGCATTTTATGGGCATGTCGGTAAACCCCAACGAGAATATCGTAGTCACCTGCGGCTCCACCGAGGCCATGATGGCCGCCATGATGACGGTTACGAACCCCGGAGACAAGGTCGTCATCTTCTCGCCGTTCTACGAGAACTACGGCGCCGACACGATCCTTTCGGGTGCCGAGCCTATCTACGTGCCGCTCAACCCGCCCACATTCGACTTTGACCGCGAGACACTCGAGGCGGCCTTCCGCGACAACGACCCCAAGGCCATCGTCCTGTGCAACCCTTCCAACCCTTGCGGCAAGGTCTTTACGCGCGAGGAGCTCACCTTTATCGCCGACCTCTGCAAAAAGTACGACACCTACTGCATCACCGACGAGGTGTACGAGCACATCGTCTACGCGCCCCACGAGCACGTCTATATGGCCACGCTGCCCGGCATGTTCGAGCGAACCATCAGCTGCAGCTCGCTGTCCAAAACGTACTCCATCACCGGCTGGCGTCTGGGCTACACCATTGCCCCGGCCCAGATCACCGAGCGCATCAAGAAGGTCCACGACTTCCTCACCGTGGGTGCCGCCGCTCCCCTGCAGGAAGCTGTCGTCACCGCCCTCAACTTCGACGACAGCTATTACCAGGAGGTCCTCGACCTCTACACCGCCAAGCGCGACCTGTTCTGCCAGGGGCTCGATAGCATCGGTCTTGAGCATAACGTGCCGCAGGGCGCCTACTACGTCATGATGGACATCTCTGAGTTTGGCTATGACAGCGACCTCGAATTCTGCGAGGACCTCGCATCCAAGGTGGGCGTGGGCGCCGTGCCCGGCTCGAGCTTCTTCCGCGAGCCCGTCAACCATCTGATTCGTTTCCACTTTGCCAAGCGGGACGAGACGCTTAACGCGGCACTGGAGAACCTCAAGTCGCTACGTGATAAAATCAAGCCGCGCGGGTAAGAACGGCCCGGCAACTAAAGCAACCAAAGCAGCCCCGCACCGCCCGCCACGTTGCGAGGCTTCTTTTTATAGCGCTTTCTTAAATGGTTTAGAGCCCTATACTTTAGTCACGGAGCAACTCGTCCCAGAGAGAGGAATACTATGGCAGAACAGCAGCTTATCGGAGCGCTCGAGGCCGGCGGCACCAAGATGGTCTGCGCCACGGGCTATGCAGACGGTACGGTCCTGGAGCGTGAGCAGATCGCGACCACGACCCCGCAGGAGACCGTTGAGGCCGTCAATGCATGGTTTGCCGACAAGGGCATCGCCGCGCTGGGCATCGGCGCCTTTGGCCCCACCGCAGTCAACCCTGCCTCGCCCCAATACGGCAAGATCCTGGAGACGCCCAAAACGGCATGGCGCTACTTTGACCTGCTGGGCACTATCCAAAACGAGCTCAATATCCCCTGCGGCTACGACACCGACGTCAACGTCGCCTGCCTGGGCGAGGTCACCTTTGGTTGCGCCCAGGGCCTCACTGACGTTGTGTATCTGACCATCGGCACCGGCGTGGGCGCCGGCGTGCTCTCGGGCGGTAAGCTCGTACACGGCATGATGCATCCCGAGGCCGGCCACATCCTGGTCACGCGCGACCCGCGCGACACCATTGGCGAGCACAGCGCCTGCCCCTTCCACGACAATTGCCTCGAGGGTCTCATCGCCGGCCCCGGCGTTAAAAAGCGCTGGGATGGCAAGAGCGCCGGAGACATGGCCGATGACCCGGAGGCCATGGACCTGCTCGCAGGCTATCTGGCACAGGCGCTCATGACCTACACGCTGTGCTACGCGCCGCAAAAGATCATCATCGGTGGCGGCGTGGCCGACCACACCCCCATCGTGCCGCTCGCGCGCAAGAAGTGCGCCGAGATGCTCAACGGTTATATCGTCACGCCCGAGGTCAACGACATCGATACCTATATTGTCAACAACAGCCTTGAGGGCAAGCAGGGCATCATGGGCTGCCTGGCCCTGGGCGCGCAGGCGCTTCAGTAACAGACGCACCCACAGGGCGTGGCGCGCCCGGCAAATCCAACCTACGGAACGACGCCACCACGCCCTATATAAGCCCTCTAATAAAAAAGGCCGCCTAGCACCAAGCATACGTCCTAGGCGGCCTTTTTGGCACATATGAGCGATCGTAGTAGATATCGGAGCACAACGCCCGTTGCCGCTCCACAGCAGTCGATCATCACATCGGTGATCATGCCGGCGCGTCCCGGCACAAAGAGCTGAATCGTCTCGTCGATCGAAGGAATCAGCAGCAGGAACACCGCCGTGGGCAGCAGCACGTCAAAGGTGCGCCGGCCCTCAAAATCAAAGGCGTGCGTTGCCAAGATGCCGAGCACCATATACTCGGTAAAATGCGCGCACTTGCGAACAACAAAGTTGGTCACCCATTCATATGGAAGTCCCACGCCGTGCAGGAAACCGCGGATAGCTTCCATGACCGTTAGGCTCAGCGAGCCCGACCCCGAGCCGGGAACCAGCGAATTGCCCCAGATCAAGAGCGCCATCAGGCAGGTCACGACCGCCCATTTTCGATTGATCTTAACCATGCAGAAGTTATGCCTCCGCGCGGAGCGGCGCGAAGCTGGCGGTACCGCCCTCGATAACGCTCAGGTAGGCACGGCCCGTACGCTTGGCGGTAGAGGACTGCAGGCGCTCGATCTCCTCCTCGAGGATCTGATTGACGCGCTCGTGACGACGGTTTTCCATAATGCCGGCGGCAATAGCCTCGGCCCGCTCGATGCTCTCGCGCGAGATACGGGCAGTATCCTCGGGGAACACAGCGCTGTGACGGCCGACATAGGCGGGGGCAGCAGGCTGAGGGGCAGCGACGGGAGCGGGGGCTGCAACAGGAGCAGGCTCGTCAATCTCATCCAGAATCGCGGTGGCGGCGGCCCACATGTCCTCGTGGCCCGAGTAATCAGCCATGGGGACATCAACCTCGAGTGAGGCATCCGGAAGGTCGCCGGTGTCGATGCGATCTTGGGCATCAATCGATGCGGTGATGGCTGCAGGCTCATCGAGGTCATCGAAATCGATATCCGCGGCACCGGAGATGATAGGCATGCTGGCGAGGTTTACATTGTACGGCGCAGCCTCAGCCGCCTGCTGCTGGGCAGGAGCGCCCCACAGCGAGCTTTCGGCGGCACGGCGGGCGGCAACGGCCTCCTCGTCCGCGGCCATGGCTTCATCAACGTACGAATTGTCGGCAGAAGCGTTCGCGTCCGCCGAGGTAGCACTGTAGGCGTTATTGGCTGCCGCGTTGGCGACAAGTGCCACGAAAGCCGCCGTGCTGCCCGCAGGGGCGGCCTGGGAGCCAGATACGGCGCGTGCCGCGGCGGCGATGTCGTCGCGATTGAAGGAGCCGGTCTGCCCGCCGTTGGTGAGCTCGTCGATGGCGACTTGATAGACGTCGCGCGAGTGTGCAGGGTCGCAGCTCACCGGCGAATCGTCGTCGAGCATACTGTCGATCATGGACCAAGCCTCGGCCTCGTCCATGGCATCTGCGGCTCGAGCGATGGTAGGGACACCATCATCGGTATGACGGCGCTGGAACGCACCAGTCAGGCCGGAAAGGAATGCCGAGGTAGACTGCTCCGACTGAGCCTGAGAAGCAGAAGCGGTAGCATAAGGAGTCGCATCCTGCTGCTGAGCTGGAATCGAGGCGGTCTTGAACTCGCTTTGATGCTGATTGAGATTGGCGGCACCGCCCATGGCATCGGGCTGGAACAGACGCTCTTCACGCTGCGCATGGTACTCGGAGATACCCAGCGAGGCGGCATAGATACCCACGCCCGCCACCGCGCCCACGGCGAAGGGAACCGCACCCGCCACGACCGTCTCGTTCACCGACGAAAACGGTAGCGTCGCGGCATACATAACCACGGGAGCGGCAAGGCCGATCCCGCACGAAAGTCCGGCAAGGACTGCTCGTTGTGTTGCATCAGAAGAAGCCATGAGCTCTCCCCATCTTCCAGCACCCAAATCGCATCATTCAGTTGGCTGCGCGAGAGAAGATGAAGCGGGGCTATGCCCCAAAGCAACGGTATATGGTTCGTTTCATCTGCGTTTTCCGTCGCGAAGCTTAAAAGCTATTATGCGAAACCGCCCTGTCGATTGCAAGCGACGATGTCGGATTGAAACGGGAAACCTGCTGCTTGCCAGTCTTATGGTCGATAACTGGCGCCGAGTGGCGATATAAAAAGGGCCGAGGCGCAAGCCCCGACCCTTCATCGCGCCGGCAATAACGCCGCGTGCGGTTGACGACTTAGAACGTCTGCTCGTAGTCGCTATGCTTTTTGGCCGAACGCACCAGGAACTCCTGGTTGGTGTTGGTGCCCTTGAGGCCCTTGATAAACGATGCGGCCGCGCGCTCGGTATTGTTCATGCCGGCGAGGATGCGACGCAGACCAAAGACAAACGGGCGCATCTGCTCGTCGACCAGCAGGTCCTCGTTGCGCGTACCCGAGGCAACAGGGTCGATGGCCGGGAAAATGCGGCGATCGGCCAGGTCGCGGTCGAGCTTGAGCTCCATGTTGCCGGTACCCTTGAACTCCTCAAAGATGACCTCGTCCATCTTGGAACCGGTATCGATGAGTGCGGAGGCCAGGATGGTGAGCGAGCCACCGTTCTCGATATTGCGGGCTGCACCCAGAAAACGCTTGGGCGGATACAGTGCCGCCGAATCAACGCCGCCCGAAAGGATGCGGCCTGAGGCGGGCGCCGCCAAGTTGTAGGCGCGGGCAAGACGCGTGATGGAGTCGAGCACAACTACAACATCGCCGCCCAGTTCCACGATGCGCTTGGCGCGCTCGATGACGAGCTCTGCCACGCGAGTGTGGTTGTCGGCGGGCATATCGAAGGTCGACGCCACAACCTCGCCCTTGATGGAACGCTGCATATCGGTGACCTCTTCGGGGCGCTCGTCGACGAGCAGGCAGATGAGGTGCACCTCGGGGTTGTTAATCGAGATAGACTGGCAGATTTTCTTGAGGATCGTCGTCTTGCCGGCCTTAGGCGGGGACACAATCAGACCGCGCTGACCCTTGCCGATCGGCGACACGATGTCGATGGCACGACCGGTAATGGAATCCTTGCCATGCTCCATGCGCAGCGGCTCGTTGGGATAGACCGGGGTGAGGTCGCCGAACTTGGGGCGATTGCGAATCTGCTCAGGATCCATGCCGTTGACGGTCGTGATCTTGGCGAGGCCGGCGCGCTTGTCGCCGCCGCGCGAAGGACGCAGCGAGCCCTCGATGACATCGCCCGTGCGCAGACGCGCGGAACGGATGAGGTATGCGGGCACGAAGGCGTCGTCGTTGGACTTCATGTAGCCATGGGCGTGGATGATGCCGGAGCTGTCTGGGCGAATCTGCAGAATGCCCTTGATATCGCGGAAACCCTCGGCCTTTGCGGCGGTAGTGTAGATCTCCTCGACGAGCTCGGCCTTCTTCTTGCCGGTCGTCTCGATCTCGAACTCCTTGGCCTTCTCGCGCAGCTCGGCGACCTTCATGGCCGCGAGCTCCTCGCGCGAAAGCGTGGGCTCAGTCGGAGCGGCATTGCGCTCCTTATTGCGCTGCTTGCGGTCGCGCTGACGGTTGCGGCGATCGTTGTTACGCTCGTCCTTGCGCTCGTTGCGGTCATTACGCTCGTCGTTGCGCTTGTGCTGACGGCGGTTGGGGCGAGCGCTCTCTTCGGTCTCGACGGGGGCGGTGCCATCGGTTGCGGAGGCGTCTTCGTTAGCCGAAGCATCATCGCTGGCCTCGGCATTGGAATCGCCCTGCGGCTCGGCCTCGGCATGCTGCTCGACGGCCTTGGCCTTAGCGGACTTCTTGCGACCGCGCTTGGGCTTCTCGGACGCAGACTGTTCGACGTCTTGGGGCTCGGCGGCATCAGTCGATGCATCGGCGGTCGTCTCGGCGGAAACCTCGGACGCACCCTTCTTGGCAGCCTTGGCCTTGGACGTGCGCTTAGCAGCAGTACGATGGCTGCGACCAGGACGGACGTCGGCGGGCTCGACATCGGCAGAAACGGCCTCGGAAGTCGTAGCATCCTGGACGGGCGCGTCGGCAGCGGTTGCAGGCTCGGCGGTCGCCGCAGCATCCCGAGCGGCGGCGGCTGCGGCTGCGGCCTTCTCGGCCTCGACGAAAGCCTTGGGCTTGCGACCGCGACGGTGCGGGCGCAAAGCCGGATCGACAACGGGAACTTCGCTGGCCTCGACAGGCGCAGCGGGCTCAACAGGCGATGTGCCCTCCCCTGCCGCGGAACGGACCGAAGCCTCAGCGAGCTCGGGGGTTACCTGATCGGCAACCTGCTCGGCCTTAGCAGCCGTGCGACGGCGTGTGCGCGGTACCGGCTTCTCGGTTGGCTGGTCGGCGACAGGGGTCTCGGTGGCGGCAGGCGTCTCGGGCACAAACGGAGCTGCAAGCTCGGTCAGAGCCGCGGCCTCACGCTCGGCAGCACGACGGCGGGCGCGCACCACCTGAGCCTCGCTAATCTGCGCCAACGCACGTGCCTGCGCGACCTCATCGGAAATCGGCGCCGAGGAGTCAGCTGCAACGGTACGCTTGGCGCGCGTCGTGCGCGTGGTACGGCGCTTGGGCTTGGTGACCTCCTCGCCGTCATCGGCAGGCTTGGCCGCGCGGCGCGTACGCTTGGGCTTTGCCGGAGCAGCCTCCTCACCAGTTGCAGACACGGCCTTCTCAGCCGCTACAGGCGTAGGCGTCGAAGCAGCCTTAGGCGTCTCAGGAGCCGAGGCTTGCGCGGGCGCCGCGACCTGGTCCGACGCAACCGGTGCAGCGGGAGCGGCTTGCGTCGTCGTTATTTCGTTTTCTTGCTGTTGATCAGACACAGTGTTTGCTCAACTTTCTTTTCAAGCCCTGTGATCACATGCTCCCTGCATAAACCTTCAGGGCGGCTAAACAGTCTAGCTCCGTCAAATACCGACGGACATCATTGATCTGTATCGAGATATTTGCGTCATATACGCAGCGTTAGTGTAACACAACCGCAACCACCTGCAACTTAGTCATTGAGGACGTTCTTAAACGACTAGTCAAAAGCCTTGAATATCAACTTCATCCGAACACCTCCCATATTCATCCGTACATGTACGGATGAATATGGGAACCCGATACCCTGAGGGCCGGATCGGCCGGCCCCGGGAGATCGGAGGACGTCATGTCCGGAAAGAGCGGAAAGAG
>DBFANS010000034.1:0-11704 GCA_048233475.1 Collinsella aerofaciens | reverse complement strand
CCCTTTTCTTCTTTCCGGACATGGCGTCCTCCGATCTCCCGGGGCCGGCCGATCCGGCCCTCAGGGTATCGGGTTCCCACATTCATCCGCACATGTGCGGATGAATGTGGGAGGTGTTCGGATGAAGTCGATAATCAAGGACCGAGGCTGTGCTCAAAAACTTTTTTAAAATTCTCGGTTGACCGGAACGCGTCCTTGGTTATACTAATCAAGCCTTGAAACAAGGCACACATCAAATGGGGGGGTAGCTCAGTTGGTCGAGCAGAGGACTGAAAATCCTCGTGTCAGGGGTTCGATTCCCTTCCCCGCCACCTTGAATTGACTAGGACCTCTGCAAAGGGGTCCTTTTATTCTATCGAGGACTCTGCGGAAATTGCGTCCCGGAATTTGGCTTCAGAGTGGGATGCGCTTTCCGGCGCTTACTTCCGACGTGCGCGCACATCTCGGCGCACCAGCTCGTGCCCACCTGTCCCAGACATTCCTCCCACTTTTGCGCCACTTTGTAGACCGTTCGGTCGCCTGTCTGCATGCGCGGGTATACTCAAATCGATAGATATGTCATGCAAGAGCGATGCGGGCTTAGCCCGTATGATTCAAAAGGGGGCAGTGATGGAGAGGATACTCGGCGTTAATCTCTCTGGCTGGTTTATTCCCGAGCCTTGGGTGACCCCGTCGCTATACGCGGCGACCGGTGCATCCAACGCGGCCGAGCTGCAGGAGGCCATGGGCACCGCCGCCTATAACGAGCGCATGCGCCGTCATTACGAGACGTTTGTGAGCGAGGACGATTTCCGCCGCATGGCGCAGATTGGCCTCAATGCCGTGCGTCTGCCGGTACCCTGGTATGCCTTTGGCTCGCAGGAGTCCGATGCGTCCTACATCTCGGTTGTCGACTACATCGACCGTGCAATTGAGTGGGCTGCCAAGTACGACATCCGCGTGCTGCTTGATCTAGCAACTGTGCCCGGTGGCCAGGGCGATTCCAACGATTCGCCCGCCACGCCGGAGGCTGTTGCCGAGTGGCATTCGTCCACCAACGGTCGTCATGTCGCACTCGACGTGCTCGAGCGCCTGGCCGATCGCTACGGCGAGGCCGAGAGCCTGCTGGGCATTGAGCTGCTGGATACGCCGCAGATGAGTGTCCGCAAGAGCCTCTTTGCCATGACGGATGGCATTCCGGCCCACTACCTGCGCAATTTCTATCGCGATGCCTATGAGCTCGTCCGTTCGTATATGCCCGAGGATAAGATCGTCGTCTTTTCGTCTTCGGGACATCCCAGCGAGTGGAAGCATTTTATGCGCGGCGCTAAGTACAAGAACGTCTACATGGACCTTCACCTGTACCATTACCGCGACGAGTATGCGCTCGATATCACGAGCCCCCGCGGGCTGACGACGGCGATTTCGCGTAACAAGCGCGAGCTTAAAGAAGCGATTTCGACTGGGTTCCCCGTGCTGGTGGGCGAATGGTCGGGCGCGGCGATCTTTGCCAACTCGTCGGTTACGCCCGAGGGCCGCAATGCCTACGAGCGCGTGTTTATCGCCAACCAACTGGCTTCGTTTGCACCGGCTGCCGGTTGGTTCTTCCAAACGTGGAAGACCGAGAAGCGCATTGCAGCATGGGACGCCCGCGCGGCGCTCGGTACGCTCGAGCGTGGCATGATTGAATAGGTTGATATGACGCAAAACAGCGCCCATACGGGCAAACTCTATGTGGTCGGCACGCCCATCGGCAACCTGGGCGACCTGTCCCCGCGCGTTGGCGAGGCGTTTGCCGCCGCCGATGCCATCTGCTGCGAAGACACGCGTGTGACGTCAAAGCTGCTGATGCACCTGGGCATTTCCAAGCCGCTTGTCCGTTGTGACGAGAATGTGATCGCCAGCCGCGCCGCCGGCCTGGTCGACCGCCTGCTGGCGGGGGAGACCCTCGCCTTTGCCTCGGACGCCGGCATGCCGAGTGTGTCCGACCCCGGCCAGGCGCTGGTCGAGGCAGCGCGTGAGGCCGATGTGCCCGTCGAAGTTATCCCCGGGCCCTCTGCTTGCGTCACGGCGCTCGTTTCGTCCGGCATTCCCTGCGAGCATTTTTTCTTCGAGGGCTTTTTGGGCCGAAAGCACGGCGACCGCGTGCGCCGTTTGCAGCGCCTTGCCGTGGTGCCCGGCGCACTCATCTTCTACGAGTCTCCACATCGCATCGTGGCTACGCTCGAGGCCGTGGCGGAGGTCTTTCCCCAGCGTGAGGTTGCCGTCTGCCGCGAACTCACCAAGCTGCACGAGGAGGTCTTGCGCGGGCCCGCTGCCCAGCTCGCCGAGGAACTGCGTGCTCGCGGCGAGGTAAAGGGCGAGATTGCGCTGGTCATCGCGCCGCCGAGCGAGGATGAGGAGGCCGGTATCGTGCCGGTTGACGCCGCGGCAGCGGATCCCGACGAGGCCCTGCGCGAGGATATCCACGCCGCGCTCGAGGAGGGGGAGCCCGCCTCTGCGGTGGCCAAGCGCCTGTCTCAGAAGTATTCGCGCCGCAAGCGCGATGTCTATGCCATGGTGCTCGATATGCAATAGATGGAGGATATCCAGCCCTTGCGCTAGAATCATCCCCTGTATGCAACGTTTTTCTGGAGGACAAACCCCATGGATCAAAGCAAGCCTTCGTTCTTTATCACGACGCCCATCTACTACGTCAACGCCGATCCGCACCTGGGCACGGCTTATTCCACCATCATCGCCGACGTTCAGGCTCGCTATCGCCGCTCCACCGGCTATAACGTCAAGTTCCTGACCGGCATGGACGAGCACGGCGAGAAGGTCGCCGAGGCCGCAGCCAAGCATGGTATGACGCCGCAGGAGTGGACCGACAGCCAGGCTCCGCACTTCAAGGAGCTTTGGAGCAAGCTCGAGATTTCCAACGACGACTTCATCCGCACCACCGAGCCGCGCCAGCATCATGCCGTGCAGTACCTGTGGGAGCGCATGAAGGAGTCCGGTTACCTGTATAAGGGCAGCTACGACGGCTGGTATTGCGTGCCTGACGAGACCTACTTCACCGATACGCAGGTCCAGAAGGGCGACGAGGAGTACGGCAGCGTCGGCCAGCACCTGTGCCCCGACTGCCACCGTCCGCTTGAGCGCGTGCAGGAGGAGTCCTACTTCTTTAAGCTTTCCGTCTTCCAGGATAAGCTGCTCAAGCTCTATGACGAGCACCCCGACTTTGTCGAGCCTGCGTTCCGCATGAACGAGGTGCGCAGCTTTGTTGAGGGCGGGCTTAACGATCTTTCCGTAAGCCGCACGAGCTTTGACTGGGGCATTCAGGTCCCGTTTGACGAGGGTCACGTGACCTACGTGTGGTTCGATGCACTGCTCAACTATATGACGGCCGTCGGCTACGGTGTCGACACCGACGAGGCGCGTGCCGAGCTGGCCTATCGCTGGCCCGCGCAGTTCCACATCGTGGGTAAGGACATCATCCGCTTCCACTGCGTCATTTGGCCCGCCATGCTCATGGCCATCGGCGAGGCCCTGCCCGAGCACGTCTTTGCCCACGGCTTCCTGACCGTGCGCAATGCCGAGACCGGCAAGGCCGAAAAGATGTCCAAGAGCCGCGGCAACGCCATCGCTCCGCAGGACGTTATCGACATGCTGGGCGTCGAGGGCTATCGCTATTACTTCATGACCGACGTCGTCCCCGGCACCGACGGTGCCATCAGCTTCGATCGCATGGAGCAGGTCTACAACGCCGACCTGGCCAACAGCTGGGGCAACCTTATCTCGCGTTCGCTCAACATGAGCGGCAAGTACTTTGACGGTTGCGCGCCCGCCAAGCCCGCGTCGTTCGATGCGTTCGAAAACCCGCTGGCAAAGATCGCCGATGGCCTGGTCGAGCGCTACATGGCCAAGATGGACGTGCTCGATTACGGTGGAGCTAAGGACGAGGTCATGGAGCTCATCCATGCCGCCAACCACTACATCGAGGACTCCGAGCCCTGGGCGCTTGCCAAGGACGAGACCAAGGCTGACGAGCTGGCATTTGTGATCTACAACCTGCTCGAGGCTATCCGCATTGCCGCTCACCTGCTGATGCCGCTCATGCCCCAGACTTCTGCCGAGGCCCTGCGCCGCCTGTCGTGCGAGGACGAGGCCGCGAGCGACGACCTCAAGGGCATTTGCGCTTGGGGCTTGCTTGCCGGTGGTCAGCCCGTCGAGAAGGGCGAGCCGCTGTTCCCGCGTCTGGGCTAAGCCGCCGCGCGCCATATCGGCAATTTGCTGTTTAGATGTAAGGGCATGGCCGCAACGGTCCATGCCCTTTTGTTTCAAGACGCCGCCACCATGCTAAGGAGGCAACTATGACAACTTCGCCTTTGGCAAACCCCACGGCAACAAGGGAGCTGCTGGAGGAGTTTGGCCTTGCGACCAAGCATCGCCTGGGCCAGAACTTCCTGATCGACAACCATGTGATCGAACGTATCTGTGAGCTCGCTGAGCTTGCGGGCGATGAGCGCGTGCTCGAGGTCGGCCCGGGTTGCGGCACGCTGACGTTGGCCCTGCTGCAGGAGGCGGCGTGCGTTACGTCGATTGAGGCAGATCCCGAGCTCGAGCCGGTGCTCGATGCTCACGCCGCTGACTATGCCAACTTCCGCTTTATCATGGGCGACGCGCTCAAAGTGACGCCGGAGCAGATTGAGCAGGCCGCCGGTGGTGAACCCACGGTGTTTGTCGCGAACTTGCCCTATAACGTGGCGGCGACAATCATCCTGCAGTTCTTCCAGACGATGCCCGCGCTCAAGCGCGCCGTCGTCATGGTGCAAAAGGAGGTTGCCGATCGTATTGCCGCAACGCCGGGCAACAAGACCTATGGCGGCTACACGACAAAGCTCGGCCTGTATGCGCAGGTTACGGGTCGCTTTGAGGTGCCGCCGCGTTGCTTTATGCCGGCGCCGCACGTGGACTCGGCCGTCGTGCGTATCGACCGTGTTGACGGCGTGGTGCCCGAAGGACTCGACCGCGAGTTTGTGGCCCGCGTGATTGATGCTGCATTTGCTCAGCGTCGCAAGACCATTCGCAACTCCATGAGCGCCAACGGCTTTGCCAAGGACGTGCTCGATGCCGCCTTTGAGGCTTGCGGTATCGCATCCACCACGCGCGCCGAAACGCTTGATGTTGCCGACTTTGTCCGCCTGGCCCAGGAGCTAATCCATGACGCTTAATGCCGAACGCGTGACGTTTACCAAGAAAAAGAAGACGGTTGCTTGTCCCGTGCCCTTGGCGCCGCTTGCCGACACGCATGCGCATCTGCTTTCGTTTTGGGGCAAAGAAGTGCCCGAGACGCTCGTGCGCGCCAAAGCCGCGGGCGTCGACCTGTTGGTGACGATGTTCGACCCCATCGCTGACAAACGCAGCGTGACGGACTATAGCGACTGGCTCGTGCGCGAAATTCTGCCGATGCAGGATATCCCTCAGATCAAGTATCTTGCCGGCGTGCATCCGTATGGCGCGCCGGACTATACCGACGACGTTCACGCACAGGTCGTTGCCGCACTCGATGACCCCTTATGCGCCGGTATTGGCGAAATCGGCCTGGACTACCACATGGACTATGACGACGATATCGCGCCGGCACCCCATAGCGTGCAGATTGACTGCATGGCGCGCCAGCTCGAGCTTGCCGTGTGCCGTAACGTGCCGGTGGAGCTGCATCTGCGTCACGAGGACACGGACCAGGAGCGCACCTCGCACGTTGATGCGTACAACGTGCTTCGTGAGGTGGGCGTGCCCCAGGCCGGTTGTGTGCTGCACTGTTTTGGCGAGGACCGCGCCACGATGGAGCGCTTTGTGGAGCTGGGCTGCTATATCGCCTATGGTGGTGCGGCCACCTTTAAGCGCAACGACGACGTGCGCGAGGCATTTGCGGCAACCCCACTCGATCGAATTTTGTTCGAGACGGATTGCCCGTATATGGCTCCAGAGCCCATCCGCGGTCTTGAATGCGAGCCCGCAATGATCTCCATTACGGCAAACGCGTTGGTTAACGACCGTGTCGATCGTACCGGCGAGGACGCCGAAACAATCGTGCAAGCCGCTTGGGAGAATGCCTGCAAACTTTTTCAAAAATAGTTCTTGCGTTCGTGGTGGCGCTCCGTTATTCTAATTCCTGCACGCGGGCGTGGCGGAATTGGCAGACGCGTACGGTTCAGGTCCGTATGGGGGCAACCCCATGAAGGTTCAAGTCCTTTCGCCCGCACCATTGATTGAAAGAGCTCCCAGCAATGGGGGCTTTTTTGTTATGGGCCCATCACAGGGACTTGAACCTGTGAAGGAGCGAGCGTAAAGAAAACGCGGAGCGTTTTTAGCGAGCTGGCGAGGACGCCGGCAGGCGGCCGAAGCCGGTGCGGATCCGCGAAGCGGATACGCGGACGTCCTTTCGCCCGCACCATTGATTGAAAGAGCTCCCAGCAATGGGAGCTTTTTTGTTATGGGCCTCTTGTTGATGTCACGTTGCTGCTTCGTGCGGGTATCCTAGTGCCAACGTGTGCCTATCAGAGGAGAGACCATGCTGTTGTCCGGTATCATTGCCGCCCTTACGAGCCTTCTGCTTCCCATCATTATTTTGTTGCTGCTGCTTCCCAACGCCTGCTATGTCGTTGAACAACAGCATGCCGTGATCATCGAGCGTCTGGGCAAGTTTAACCGCATCGTCAACGCGGGCTTCCACATGAAGGTGCCCGTGATCGACCGCAAGGCCGCCACGGTGAGTCTGCGCACCATGAAAAACGGTTTTGGCATCGACGTTAAGACCCAGGACAACGTGACCATCGGCCTTGAGGTCTCTGCTCAGTACCACGTGAGCTATGACATGGGCGCCGGCCCGGCAGATTCGGGTATCTACAAGAGCTACTACATGCTGCAGGAGCCCGTCGACCAGATGCGTGACTTCATCACCGACGCCCTGCGCTCTTCGATTCCCGTCTACACACTCGATGAGGTCTTTGCCAAGAAGGATGACATCGCCAAGGATGTCAACGCTACCGTTTCTGAGCAGATGGCCGCCTACGGCTTCACCCTCGTGTCGACGCTCATCACCAAAATCGCACTGCCGACCGAGGTCGAGAACTCCATGAACGACATCAACGCCGCCCAGCGCAAGCGCGCTGCGGCACAGGAGCTCGCTGAGGCAGACCGCATCAAGCGCGTCACCGAGGCGACCGCCGAGGCTGAGGCTATGGAAAAGGCGGGTGAGGGCATCGCCAACCAGCGCAAGGCCATCGCGCTGGGTATCAAAGATTCGCTCGAGATCATCCAGGAGACGGGTGTCGGCAATGACGAGGCCAACCAACTGTTCATGTTTACGCAGTGGTCCGAGATGATGACGGAGTTCGCTCGCACGGGTAAAACCTCGACGGTCGTGCTGCCGAGCGACTTTTCGCAGTCGGCCTCGATGTTCGAGCAGATGCTGACCGCCAGCAAAGTTCAAAACGATTCGAAGGAGTAGACGCGCGTGAAATACACCGTCGTTTGCGTCGGTAAGCTCAAGGAGCGCTTTTGGAAGGACGCGTGCGCTGAGTACACCAAGCGCCTAGGTGCCTATGCCAAGGTTGATATCCGCGAGGTGGCCGATATCGACCCGGCTAAGGCGGGCGGCGTGGATGCCGCGCGCGACAAGGAGGGGGCGGCAATTCTTGCTGCATTGCCGTCTCGGGCGCATGTGATCCTGCTGGCTATCGAGGGCAAGGAGCGTTCGAGTGAGGAGCTCTCGGCGCGGCTCGACGATCTTATGCTGCGTGGTAACAGCGACATCGCCTTTGTAATCGGCGGATCGGACGGCGTGAGCGATGACGTGCGCGCCCGCGCCGACGAGATGCTCAGCTTTGGACGCATTACCTTGCCGCATAACCTGGCGCGTGTGGTGCTGCTAGAGCAGATTTACCGTGCCTGCAAGATCAGTCGTGGCGAGCCGTATCACAAATAGGTCGGCAATACGAAACAATGGCGTGGGACAATAGCTTTCGTTTTTGAAGAGCGTGTCTGAGAGGACTATGAGATATGAAGATTGGGTTTGTCGGTTTTGGCAATATGGCGAGCGCTATGGCCGATGGCTGGATCGCTGCCGGTGTAGCTGCGAGCGACATGTGCGCCTGCGCGGGTCGCTACGACGCACTGGTTGAGCGCTGCGAGGCGCGCGGCATGGTCGCCTGCCACGATGCCGCCGAGGTTGTCGCCGCATCCGATATCGTGGTCGCTGCGGTCAAACCGTACATGATCGAGAAGGTATTCGCCCCGCTCAAGGATGCTCTTGCCAAAAAGGTCGTTCTGTCGGTTGCCTGGACCTGGGACAGTGCCAAGTGGGAGCAGGTCCTGCCGGGCGTCGCGCATATCTCGACGGTGCCCAACACACCGGTTTCGGTGGGCGAGGGCGTCATCGCTTGCGAGAAGGCTTCCACGCTTAGTGATGAGCAGAGCGCAGTGGTGCTCGACCTGCTCGGTAAGCTCGGCACCGTCGTCGAGCTCGACACGAGCCTACTGTTTGTGGGCGGCACGGTGGGTGGTTGCGCTCCGGCATTTGTCGCCATGGCAATCGAGGCCCTGGGCGATGCAGCGGTCAAGCACGGTATCCCGCGTGCCGATGCCTATCGCATTGTGAGCCAGATGGTGCTGGGTACGGCAAAGCTGCAGCTTTCAACTGGTCAGCATCCTGCGGCGATGAAGGATGCCGTATGCTCGCCCGGTGGCGCCACCATCAAGGGCGTCGTTGCGCTCGAGGATGCCGGCATGCGCAGTGCCCTGGTCAAGGCAATCGACGCAACTCTTCAGTAAAACCGACCAAAAAAGGGACAGGTTTATTTTGGCAGCTTTTTCCTGCGGTTTTGTCCTTTTAGCGAAAAGCGCCCCGCAACCGGATCGTTACCGGTTGCGGGGCGCTTGCGTTTGCCCAGATAAAACCGACCAAAATAAACCTGTCCCTTTTGGCAGGTTAGTCCCAGAAGCTGTCTTCCTCATCCTCGGACTTGGGTCCGCGGTCGACGTACATCTTATGGGTACGCTTCTCCATTACAAAGGCAAGAATCGCAAATAACAGGATGCCGCCGGCGAAAAGGATGGCAAAACCGGTGCGGGTGCCAAACAAAAAGGAAAAAACTGCGTCCATTGGGTGCCTTCTTGCGTAGTTGAGTTGGGTCGTAAACGCTCATAAGTATATACTTGCCCATACATGTACAAGGTTGCAACCTAAATGGAATGTATATCGCCGGAGGATCTAATGCTTGATATCAAGTTTGTTCGCGAGAATCCCGATGCCATCGATGTCGCCATGGCTAACCGCCAGACGTCTTGGGATCGCGAGAAGTTCTTTGAGCTCGACGACGAGCGCCGTGCCGTCATCACCGAGGTCGAGGAACTCCAGGCTACGCGCAATGCCGAGTCCAAGAAGATCGGCGCCCTGATGAAGGAGGGCAAGAAGGAGGAGGCCGAGGCCGCCAAGGAGGCCGTGCGCGCCGTCAACGAGAAGATTGACGGTCTGGCCGAGCGTCGTACTGCCCTCGAGCAGGAGCAGTACGACTTCATGGCTCACCTGCCCAACATTCCTTGCGAGGCCACGCCGTACGGCAAGGACGAGGACGAGAACATCGAGCGTCGCCGCTGGGGCACCCCGCGCGAGTTCGACTTCGACTTTAAGCCGCACTGGGATCTGGGCACCGACCTCGACATTCTTGACTTCGAGCGCGGCAACAAGCTCTCCGGCAGCCGTTTCACCGTTCTCGGTGGCGCCGGTGCCCGCCTGGAGCGTGCCCTCATCAACTTCTTCCTCGATACGCACACCAGCCGTGGCTTCAAGGAGTGGTGGCCGCCTATCGTCGTCAAGCGTCAGACCATGTTTGGCACGGGCCAGCTGCCCAAGTTCGAGGACGACGCCTATCACGTCTCGGGCGACAACTTCCTGATCCCCACCGCCGAGGTCGTGCTTACCAACCTGCACGCCGGCGAGGTCCTCGATGCCGACACCCTGCCGCGCCGCTACACCGCCTTCACCCCCTGCTTCCGCGAGGAGGCCGGTTCCGCCGGTCGCGACACCCGCGGCATCATCCGTCAGCACGAGTTCGACAAGGTCGAGATGGTCAAGTTCGCTAAGCCGGAGGAGTCCGACGAGGAGCTCGAGAGCATGACCGCCGAGGCCGAGTACCTGCTGCAGCAGCTGGGCCTTCCGTATCGCGTGATTAGCCTGTGCACCGGCGACTTGGGCTTCTCTGCCCGTCAGACCTACGACGTCGAGGTTTGGCTGCCGAGCTACAACGCCTACAAGGAGATCAGCTCCTGCTCCAACTGCGGTGACTTCCAGGCTCGCCGCGCCAACATCAAGTATCGCGACCCCGAGAACTTCAAGGGTTCGCGCTACCTGCACACCCTCAATGGTTCCGGCCTGCCGGCCGGCCGCACCATGGCCGCCATTCTGGAGAACTACCAGAACGCCGACGGCACCATCACGATTCCCGAGGTTCTGCGTCCTTACATGGGCGGCCTCGAGAAGATCGAGCCGGTCGCGTAACTTGCCTGCATAGGGGATATGCAAGGGCGCTCCTTCGGGGGCGCCCTATTTCGTGCGTAGGTCCATACCATGCCGTGCGGACAGCTCAATAGAAAATACACGAACAACTGTTCTGTATACAGCCATCTACCTGCTATGCTTTTGCTAAATAAGAGCGAGAGAAGGGGGACGCGATGGAGCTGTTTGATGATCGGGTGGTTTTGTTTGAGAGCGACGAGGGCGGGGAGTACCTGCTTGTAACGTGTGAGCCGTCTGGCATGGGTGGCCTGGTGCTTCGGCAGACGAGTGAGGGTCCGTTGACCCAATGGTGCTTTGAGGAGTCGCCGCATGTGGTCGAGACCTTTGTGACGCACGAGGGGCTTGTGGCGCTGGAGCACTTCTATGGAGTTGGGACTTCCAACCAGGTCGCGCGCATGCTGAGCATCTCGTTTGCCGATTATGATTGCGCCCAGCGGGTGAGATCGCTCCTGAGAGAACTTGATGCCAAGTTTGACGTGATCGAAAAGCCAATCAATCGTACGGGGAACGGCGGTATATGCGGAGCAGCATGACAAAACTGCGTTCCACAAAAAAGTTTGAGATTGTGCTTGACTCCAATAAGCTAAAGTGGTTTTATATGTCTTACGCTGCGGCGTTACCTCAGCTGGATAGAGGGTCTGACTACGAATCAGAACGTCATAGGTTCGAATCCTATACGCCGCACCAATTAAAATCGAAAGCCTCCGGCAACGGGGGCTTTTCTTTTATGGCAACACCGCATGGATTCGAACCTCAGTCGAGGCGCGGGCGTCTTAATCAGCACTCCGTAAAATTTTTCCAAATTGTCGCTTGACCCATCGAGGGGTCACGTGCATAATAATCCGTGCGTTGCGGCGTTACCTCAGCTGGATAGAGGGTCTGACTACGAATCAGAACGTCATAGGTTCGAATCCTATACGCCGCACCAATTGAGTTTAAAGCTCCCGGCAACGGGAGCTTTTCTTATATCGCGATGCGTCGAAGATCGCATCAAGTGATTAAAATGAGTAAAAATCAAATTGGTTGATTTCCGATCTCAGCCGAACACATTGAGCAAATAGGCCATTCCCTCAGTTAGCCGAACGCCCCCGCGGCCCCTCCCGGGGTCCGGGGGCGGCATTTTCCCAGTTGAAGGAATGGTGGAGATGTGTTTCGATGGGT
>DBFANS010000033.1:0-67729 GCA_048233475.1 Collinsella aerofaciens | reverse complement strand
CAATCTCTCGCCGAGCTCGCACTTGCTCCTGTTCGAGATCGAAGCCGGGTCCCACCCTTCCGCTTTTAGGTCGGCCAACACCGCCCTGAGCAGCAGGTTCTCTATCTGGTCCTCGTTGAGCCCGGCGAGCGGGCCGGTCGCCGGCGGGGCGTAGATCGACTTGTCGGGGCCCAAGCTGGCCTCCTTCCGTGGCGGTTTCCTCGCCCCGATTCTACAGCGCGCCCCGGTGTAGCTGTGCGGGAGGTGCCCCGTCGCCCACTTCTTGGCCGCGCCCACCGAGACCCCCGCGAACTTCGCGGCGGCGGTCGGCCCCATGCCGTCCTCCGTCGCCAGGAGGAAGAGCTCGACCTTCTCCCTGCTGTACATGCGAACCTCCAGTCCGGACCGCCCTGCGGTCCAACTTTCTGTCCGCACCCCCAAACAGACGCTATTTCACCGCAACTTATTGAAGGGCTGCTTGCGCCAGTTCCGTGCGTCGTCCTCGAGCGATTGGCGGATGACAGGCTTGTACGGGTCGAGCTTGCTCGGGGCGCTCCTCCTCGCAGGCGGGAGGGCACGCATGCGCGGCGAGCGCCTAGCGCGCGAACTCCCGTAAGAGCGCGTCTTCCACTTCCCTAAGCGAAAGGGCCCCGCCTCCCTCGGCGGGACGGGCGACCACGATACAGCGCGCTCCCACGTCGCGCGCGGAGGCGATCTTCTCGGCCGTGCCGCCTACGGTTCCCGAGTCCTTGGTCACAAGCCACTGGGCGCCCACCTGCCGAAGCATCGCCTCGTTGAGCTCGCGGGTGAAGGGCCCCTGCATGCCGATGACGTGCGACGGCGAAAACCCCGCGTCGATGCACTTCGTTATAGCACCGGGCAGAGGGAGCACACGCACGAAGAAGCGCTCCGCGAAATCGGCGACGCGCGTGTAGGGAGCAAGCTCCTTGCTCCCCGTCGTGAGAAGCGCGCGACCCGGGTTCTCGGAGAGAAAGCGCGCCGCGCAGGCGATCGACGCGACCGACACGACGCCTTTGGGCAGCACCTCGACCGGGCGCGCAAGGCGCAGGCATCGTGCACCCACGGCGAGCGAAGCGGCCCGGATGTTGCCGCTTGCGAGCGTAGCGAAGGGGTGCGTGGCGTCGACGACGATGCGCGCGCCGGAAAGCTCACGCTCCATGTCGGCCTCGTCGAGCCTGCCCGCATGCACCTCGATGCCCGGAAGCTCGCCCAAAAGCTCGCCTCCGTACTCGGTTGCCGCGTAGGCACGGGCGGGGATTCCCGCCCCGCTCGCCCATTCGCACAGAAGGCGGCCCTCGGTGGTGCCGGCGAAGATGCGCAGCGCCGGCGCGGATGCGGGGGCCGTCACTTCGGGCCGCCTGGGCGCGTGATCTGGTAGAGCAGCGCGTTCATAATGGCGGCCGCCACGGTCGAGCCGCCCTTGCGACCCCTCGCGACGATGGCCGGCACGCGTCGCGCGAGTAGCTCCTCTTTCGCCTCGACCACGTTCACAAACCCAACCGGCACCCCAACGACGAGCGCGGGCGCGATCTTCCCCGCGTCCATGAGCTCGGCGAGGCGCAGAAGTGCTGTGGGAGCGTTGCCGACGGCCACGATGAGCGGACCCTCGATGCCGCAAGCTTTGTCCATGCTCGCAACGGCGCGAGTCGTGCCCGCGGCGCGCGCCGTTGCGGCGACATCAGGGTCGGCCATATAGCACACGGCCTGGCAGCCGATCTTCGCGAGCGCGGGCTTGCTTATGCCTGCGAGCGCCATGTTCGTGTCGGTGAGCACCGTGGCCCCTGCGCGCAGTGCGTCGAGCGCACAGTGCGCGGCGTCATGGGTGAACACGAGGGAATCGGCGTACGAGAAGTCAGCAGTGGTGTGGATGACGCGCTTCACGACGGGCTCTTCGAGCGGCGGGAACGTGCGGCCGCCGAGCTCTTCGGTGATGATCTCAAAGCTGCGCCGCTCGATGTCGCCGGGCTCCATCTCCTTGGAATCCATCTAGTACTCCACTCCTTCCCTTGCACATATCCCCTGCTCGTAGGGGTGTTTCTCGCACCGCATCTCGGTTATGTAGTCGGCCTTCTCCACGATCTTGCGGGAAGGCGCGCGCCCGGTGAGCGCTACTTCGACGCCGCGCGCGGACATATCGAGCGCGCGGTCCACGAGCGCCTCGTCGACAAGCCCCTTCGAAAGCGCGTCGAGCGCCTCGTCGAGCACGAGCAGCCCCTCCTGCGCGCCCTCGAGCTCGGCGAGCGCGGAAGCGAGGTTCCCATCGTGCAGCTCGCGCGTCGCGGCAAGTTCTTCCGACGTCATGGACCAGGTAAACTTGTCCGACGCCTTCCCCGCGAACACGAGCACGCCGAAATGCTCGGCGAGCAGGCGCACCTCCCCGCTTTCGCCGTCTTTCAGGAACTGCACGACGACGACGCGGCGGCCTGCGGCGAGCATGCGAAGGGCGAGGCCCATCGCCGCCGTGGTCTTGCCTTTGCCGTCGCCATGATACACGTGGATCATACGCCCTCCTCGATAATGCGGTAGACATACTCCATGTCGAGCGCCCCGCGCACGGAGTCGGCCAGGCGGTCGAACTCGCGCGCACGGTGATCGGCCGCGGACACCGCGCCCTCAGCACCCACGACGCTCTCGGGCAGGCCGCGCATGCGCGCGAGCGAGCGCGCGAGGGCGAGTGCCACCCCCGGTTCGTCGAACAGGCCGTGGAGATAGGTTCCGAACACGTTTCCGCAGGCCGCGCCTTCTGGTTTGCCGCCAATCGTGCCCGCAGGGGCGCAGGAGACGGTCGTTTCGCCGTCGTGAATCTCGTACCCGCGCGCCGTCATGCCGTTCCACACCGAGAACGCGCCTTGGGCGCCCGTGATGCGCAGCTCCGACTGGGCAAGGCGCTTTTCCTCCTTGAACACCGTATTTGCAGGGATGAGCCCGAGCCCGCGCGCGGTGCCAGCGCCTTCCCTGCCGTGCGGGTCCGAAAGCTCGTCTCCCAAAAGCTGGTAGCCTCCGCATATGCCGAGCACCGGCGTGCCCACGCCCGAAAGCGCGCGTACGCAGGCTCCGATGCCGCTAGCCGCAAGCCAGCGCGCGTCGTCGAGCGTGGTCTTCGAGCCTGGGAGCACCACCAGGTCGGGTCGGCCCAGATCGGTCGTCGAGGAAACGTAGCGCACGCCCACGCCGGGCACGCGCGAAAGCGGGTCGAAGTCGGTGAAGTTCGACAGATGCGGAAGGCGCACGACGGCGACGTCGATGACGCCGCGCGCCTCGCGGGCGGATAGGCGCGGCGCGAGCGAGTCCTCGTCGTCCAGGTCGAGCGTAAGATACGGCACGACCCCCACGACGGGAACCCCGCACATCTTCTCGAGCGGGGCCAAACCCGGGCGCAGGATTTCCACATCGCCGCGGAACTTGTTCACCACAAGCCCCCGCAAAAGCGCGCGATCCTCGGGCGCAAAGAGCGCGACCGTGCCGTAGAGCTGAGCAAACACCCCGCCTGGGTCGATGTCGCCCGCGAGCAGCACGGGGGAGGACACGGCGCGCGCGAGCCCCATGTTGACGATGTCGTTTTCGGAAAGGTTGATTTCGGCGGGGCTGCCGGCGCCCTCGATGACGATGACGTCGTTTTCCTCCGCGAGCGAATCGAACGCCTCCAAAATCTGCGGCATGAGCGCCTTCTTTCGCGCGAAGTAGTCCCTCGCAGCGAAGGCTCCCTGCGCCTTGCCGGCCACGATGAGCTGGCTTCGGTGATCGCTTTCGGGCTTAAGCAGGATGGGGTTCATGCGCACGTCGGGCGCGATGCCGCACGCCTCGGCCTGCATGATCTGGGCGCGCCCCATCTCGAGCCCGTCGGCCGTGACACCGCTGTTGAGCGCCATGTTCTGGCTCTTGAAGGGAGCCACGCGCAGGCCGTCCTGCGAAAGCACGCGGCACAGCCCCGCCGCAAGCAGGCTCTTCCCCGCGTTCGACATGGTGCCCTGGATCATGATGGGCTTAGCCCTACCCACGGGTATCGACCTCCTTCGCCGAGCCTCGGCCATCCGCGCCCGCCATAGCGCCGCTGCAAGAAGCGCCGCCCCGTTCGTCGGGTTCGCCTTCGCCCGATGCGCCTTCCGCCCGAAGCGCGCGACTGAACGCCATCACAAGCCGGGCGTTCTCCTTGCGCGTGCGCACCGCGACGCGGCACCAGAAACGGGACAGTACCGAAAACGAGTCGCACGTGCGGACCAAAACCCCCTGTTTATACAGGCGCTCGGGGATGTCTTTCGCCGGCGTGCAGACTAAAAGGAAGTTCGCATCCGACGGCACGACGGAAAGCCCGAGCGAGGAGAGCTCGTGGGAAAGCCACGCTCGCTCGCCCGCCAATACATCGCGCGTGCGCGAGACGTATTCGACGTCTTCCAGGGCGGCGATGCCCGCGGCCTCGGCGACCGAGGAGACGGGCCATGCCTGCCCCGCCCGGCGAATCCCCTCGATGAGTTGGGCGTTTCCGCTGATCAGATATCCCAACCGCAACCCTGCCATTCCGTAGAGCTTGGTGAACGCGGAGAGCACGGCCACATGGTGCGAACACGCGGCGCGTGCGGCCACGCTCCTTTCGCGGGCATCGGGCGCAAATCCGAGGAAGCACTCGTCCACGACGAGCAGCGCGCCCACCTGCTCGCAGCGGCAAGCCGCGGCATCGATCACGCGGGGGTCGACGAGGCGCCCCGTAGGGTTGTTCGGATTGCAGAGGTACGCCACGTCTCCCGGCCCCTCGATCGCGCGGGCGAAGGAAGCGGGCACGTCGAAATCATCCGCTTCGGAGAGCGGGAACTCCTGCACGCATGCGCCGTAGTACGATGCCGCCTCCGCATATTCAGAGAACGTCGGCGCGCACACGACGATGCGTTTCGGGCGCACCGCCGCGGCGAGCCGCCAGATGATGTCGGACGCGCCCGCGCCGCAAACGATAGTATCTTCGGGAATGCCCTGGGTGCGCGCTAGGGCGCGAACGAGGGCGAGGCTTTCCCTATCGGGGTAGGCGTCGATTCGAGAAAGCGCCTTGCAAGCTGCGGCGACGGCGCGCGGCGAGGGGCCTGCCGGATTCACGTTCACCGAGAAGTCGATGAGGTCGGAGGCGCCCCCTTCGCAAGCGATGCCGAGCGATTGCGAGCTGCCCCCATGCGTACGGGCGCGCAGGATTCCCCCGGCAGCCCGGGGCGCGGCGTGGTCTTCCCTCATACCATCGCCCCCACGGCGAGCACGACCGCCGCGCGCGCGGCGCCGAAGACGACGAGCGCGCATACGGACGCGGCGAGCATGAGCCTTGTCGCCCGGGCGATGTCGCCCCACTCGATTTCGCGGGACGCGTCGCCTATCGTCGGTTTCTCAACGAGCTTGCCGAAATACACCGCGGGTCCTGCCAGGCGCAGCCCGAGCGCGCCCGCGCACGCTGACTCGGTCTGCGCCGCGTTCGGGCTCGCATGGCGACGCCTGTCGCGGCGCCAGATGCGCGCCGCCCCGCGCGCGTCGAGCCCGACGATCGGGCACACGGCGATCATGAGCAGGGCCGATAAGCGCGAGGGAATCCAGTTCACCGCATCGTCGAGGCGCGCCGAGGCGCAGCCGAAGTCGATGTAGCGCTCGTTTTTGTAGCCCACCATGCTGTCGAGCGTGTTCACCGCCTTATACGCCATGCCCAAGGGCGCACCCCCGATCATAAGGTAGAAAAGCGGCGCGATGACGCCGTCGCTCGCGTTCTCCGCCACCGTTTCCACGGCGGCGCGCGCGACGCCCTGCTCGTCGAGAACAGACGTGTCGCGTCCCACGATGAGCCCGACGGCTTCGCGCGCCGCGACAAGGCCGCCCTTCGAGAACGCGCGGGCCACGGCCAGGCTCTGGCGGCGCAGCTCGCATGCCGCGAGAATCTGATAGCTCGCCCATGCCTCGGCCACGAAGCGCAAGCCGGGGTGAACCATGCCGCAAAGCTGCAGGATTCCCCAGGTCAAAAGCCCACACGCAAGCGGAAGCGCCACGGCGAGCACAAGCCCTGCGGCGCGCGTGCCCGCGGACGTTTGCGGGAATGCGCCCCGCAGGCGGCCTTCGGCCCACGTGATCGCGCGCCCCATGGCGACGACGGGATGGGGGAGCCAGCGCGGGTCGCCGAAGGCAAGGTCGGCCGCGAACCCGGCGGCGACGGCAAGAATCGTCATCACCGGGCATCACCCCCCGAAGCGGGGCGAACGTCGCGAAGGCAGCGCCCATCCCAGGTGGCGGCCCATGCGCCGCCCGGCTCGGTATGCACGTCGAAGTATTCCATTTTCGGGACAGCTAGCTCGGAGAGCAGCGCTTTCACGGTACCCGCGTGAACGACGAAGACGGCGCGCCCACTCCCCTGGGCGCGCTCCGATTCGCACGCCTCCCGAAACGCCGCGAGGACGCGGCGGGTGAAATCGCTCTTGCCCTCGCCATGCGGGCAGCGCGTCTCGCACCAGGAGTCTACCCAGGCGCGGTAGCGCGCATCCTCTTTAAGCTCGGCGGCGTTTCGCCCCTCGAAGTCTCCGAAATCCATCTCGCGCAGACCGGGGCACGCCATAAGCTCCGCGTTCGGGAAGAGAATGCGCGCCGTCTGGTCGGTGCGGGCCATGCCGCTCGTGATAACACGGAACACGTCACGACAGCACGCGAGGTCGCGCAAAGCGCGCTCGCCCGCGCTCGACAGGGGCTCGTCGGTGCCCGCCCCGCTGTAGCGATGGTCTTCCGTGCCCGCCGTGGCACCATGGCGCACGAAGACGACTTCCAAAGGCGCGCCCGCGCCCTGCGTCCCCCGAGGCGCATCGGCAAGGTTTCCTTTGATGACCTGGGGAATCCCGCACGTCATGCGCACGACGACGTCGGCGCGCGCAGCGAGCGCGCATCCCAGACGCCCCGCGCGCTCGCGCCATTGGGCGTCTTCAGTACGCATGGGGACGACCCCCGAGCCGACCAAGGGCAGAATCACTGCGTCGAAGCCGATCAGCCGCTCGAGCGCCCGGTCAGCGTCGAGCGCGCGCACGAGTTCCTCAGCACGGTACGCGACGCGGCCGGCAAAAGCCGCGGGCACGCCGCCCTCCGCAAGCTGCGCCGCGTCGACGAAATCGTCCGCCGCGAACCCGAGCTTTTCGCGCACGAAGGTCCTCTTCCCCGAATGCGAGCCACCTACCACGAGAATCATAGGAGCATGCCCCCCGCCACCAGCATGGCAAGCATCGCGAGCTCGGCCCATTGCAGAAACCATCCGGCCAAATCACCCGTCACCCCGCCGAAGCGGGACAGGGCAACATGGCGGTACCACGCGAGCGCCAAAAGCCCCGCCACCGCCATAAGGGCGCCAACGGCCTGAGCGCACGCGACCATCCCTGCAGCCGAAGCCGCAGCGAAAGCGCAAAGCGGCACGACGATCGCCGCGCGCTTCTTTGCAGGCGAGAGCCCAGCGGCCATGCCGTCCGCCCGCGCGGCAGGCCAGCATTCTACGGCGAGCCCCGAAAGCGCGCGGGAGAACACGAGCGAGCACAGAAGCGCGAGGAACGCCCCCGCCGTAAGCGGCAGCGCGGTGAACAGGGAAAACTGCAGAATAAGGTACACGACAACACCAATGACCCCGAAGGCGCCCGCCCGCGGGTCGTGCATGATCTCGAGCTTTCGCTCGCGCGGGGCCCAACTTGCAAGCGCATCGGAGGTGTCACAGAGCCCGTCTAGGTGGATGCCTCCCGTCACCGCCACAGGCAGCGCCACGAGCACGGCCGCGACGATGGTCGCGGGCACGCCGAGCAGGTTCGCCACGTGCCCCCACGCCGTCATGAGGAAGCCTTCCGCAACGCCCACCAGGGGAAACGCGGCAAGCGCATGGGTTGACCCGAAATCGGTCCAGGCCGATTTCGGGACGGGGATGCGCGAGAACGTTCCGAACGCCGCGCCGATTGCCTCTGCTATCTTCACCTTGTAGGTCCTTCGCCTTTCATCCACACGGGAATCCCGCATACCACTTCGACTGCGCGGTCGGCCAGCGCCGCCACGCCCGCGTTCACGCGCGCGAGCGCGCGCCTCCATGCCTCGGTCCCCTCATCGTAGCGCATCCCATCGGCGAACACGTCGACGGAGACCACCACCGTATACGCAGCGGCCTGAGCGAGCCGTTCGATGCCTCCGAGCACCTCGAGCGCCGCAGCGCCGGGGTCACGTGGGGACAAGCCGCCTTCCGCGAAAAGCTCGTTCGCAACCAGGTTGCCCACGTCCTCCAAAAGAAGCGTGCAGCCGCGCGGAAGCCCGGGCACTGCAGTGCCCACGTCACGCGTGCGCTCGAGGGTGGAAAAACCCTTGCCCTCGCGCATCGCCCGATGGCGCGCGATACGGCGGGTGCCCTCTTCCCCGAAGGGCTCCATCGTTGCCAGGTACACGCGGGGGCCGTCGTGTCCGAGGCACAGGGACTCGGCATAGGCGCTCTTGCCGCTCGCGGCGGCGCCGATAACGAACGTCACCGTCATTTCCCGGCCTCGAAATGCTCGTAAGCAGCCATGCCAGTCGCCGTGAACGTCTTCCCATCCCGGTACACGCGCAGCGCCGAATCAAGAAGGGGCAGATACGCCATGGCGCCCGCGCCCTCGCCCAAGTGCATGCCTGCGTCGAGGGGTGCCTTTATGCCGAGCTCGCGAAGGAGCTCCTGGCTTGCGGGTTCGCTTGATGCGTGGGTGCCCACGAGGTAGCCCAAGGCGTTGGGGCACAGGCGCGCCGCGCACAGGGCCGCCGTGCAGGATATGACCCCGTCGAGGAGCGCCGGCGCCTTCGAGGCCGCGGCCCCCAGGTAGAAGCCGCACATCGCCGCGATGTCGAAGCCGCCCACCTTCGAGAGCACGTCGATCGGGTCGGCAGGATCGGGCGAGTTCGCGTCGATAGCGCGCTCGACCACGTCGCGCTTGCGCGCGAGCGAGGCGTCCGAGAGCCCCGCGCCGCGCCCGACGAGGCTCCGCGCGTCCGCCCGGATGAGCACTGCGGCCACCGCCGCCGAGGTGGTCGTGTTGCCGATGCCCATCTCGCCCGCGGCGAGAAGGCGCACGCCGGCGCGGACAAGCCCGCACGCGACGGCGATTCCGACATCGATCGCGCGCACGGCCTCATCGCGAGACATAGCGGAGCCGCGCGCGATGTTGCCGCTCCCCCGCCGTACGTTCGCGCGCACCATGCGCGCGTCTTCTATGCCCCGGGCCATACCCACGTCGACGGGCACGACCTCGGCACCCGCGAACGCCGCCATGCGACAGGCGCTCGTGGCCCCCTCGCACATGTTGCGCGCGACGGCTCGCGTCACGTCTTGCCCGCTTTGCGACACGCCTTCGGCAACGACCCCGTTGTCGGAGAAGAATACCGCGAGCGCACGGGGAAACTCGGCAACCTCGGCGCTCCCCTGAGCTGCGGCGATACACGCGACGGCGTCTTCAAAGTCGCCCAATCCCCCCAAGGGGTGCGCGATGGAGTCCCACGCGGCGTACGCGGCGGCGCGGGCGCACTCGTCTGCGGGCGCGATCCGGGAGAGAGCGGCTTCGAGCACGGCGCCCGGCGCCGACGAGAACGCGCGCTCGACTTCCTCGCGGATGCAGGCAAGCGCGGTTTCGGTTGCTTCAGCCATGCCGTCTCCTCTCTGCAAACGACGCTGCGGCAGACGCGAACGCGCGTGCAACGTCGGGGTTCGCAGGATAGTACACATGCGGGAAGCCCGCAACCAGGGACGGGGTGGTCGTCATGCACGGCCAGCCCTTGTCGCGCCGGGGCTTCTGCGCCCAGAAGTCGCCGCCCGGGCAGGTGGACTGCCAGTAGTGGAACTCGTGCGCGCGGATGCGTGTGCCGCGCGGCCCGTAGAGCCCGTCGCGTTGGGAAGTGAGCTCCACGTACCCGAAATGGGACAGCCTTCCCCCGTTCTCGCTTGCGCCCTCAAGAGCGCCCGCAACAGGCCAGCGCCGCCCCTCGCTATCGGCGATTTCGCGCTGCAGATACAGAAACCCACCGCATTCGGCGACCGTCGGCATGCCGGATTCCACCGCGCGCCGCACCGCCTCGCGCATCGGTGCGTTCTCGGAGAGCTGCCGTACATGGAGCTCCGGGTAGCCGCCCCCCAGATAGAGGGCGCTTGTCCCCAGGGGCAACTCGCTATCACACAGGGGGCTGAAAAAGGCCAGCTCGCAACCCAGGTCCTCGAGCGCGCGCAGGTTTTCCTCGTAGTAGAACGAGAATGCCTCGTCACGCGCGACGGCGATGATGGGCCGCGCTCCCGCGATCGGCTCCAACCGGTAAGGATCCTCGCGGATATCGGGTGCCGTCGCCGCTATTTCGAGCAAGCGGTCGACGTCGACGCTCTTTTCCACCAGCTCGGCCATCTTGTCGATGCGCGCGGAGAGCTGCTTGACTTCGTCGGCGGTCACAAGCCCCAGATGCCGGCTTTCGAGCGAGAACGCCTCGTCGGCGGGGATATTACCCAAAACCGCGACGCCCGTGTGCTTCTCGATCGCAGGCTTCGCGTAGGCGCAGGCAGCGGCGCTCGTCTTGTTCAGCACGACGCCGCGCACGTTCGCACAAGGCAGGAACTCGGCGATGCCGCGGATTACGGCGGCGAGCGATAAAGACGCCCCGCGCCCGTTCACCACTAAAACGACCGGCGTTTCCGTGTCTCGCGCAACCTGGTAGCTGCTCGCATCGGCCACGCCGGGCGCCATGCCGTCGTAGAAGCCCATGACCCCCTCGAGCACCGCGACATCCGCGCCCGCAGCGCCGCGTGCGAGCAGGGCGCGCAGCGTCGGGGCGTCGGTGAAGAAGCCGTCTAAGTTGCCCGAGCGCGCACCCACGACGCGGCGATGAAAGAGCGGGTCAATGTAGTCGGGGCCGCATTTGAAGGCCGCGCATGCGAGGCCGCGGTGCGCGAGCGCGCGCAGGAGCGCGCACGTAACGACCGTCTTGCCGCTCCCGCTCGAGGGCGCAGCGACCATGAAGCGCGGGATGGTCGTGCTCACCGGACGCCGCCTTCCCCACCTGCACCACGCGCACTGACGAGGAACACGGGGTTTTGCGCCTTCATAAGATGGTGCGAGCCTACAGCCTCGGCGCGGGCGGCCGACACCTGGCACGCCTCGAACCCCTTAAAGCGCGAACCCGAGAGGAGCGTGCACGCCTCGGTGAGCGTCTCAACGGTGACGCATGGCACGCACAGGCGAACCTGCGAGTTCTTCTCGAGCGCCGCCTCCACGATGGAGGGAAGCTCGCCCGCGCTCCCGCCGACGAACACGGCGTCGGGGACGGGCAGTTTCGCAAGCGCTTCGGGTGCGACACCGGGGACCGCATGCACGTTACCGCACCCGAATGCATCCGCGTTCTCTCGGATGAGCCGAACGCCGGTCGCGTTGCGCTCGACCGCCCATACCGACCCCGCTCGCGCCACGAGCGCCGCCTCGATCGACACGCTCCCCGTGCCGGCGCCGACGTCCCACACGGTGTCGGTTGCGGTAAGGCGCAGCTTCGCGAGCGCGACGGCGCGCACCTCCTGCTTGGTCATGGGAACGTCGCCGCGGATGAAGAGCTCGTCGGGAATGCCCGAGGAAGCGTACGGCCAGCGGGAGCTCGCGGCGCCGCCTGCGAACTCGATAAGCATCACGTTCAAGTCGTCGAACGTCTGACCTGCGATTTCACTTGCGGTCGCGCAGGTGATGCGCTCGTCGGGGTACGACAGGCGCTCGGCCACCGTCACGCGCGCGTCCCCGAAGCCCCCCTGCACAAGCTCGCCCGAAAGCCGCGAGGGGTCTTCCCCGCCCGACGTGGCGAGGAAGAGCTCGCCTGCGCGCTCGGCCTCGGCCACAATGTCGCACGCCACGCCGTGAGCGCTCACGAAGCGCCAATCCTGCCATGGACGCGCGAGGCGCGCGGCGAGATACGACGCTGAGCTTATGCCGGGAATGACGTGCACGTCCACCTGCGCGTCGCCGGAGAGCGCCTCCACCAGGCGGCGCGCGCCGCTGAACAGCCCCACATCGCCCGTCATCACGACCACGGCGCGCTGCCACGACGCCGCATCGGTGAGCGCGGCGACGATGTCCGCCGTCTTCACGAGCTCGCATCTCACCACGTCGGGCGGCACGTCGATGCCGACAAGCGCGCGATGAGCGCCGATGACCACGTCGGCGATGTCGATCGCGTCGAGCGCCGCGCGCGAGAGCAAGTCGGGGTTTCCGGGCCCCGCCCCGATGATTGTTACCTTTCGCATGGAATCTCCCGATACCCGCGCGGAGTGACCATACGGCCGCCTACGCACTTCGTGTCCGCGTTGCCGACGAACACGGTAGTGAACATGTCGGCGTCGAACTCCCCCAGCTCGGAGAGCCTGCACATGCCCGACTGCTGCCCCTCGCGCCCGATGTTTCGTACCCAGCCGCAGAGCGTGTCGGGGGCCTTCCATTCGAGCATAATCTTCGCCGCGCGCGAGAGCCTGTCGGCGCGCTTTCTGCTGCGCGGGTTGTACAAACAGATGCAGAAGTCGGCGCTCGACACGGCGGCGAGCCTGCGCTCGATGACCTCCCACGGCGTGAGAAGGTCGGAGAGCGACATGACCGCGAAGTCATGGGCAAGCGGGGCGCCGAGCACCGCCGACCCGCTCTGAGCCGCGGTGGCCCCGGCGATAACTTCCACGTCTACATCGGGGTAGTCCTCCGCAAGCTCCAGCACGGGGCTCGCCATGCCGTACACGCCCGCGTCACCGCTGCACACGAGCGCCACGGCTTCTCCGCTCTGCGCGCGCGAAAGCGCCAGGCGGCACCGTTCGACCTCGTGCATCATCGGCGTCGCGAGATGCGCCGCGTCGGGCACGGCGGCGAGCGCGAGCTCCACGTATTTCGTGTACCCCACAACGATGTCGGCCGCCTCGAGCGCGCGCCGAGCCGCAATCGTCATGCCGTCGGGGCCACCCGGGCCGATCCCCACCACGAAGAGCTTTCCCATCACCGCTCCTTAAACGAAAGTTCGATAGTTACCTTGGAAAACGCGACGGTTACGCCGACGTGAGCGAGCTTCGGGAAGATAAGTTTGCCCCCGTCCGCGAGCGCCGCGCGCTCGCACACGTTGTCGACTCCCACCGTCGCGCGCACGAAATCAGATGGCGAAACGCTGCCTTCGACCTGCGACAACTCATCTGCGGAATACGTCGCAAGCGGGATATTCCACGCGCGGCAGAAGGCGAGCAGACCCTCCTCGTGCGCCTTCACGTCGATCGTCGCCGCCTCGCGCACGGCCGAAGGCGAGATACCCGCCTGCCCGCACGCGAGAAGAAACGCCTCCTCGATCGCTTCGGCGCACGCACCGCGACGGCACCCTATGCCCGCAACGATACAGGGCACGACAAGGCGAAGCGGCTCGGGCGCAGGCGCCTGCGCCCGCACGCCCGCCGGCTTCCCCGTCTCACCGGCGGGCACGACCTTGCCCGTTGTCTCCGCCGCGCGAACGGACGCACCTGCATTCGCGCCAGCAAACGGCGACACGACGATATCGGCCCGAGCGCGGTCGGACGCAATGTCAACCCCCTCAGGCGGCTGTCCCGAAATAGGCATGTCGGAATAGAGCGCCACGCGCCCGCCAGAAAGCAGCCGCGCCGACACTCGCTTGATGGCCTCGGGATTCGAAACGGCGAGCCCCGCACAGCGCGCCCACGTATCCACCGCCCACACGCCGCGGACGTCGGTCGCCGTGGTGATGACGGGGATGGCCCCTGCCGCGCGTGCCACAGTTTGCGCAAGCTCGTTCGCACCGCCCAAATGCCCCGACAAAAGCGGGACGGCAAAGCGCCCCGCCTCATCAATCGCCACAACCGCGGGATCGTTTGCCTTCGAGGCGACATGCGGCGCGATCGCCCGCACGGCGATGCCCGCCGCGCCCACGAACAGAAGCGCGTCCGACGCTTCCCACGCGAGCGCCGTCCATGCGCGCAGGTCGGCCTTCCCCTCGCCGAACCCGCGCGAAACGGAAACGTCCCAGCCAGGGTCATCTTCACCTGTCTGTGCGCAATCGGAAAGCGCGCGTGCGGTGCGCTCCGCAAACGCATATCCCCTCTCGGTGAACGCTATGCAGGAAACCCTCATCTAGCGCACCACCATCGTCGAGAAGTAGCTGCCCCGATCGGGCACATCGTCGAGCGAGCGGTACACGCGCTCACCCGGAAGCCCACAGTCCTCAACGAGCTCGGTGCCGTCGAAGGCGCCCTCCTCGCAAAGGATGCGCTTCGTGTCCGCAAGCGAGCGACGCGCCTTCATGACCACCTTCGTCCCCGGCCAGCCGATTGCGCGGCCCACCCCGTACAGCACGCCTTTACTCATACGTCGCCCCCAATTCCCCAATAACTGCATCGGCGCCCGACGTGCGGAAAAGCTCGCGGCGCTCGGCGTCGAACACGACCGCGGCGATATCGCATGCGCCCGCCGCGCGGCGGCGCAACCTGTCCTCGGTTGCCGCAGCGAGCGAGGCGCGCGCAGCGTCCCCCACGCCGGCGGCCTCGATTGCCTCGAGCGCCGCCGTGGTCGTGACCGACGACATGATCTCGCGCACGGTCTTCGCGTCCGCGCCGGCCAAGGCCGCGTGGGCGGCCAGAATCTCCGCGCGGCAGTCGGCGGTACGCGAATGGGTGTCCATGATGCCGCCCGCGACCTTCACCAGCTTGCCGATGTGTCCCACAAGAAGGACATTGGTAAATCCCTCGCGAACGCAGCAATCAATCGCATCGCCCACAAAGTTGGAGATGAAGACCATCGGCGCTCCGTTTAGGTGAAAATGCCCCGAGATGAACTGCTCGCCGTAGTTGCCGGGCGTGAGCACGACTCCGCGCCGCCCCATAGCCGCATGCTGCCGGATCTCGAGCTCGATGCTGTCGCGCAAGGCAGCGAGGCTGCGCGGCTCGACGATGCCCGTCGTGCCCAGGATGGAGATGCCGCCCTCTATCCCCAGGTGCGGGTTGAAGGTCTTTTCGGCAAGGGCAACACCCTCGGGTACCGAAATTGTCACAGCAATATTTCCAGAACAGCCGTGCGCGGCGCACACCTCACGCACCGCCGAAGTAATCATCGCGCGCGGCGTCGCGTTGATGGCGGCCGCCCCCACCGGCTGCTCGAGCCCGGGCAACGTCACGCGCCCCACGCCCACGCCGCCATCGACGGAAACTTCCGATTCGTGCGCGGGCACGTCCTTGCTGCCCGCAGCACCCGTGCCCGACCCCGCATGTTCCACGCGCGCGTACACGAGCACGCCGTCGGTCACATCGGCATCGTCGCCCGCGTCCTTTCGCACGGCGCACTGGGCGCACCCCTCGCCGATGCATGCGTCGACCACATCCGTCTCGACGGGCAGCCCGCCGGGGGTGACGACCGACACGCGGCCGACGGGCTTTCGTGACAAGAGCATCTCGCAGGCCGCCTTCGCCGCGAGCGCGGCGCAGCTCCCCGTGGTGTAGCCGCAGCGCAGGCGGGTCGTCCCGGTATATATGTAGTGCTCGAAGGCCACGCTAGCTACTCGCCTTCCGATACCCCGTGGCAAACGAAGGGTCGTAAAGCTTGCTGCGCTCGTACGACCCCGCTTGCGCACCGTTGTGCGCAAGCCCGCCGCGAGCTCCAAGCACGCGGCCCACCACCACGAGCGCCGTGCGGTCGATGCCCTCTCGCGCGCCCGCATCGGCGAGCGTGCCCACTGTGCAGCGCACCACGCGCTCCTCAGGCCAGGTCGCCTTGTACACGAGCGCCGCCGGCTCATCGGAGCTGCGGCCCGCGGCCAAAAGCTCGGCGGAAAGCTCGGCGAGCATACCCGAGCTCAGGAAGATGACCATAGTCGAGCCGCTTTCCGCCATGGTGCGCATGCCCTCGCCCGCGGGCATGGGGGTGCGCCCGGAAAGCCGCGTGATCACGACCGACTGGCTGATTCCCGGCAGCGTGTATTCCTGGCGAAGCGCCGCCGCGGCACCGCAAAAGCTCGACACGCCGGGCACCACCTCGTAGTCCACGCCGCGCGCGTCGAGCGCGTCCATCTGCTCCTGGATGGCGCCGTACAGGCACGGGTCGCCCGTGTGCAGGCGCACCACGTCCTCGCCCCGTGCATCCGCCGCGCACATCACGTCGAGCACTTCCTCCAAGGTCATGTGCGCGCTGTCGTAGACGACGCAGGATTCCTTGCACTCAGCGAGCAGCTCGGGGTTCACAAGGCTCCCCGCCCAAACGACCACGTCGGCCGCGCGCAGAAGGCGCGCCCCGCGCAGCGTGATAAGGTCGGCGGCGCCCGAGCCTGCGCCAACGATATGAATCATCCGAGCCTTCCTTCCCGTTTCTCATCGCAACCGTTTACGCCGCCATTCGCGCAGCGGGCAAAACACGGCGCCTGCGGCAGCAATGGGCGCAAATACGCAGGCAGGAGGCGCAATGCCGCCCGCCCTGGGCTTTGACACGTTCACAAGTGCCCACTATCATAGTAAAAGTTTCGGCAACGAGCATATGACAATCGGATAAAAGGAAATGACCGGCGCGGCGCCCGCACAGCCCGCGCTGGCTTGCGGAGGGAACCAGGTGGGAATCCTGGGCAAGGGACATTACTGTATAGGACGCGCGGGCGAACCGCCTCGCGCCCCAAGCCAGACTGCTTCGCCTTTTCCTCACGGCATCGCCGTGGCGTTAGCTCCTTGTGAACCCCGAGGGGTGCGCTTTTCTTTCGCTTGTGCCGACAAGCAACTGTCGCCGGGGGACCGGCAAACCGAGGAAAGGAAAAACCATGTCCGACCAGATGTCACGCCGCGGCTTCATGAGCGCCGCAGCAACCGGAGCCGTCGCGCTCGCCGGAGTCGCGCTCGCGGGCTGCTCCAACACCTCCGCAAGTTCCGAAAAATCGAGTGAAAAGGAGAAGGCCGTGAAGCCGGTCATCCTCGTCACGAGCTTCGGCACGAGCTACAACGACTCGCGCCACATCACCATCGGCGCCATCGAAGACGCTATCCGCGAGAAGTACTGGCAGGACTACGACATCCGCCGCGCCTTCACCGCGCAGATCATCATCGACAAGCTGAAGAAGCGCGACGGCATCACGATCGACAACATGACCGAGGCGCTCGACCGCTGCGTGGAAGACGGCGTGAAGGAAATCGTCGTGCAGCCGACGCATCTCATGGGTGGCCTGGAATACACCGACGTGAAAGACGAGCTCGACAAGTACGCCGACAAGTTCGACAAAATCTCGCTCGGCGACCCGCTGCTCACCTCCGACGACGACTACAAGAAGGTGGCCGCAGCCATTAAGGAGAACATGGCGTCCTTCGACGACGGCAAGACGGCGCTGTGCCTCATGGGCCACGGCACCGAAGCCGATTCCAACGCCGACTATGCCAAGATGCAGGAAGTGTTTAAGAACGAGGGCTTGACGCAGTTCTTCGTCGGCACCGTCGAGGCTGAACCGACCTGCGAGGATGTTATCGCCGCCGCGAGCGCCGCAGGCTACAAGAAGGCCGTGCTCGCGCCGTTCATGGTGGTCGCGGGCGACCACGCGAACAACGACATGGCAGACGAGACCGACCCCGACAGCTGGGCTGCGAAGTTCGTGGCCGCCGGCTTCGAAGTGACGTGCCTGCTCCAGGGTCTGGGACAGAACGTCGCGGTCGACGACATCTACGTCTCGCACGTGGACGACGCCATCGCCAAGCTGTAAACTCGCCGCGCACGGGGGCGCCGGTCGCGTCCCCGTGCAACGGGCATGCGCCTTCCCCGACTGACGGCGCATGCCCGTTGCATTCGCATCCCGCCCGCCCACCGCACGGCGCGGGCGGTCGAAGCGATTGAAAGGAACCCCTTCATGTTGAAGAAAACCCTCGCCTTCGCCCTGTCGGCGGCGCTTTTCGCGTTCTCGCTCGCCGGCTGCGGCGGAAATTCAATCGACAGCGCAAAGGCAAGCGATGCCGATTCCCAGGAAAAGACCGAACAGGCGGCCGATGCGCCCGAGGGCGCAAGCGCTGCCCCCATCACCGCCGACAAGGTAGCCGACGGCACCTATCCGATCACCGTAGATTCCAGCTCGAACATGTTCAGGATTGTGGACGCCCAGCTCATCGTGGAAAACGGCTCCATGCACTGCGTGATGACGCTTTCCGGCACGGGCTACGGCAAGCTCTTCATGGGCACGGGCGACGAGGCTGCCGCCGCGAGCGAGGCCGACTTCATCCCCTATGTGGAAAACGCGGAAGGCAAGTACACCTACGACGTGCCCGTTGAAGCGCTCGACGAGGACACCGCCTGCGCCGCGTGGAGTATTAGAAAAGAGCAGTGGTACGACCGCACGCTCGTGTTCGAATCCGCCGGCGTCGATCTGCGCGCCGACGCACTGAAGTAACGCCATGCGGTCGATTCTTCCCAAGGGGGAAAGCAGGAAGCGTCGCAGCATCGCGGTGCGCGCGATCGCCTGCGTTCTCGTCGCCCTGTTCGCGCTTCCCTTCGCGGGGTGCAGTGCGAGCCCGAACGCGACCGGTGGCACGGCAGGCTCTCAGGAATACACTGTGAGCGTCTCGCTCTCCGGCGGGTCAGGGCGCGCAAGCATCGCCTCACCCACCACAATTGTGAAGGATGGCGACACCTACACCGCGACCATCACCTGGTCGAGTTCGAACTACGACAAAATGACCGTCAACGGCGTGGACTACGCGCCCGTAAACGACGGCGGCAACTCCACGTTCGAGATACCCGTCACGCTCGACGAGGACATCGCCGTGTCGGCCGAGACCGTCGCCATGTCGACGCCGCACACCATCGACTACACGCTCCACTTCGACTCATCCACCATGAAGGAGAAATCGGGCGACGATGCAAGCGGCGGCTCCCCTGCGGGAACGGCTTCAAGCGCCGCGGCCGACTTCCACAACGCCGATTTGGGCTGCGGCTGGGAGCCGACGGGGGCGCTTCAGCTTGAATACGCCGAGCACTTCACTGTCGACGAGTACGAAGGCGGCCTGCGGCTTATCTGCATTTCGAACGGGGAGCGCTTCCTCGTGGTACCGCAAGATGCGAAGGTACCTGATGGGTTGAGCTCCGACATCGCGGTCATAAGGCGCCCCGCCGACAAGGTGTACCTCGTGTCGTCGGCGACGATGTGCCTGGTCGACGCGCTCGATGCGAACGACAATATCCTCATGTCGGGCACGAAGGCCGACGATTGCTCGGTCGGGGGCTTCAAAAGCGCGCTCGAAAGTGGGGCGATCGCCTACGGCGGCAAGTACAGCGCGCCCGACTACGAGCGAATATCGGCCTCGGGCTGCACGCTCGCCATCGAGAACACCATGATCAACCACACGCCCGATGTGAAGGAAAAGCTGCAGAAGCTCGGGCTCGTCGTGCTCACCGAACAGTCGTCGAGCGAGCCCGAAGCACTCGGGCGCGTCGAGTGGATTAAGCTTTTCGGCGTCCTGTTCGACAAGGAAGACGAGGCCGCGCACCTGTTCAACGAGCAGAAGGCCCGCGTCGAGCAAACGTCGAGGCTCGCGTCGTCAGGTAAAACCGTGGCGTATTTCTACATTAACTCGAACGGGGCCGCCGTCACGCGGCGGGCGGGCGACTACGTGGCGCAGATGATCGAGCTTGCAGGCGGCAGCTACGCGCTCGATGACGCGCAGACGGCGTCGACGTCAGGTTCGTCAGTAACGCTCGAAATGGAGCGCTTCTACGCGACGGCGAAGGATGCCGACATCATCGTCTACAACGGCACCATCGACGAATCGGTTGCCACCTTGAACGACTTCGTAAGCAAAAACGCGCTATTGTCGCAGTTCAAAGCCGTGAAGAACGGCAACGTCTGGGTCACATGCGCCGACATGTACCAGCAGATGACTTCTACCGCCGACATTATCGACGAGCTGCACGGGGCGTTCACCGGCGATGACGCGAGCGACTTCCATTATCTGAGGAAGCTTGGCTAGCGTCATGAGAAGCCGGCTTTCCATGACATACGACGAATCGGGACGCGCCGCGCGGTGTCGCGTCGTGACGGCGCTGCTCGCTGTTGTCCTCATCGTGCTCGTCGGGGCCAACCTGTGCATCGGGAGCGTGCTCGTGCCCGCAGACCACATCCCCGGCATCCTTTCGGGCGGCGCGGCCAATTCCATGGAAAGCCAAGTCATCTGGGAGATTCGCCTGCCGCGCGTGCTTTCAGCCGTGCTTCTCGGCGGGGCACTTTCGCTCTCCGGGTTCCTGCTGCAGACGTTTTTCAACAACCCCATCGCCGACCCGTTCATCTTGGGCGTCTCCTCGGGCGCAAAGTTCGTCGTCGCGCTTACGATGATCGTGCTTCTGGGCGCGAACCAGGCCATGTCCTCGCCGGCCATGGTGGCCGCAGCGTTTCTGGGATCGCTTATCACCATCGGCTTCGTGCTCCTCATCGCACGGCGCATAAGTTCCATGGCCATGCTCATCGTGGCGGGCGTCATGGTGGGATACATCTGCTCGGCGGCGACGAACTTTCTCATCGCCTTCGCCGACGACCAGTCCATCGTGAACCTGCACAACTGGTCTTTGGGTAGCTTCTCGGGTTCGAACTGGGACGACATTGCGGTCATCGCGGTCGTGGTGATCACCGTGAGCGCATGCGTATTCGCGATATCGAAGCCCCTTTCCGCCTTCCAGCTGGGAGAAGCCTACGCGAAAAGCGTCGGCGTGAACGTCGCACGCTTCCGCGTGGTGCTCGTCCTTCTAGCGAGCATGCTCTCCGCCTGCGTGACCGCGTTCGCTGGTCCGGTGTCGTTCGTAGGCATCGCGGTTCCGCATCTCGTAAAGTCGGCGCTGAAGTCGTCGAAGCCCATCCGCGTGATTCCTGCGTGCTTCTTGGGAGGCGCCATCTTCTGCGCGGGTTGCGATTTGATCGCGCGCACGCTGTTCTCTCCCGTCGAGCTTTCCATCAGCGCCGTCACCGCCATCTTCGGCGCGCCGGTGGTTATCGCACTCATGTTGAAGAAGCGGGTGAGGTAGATGGGGGAATTCGTGCCGCGGCCCAAAACGCTCGGAGGGGAGTCGAACCTCGAAACCCCGGTCGAAACGCAGGCTGACGGAGCGCCGTTTTTCCGCATAAGCGACCTGTCGGCGGGCTACGACAAGAAGGTCGTAGTCGAAGGCGTCGATCTGGAGGTTCGCGCGGGCGACGTCGTGGCGCTCATCGGGCCGAACGGCTCGGGCAAGTCGACCATCTTGAAAACCATCACGCGCCATCTGGCACCGCTTGCCGGCGCGGTCGAGCTCGACGGGCGGGAGATTTCCCGATGGAAGACGGCGGAATTCGCAAGGAACCTTGCCGTTATGCTGACAGATCGACCCCGGACCGAGCTCCTCACCTGCCGCGATATCGTAGAGGCGGGAAGGCATCCCTACACCGGGCGAATGGGAACACTTTCGCCTGACGACCATAGTCGGGTCGACGAGGCCATGAAAACCGCACATGTGGAAGAGCTCGCCGAGCGCGACTTCATGCAGATAAGCGACGGGCAACGCCAGCGCGTCATGCTCGCACGCGCCATCGCGCAGGATCCGCGTGTGCTCGTGCTCGACGAGCCCACATCGTATCTCGATATCCGCTACCAGATCGACCTGCTGCGAATACTTCGCCACCTTGCGAAATCGCGGAATGTGGCTGTCATCATGTCCATCCACGAACTCGAGCTCGCGCAGAAAAGCGCCGACAAGGTGATTTGCGTGAAGGACGGTCGGGTCTTCCGCGCCGGCGCACCCGAGGACATATTCACGCGCGAGACGATTGGCGAGCTCTACGGCCTTCAACATGGCACCTTCAACGAGCACTTCGGCAGCGTGGAAATTGGGCGCCCACACGGCGATGCGCACACGTTCGTCATCGCCGGCGCAGGTACGGGGTCAGCTGTGTTTCGCCAGCTCATCCGGCAGGGCAAGGCGTTCTACGCGGGCATTCTGCACGAAGGGGACATCGACTGCGAGCTCGCGCGCGACCTGGCGACGGAATGCGTGGCCGAGCGCGCCTTCGAGCCGATCGGGGATAAAACCATAGCCCGCGCCAAAGAGCTCCTCGTCCACTGCGCGCGCCTTATCGTGTGCCCCGCTGCCTTCGGCACCATAAACGCCCGCAACGCAGAGCTCGTCAAGTTCGCACGATCGCATGGTATCGAGGTCATGCAAGCGTGCGAAGGCGCATCGGAGGATTCCAAAATTGGAGTGGGAAGGATAAACTGGACTTTCTTTTAAGGATCCTCAGGCTACAGCTCCTACGCCGGCAAGGTCTCCAGGGCGCCGGAGAACCTCAGGAACAGGAATTTCCACGCCGACGAGCCCAACTAGGCCTAATCCAAGCGAGATTCCAGACTCGACAGACCATTGAGAGTCAGATCGTTGGCGACCTCAGAGACGCGCTCGATAGGAACCGAGCCGTCAGACAGCGCCCACGTGCGATAGATACCGATAATACCCGACAGCAAAAACGCCAGATAGTAGTCGAACATTTCGTCCTTGAGACCTTGGGGCAGCAGATCGCGCTCGGCAATCTCGTGCTCGAGCGGCGCACGAAGACGAGCCATGAAATCATCGAGCGGAATATTCTCGATCAGCTGACGATTGAGCACCAAGTTGTTGCACAGTGCCTCGTTAACGGTTTTAAAGAAGGTCGCCGCCGCGCTCAGGGCGCGCTCGTTGGTGTCGCCGTCCATGGAAGCAAGCGTTTTCTCGACCGAGTCGACAATCATCTCCACCACATCGACGGCAATGGCATCGAGCAGGCCGTCAACCGTGCCAAAGTGAACGTAAAAGGTCTTGCGGTCGACATTGGCCTCGCGCGCGATGGCACTCACCGTAATGTCTGCCAGCGGCTTTTCCATGAGCAGGCGCTCGAAAGCCGAAAGGATGGCATTACGGCTGCGAACGATGCGACGATCAAGACGCGGTTTGCTGGTTGCCATGGGCGTGTCCCTTCGATATGCGAGCATTCATCAACAGATGAGAGATAATCTACGTAAGAGGATTATCCCCCATACAGCACAAATATGCCTCGCATCATGAAGAACGCACGACTGCCCTACTGCGACTTAGGGTGCTTCTTCTTATTGAGTGCCGACGGAGATACGCGAATACCGTCTCCTGTCTGACGCACATAGGCCTTATGAGCCGGCTTTACGGTCCCAGAAGCCTTCTGAGCGTGCTTCTTGGGATCAACGGTAACAGCATTCGTGGGGTGCGGCTTAGTGGGCGCAGAGGGTGTCTGAGGCGTGCGGCCGAGCTTGCGCATCACGCGATCCCAGCGCGCATGGATGCTCTCGTTGTGGGCGCTCTTAAGTCCCAGCAGGGGCGCAGCCAAAATGGTCGGCGCAATAAACGTAATGAGACGCCACAGCAGATAGCCGGCGGTCGAAGCCGAACCGAAGAAATGACCCAAGAACAATGCAAAGCCGCCCTCAGCGCCACCAGTTCCACCGGGCAAGGGAACCGCAGAGCTTAACAGCTGGACAAAGGCGCTCGCGGCCATGACCGAGAAAAAGTCGACCTCGTGGTGGCCAAAGGCAAGCATCAGGAAATACGGAACCAGATAGAAAAAAGCGAGCTGCAGCATGGTGATAAACACGGTGAGCAGCATGGAAGAAAAATGTCCGGCCGAAAGCTTGAACTTCTCGGAGAAGGAGTAGATCTCGCCATCGACAAACGTGCGCCAACTCTCGATCTTAGTGGCCGAGACACCAATGCGCTCAAGCCAATTGATGATGCAATGGGCGACGCGCGTGACGGTCTTAGGCATGAGCGCGACGGCGAAGATGCCCAGCAAGATGCAGCAGTGCCCACCAAAGCTAAAGACGCACAGCAACGTCATGTCGCCATAGCGCTCGGCAAAAAAGGGCATGCGAGCAAACAGTAGGATAGCGCCCCAGGCAACGAGGCCAAACTGGTACACGATAAAACGCGTGAATTGCGTGGCGCCGGCCTCGCCCACGTTTTGGCCGGCCTTGGTCAGGCGATAGATTTGAGCCGGGGTGGAGCCCATCATCATGGGCGTCAGGTTACCAAAGAAGATGCCACTCGCCTCGACCGAGATCAGGTCGCGGATGCCGACGGGCGAATTGGGATCGAGCCAGACGGCGATCGCATAGGCCACAATGCCAAAGAACAGGTACATGAACATGCAAAGACACGCGACAACGAGCCATGACGCCTGGACGCTCGACATAGCGGCCCAGAACTGCCCCATCTGCCCGGTTACCACCAGATAGACGATATAACCTACCAGCACGACGCCGATAAAGATGGCGCCGCGGCGTGCGCTCTTATTGTCATCTCCGCCCGAGGCCTCAACCTCGACCTGGGGCTTAGACGTATGCTGAGAGGACTCCGTCATGAGACTCCTTCTAACAGTCAAAATATCTTGGATATTGTACCCGTAAGGGCCATAGGCAGAACGCAAAGCTCTGGTTCAAACGGGAATTGCAGACGGTTGTTTAAAAATCAGAACCACCCTTAAAAAGGGTGGTTTGCTCTTAGGGTATAACCCACGGGCCCCGGGCTCGCGTCTAAAGGCGCGGGCCCGGACTTCGTCCAGGCCTAGTGCATCTTGACCCGTGGCGCGCCGGTCGAACCGGCAGGATCACCCCCTCTTGAAGGGGTCCTCGTACTCCTTCACGCTCAGCTTGTCCAGCGCGATGTCGTGGGACTCCTGCTCCCTGATGTACTTGGCGATCGTCGCCTCGTTCAGGCCGACGGTGGACACGTAGTAGCCCTCCGCCCAGAACTTCCTGTTGCCGAACTTGTACTTGAGGTTGGCATGCCTGTCGAATATCATCAGCGAGCTCTTCCCCTTCAGGTAGCCCATGACGCTCGCGACGCTGTACTTCGGCGGGATCGCCAGCAGCACGTGCACGTGGTCGGGCATCAGGTGCCCCTCGATTATCTCGATCCCCTTGTACTCGCACAGCTTCCTGAGGATCTCCCCTATGTCGCTCCTGATTTGGTTGTAGATCACTTTGCGCCTATACTTCGGCGTGAACACGATGTGGTACTTGCACATCCACTTCGTGTGGGAAAGGCTGTAGGCCTTCTGGGCCATGGCGACCACCCCTTCGACTCGAATTCTTGACGGCCTGAACAATCGTCAATATCGGTCGGAGGGGTGGCTTTGTAAAGCCGTTCGTCTCCACCCGCGTAGCGGGTGGTTTAAAGCTGGCCGCTGCGCGGCCAGCAGACTAAAGTCTTGAAAATAAAAAACCCGGCCTTCCATAGGAAGTCCGGGTATCAGATGCGTGGTAGCCCGTACCAGATTCGAACTGGTGATCTCCGCCTTGAGAGGGCGGCGTCCTAAACCGCTAGACGAACGGGCCATAAGCCTCAGCAGAAAAGAAGTGGTAGCCCGTACCAGATTCGAACTGGTGATCTCCGCCTTGAGAGGGCGGCGTCCTAAACCGCTAGACGAACGGGCCACATGACATCTGCACTGCCGTGCTGCGAGGTAATATATTACGGGACAAAAAACGTCAGCGCAAGAAGAAATTCCAAATTGCCGAAAAATTGTCGGCAGGTTATGGAACACGCAGGTAAACTAGGTAGCTAATTCAAGTTGAGATGGACCAAAAAAGCTTCGCGATCGTTGGGGATGTTGTCTTCGATCACGGCGTCGAGGGCGGAGTTGAGAAGCTGCCCCAGTTCCGGCCCGGGCTTGACTCCAGCACGGATCAGGTCGCCGCCGTTGATGGCGAGCATCTTGAGCGTATAGGGCTCCCCCGCCCTCAGCAGCTCGTGCGCCATCGCGCGCATCTCCTCAATCGTCTCAACGTAATAGAAGCACGACGGGGCCTTGCCAAGTGTGTCGGCACGCTTAAGGTCCATGAGCTCGTCAATCAGGCGGGCCGTGTCGACGCCCTCACCCGAAAGCGCGCGCATCATATTGAGCAGACAGGAGCGCTCGGGGCGCAGCGGCTTGTCATGGTATTTGATGAGCAGGCACACGTCGCGCACCAAGTCGTGCGAGAGCGCCAGGCGATCCATAATGACGCGCGCCTTCTTGGCGCCGAGCTCGGGATGACCGTAGAAGTGTCCGCTACCGGCATGGTCGACCGTGAAGCACTCGGGCTTGGACACATCGTGCAAAAACGCCGCCCACATAAGGCTCGACGAGGGCGCGACGCCGTCACACAGCGCGAGCTCCCCCGCCACCGTCAGCACACGGGCGATATGCACGTAGACGTTAAACGCATGATAGACACTTCGTTGATCAAACCCGCGACCCGCAGCCAACTCGGGCACGGCGGCGCAGATGAGCTCGGGATAGCGGAGCATCGCGTCTCCCCCATGACCGGTCGAAAGAATGCCCTCGAGCTCAATACCCACACGCTCACGCGCCACGGCATCGAGCAGCGGCGCGCACTCGGCAAGCGCACGCTTGGTCTCGGGCTCAATCATAAAGTCCAGACGGCAGGCGAAGCGCACCGCACGCAGCATGCGCAGGGCGTCCTCGTTAAAGCGACGCTTGGGATCGCCGACAGCGCGAATCAGCTTGCGCTCCAAGTCACCCTGGCCGTCGTAGCGGTCGACAAGCCCGCGCTCGGGATGCCAGGCCATGGCGTTGACGGTAAAGTCGCGGCGCGCCAGATCGTCCTCGAGCGAGGCGGCGCGCTCGACGCTCTGAGGATGGCGCCCATCGGTATAGAAGCCATCCAGACGGTACGTGGTGACCTCGATACGCTCGCCATCGGAAATAGCCGTGATTCCGCCAAATTTAATGCCCGACTCCACAACCACGATGCCGGCGGCCTCAAGCGCCGCCTTGGACTCCTGCCACAGGCCGCTACAGCACATATCAACATCGTGGCTGGGGCACCCCATCAGGGCGTCGCGCACCCAACCGCCCACGTACCAAGCCTCAAGACCAGCCGCCTCAAGCGCGCGCAGGACGCGTAGGGACGCATCGGACGGTTGCGTACCGTTGAGCGAAACATTGCACATGCCTATGGCCTCCTGCACTTGTGAGCGTTAATCGATGGTTCTCAAGAAGTCTAACAAGAAACGAGAAAGCGCGCACACGCAATCGCGTCGTTGATTAGATAAAACGAGACAGCAGACACCACATATGTTCAGCGCGCAAAAAACACCCGCCTTGGTAATCCAAAGCGGGTGTTCGGCAACGATGTATCGATGCGGCTAGCAGACCTGGCGAACCTCGATGTGCTTCTTATATTCGTCCACCTTGGCAAAATCGCCCAAACCGGGGCACTCGACCACGTTGGCGCCGGTGGCCATCGACAGGCGCAGGGCATCCTCGACGCGCTCGGGGGCGTCATGCCACACGGACAGGAAGGCAGCGAGCGAGGAATCGCCGGCACACACCGTCGACAGCAGCTTGACGTCGAAGGTGCGGTTAGCAAACCAGATGTGCTTGCCGTTGGAGAAGTACGCACCGGCGCCGCCGAGGGTCAGCAGCACGTTCTTGGCGCCCTTGGCATGAAGCTCAGCCATAGCGCCCTTGACGGACTCATCGTCGCCACCGCTCACCTTAATGCCAAAGATATCGAGCAACTCGTCGTCATTGGGCTTGATCAGCAGCGGCTCCATGGCAATGAGATCTGCCAGCTGATGGCTCGAGATGTCGAGAACGAACTCGGCGCCCTTGGCCTTGACGCGGCGCAGAACCTCGGCCAGGAAGCCCTCGGAAGTGTTGGGAGGCAGCGAGCCACTGATTACCAGGCAGGTCATGTCATCGAGCGAATCGATGAGCTCAAACATCTCCTGCTCATTGGCCTCGTTGATGGCGGCACCGGCGTTGACCATGTTGTACTCGGTGTCGGGGCCGGCATTGAGGAAGACGTTGACGCGCGTGATGCCGTCGGTCCACACGGGCTTGACGGGCACGCCCAGGGCCTCGGCGCCCTTGACGATGAACTCGCCCGAGAAGCCAGCGAAGAAGCCCAGGATCGTGGTGTCGACACCGTAGTGGTCAAGCGTAAACGAGACGTTGAGGCCCTTGCCGTTGGGCGTATAGACGGCGTTGCGAGTACGCGTGACGGTGTTGGCAGCAAGGCCGTCGCAGGCGATGTTGTAGTCAATGGCGGGATTTGCAGTGAGCGTGTAAATCATGAATGTTCCTTTCACGAAGCAACGTGTTAATGAAAGTATATTCCACGCATCGGTAAAAGGCTAGGACAACTCGGTGAACGGTGTGGAAGCGATGAAGTACGGCGGGACACCTCTCCCCCGTGGCGGAACAAAAAGGCGCCCCAGCCGAAACCGGGGCGCCGCATGCGCACGAATATGTCGCGTTTCGATTACTGACGATCGAGCTTGCGGACAGCAACGCGCTTGCTGTACTCATCGACGTGACCGAAGTCGCCGATGCCGACGGACTCGGCAACGTTGGCGCCGGTGGCCATAGCGAGCTTCATGGCCTCCTCGACGTTGTCGCGATCCCTGTACCACTTGTGCAGGAACGCAGCGAGGGTGCAATCGCCGGCGCAGACGGAAGAGACCAGCTTGATGTTGAACTCACGCTTGGCGTACCAGATGTCCTCGCCGTTGGAGAAGTAAGCGTCGCCGCGGCTACCACGGGTGAGCAGCACGTTCTGAACGCCAGCGTCGTGAGCCATCTTCATGGCAACGCGGACCTCGTCGTCGGTGTCGACCGGCACGCCGAAGATGGCCTTCATCTCGTGATGGTTCGGCTTGATGAGCAGAGGCTTCTTGTGAGCGAGCTCCTTGAGCTTGTCGGAGGACAGGTCCAGGACGACGTCGGCGCCACGAGCCTGAGCGTGCTCCATGACCTGAGCCAGGAAGTCAGGCGTAGCTTTGGGAGGCACGGAGCCGGAAACGATCAGGCACTCGAGATCGCCCGCGGTGTCCAGGATGTTGTAGAGCTCCTCCTGGTGCTGCGGCGTGATCGGAGCACCCGGGTTCAGGATGCCGTACTCATGCTGGCCATCGTTGACGTAGGTGTTAATGCGCGTGATACCGTCGGTCCAGACCGGGCGGCAAAGGCAACCCAGGTTCATGACCTCCTCGACGATGAACTTGCCCGTGAAGCCAGCGAAGAAGCCGAGCGCGACGGTGTCGACGCCCATCTTCTTAAAGGCGAAGGACACGTCGAGGCCCTTGCCGTTAGCCGTGTAGCTGGCCGAGCCGGTGCGGACGTTCTCGTCGGGCTCGAGCGGAGAGCTCGAAACCGTCATGTCGACAGCCGGGTTAGCGGTTAGCGTGTAGAACATTTACAGTACCCCCTGTATATATGAGGGCCGCGTGGCCGGCCCATTCCAACCACGCGGTTACCTCTGATACCAAATTAGCGAGCTGCGGACTCGAGCAGTGCCTTGACCTCGGCAGCGGTGTTGCAGGCGAGCGCCTTCTCGGCGAGCTCGTCGCACTCGGCCTTGGTCCACTGGCTGATGGTCTTGCGGGCGCGCAGGATGGACGGAGCGCTCATCGAGAACTCCTCCAGGCCCCAGCTGATCAGCAGCGGCTCGAGCAGCGGATCGGCAGCGGCCTCGCCGCACATACCGACCATGATGCCGGCCTTCACGCCGCTCTCGATGATGTTCTTGAGCGAGCGGAGCACGGCGGGATAGTACACCTGGTACAGGTTGGAGATGGTGTCGTTGCCACGGTCGGCGCACATGGTGTAGCCGATCAGGTCGTTGGTGCCGATGGAGAAGAAGTCGGCGACCTCGGCAAGACGGTCTGCGAGCAGCGAGGCGGCAGGTGTCTCGACCATAATGCCGACCTCGATGTTCTCGTTGAATTTGCGACCCTCTTCGGTCAGCTCGGCCTTGCACTGCTCGACGAGCTCCTTGACAGCCAAGACCTCCTCGACGCAGGTGACGAGCGGGATCATGATCTTGACGTCACCGAAGGCGCTAGCGCGCAGCAGAGCGCGGAGCTGGACCTTGTACTGGTCGGGATTGGCCAGGCAGTAACGCACGGCACGGAAGCCCATGAAGGGGTTGTCTTCCTTGACCATGTGCAGATACGGAATCTCCTTGTCGCCACCCACATCGAGCGTGCGGATGATGACCGGAGCACCCTTGAGCGCGCTGGCGACCTTACGGTAGGCGTTGAACTGCTCCTCCTCGGAAGGAAGCTCAGCAGAGTCCATGAACAGGAACTCGGAGCGGAACAGACCGATGGCCTCGGCGTCGTGATCGAGCGCGTTAGGCACGTCATCGGGGTTACCGATGTTGCAGGCGATGATCTTCTTGATGCCATCGGCAGTCACGGACGGCTTGCCACGGAAGGCCTCGAGGGCCGCCTTCTCGGCAGCGAAGGCCTCGGCCTTGGCGGTATAGGCAGCGAGCGTCTCCTCGTCGGGATCGGCCTCGACGATACCCTTGCCACCGTCGACGACAACGGTCATACCGTTGCGCAGCGCGGTGCAGCTGTTGGAAACCGAAAGGACAGCCGGGATCTCGAGGGCGCGCGCGATGATCGCGGAGTGCGACGTGCGGCCACCGGTCTCGGTGACGATGCCGGCAACGTGGGCCTTATCGATCGTGGCGGTCATGGACGGCGTGAGGTCGTGCACGACAACGACGGTGTTCTCGGGCAGGACGGAAAGGTCGACGACCTCCTTGCCCAGCAGCTCGGCCAGAATACCGGTGCGGATGTCGGCGATGTCGGCCGCGCGCAGACGGAACATCTCGTCGTCCATGGACAGGAACATGTTCTCAAACATGGTCGAGGTGTCCATGAGCGCCTGCTCGGCGCAGGTACCGCCGTCAATGGCGGCGTTGATGGCGTCAGTCATGCCCGGGTCCTGAGCCAGGACAATGTGTCCGCTCATGATCTCGGCCTCGGCCTCGCCCACCGTCTCCTTCATATGGTCGGCCTGAGCCTGGGTCTTCTCGCAGAAGACCGAAAGAGCGGACTGATAGCGCTCCTTCTCTGCTGCCGAATCAGCAACCTCGTGCGGCTCAAACGTCAAGTCGGGATCGACGGCGACCATGACGGTGCCGATACCGATGCCCTCGGAAGCGTTGACTCCCTGATACATTCCCATTCCTCTCTCCGTGTCATGTGATAAAGCGTTTTGCCATATCCATGACAAAAGAGCGCAGCTACCTTACAACAGGTCACTGCGCCCCCAAATATGAACTTAGTTGTTCAACATGCGACCCGTTTGAGTTCTACTCGCCAAGACCGCTCTTGATGAGCTCGATGGCAGCAGCCAGAGCCTCGGCCTCGTCGGCGCCGTCGCACTTGACCTCGACCTCAGTACCGCAGGGGATACCAGCAGCCATGAGGGCCATCGGGGACTTGCCGTTGACCTCCTTCTCGGGGGTGACGACCGTCACGTCACAGGCGTACTTGCCCATGGTGGAGGCGAACAGACCAGCCGGACGCATGTGCAGACCCTGAGGATTAACGAGGGTAGCCTTCTCAGAAACCATAATTGACTCCTTTTTGTGTTTAACCCCTGTCATGCATGTGGCAGGAGTCAGATTCACGACGTTGTTTATATTAACTCACATCAAACGGTTTTTCATTGTGTTTCAGACGAATTATTGGACAGATGTGTTTGTCGTCCGCTTGCTCGCCCACAGGGGCCCGTGCGCGGCCTGTGAGATTTCCTGCTCTACAGTCCTGCTCGCACGAAGAGCACATTAAGTGCTCTTCGGCTCGTGCGGAACTCGCGATAAATCTCACAGGCCGCGCACGGGCCCCTGTGGGCGAGCAAGCTGCGGAAACCCAGTCGGACCAGAGTAATGTCGGCTGAAAGGAATTCTGGCTGATAACCTGTTCGCGACAAAGACTCGATAGGCAGCCCCCCTCTATGCCCTTTTATAAACTGCGGTGAAATAGGGATTGAATTTGGGGTTGAATCGTTTAAACAGTCCCTATTTCACCACAACTTATGGGAGGGATAGAAAAAGGGCGGAGGCCCTGGAGAGGGACTCCGCCTTATATACAGGGGGCGATGGTATTCGCGTGTTGCGGGATTAGACCAGGCGGGCGTTGATCGTCTTGGCGATCTCGGCGGCGTCGGTGGAACCCTTGACGGTGGCACGGAAGTCCTCGTCCATGAGCGCCTCGGCGACCTTGGACAGGATCTTGAGGTGCGTAGTGCCGGCCTGGGCACCGGGGATGAGCAGGGCGATAGCCACGTTGACGGGAGCGCCGTCCATGGTGTCCCAACCGGTCACGCCGGACTCGTCCTTGACGACGATGACGGCAGCCTCGGTAATGGCGTCGGACTTGGCATGCGGGATGGCGAAGCCCTCCATCATGCCCGTGGTGCCCTCGGACTCGCGGGCCAGGAAGGCGTTCATCACGGCGTCGGCGTCGCTGGCGATACCGGCCTTGACGGCCTGGTTGGAAACGAAGCTCAGAGCCTCGTCACGAGAAGCGAAGTCCTCGGCGACAAAGACATTCTCGACCTTCACGAAGTCGGCAGCCTCGGCCTTGGGGGCCTCGACGGCAGCGGCCTTGGGAGCCTCAACCGGCTTGGCTGCAGGAGTGGCCTTCTGGTTCTTCTCAAAGTCGTACTTCTTGAAGGCCACGAAAAGGATGCCACCGACCACAGCGCCGATGAGGATCGCGAGGACCCAAAGCGGACCGTTCTCGACAACGGGCAGGACCAGGAAGCCACCGTGAGGCGCCGGATCGTGAACGTTGAACATAATGGTCAGGATCGAAGCGATAGAGGAACCGAGCATCATGATGGGCATGACGGGCCAGATGTTCTTGGTCATGAACGGAATGGCGCCCTCGGTGATGTGGGTGCAACCAAGGATGAGGTTGACGACACCGGCGTCGTGATCCTCCTGGCTGAAGTACTTCTTGCCGACAACGACGGCAAAGGTGGTGATCAGCGGCGGAACGATGCAGGCGGCGGAGACGGCAGCCATGAAGTTGGTGCCGAAGTTATAGGTATCGGTGCCAACACCGGCGGCCAGAGCCTCGGTGAGCATAGCGGTACCGGTGACGTAAGCAGCCTTGTTGACCGGGCCGCCCATGTCAAAGGCGCACATGCAGCCAATGGCAAGACCCAGGACAACGGCGCCAGAGGCGGACAGGCCCTTGAGGAAGTCCATCATGGCGGTGTTGATGGCAGCCATGGGGCCGGAAATGCCGAGCATGACCAGGCCGACGATAGCCGTCGAGAACAGCGGGTACAGGAAGATAGCCTTGAGGCCGTCCAGATTCTTGGGCAGACCGGCAAAGACCTTCTCGAGCAGCAAGATGACATAGCCGGCAAGGAAGCCGCCGACGATGCCGCCCAGGAAGCCGAAGCCCACGCCGGCGCCACCGGCATCGATCATGCCGGTCTCGGCGTTAACAGGCAGGCCCTGGATGGCGATCATACCGGCAACAAAGCCGGGGACGAGCGCCGGGCGCTTGCCGATGGATTCGGCGATGTAGGCGGAAAGCACCGGAACCATAAGGTTCATGGCGATGCCGCCGATGATCTTGAGCATCGCAGCAAAGCTGTTGTAGTCAGACGCCGTCGAATCGAAGGACGTAATGCCCCACAGGAACGAGACAGCGGTCAGAACACCACCAGCAACAACGAAGACCAGCATGTGGCTGACGCCGTTCATGAGGTGCTTGTAGATGACGTGGCCGATGGACTCCTTCTCCTCGACCTCATCCTCGACATCGGCAGCGGCTGCAACCGTGCTGTCGCCCTTGGCGGCGAGCGCGCGGTCAATCAGCTTACCGGCGGCCTCAACGGACAGGGCCTTGGAAACACCAACGGAAACCATGGGCTTACCGGCGAAACGCTCAGCCTGGACATCCTTGTCGGCTGCGACGACGACGGCCTTGGCACCAGCGATCTCACTCTTGGTGAGCTCGTTCTCGACACCGACCTGGCCATGAGTCTCGACCTTAATGGTCAGACCGCGCTCGGCAGCTGCCTTCTCCAGCGCCTCCTTCGCCATGAAGGTGTGCGCAATGCCGGTCGGGCAACCGGTCGCGGCGATGATGTCAAACTTAGCCATGTGTCCCTCCTTCTTGAGTACAGCGCCCGCGGGCGCTCCCCTACACGCGCTTCGATGCGCGTTTTTCCACAACTGAAAGATACCAACCTACCGTCCGCGTGAGAAGAGCTAAGGTGCAAATCTCCGGTGAAAGGTTCTTTCATAACCGTAAACGGTAAGTGAAAGTTTACCATCAACACTTGAAACGGCAAGGTGTATCTTGTAATTGAAAATGCCCGTATACTATGGCATTGCAAATCAAGCTAGATTTTCATGCCAACCAGGAGCCATCCATGACCGATAGTAGCAAGAGCGCACTTTCCCTCATTAGCACCCATCAGGGATACAGCGAGTCCGAGCAGCGCATTGTCGACTATATATTGGAGCACCAGTCCGAGGCGCCACGCCTCACGGCCGCTCAGCTCTCGCGCGCCGCCGCCACGTCCGAGGCGACCGTTTCGCGCTTCTGCCGCAAGCTTGGCTTTGGTAGCTTCCGCAGCTTTCAGTTTTCGTTGGCGAGGGATTTGGAAAGCCAGCGTAACGAGGGCCTGACTGACGAGGTCTCGCTCGACAATATGGAGCAGAGCCTCAAGAATATCCTGGCTGCCAAGGTGAGCGAGCTTAATGCGACCATCGACGGGATCGACCACGATACGCTGGCGGCTGTTGTGCATGCCCTTAAGCATGCAGGGGTTATTGAGTTTGCAGCTGTGGGCAATACGAACGCGGTCGCGCTCGATGCGACGTTTAAGTTTTCGCAGCTGGGCCTGCGCTGCATGGCGAGCACCATTAGCGAGACATCAATCGGCTTTGCGCTCACGTTACGCCCGGGTGACGTCATCGTGCTTATCTCAAACTCCGGCAAATCGCGCCGATTGAATCGCATGGCAAAAGCGGCTCGCAACTGCGGCGCAACCGTAGTCGTCATCAGCAGTGACAGCAAATCCCCACTCGCGCGCCTGGCAGACTACACTTTTAATACCGTCAACCACGAAGCGCTGCTGACGACAGGCGACTTTGCGTTCTCTAAGATCAGCGCTACGATGATCATCGAAGTCATCTACAACTTCCTGCTGCCCGAGATTGAAGACGCCCGCGAGCATATCAGCTACTACGAGGAGCTCATCCAGCCGGACAAGGTCGTTGAGTAAAACGCGTAGTGGGACAAAAATTTCAGTCTATTTTGTCCCACCAACACCGCTGATACGATCTAGCCTCGAGCTTCTTCAAGCATCTGTTTGGCGTGCGCCAGGCTTGCCTCGGACTGATCGCCGCTCAACATGCGGGCGATCTCGGCGGTACGCGCTTCGCCGGTTACCTCGTCCAAATGCGTCTGGGGAACATCGCCCGGTTCCTTACTGACAACATAATGCTTGTCGGCCATGACGGCGACCTGCGCCAAGTGGGTTACGACAATCACCTGATGCGTAGCGGCGAGATCTGCCAGCACGCCCGCGAGCGCACGCGCCGTGGAGCCACCGACACCAGCATCGACCTCGTCAAACACCAGCGTATCGACACCGTCCGCGTTACCGAGGACAACCTTGCTTGCCAGCATGACGCGGCTGAGCTCGCCGCCCGACGCAATGCGGCGCAGGGGGCGTGGCGTCAAGCCGGCACCGCTGCGGTATAGCAGCTCGTAACTCGAAGGACCAACCGGCGTCCACTCAGCACGGGGAAGATCGCGCGACTCCCAGACGAGCTCGGCACTACCCATCTCCAGGCGAGCCATCTGGCGGCCAACCTCGTGACAGAAGCGCGGGGCCGCCGTATTGCGAGCGCGCTTAAGCGCCTTGGCGGCAGCAAACAGTTCGTGCTCCGCCGCGCCAAGCGCTTCACGCGCCATTTTGATCTGTTCATCGCCATTATCAACCAGCGAAAGCAGCTCTTGCGAGCGATCACGCATGGCAAAAACATCGTCCATGGTCGGACCCCACTGACGCAGCAGGCCCTTGAGGTCGGAATACCGCTCGCGCATGCGAGCGAGCTCGCGCGGGTCGAAGGCGACCCCATCGCGATAGGCGCGCAGCTCGTTGGCACAATCCTCAAGCGAGATGCAGGCATCCGAAAGCGTCTCGGCAATGTCGCCCAGTTTGCGATCGACGGTAGCCATTCGGGAAAGCTCTGCCACGGCGCTGTTCACGGCATCGAGCGCTCCCCCTTCGGCGGCAAGCGATGCATGGGCATCGTTAGCTGTGGCAACCAGTACCTCGGCATGTTCGGAGCGCGGCAGCAATTCCTCGAGTTCCTCATACTCGCCCGGCTTAGGGTCGACCTCGCCGATGCGCTCGAGGGCAAAGCGCGCCTCCTCGACACGACTCCCCTGCGCACGCGAGGCCTCCTCAACGCGACGGACCTCCTTGGCAGCCGCGCGCGAGGCTTTAAAGCAAGTACGGTAGTGCTCGAGTGCCTCGAGCGCAGAGCGCCCCGCCCAGGCATCGACCATGGCAACGTGATGCGCCGGGTCGAGGAGGCGCTGGTGCTCGTGCTGACCGCACAGATCCATCATCACGCCGACGCGCTCCGAAAGCTCGCGCACGCTGGCGATGCGGCCGTCAATCCTCACGCGGCTGCGGCCCTCGGCAGAAAGGCTGCGCTGGACCGTGAAGCCCTCCGTGTCGTGCGGGCCGTCAAACAGGCGTGCCTCGACGCTCGCCAGCGCCTCGCCCTCGCGCACCGTCGACGAATCCGCACGCTCGCCCAAAATAAGCTTAAGGGCCGAGAGCAGCGCGGTCTTGCCGGCGCCGGTCTCGCCTGTCAGGACAGTCAGGCCGGCACTCGGCACCAGCGTCGCCTCACGAATGAGTGCAATGTTAGAAACCTGCAGCTCATCGATCATGACGGACTCCGTAGAATACGCGGCTCACCGAGTTGTAAAAACTCTCGGGGCCGTAGTCGAGCAGCAGCACATCGCCTGGGCCTCGGCGCACGGCCACGCTCTCGACCGTGCCGTCGCAGGTAATAAACTGTCCATCGATAGCGATCGCCGGAACGCTCGGGCGATCATCGGACATAAAGATTTCGACGACATCACTCGGCGAAGTCAAGAAGGCACGGGCCTGAATGGTGTGCGGCGCAATGGGTACGCAGACCATACCCGTATAGTCGGGGCTCACAATGGGGCCACCGGCACTGAGCGCGTACCCCGTAGAACCAGTCGCCGTGGACACGACCACGCCGTCGCCACGCAGTCGATCGATATGGTGGCCCGACACCGTGATGTCGAACTCAACCATATCGGACAGGGGGCCGCGCGTGAGCGCCATGTCGTTGAGGGCGAACGTGCGCACGACATCCTTCGTGCCATCGTCGCGCACGGACACGATATCCGCGGCGATGGTGGCGCGACGGCTCACGTGCAGCTCGCCGGAAAGGGCGTCGCTCACGACCTGCAGAATGTCGCGCTCCTCGGGGCTCGCAGCAGTTAAAAAGCCCAGGTGACCATAGGAAAGACCGAGGATAGGAATCTCGCGATGGTTGAGGATGCGGGCAGCGCGCAGCAACGTACCGTCGCCGCCGAGCGTAATGACCAGATCGGAGCCGTCAATATCAGGCGTGCTTTGAATCTTCGATCGCTGGTCGGCAGCCCATGCGACCTCATAGCCCTGGCGCGTCAGCCAAAGCTCGAGCATCAGGCCGCTCTCAACCGCCTCTTGCTTGTAGTAATTGGGAACCAGAAAGACCTTCATAGCGTTGCAGCTTTCTCGCTCAAAACCGATACCTGGAATTGCAGCTCGTCTTGCGTGCGGTCGCCGGGGTCAAATCTCGTGCCGTACAGGAAAAACTCAACGTTTCCCTTGGCACCATGAATGGGCGACACGCACACATCGACCGGGAACAGCCCCTTGGCAGCAAAGAGTTCAACTGCCGCAACGAGTGTATCGCGGCGCACGGCGGGATCGGTCACAATGCCGCCCTCACCCACCAGCGCCGCCGGAGCCTCAAACTGCGGCTTTACAAGCGTGCAGAATGCACCCGTAGGCGCCAGGCACGCCAGCACCGCATCGATAATGTTCGCGATGCTGGTAAACGAGACATCACACACAGCCAGGTCGATGGCGCCGGCATAGCCAAGCTCAGGCAGCTGCGTCACGTTTGTGCGCTCATGCAGCGTCACGCGATCGTCCTGACGTAACGACCAATCGAACTGGGCGCGACCAACGTCCACCGAGACAACGGTCGCAGCTCCGCGCTTGAGCAGGCAATCGGTAAAGCCGCCGGTAGAGCAGCCCACATCCAGACAGGCAAGGCCCGTCGGATTGATACCAAACGTATCAAGCGCGCCTTCGAGCTTAAGACCGCCGCGGCCAACATAGGGAATGCGCCCCTTCACGTGCAACGGCAGGCCCGGGGTCACCTTAAGGCCCGGCGAAGTCAAGCGCTCGCCGCCACTCGAGACCAAGCCAGCCATAAGAGTGCGAAGGGCATCCGCGCGATCGGCGCAGATGCCCTGTGAAATCAGTTCGTCATCAAGACGCACGCGTTTCATGAATGCCATCAACCATTCGTATCCGGAGATGCGGCCTAGCTATCCTGGGATTCGTTTGCCGCATCCTCATCGTATTCCTGCTCGAGCTTGTCGGCCTCACGCGGCGTCAGCTCAAACTTGTCGACCATGTCGACCGCACGGGAGCCCAGCTCAATCGCCTCGTCAAACAAATCGAGCGAACGCTCCAAGGACGTATCCTTAGAGCGAACGGTAGCTATGATCTGGTCCAAGCGGTCCGAAATCTCGTCGAAGTTGCGGACGGAACCCTCTGGCATGGCTACTCCTCGACGGTACCGGTCTCGGCCTCGGCGACCTCAGCAGCGTCCACGTCCTCGGACAGCACGCCAGTCTCGGCCTGGGCAACCGCAACCTTTGCGGCAGCCTCGGCAGCCTGTGCCTCCTCGCGAGCGCGATCTTCGGCCAGCAGCTCCTGGTATAGGTCCTCGCCCGGCAGCTCCTCGCTGCGAGCGATCTTACCCAGCACGCCGTTGACGAACGACGCGGACTGGTCGGTGCCATAGGCCTTGGCAAGCTCGACGGCCTCGTTAATCACGATGGCGTCAGAGACCTCCTCGTCGGTGAGGAAACGCATCTCGTAAACGGCGATACGCAGCAGATTACGGTCGGCGCCGGGCATGCGCATAAGATCCCAGTTCTTGGCAACGGAGCGCAGAGCACAGTCGATGCGGTCGATATGCTCGTAGGCACCTCGGCACAGCTCCAGCGCATAGGGATCGAGGGGACCCTTCGAGATCAGGAAATCACCCTCGAGGACGCGCTCGAGCGGGCTGTCCGTGGCCTCGGCCTGGAACAGAAGCTGAAGCGCCTGACTGCGGGCAAGAGTTCGCCCGCGATAAACCTTAAGGCTCAAAGGTTACTCCTTGGGGAAAACGAGGCCGTCGATGCAAACGTCAACACGCTCAACCTCAACGCCAACCTGGGCATCGATGGCGGCGACCACGGCAGCGCGAACGGCCTCGGCGAGTTTCTTGAACGGATAGCCAAAGAACACCACGACACGCACGGTGAGTGCGAGCTTGTCGCCGACGACCTCGGCCTCGACCGCCGGCTCGGAAGCCGGGGCCTTGGACGAGAGCATCATGGAGACAAGGTTGGTGGCAAGGTCCTTGACGCCAACGGAGGCGATGCCCTCGACATCGGACACGGCGCGCGAGACGATGGCGGTCAGAACATCGGGCGAAATGCCGATGCCGTCAATCTTGATTTCCTGGGGCATGAGTCCTCCTAGAAAAGTTGGTTGCTAGACGCGGGAGACGAACTTGCCGTCGCGGGTGTCAACCTTGATGACCTCGCCCTCGTTGAGGTACATGGGGACCTGGATGACAGCGCCGGTGTCGATCGTGGCCGGCTTGGTGGAACCCTGGACGGTGTCGCCCTTAAAGCCCGGGTCGGTCTGGACGATGGTGGTCTCGATGAACATCGGCGGGGTCACGCCCATGAGCTCATCGTCGGCGAAGAGCAGCTGGCAGATGTCGTTCTCGCGCAGCCACTTGGAGTTCTCGCCCACCATGTCCTCGGGAACAGGAACCTGCTCATAGGACTCGTTGTCCATGAAGATGTAGTCGGTGCCATCGTTGTAGAGGTACTGGAACTCACGGGTGGTGAGCATGACGCTCTCGAACTTGGTGCCGGCGTTGCAGGTGTTCTCGACGACGCGGCCGCTCTTGATGTCGCGGGTCTTGTAGCGCACAAACGCGCCGCCCTTGCCCGGCTTGACATGCTGGAACTCGACGATGGTGTAGACCTTGTCCTTGATGCGGAGACCGAGGCCGTTCTTGAAGTCGGCGGTGGAAATGGTAGGCATAGCGACCTTTCTTGTTATGGGCAGAACGCACAAGCGTCCAAATTACATACGACAGAAATTATACACTTGCAGACGGCGCCTGCGGCGAGCGCATAAAAAGAGAACGCGGGGCGTCCGAATCAATCCGGACGCCCCGCCCCAAACTATCTACTGAAGTAAACTAGCAGTCGATAACGTGCAGGTCGTGCGGGGTCTTGGTGAAGGGCTCGTAGCCGTTCTCAGTGACCACGCCGTAGTCCTCAAGGCGTACGCCGCCCACGCCGGGCAGGTACACGCCGGGCTCCATGGTGATAACCGAGCCGACCTCGATGATATTCTTGCTTCGGTTGAAGTTGGGCAGCTCATGGATGTCGATGCCCACGCCGTGACCCAGACCATGGTTGTAGTAATCGCCATAGCCGGCATCGCCGATGATCTTCTTGGAAAGCTTGAAAATGTCGTTGCCCTCAACGCCCGGATGGATGGCGGCGACGCACTCCTCGTGCGTACGGCGCACGAGCGCGTACAGGTCGAGCTGCTCCTGGGTGGGCTCGCCCATCACGACGGTACGAGTCATGTCGGAGCGGTAGTCGCAGTATCCCGCGCCGTAGTCCATCAGGACAAAGTCGCCCTTCTCGATCACGCGGTCGCTCGGGACGGCATGCGGGTTGGCGGTGTTGGGGCCGCTCGCGACGATGGAACCGAAGGCCAGGCTGTCAGCACCGTTGGCGAACATAAAGTTCTCGAGCTCGTTGCGTACCTGTTTCTCGGTCATACCGGGCTTAATAAAGCCGAGCATGTGCTGGAAGGCGGCATCGGTGATCGACTGCGCATGGCGCATGAGTTCAATCTCCTCGGCGTCCTTGATGGCGCGCATCTTGCGGATGTCGTCGTGCATCAGCGGCAGCATACAGGCGACGGAGCGGTCCTCCAGGCCGCGCTGAATACCCTGGTAGAAATTAATCTGCATATCGTCCTCGACAGCGCAGACGCGGCATTTGTTGGCCGCGATCTTGCCGGCAACCCAACCGGGGATGGTGCCCTCATCCATGTCGTAGACCCAAGGGCTGCCGGCGGGCGTGTTCTCCTCAAAGCTATTGAGGTAGCGCGAGTCGGTGTGAAACAAGCACTGGTCGGCCGTAATAAACGCAGCGTGCGGGAACTCGAAGGTGTAGTCGAAGACGCCCTTCACGCCCGTAAGCCAACGAAGGTTGGCCTCGTCGCGCACCACGATGGCGTCGTAGCCACGTTCGACCATCAGGGCACGGACACGCTCGATACGACCGGCAGGACCGGCAGCAAACTCAGACATGCAGATTCCTTTCTTGTTATCTCTATATAGACGGGACGGGTCTCAACCGAACGACGGAATCGCATGCGATCCGAAACCGATTGGAAACCCGCCCCTCAACATGATACGAAAGACGATGGAAGTCAATAAATCTTAGAGAAGTTCTTTGCGAGAAGCCAGGTAGGCGTGAGCATGGCGCTCAAGAACCTCGTCCTCAACGTTCGTTAGGCGAATGGCGCCGAGTGCCGCGGGCAGCGGCAACATGCTGCGGTTCGAGCGTGCAAACTGCTGCTTGCGGAACTCCTCGATATATGCGGCAGACTCCAGATTGAAGGCAAGTTCCTCGATACCAAAGTCCTCCAAGCAGTCATCGACCTCAAAGACGTAATCGATATCGAAATCGCAGGCATCATGTGCTAGGCGCGCCTCAAAGCGCATGCCCTCGGACAACAGCTGGTAGGCAGGGACCTGCGAAGCGGCATCGCCCAAGCAAGCGCGCAAGGTACGCTCCCCCGTCTTGCCAAAATCGAGCGCATGGCGGGCGCTCGGGTTCGTGGCCATCAGTACGTCCTTGCGAGCAGTCTGAGACCATTGAACGGCATTGACGAGCGCGACCTCCTCGCCCGCGAGAATCTCGGGGACGGTCTCAATAAACTGATTCCAGCGGGACTTGCTGCTCGAAAGCATGGTGCCAACAAGTACCGCATAGCCGAGCTTGAGGTCCTCGGGGTCCGCCTCGCGAACAAGATCGAGGTCACACACGACCAAACCCGGTTCGGGACGGAACGCGATAGCGGGAAGCGCATTGGCCGACGAGGCGACGAGCGGCTTCATGGTCGTCGCGACCGTGAGCATGGCGTCGAACGTCGTCGGCAACAGCGCGCACTCGGTTCGGCCGCACCACTGGTTTGCGCACCAGCTAACAACCGAGCAGGTTGCGGCATCGCCAACGGCGACAACCAGATCGTCGCAGGTAATGCCGTTGACAGACAGGGCGCCAAAGATCGCATCGGCATCGGCCAGCGTGGCACCAGCAGGCGAAAGCTCAAGGACGAGCAGCGACACGGCAAAACCGGCGTCGACCAGCGCATGCTCGACAACCTCACCAAAACGCTCGGATGTGGCGTCGTTCCAAACCACCATCGCGCGCTTAGGCTTGCCAACGGCCGAGGCAAACATGCGCGACAGCTCATCGAACGCGCCCAATCCGACACGGACATCGACGCTGCGGTTTTGGAAATTGATCAGTTGACGGCGAATCATAGCAGCCCACGCTCCAAAAGCATCTCGGCACAAAGGTAGGAAACGTCCTCGAAGGACTTGTTGCGAATATCAAGGGTAAGGTCGGCGGCCTGGCGATACAGCGGACGGCGATGCTCAAACAGGCGCGCGGCATGCTCAGGCGAGCGGAAATCGGGGCGCGTGTCGGACCGACGAATCTGGCGAATCGAATCCTCGAAGTCGCCCTCGAGGTACACGCACGTACCCATTTCGTGCATCAGCTCAATATTCACCGGCGTCTCGACAATGCCGCCCCCGCACGAAACCAACAGGCTGCGCTCACTTTGGAGCGAACGGAGCGCCGAGGTCTCGAGCTCACGAAAACGATCCTCGCCCTCGGTCTCAAAAATCTCGGTTACCGACTTACCGCAACGGCGCACGACCAGTCGGTCGGTATCGATAAAACGCCGCTTGAACATAGTGCCGACGTTGCGCGCGAGCGTCGATTTGCCCGCGCCCAAAAAGCCGATAAAGAAGATATGGTCGCAGCCGTGTTTGATGTGCTGAGACATGGCGAAACCTATTCCTCGCAGGGAAGGTCGCGCAGGGCCCGGCGCTCAAAGATACGGAAGATCTGCGTGTACCACAGATCCTGGGTTGCCTGCGGCTTAACCAGGATAGTATCGACGCCGGCGAAGTTGCCACTCCACACGTCCGTGTAGAGCTGATCACCGATCAGCACCGCCTCGTCGGCCGTGGCGCCGAGGCGCTTAAGACCCGCCTTGAGGGCAAACGGCGCCGGCTTCATGGCGTGGCTGATGGCCTCGAGTCCCAGCTCGCGTGCAGAGCTCATGACCTGGTCGCGATGCCAGTTGTTGGACACCATGCACAGCTTAAAGCCTTTGGCGCGGGCGGCGTCGAGCCAAGCGGAAACCGCGGCAGGAACCTGCTCGGTGTCGCGCGGCACCAGGGTGTTATCGCGATCGAGCAGAATGGCGCGTTTGCCGTCGGCCCACAGGGTATCAAGGTCGATGCGATCGACCGAGGCAACGTATCGTTTGGGGCTAAAAATCCTCATGCTAATTCCAAGACTGTTGATGCTCTTCGTAGGTTTGCGAGAAGTACTCCTCGTCCTGCGTAATGTAGAAATACAGGTCATCGGAGTCGGTCGGCTCAAGCGTGGCCTTAAGTGCCTCGAGCGACGGAGAGCAGATGGGCGTGGGCGGAAGGCCCTCGTGCTTGTAGGTGTTATAGGGACTATCGCTCTGCAGGTCGTCGGCGGTAACCTCGCCACCGGTGACATACATCATGGTCGCATCGCTGTTGAGGTAACGCAGACCATCGAGCTTGCCGGCAAGGCGGTTGTAGAAGACCGAGGCCACGTGCGCACGTTGATCGGCGTTGAGGCCCTCGCGCTCAACGATAGAGGCCAAGTTGACGATGTCGTAGTCGGACATCTCCACGCCGTAGCGTTCCTTGATCTTGGCTTCGCAGCTCGCAAAGTCAAGCGACTTGTACTCGGCCTTAAACTGATCGAGCATGGCGCGAATCACGTCATCGGCCGTCGGCGAATCGCCCAGCGAATAGGTCTTGGGGAACAAGAAACCCTCGAGCGAATCGTTGGCGGCGCCCTTAAGGAAGCTATAGTCGTCAACGTAGTTGGAGGCCTTGGCCTGGTTGAGGAAGTCTTCCTTAGAGAAGCTGTCGTATGCCTGGGCCACACGGTCGGCGACTTGATCGACCGTTAGGCCCTCAGGGATAGTCAGCGCATTGGAGCCCGCGTTGGGGCCTTCCATGAGCTGCTGAACAACCTTGGTCGCATCCATGAGTGTGGTGAACGAATAATCACCAGGCTTGAGCGACATATCGGCGTTGAGCTTTTTCACCGCCGCATAATAATCCTTGGGATTTTCGACGATATGGTTCTCGGAGAGAATCGAGGCGATAGTATCGCCCGAAGCACCATCGGGAATGGTCACCGTAACCTGCTGACCAGCCGTGACCTTGGTATCCCCACCGGCAAAGAAGCCCTTGACGGCCGGCACGACAAAGAAAGCGATCGCAGCAAGCGCGAGCACCGACACCACAACGCCGATGATCATGGGAACCGGAGAACTCTTCTTTTGAGCACCGCGACGAGCATGCGTGTTGTAGCTCGAGCGGGTCGCCGGAGCAACGCCATGCGAACCGCGAGCGTGATGCGAATGCGATTGGGGGGCCTGCGTTCGCTGGGTAGGTGCCTGCTGCTTAAAGCGGGTGCCGCCTGCAGGCTGGGCCGTACGAGCAGTGGGCTGCTGAGCCGCGTGAGAAGCCGAATGCTGAACCGAACGAGCAGAAGGCTGCTGACCCGTCCGTTGAACAGGTTGGGCCGAACGAGAGAAGGACTGCGCCGGGCGCGCGGCAGGCTGAGCTGAGCGCTGCGTCGGCTGTGCCGGACGCTGGCCAGGCTGGGCAGGGCGCGACGCCGGCTGCTGTGTACGATTCGGCTGGCGCGGATCGGAAGCACTAGGCATGCGAAACCTCCTCGTTTTTACGATCGAGCCACGTCTGCAAAAACAGGCTGGCGGCAATCATGTCGATCTTGCCCCTCATCTGCTTTTCGTTGAGGCCCTGCTCGCGCAGGATACGCTTGGCCTCTTGCGAAGACAGACGTTCGTCCTCAAACTCCAGCGGAAGATCGAGCTCGTCGGCAATCTTTTGCGCCACGGCGGCAACGCGCTCGGCCTGGGGGCCGGGCTCACCGGCCATGGTCAAGGGACGTCCGCTTACCAGGATGTCGGGCTCATAGTCCTCGACCAGGTAGCGGAACGTCTTGGCCATACCGGTGACCTCGGCGGCCGGGAGCACCTTGACGGGCATCGCCATCTTGCCATCACGGCTCGAGACGGCGATGCCAATCCTGGTCTCCCCTATGTCCAGCGCGAGCGCAACCACAGCGACTTCTTAGATTCTTAGGCGCCGAGCGCGGTCTTAGCGGCCGCGAGGGCATCGGCGATGCCGGCAGCATTCTTGCCACCGGCCTGGGCCATGTTGGGACGACCGCCACCGCGACCGTCGACCAGACCCGCGATCTGCTTGATCACGTTACCGGCGTGGAACCCGGCCTTCACGGCGTCATCGGAGCCGGCAGCGAGCAGGGCCGGAGTGCCCTTCTCAGTCACGCTGGCGATGACACAAGCGACAGGGCCGGCCACCTTCTGGTGCACGGTATCCCATACGTTGCGCAGGTCGGCAGCCTCAAGGCCCTGGAGCTCAGCAACGACGAGCTTATAGCCGTCGAGCTCGACAGCACCCTCGATGGCGCTGGAAATGGCGTCGGAGGAACCACCGGTCAGAGCCTTTTTGAGCTTGTTGGACGTCTCGCGCAGTTCGGCCTGCAGGTTCTCCACACGGGCGGGAACCTCGTCGACGCGGCACTTGAGCGCAGCGGCGGCGGCGTCAACGAGTGCCAGGCGGTCGGCCATATAGTCGAGAGCACCCTTAGAGGTCACGGCCTCGATACGGCGGACATTGGAGCCTGTGGAGGACTCGGAAATGATCTTGAACAGGCCGATCTCGGCGGTGTTGGCAGCGTGCGTGCCACCGCAGAGCTCGCGGGAGAACGGCTGGTCCTCGGCGCCCACGGAGACGACGCGGACAACATCGCCGTACTTCTCTCCAAACAGAGCGACAGCGCCGGCAGCCTTAGCCTCGTCGATGCCCATGACACGGGTCACAACCGGCTTGGAAGCGAAGATCTGCTGGTTGACCAGGTCCTCGACAGCCTTGAGCTGCTCGGAGGACAGGGCCTCGAAGTGCGTGAAGTCAAAGCGCAGGTGCTCGGGCGTCACCAGCGAACCGGCCTGGGAGACGTGCTCGCCCAGGACCTGCTTAAGGGCAGCGTCGAGCAGGTGCGTGGCGGTGTGGTTGCGGCGCAAGAAGCCACGGCGCTCGGCGTCGAGCGCGGCGGTAACAGCGGCACCGACAGTCAGCGTGCCCTCGGCAACGTGCGCGACGTGGGCATACAGGCCGTTGTGGTTCTTGGTGTCGGCAACGGTCAGAACAACGCCCTCGGCGGAAAGCTTGCCGGCATCGCCCTGCTGGCCACCCATCTCGGCATAGAACGGGGTGCGGTCGAGCACGACCTCGACATCCTCGCCGGCGGCAGCGGACTCGACGGACTCGCCGTTGCGCACGATGGCGACAACCTTGGCGCCCTCGATGACGTCGTTGTCATAGCCGTCGAACTCGGTCGCGGCAACCTTGTCGGAAAGCTCGACCCACACGTCGTTGAAGCTGCCCCAGGCATCGCCCTTGGCGTTGGCACGAGCGCGGGCCTTCTGGTCCTCCATGCAGGCGGTGAAGCCGTCCATGTCGACGTCGTGGCCAGCAGCGCCGGCGATCTCGACAGTCAGGTCAATGGGGAAACCAAAGGTGTCGTGCAGCTTAAAGGCAACGTCGCCCGGAAGGACGGCGCCGTCGGCGAGCGCGGCCAGGGCCTCGTCCAGGTAAACACGGCCGTTGTCGAGCGTCGTGGAGAAGCGCTCCTCCTCGGAGGCGACAATACCCTTAACGAGCGCGACGTTCTTGAGCAGCTCGGGATAGGCCTCGCCCATCTGAGCGTTAACCTCGTCGATGAACTTGGTCAGGAAGGCGCCCTCGATGCCCAGCAGGCGGCCGTGGAACACGGCGCGGCGGAGCAGGCGGCGCAGGACGTACTCGCGGCCCTCGTTACCGGGCAGGATGCCGTCCGAGATCATAAAGTCGACGGCACGGGAGTGGTCGGCGATGATGCGCAGGGAGCGGCTGGCGCCGGAGTAATCGTCGGCGTCATAGGTCTTGCCGCTGATCTCCTCACCGAGCTTGATGAGGTGCTGCATCAGATCGCCGTCGTAGTTGGCGGTCTTGTGCTGCATGATGGCGGCCATGCGCTCCAAACCCATGCCCGTATCGAGGTTACGGTGTGGCAGCTCCGGCATGGAGCCGTCCTCCTGGCGGTCGTACTGGGTAAACACGAGGTTCCAGAACTCAAGGAAGCGGTCGCAGTCGCAGCCGGGCTTGCAGTCGGGGCTGCCGCAACCGACCTCCTCGCCCATGTCAAAGTAGATCTCGGAGCACGGACCGCAGGGGCCGGTGGGGCCAGCGGCCCAGAAGTTGTCGTCCTCGCCCAAGCGGGAGATGTGGTCCTCGGCAACGCCCAGGGAGCGCCACACGTCATGGGTCTCATCGTCCTCGGTAAAGACGGTAAAGTACAGGCGGTCGAGCGGCAGCTTGAACTCCTTGGTGATGAGCTCAAAGGCCCAGGCGCAAGCCTGCTCCTTGGAGACGCCGCCAAAAGAGAAATCGCCGAGCATCTCGAAGAACGACAGGTGACGGCCGTCCTCGCCGATGCAGTCGATGTCGTTGGTGCGGACGCACTTCTGGCAGGAGATCGCGCCAATCTCCTTCATGGTCTTCTTGCCCTGGTAGTACTCCTTAAACTGGTTCATGCCGGCGTTGGCAAGCAGCAGTGAAGGATCGTCGGGGACGAGGGACGAAGAAGGATAGAGCTTAAGACCGCGCTCCTCAAAGAAGTTGAGGAACTTGGAGCGAATCTCGGCCGTAGTCATTGACGGGTAGTCAGCACTCATAGAGGGAATCTCCTCGGTTTCACATCGAAACAGTTCAAACGTAACGATATTACCATCCCGCCGCGCCTGTGCAAAAAAGAGGGTCGCCAAACAGCGACCCTCCAGCGAAAGTGCACGTTATTTAGTACTGCGCGATCCTTTGAAAAAGGACTGCTGTATAATTGCATATAAGATTCACCCGGAAGGAGCGATCGATGAAAAGCAAACGATTTGTCCTGAATGCACTTCTGGTTGTAGCACTTTTAGCGCTCTTAGCCTTCTCATGCTGGTACGCAAACCAACCATCATTTGGATACGTATTGTATACAGTAATGTCCGGCGATAAGGCTTATTACACTCTACGCGCAATTGACGTTCTCTTTTTCTATGTAGCCGGCCCCTTATCAATCGCTTTGGTCGCGTTTCTTGTCATTTACAACTTCAAGAAACGTTAATAGAACCTATTTAGAATCCGAATCGTCCATGGAGCCGTCGATGCCGGTTTTGGTGTCGTCGTTCATATTGAAATCGTCGTCTTTGGCGAAGGGATTCTTGAAAAAGCCCGTAGCATCGGGCTGAAGGCCCGAGAGCTTCATCCAGGGATTATCGAGCTCGGGTTTGGGCATGGCCTGGGCCTCGGGCGCAGTCTCGTTACCGATGAGCTCGGACTCATAGATGAAGGTGTCGTCGCCGAGCGCGTCGTAGGCGGCGACCGGGTTGCCATCGGCATCGCGGTACGGCGTGCCCTTAAACACGGCTCCGTCATAGGCCACAAGCTGACGGCCGGTCTCATTCTCAAAGTAGTACACGAAGATGCCCTTGAGGGCCGCACAAAGCGGGATGGCAATAATCATGCCGATGGGCCCCATGAGTGCCGAACCAATAACGAGCGCCGTGAGGCTCATAATGGGATGCACCTGCACTGAGCTCTGCATGACCTTAGGCGAAATCACATTGTCGGTGACGTTTTGCGCGACCATCGTCACGATGAGCGTCCATAACGCCAACATGGGGCTGAACATAAAGCCGAGTACCGTGGCGATTGCCGCGCTCACCCAGGGACCGACGACCGGAACCAAGTGCATGATGCCAGTGAAGATAGCCATGAGCGCCGCATACGGATGACCGATGATCATAAAACCGATAAAGGCGAGGAAACCACCGCAGATGGACGTCACGACCATACCGCGCATGTAGCCGCCGACAGAGCGAGAAAGGATGGCGACCATAAAGCGGTACGAGGTCTCCTTCTCCTGACCGATGATGGTGCAAATCTCGTGATGCATGCGAGGGTAGTCGCAGGCCATCCAGTAGGCAAGCACCAGACCAAGGAAGATCACGAACAACTGCGAGGCTGTATTGGTGATGAGCGGGAACACACCGCGGCCAAGCTCGGCAGCAATCTGAGACACATACTTCGATGCCACGGTAACCAGCGACGAAAGATTATCGTCCAAATACTCCTTGAGCGGCGTGTTATTGAGCGTCTTGGCATGCGAGATCATCTCATTGAGATCGCCACCCGCAACACGAAGCTGCTCGGGCAGGCGGCTCAGGACTTCCATGATCTGACCAAAGAGAATCGGCGACAAGATGCAAACGACACCGACGAGCACGGCAACAACAACAATAAGCGCGATAAGCGAACCGATGCCGCGATTCACGCCATGGTGCTCGAGCCAGTTGGTGATCGGGGACATCACAAAGGCAATGATGGAACCGACGGCAAGAAACTCGATAACCGGCGCCAGGATGCCCATAAGGTTAAAGATGACAGCGGCGATGACAATGCAGCCGACAACAGCCCAAATGCGAAGCGTCAGAATGCGGGTGTCGCGCAGCACGCGATCGGTTTGTTGGGGGTGTTCACTCATGAACGAATCATCACTCCGTCGGGGTCGATCTTGTCCTGAATCTTCTTAAGCGTGCGGCGCAGCAGACGCGAAACCTGCACCTGAGAAATACCCAGCTTCTTGGCGATCTCGATCTGGGTCATGCCCTTCACAAAGCGCAGCTCGATCACCTCGCGCTCGCGCGGCGAGAAATCACGGATGGCTTCCTCGATCACTAGGCGGTCATCGGTAAAGTCGAGCTCGTTGTCGTCGTCGGCGTAACGGTCGAGAATCGAAGGGGCATCGTCGGAATCGGACGCACCAGGAGCCTCGATGGGCACCGAGGTATAGGCCGAAGACGATTCCATAGCCTCGAGGACCTCATCGACAGTCACATCTAGATACTCAGCGATCTCCTCAACCTTGGGCGAACGCTGCAGCTCGTTGGTAAGTTTGTCAGTAGCCTGGTTGACCTTGGCCGAGAGCTCCTGCAGACGACGCGGTACGCGCACACTCCAGCCCTTGTCGCGAAAATGGCGTTTGATCTCGCCCAGGATAGTGGGTGTCGCAAACGTCGTGAACTCGAGTCCGCGCTCGGGATCAAAACGGTCGATAGCCTTGAGCAAGCCCAGATAGCCGACCTGCATGAGGTCGTCGAGCGGCTCGCCGCGATTCTTAAATTTGTTGGCAAGAAACCTTACCAGGTTCATATGGGACATGACGAGCTGCTCACGGGCGTCCGGATCACCGGTCTCCTTGTAACGACGAAACAGCTCGCGGGTTTTCTCCTTGTCCCAAGCGGTCTTGCCGCTCCGGGAACGTTCGGTCATATTAGATATCCGCCTTGAGGTCGAGGGAAAGCGTCAGGGGCGCCGTAGTCTTTTCGTAGGAGTCGCACACGCTCGCGAGGATGAGCTCGGCATACACCGCAGCCTGGTCGTCTTCATCGACCGTAGCCTGGTCGCCAAAGGTAATAGTCATGCCAACGTGGGTCTCATCGACATCGAATTTGATGGTGATGTCATCGCAGTCGACCGCGGTGCAACCAAAGATGAAAGCCTCCTCAGCAGCCATGCGGATGTCCTCGATGCGATCGACAGACATAGAGCACAGGGCACCAACGTTGGCTGCCGTCATGCGCACAAGGCGAGCGAGACGCGGGTCACCGGCAACGGTCAGCGTGATAGGGCAGGTTGCTTCGCTACTCATCGCAGGACTCCTCAGAGGTCTCGGCGGGCGTATAGGTGTAATACTGAGCCGGCTTGGATACAGACTTCTGACCATCATCGTCGCCCGCGGCGGCCTCGTCCTCGCCAATTAGGACGCGCTCGGTAGGCCGCTCTGCCTCCGCAGCAGCAGCGGCGAGCTTGCGCTCGGTGTCAGCCGCAGGAGACTTCACCTTATTGAAGAGCTTCTGCACAGCACCGGCGGCAGAGTCGGTCACGCTCGACACAGCATTGCTGGCCTCGGCCATGCTGCCCGTAACCTCGGAAATGTCGCGAACCACGGCTTCGACCTCTACGAGATTGGAGGTAAGGGCATCAACTGCCGTCTTGCTCGACTTAAGCAGCGGCTCCATCTGGGCAAGCGCCGGCGTAAGCTCATCGACAGCGCCATCGAGCTTTGCCACCACAGGCTGAGCCTCGGCGATGGTGTTGTTGAGGTCGTTCACGGTCTTATCGAGCGAGTCGACAACGGTGCGGGTCTTACGCAGGGTAAGCGCGAGCTCAACGATGGCCCACACGCCGGCAACGGCGAGCAGCAGCAGGGCGATTTGAATGGGACTCATGCAAGCCTCCCAAAGGAATCGATATACAGACGGTTTCCATGGTACCCCAAAGGGGACCGAACATGCCAAGAGCAGCAACGTGGGACAAAATTATCAGCAGCTACTTCGGTGCATTCCCGCTGCGGTCGCGTTCACTTTGCTCTACGCGCCACTCTTCCCAACCGCGGCCGGCAGGCTGCCAGAACGCGCCGCGCTCCAGTCCCTCGGGCAAATAGCGCTGGTCGACCCAGCCTTCGGGATAATCGTGCGGATATTTATACACACCGTATTCGTCGCTGCCTGGGCGATGGCGATCGCGCAGATAACTCGGCACCTCGCGAAGCCCACTAGAATGGATATCGGCCAGCGCCGCATCGATCGAAGCCTCACACGCGTTGGATTTAGGCGCCAAGCACACATAGAGTGCAGCCTGAGCCAGGTTAATGCGGCACTCGGGATAGCCAATGACCTCGGCAGACTTAAACGCGGCATGTGCCACTAAAAGCGCCTGCGGGTCGGCGTTGCCAACGTCCTCAGAAGCATGAATCATAATACGGCGAGCGATAAACTTGGGATCCTCCCCCGCATCAATCATGCGCGCGAGCCAATAGATCGTGGCATCGGGGTCGCTACCGCGCATGGACTTGATGAACGCACTGATGATGTCGTAGTGCATGTCGCCGTTTTTGTCATACGAAAATCCACGACGCGGATTAGCAATCTTTACGTCATCCACGGTAATGGGATAACGCTCCCCCGCCGCCGGCGCTGGCGTCCCTTCGGTATCGGGACGCGTGACGGCAATCTCACTCGCCAGCTCGAGTGTCGTCAGGGCTGAGCGTGCATCACCCGCTGCCAGCGTGCAAATGGTCTTGACCGTATCATCATCGGCCGAGAATTTACCGTTCAGGCCCTGAGGTGCCTCGAGCGCACGCTCGATAAGCATGGCGATATCCTCGTCCTTCAGGTGCTCAAGCTCTACCACGCGCCCGCGCGACAACAGTGCGGAGTTGACCTCGAAGTACGGATTCTCTGTCGTAGCGCCAATCATAACGACAGTACGGTTCTCAACTGCATGTAGCAGGGCATCCTGCTGCGACTTAGAGAAGCGGTGAATCTCATCGATGAACAAGATGGTGCGGCGGTCGTACGTATTCAGGCGCGTCTTGGCCTCGTCAATCACGCGGCGAAGATCCTTTACGGTACCCGTCACAGCGCTGACCTCGACAAACTCGCTCTTGGTATGGTTGGCGATAATGTGGGCCAGCGTCGTCTTACCCGTACCGGCCGGCCCGTACAGAATCACGCTCGAAAGCACGTCGTGCTCGATCGCGGCACGCAACCATGAGCCCTTACCGACGGCCTTTTGCTGGCCCACGTACTCGTCGAGCGAATTGGGTCGCATGCGCACCGCGAGCGGCGCATTTTTAAAGGAACGCTCGCGCGTCGAGGCAGAAAAAAGGTCGTCCATAGCCATCCCGTGCATCAATCAAAAACGTTTTCAACTAACCAGTATACCGAATTAATACGAACTACCGTTCGTTAATATAGGTACGGTGCGGAAACTTTAGACCCGGGAACAGCTTGCTCGTCAGTTCGCAGAAATAACCGTCCGTCATGCTCGCGATATAATCCACCACGGCTTGATCCTTGTCGTCCTGCCAGGCATAGGTGCGATCGTAGTAGGAAAGCTGCTGCTCAATGCGCGAAATGTGGTGCTTAAAGATATACGAAGACTCGTCGCCTTCGTTTATATCCTGCAGGCAACGGTCGTAGAGTTTTTCGAATGCCTCGCGCAGCTCCGCCTCGGAATCGCCTTCGATACCGCCCTTGCTATAGATCTTCTCGTAGTTCTCGCGCTTGGCCCGGCGGATCTCCTCAAACAGGTCCTCGCTCATCTCGATGCGCGGCTTACCATAGCTATGCTCCACGATATCGATGGAAGCGTGCGTAAGGATCCAACTGTTGTAGGCACCGCCCCGGCCATCATCAAAAGCGTCAGGTGACAGCAGGCCCGCCGCGATCGCATCCTGACGGTCACGACCGACGTAGGCAAGAATATCCGAGATGCGAACGACGCAGCCCTCGAGCGTCATGGGGCGCAGGTGCTCAATCGCGCTATAGCCCGTGGCGATACAGTCCTCAACCGTCTGATCGAACTGGTCAAAGGAGCCCATGTCCGAAAGCTCAAACACACGCTGCTCGTACTCGCCGTTATGGCATAGCACGCCGTCGAGCGTCTGGAGCGACACGTTGCGGCCATACAACGCGTCGAGCACGCGGACCGACTGCACGTTATGGAAAAAATAACGCCCCGTACGCTCATGAAAGATATCGTTGAGGAATCGCTCGCCGGCATGGCCGAAAGGCGTGTGCCCCAAGTCGTGACCCAGACCGATCGCTTCAATCAGATCGCAGTTGAGCCCGAGGGCGCGACCGATATCGCGCGCAATGCGCGAGACGAGCTGCACGTGTAGACCACGACGCGACAAGTCGTCGTTGCTTCGAAAGCTAAAAACCTGCGTTTTGCCTGCATAACGGGTGTACGCCGGTAGATGGAGGATTTTTTCGGTATCGCGCATAAACGCCGGACGCATAAGCGTGCCTTTGTCCGCATCACGATCGACACGACGAATGACCTGGTCGTCGTTGCAACGATACGGATTGACAGTGCCCGAAGCACGATTGGCGGCAATGCGCTCGACGAGCTCGGGCGACAACGCCGAAGGAATACGGTCCATACGCGCCTTGATGGCGGCCGTTTCTTGATTAGTTGCCATGGCATGCTCCTTAAGAACGATGCGCAATCGGTTACAGAGTGCAGCCCACGACCTCGATTATGGCAAAAATCGGCACCAAAAACGGGAGCAATGGCAGGGAGCGCGATTTTGTGAAGAGGCAGGAGAGGGCCAGGGCCAGGAGTGCGACGGCAAATGCCACGATGCCGCCTATAGGGTCGAGCGTGCAAAGCGCGAAGAGCGCCTTGGCATCCCCCATGCCGATGCCCGGGATTTGGCGAAAACGACGCCAGAGGGACTCAGTCAGCACGAGAGCAAGATACACAATGACGGCAAGACCCGCGTGGTCAAGCGCTGTGTTCAAACCGAGGTCGAGCCAAACACCCGCCAACGCCGCCACGGCACATGCGCCGGCAAGCCCATTGGGAAACCGTCGCTCTCCGGCATCAATTGCCACGCCAGCAAAGATGCAAATCCAAAACGGGATATAGACCATCGGAAGCCTCCTCGAGCTGCATCGCAAAAGCAAAAACCACCACAAAGGTGCCTGTCCCCTTTGCGGTGGTTTTGGTGGTGGTTATTTGGCGCCTTGCATGACCTCGTCGAGGGTGACGTTTACGGCATGCTGGGTAGGAACCCAGTCGACCTTCAGGAACAGCGCGGCCACCGTGATGGGGATATAGCTGAACATAAAAATCGGGAAGGTAAACAGGTTAGTCACCAGACGCCACTTTTGCGCGCAGTGAATGTGCTTGTACTCAAAGATAGTCGTGAGCAGCGCCAGGATAAAGAAGGTCTGATACATCATGGCGAAGGTCATAATGAGCGAAGCGGCGCACGCCTGCATCTCGACTTCGGTAGCCAAGAAACCATGCGAAAGGCCACCCACAATCAAGAACGTCGCATTAGCGAGCATCGAGATCAGCGATAGCAGCATACCCGGGGCGATCGTCATGAACATGTCGTAGGCGGCAAAGCGATGATAGCGGAACGTCGACTTGACCAAGTGCTTACCGTAGGTAAAGAACACCTGGTAGAAGCCCTTGGTCCAGCGCATACGCTGCTTCCAGGACGCCTTAAACGTCACGGGCTGTTCGTCAAAGAACTCCGCCGGCGCATAGCCAATGCGAATGCCATGGATAGCGCAGAACGTGGTGAACTGAATGTCCTCAGTCAGCGTGTGGAACTGCCAGCCGTGCATGCCCTCGATAACACTGGCAGAAATGAGATAGCCCGAACCCGATACAGCGCAGGAAGTCTTGCAGATATTACGCGCATTGTTAAGGAAGCGCGCCTCGCGCAGATACCACGTAGCATTAGCCGCCGAGATCCACGAGCTGCCGAAGTTCTTGGAGTTACGATAGCTCGTGACCACATGGAAGCCCTGGTCAAAGGCATCATTCATCTTGGAGACGTAATCGCGGGAGATGACGTTATCGGCATCGAAGATAAAGTAGCCCTCAAACGTGTCGGGATACTCGTTGAGAATGCGATCGAAACCAAAGTCCATGACCCAGCTCTTACCCTTGCGGGCTAGGTCGTTGCGCTCATAAACGATGGCGCCTGCCTCGCGCGCGAGCTGCGCTGTGTTGTCGGTGCAGGCGTCGGCGACCACGAAGACCTCGATAAGCTCGGACGGATAGTCCTGGTCCTTGATGGAGCGTACGAGATTGGCAATTACGGCTTCCTCGTTATGCGCAGCAATGAAGAAGGCATAGCGGTGAAGTTTTTTGGCCTTGGGAGGCGCGACCTCGCCACGAAGAGCGCCAATGACAAAGAAGACCACCTGGTACAGAAAGCAGACCGTGAGCAGCGTGACAACAATCTGGTTGAAGATCACGATGGGTGTGTTGGTTTGTAAAAAGGCGAGCATACAGGCTCCCGAGAACGCGTTACGTAAACAACCGTATATCTTACCGCAGGCTTACCGAGTTCAAGAAACCACCTAATACTGGCTAGGCTTCGAGCAGACCGAGCTGCGGAACTATTTCGTCGCCGGCAGCGGTGCGGCCAAGCGAGCGCGGGGCCAGGTCGTCAAGAACCGCGGCGAGATCCCACGGTAGCTCGTCGCGGCACTCAATGCGCTCCCCCGTCACGGGATGGTCGAATGCAACACGCCAGGAATGAAGGAATTGCCTGGTCAGACCCTGATCGGCGCGTGCATCGCACTTGCCGTAGAGCGGATCGCCCACGCAGGCGTGGTTGATATGGCGCATATGCACGCGAATCTGATGTGTGCGGCCCGTAAACAGGTGGCACTCGACGAGCGTATAACCATCGTCAAAGCGCGTGGAATCAAAGCGCTCGAGTACCTTAAAGGTCGTAATGGCCTGACGGGCAAAGGGGTCGTCCGAAACCGCCATCTTGACGCGGTCGCGCGTGGAACGGGCGATCCCGGTATTGATGGTGCCCTCGTCCATGGCGATGTGCCCGTGGACAAGCGTGATATAGCGGCGGTCGAGCGTACGCGTGCGAATGAGATTTTGAAGCGCGCGCTGCGTGTCGTCGTCCTTTGCCGCAAGCATGAGGCCCGAGGTATCGCGATCCAAACGATGTACGATCCCGGGGCGGTCCTCACCCTGCACGGTACCAAGATGGTCGATGCCACAGTGATAGACCAGAGCGTTCGCAAGCGTGCCGCTCTCGTGGCCATGGGCGGGATGGCACACAAGGCCCCGCTGCTTGGAGAGCACGATGAGGTAATCGTCCTCGTAGCGGATATCGAGGGGAATGGCCTCGGGAATCACGTCAGTCGGATCGTGAGGCTCGGGCAGGTCAACCGAGATGCGGTCACCGGCGCGTACGGCATACTTTTTTGACAAACAGGTCTCGCCGTTCACGATTACGGCGCCGCCCTCGATCAGATGCGCGCAGGCAGAGCGCGTGGGGCAGCCGTCATTGGCACCCAGAAAGGCGTCGAGACGCTGGCCAGAGCAATCGTCGGCAACAAGAATATGGATGTCGGCCATTAGCGCTCATTCCTTTCGCGGATCTTGCGGGCACGCTCCCCACGCTGCTTGGCTTTGCGCTTGGCGCGGGCCTCATCACGGGCATTGAGCTCGGCAGTCGCGTCGACATCACGGGCCGCAGGGCTCAAGAACATGTAGCCGATGAGGGCAAGCACGACACCTACGGTGATGCCGATATCGGCCACGTTAAAGACGGGGAAGTCGATGAAGGTGGTGGCAATAAAATCGGTCACGAAGCCAAAGACAAGGCGATCGATCGCGTTGCCGATAGCGCCGCCCGCGACCATAGCCATGCCCACAACCTCAAGATGGGCGAGCTGGGATGCACGAACGAGGTACACGGCGATAGCGATAATAACCGCCAACGCCAGCACGGCAAACGCGATGCCATGCCCCTCGCCCATGCTAAAGGCAGCACCGATATTGCGGACAAAAATAAAGTCGATGACACCGGGGATGACGGTCACATGTAAAGCGTCGCCCACGGCACGAACCGCAAGCTTGGTCAGCTGGTCAACGAGCAGCACAACCAGTGCCACACCACCAGCAACACCCAACCGCCAACGCAAAGGCGGCGTCATACCCCCAGCACGACCCAAATCAATCCCCTACCCTCAAGAACATCGAATTACGTTTAATACAAAGAACTATCTTATATTGCCATACGCAGAACGCACGACATATCCACCAACGCAAGCGAAATAACCAGCTAAAAACGAAAGCGACATTCCGAATAACGGAATGTCGCTTAATAGCTTTCGACTAAAAACGCAAGTCGAAAGAAAGCCTCTAGCTCCAGCAATGGAAACGCCGCGTTATCGTCACCAACAGCGAAAACGTCCCTAAGCGAGCAAGGTGACGTGAAAGAGGAGGGAAGCGTACTTTGGTACGCGACCGACGATTGAACGTCAGATTGCCGCTTAGGGGCGTTTGCAGCGTCGGTAGGTTACGGCGTTCTACGAACGCCGTAACCTACAAAACATCGGCGCAGCGCTTGCAAATATGTGCGTGGCCGTTGTACTCGCCGACGGTGGTGCGGTAGTTCCAGCAACGGTCGCAGCACTCGCCCTCGGCTGCCTCGATGGCAACGGAGAGTTCCTCGCCCGGGGTCAGCTCAACATCGGAAACGATGTAGAACTCAGCCAGGTCGACGGCCTTGTCGCCGGTCAGCAGCGCGTACATCTCGGCAGGAACGACCGCCTTGACGCGGACCTGCTGGCTCTTAGTGAAGGTGCCGGCAGAACGGGCATCCTCAAGGGCCTTGGTCACGGCGCTACGGAGCTCGAGCGAAGCCTCGAGCACGCCCTCGAACTCATTGGCCTCGTCGACCGTGATGGGCGACTTGTACCAATCGAGTAGCGCGGCGTACTTCTGGTGATCGACGCAGCCGGCGGGCGCATAGGCCATGGCCTCGTCGACCGTGTAGGACAGGATCGGCTGCAGGTCGCGCATGAGCATCGAGAAGAGCTCGGCCAGCACGGTCTGGGCGCTGCGGCGCTCGAGCGAGCCGGGCTTGTCGCAGTACAGACGGTCCTTCAGGGCGTCGAGGTACACGTTGGAGAGCTCAGTAACCACGAAGTCGTAGAGCGCACGGTAGGCGCGCGGGAACTCGTAGCTGGCGTAAGCATCGTCGACCTCGGCCTGGACCTGAGTCAGGCGGGCAACCATGAGCTTGTCGAGCGGCAGCAAGTCGGCAAAGGCGACGCCGTCGGTCTCGGGCTCAAACTGACCCTCGAGCTCAGAGAGCAGGAAGCGCAGCGTGTTGCGGAAACGACGGTAGGCATCGGACGTACGAGCGAGAATCTCATGGTCGATGGAGACGTCGGAGCTGGTGTCGACGGAGGCAACCCACAGACGGATGATGTCAGCGCCCATCTCGTCGCAGACCTTGTTGGGGTCGATGACGTTGCCGAGCGACTTGGACATCTTGCGGCCCTGGCCATCGAGCGTGAAGCCCTGCGAGACGACCGCCTTGTACGGAGCATGGCCGTTGGCACCCACCGAGGTGAGCAGCGAGCTCTGGAACCAACCGCGATGCTGGTCGGAGCCCTCGAGATACACGTCAGCCGGGTACTCAAGCTCGGGTCGATACTCGCAGACGGCCTTCCAGGACACGCCGGAGTCCCACCACACGTCGAGAATGTCCTTATCAGCCTTGAGGTGATGGCCGCCACACTTGGGGCAAACGCAAGCCTCGCCCAGGTAACTCTCGGGAGCGTCGGTGAACCAGGCGTCGGAGCCCTTCTCGTGGAAGAGCTTGATGACGGCGTCGAGCGTGGCGTCGTTCATGACCTTCTCGCCGCAGTCGGCGCAAGTGTAGCTGGGGATAGGCACGCCCCAGTTGCGCTGACGGCTGATGCACCAGTCGGGACGCTGCTCGACCATGGCGCCGATGCGGTTGGCGGCGTGAGCCGGATACCACTTGACGTTCTCGCGGACCTCTTTGCCAGCCTGCTCGCGCAGACCGGTCTTGTCCATCGAGACGAACCACTGGTCGGTAGCACGGAAGAGCACCGGGTGCTTGCAGCGCCAGCAGTGCGGATAGCTGTGCGTGATCTTCTTCTCGAGGACCAGGGTGCCGCGCTCGCGCAGGAACTCGATGATGTGCGGGTTGGCCTCGTCGGTATCCATGCCGCTGAAGGGGCCGCCGGTGCCAAACTCCTCGCCGGTGTAGAACTTGCCGTCGTCATCGACCGGCATGCAAATGTCGGTGATGCCCTCCTTGAGGCAGGCGAAGTAGTCGTCGACGCCGTGACCGGGCGAGTTGTGGACGATACCGGTACCGTCATCGACACCGACGTAATCGGCCAACAGTGCCACGCCCTCAACACCGTCAAAGATCGGCTGCTTATAGTGAATGTGATGGAAGGTCTCGGCGGGAACCACATAGGGCTTGCCGTCGACCACAACCGGGGTGTACTCCCAGCCAAACTCCTCGCAGCACTTGGGAGCCAGGTCCTCGAGCATGACCTCGGCGCGGCCGTCGTGCTCAACGGCGACGTAGGCGGCACCGGGCTTGAGAGAAACTGCCTGGTCGGAGGGGATGGTCCACGGCGTGGTCGTCCAGATGATAAAGTCAACCGGGCCGTCGAAGTTCTCGAGGCCGGCGGGCTTGGAGGTCATCTCAAAGCGCACGAAGATGGACGGGCTCGTCTCGTCGGAGTACTCAATCTCGGCCTCAGCAAGTGCGGTATGGCAGTGCTTGCACCAGTGGACGGGCTTGTGACCGCGATAGATCATGCCCTTGTCGAACATGGCCTTGAAAACCTCGATGTCGGCGGCGTCATGCTGGTGATAGAGCGTCAGATAGGGGTTGTCCCAATCGCCGAGCACGCCCAGGCGACGGAAGCCGGCCTTCTGCAGCTCGATGTTCTCGACAGCGAACTTGTTGCAAAGCTCGCGGATCTTAGCCGTGGAGGTCTGGTTGAACTTCTCGGTGCCGAGCTTCTCCTCGACCTTATGCTCGATCGGCTGGCCATGGCAGTCCCAACCGGGGACATAGGGAACCTCATAGCCCTGCATCATCCAGTAACGGTTGATCATGTCCTTGGAGATCTTGTTCATGGCGTGGCCGATGTGGATCGGGCCGTTGGCGTACGGAGGGCCGTCGTGCAGCACGAACTTCTTGTGACCCTCGTTCTTCTTCAGAACCTGCTCGTAGACCTTGTTGTCCTGCCAGTCCTTGAGTCGCTTGGGCTCGGACTTGGAAAGACCGGCACGCATGGGAAAACCGGTCTTGGGCAGATTCATCGTCTGCTTGTACTCGTTTGCCACGGTACCCCTTTCATGTCGTGGGCGCGCACGCCCGTTGGGCACCAAAAAAGCGCCCGTCCCTACAAGCTGGGACGAAGCGCCACAAAACGGACTGTACGCCCGCAAAAGCTCTTCGTTTAACCACCCAGCTTAGATGCCCTCGCCCGCGTATTCGCGCGCTCGCATCCGTTACTCGGCTGGCCTGTATCGACGACCATCTCGGCGATATCTACTAAGACGAGCCTGTGCGACGCGTCCGTTGGGACCGCAGCTCCGGGGTGATTTTCATCGGTCGCATGCACGGGTTCTCAGCGCTCCCCGCTCTCTGTAACATGCGGACGGCCGACTACTCGTCCCCATCAACGCTTATGCGGAGTATGCTAGCACGTTCCGCGCCGGCGAAAAACCCTCAACACTGGTTTTATACGTTCGAAATTTCTCGCGGCTGTGGACCTTCTCTAGGAGCAAAATACCTGAAAGCACTTTATCGAAAGAAAGAAGGTTGCCATGCGCACGATTGGAATGAGTGATTATACCGTCGGCGAGGATTGCTTTACCGAGCTGCCCGCCGCACTGGCAGAGTACGGAGCGACCAAGGTCGCCATCATTGGCGGCAAGCGAGCCCTAGCTGCGGCGCTGCCGGGCATCGAGGCGGCGCTTGAAGGTACCGACGTCGAGATTCTGGAGACGCGCGTCTACGGCACCAACAGTACGCGCGCCAATATCGCCAAGGTCGTGAACTCCCCCGCTTGCCAGCAGGCAGACGTGCTTATCGCCTGTGGCGGCGGCAAGGCACTCGACACCGTCAAGACAGCGGCAATCGAGCTCAAGAAGATTGTCTTTACGGTGCCGACGATTTGCTCTAACTGTTCCGCCGCGACCGCCATTGCCGTCGTCTACAACGACGATGGATCGCTCGAGGGCTATTCGTACCCCAACCGACCGGCGCACATCTTCATCAATCCCAAGATCATCGCCGAGGCTCCGGCGGAGTACTTCTGGGCCGGCGTGGGCGACGCCCTGTCCAAGCAGCCCGAAGTCGAGTACGCCACGAGCGCCGGCGACCTGGAGCACACCGCCGGCCTTGGCCTGGCTCTTGCCCACACCTGTTCCGAGCCGCTGTTTACCTACGGTGTTCAGGGTCTTGAGGACGTTCGTCAGAATCTGTCGAGCGAGGCCGTCAAGCAGATCGCGCTCGACATCGTGGTCAACACGGGCTATGTCTCGAACCTGACCAACCAGAACGATTACTACTACAACTCGAGCGTGGCGCACGCGTTCTATAACGCCACCTGCAGCATTCCGCGTGAGGGCACCTACCTGCACGGCGAAGTCGTAAGCCTGGGCGTGCTGGTGTTGTTCGCCTACACGGGCGACACCGAGAACCTTGAGCGCTACGCCGCCTTTAACAAGCAGATGGGCCTGCCCGTGACGCTTGAGCAGGTCGGGCTTTCCGAGGCCGATATCCCTGCTCTGTGCAAGTACGCACACGCCACCAACGAGTGGAAGCAGGGCAACCCGGAGCCCTTCACCGACAAGAAGTTCGCCGCTGCCATCAAGGCCGCCAACGCCTACGGCCACACGCTCTAGGCCTAGCCCAAAACCACCACAAGGGAGCAGTGCCCTTGTGGTGGTTTTTTATTGCTCCAGCATGCTGGGGTCGAACTCGCTAACCGGGATCACGCGATAACCGTGGCGGAGCAGTAAATCAACGAAGACGCCGTTGCCCGCCGTGAGGGTGCCACTGAATGTTCCGTCGTAGATGAGGCTCGCGCCGCACGAGGGACTACGGTCCTGCAGGATGCACGCGACGATCTCTTCCGGCCCACCCGCCTGCTCGCACATGTCGAGCGCACGTTGGGCGCCTAGGCGAAATTCCAGGTCAACGGACACGCCCTCGCAGGTACAGACCTCGCCGTTCACAATCTCGGACGGCTTGCGCGGCGTGGGCAGGCCCCCAAAGACCTCAGGGCACACCAAGAGGACCTCGGTCCCTGTACGCTCGCAGGCCTCGACCAACTCGCGATGATAGTTGTCGAGCCCATTATACTTGCAGCTCTCGCCCATCAAACAGGCACTCACCACGATCTTCATTTCCATCCCTCTCAAGCAAAACGCCCCATTTGAGAAAGCTGCTCAAATGGGGCGTCGACGTTTACTGGCTCGACCGCGGCTTTACTGTTGCTTGGGCATCAGCGGATTCTCGCGCGTGAGGAGGTTCATGAACTCCTCACCCGTGATGGTCTCCTTCTTGTACAGATAACGAGCCAGCTCATGGAGCTTGAACTTGTTTTCCTTGAGGATCTGCAGGGCGCGATCGTGCGCGTCCTCGATCAGCTTAGCGACAATCGCGTCCACACGCTCGGCCGTACCAGGGGCGCAGGTGAGCGACGTGTCCTGATTGAGATACGCGTTCTGCACGGTACCGAGCGCCATCATGCCAAACTCGTCGGACATACCAAAGCGCGTCACCATATTACGGGCAAGCTTGGTGGCCTGTTCGATATCGTTGGCGGCACCGGTCGTCATCTCGCCAAAGATGAGTTCCTCGGCCGCACGGCCGCCGCAGTAGACGGCGAGCTTGTCCAAGACCTCCTGGCGTGTCGTCAGGAAGCGCTCGTCCTCCTCGACCTGCATGGTATAGCCAAGAGCACCGCTCGTGCGCGGCACGATGGTGATCTTGGTAACCGGCGCGGAACCCTTTTGGCGGGCAGCGACGATAGCATGGCCGATCTCGTGGTAGGAAACGACCTGCTTCTCGTGGTCGGAAAGCACCGTGGACTTACGCTGTTGGCCGGCAATGACGACCTCCACCGACTCCTCGAAGTCGTCCTGGGTTGCACGCTTGCGACCCTCGCGAACGGCGCGCAGGGCGCCCTCGTTGATGATATTGGCCAGGTCGGCGCCCGAGGCACCGGGCGTGGCGCGGGCAATCGCGGTCAGGTCAATCGGCGGCTCGGTCTTCACACTCTTGGCGTGAAGCTCAAGGATGTTCTTACGGCCGGTCAGATCGGGCAACTCGACGGGGATGCGGCGGTCAAAACGACCGGGGCGCAGCAGCGCCGGATCGAGACTGTCGGGGCGATTGGTTGCGGCAAGGACAACGATACCCTTGTGGTTATCGAAGCCATCCATCTCGGTCAGCAACTGATTGAGCGTCTGCTCACGCTCGTCGTTGCCGCTAAAACCGCCGCCATCGCGCTTCTTACCGATGGTATCGATCTCGTCGATAAACACGATGCACGGGGCCTTTTCCTTGGCCTGCTTAAAAAGGTCACGCACCTTGGCGGCGCCACGGCCGACGAACATCTCGACGAACTCAGAACCCGAAATGCTAAAGAACGGAACACCAGCCTCGCCGGCAACAGCCTTGGCTAGCAGGGTCTTACCGGTACCCGGAGGGCCAACAAGGAGAGCACCGCGCGGCAGCTTGGCGCCAATCTCCTCGTAGCGCTGCGGCTTCTCCAGAAAGTCGACGACCTCCTTGAGGGACTCCTTGGCCTCTTCCTGGCCTGCAACATCCTTAAAGGTCACGCCCACATCTTTGGAGGCGATAACGCGAGCGCCGGACTTACCCAGTCCGCCGCCGCCAAAGCCACCACCGCCAAAGTTCATCGACGGACCGTCTTCGCCCATGGCCTTCTTCATACGGCGGTTGAGCCACCAGCCGATGAGGAAGAAAATCGCCATGGGAAGAATGAGGGTGAGCAGGTAGTAGGTCATCAGACCCGAGTTCTTATCGGGAACGACCGACTCAAGCGAGGCACCAGATTCAAGCACGCGATCGGTAAAGCCCGCATCATTCGGCACACCGGTCGTCTTGTAGGCGATGTTCTCGTCCTCGCCCTTCTTGGTGTAATAAATCGTGTAATCGTCCGTGTTGTACTCAACCTTGTCAACGCTCTTCTTATCGAGCGCTTTGACAAACGTCGAGTAATCGGTCTTCGTAATCTGCTGCGTGTGACCGATGTTGGGGAACAGAACGGTCGAGAGCACGAGGTAGACGACGAAGGCGATGAGCACGTAGAGGATCATATTCCGTCTACGTTTGTTGTCATCCATCTCCATCTGCTTGAACTCCATCTACTGGGGTTGATAATGCTAACTAGAATACCCAACCCGGACGGCGATAAACCGACGCCGGGCACGAAAGGACAGAGATGGCATCACTTGAAGTCGGCAAGGTTCAGATCTATACGGGCGACGGCAAGGGCAAAACCACGGCTGCGCTGGGATTGGCGATGCGCGCCAAAGGTTATGGGCTCGACGTACTCATGCTGCAGTTTGCCAAGAAGCTGCACTGCGCCGAGCACGACGCCGCGCCGCGCCTGGGACTGCGCATTGTACAGGCCGATCGCGACACACCCGAGGCCTGCGCCGAGCAGATCATGGAGCTCGCACGCGAGCAGATATCACAGGTCGACGTTCTGATTTTGGACGAACTCGGCGAAGCGATGCGCCGCGGATTCGTGACGCGCGAGGATGTGGAGGGACTGATCGCGCTGAAGCCTGCCACCACGGAGCTCGTGCTCACCGGCCGCGGGCTGCTGCCTCTCGCGGACCTCGCCGACCTAGTCACCGAAATGCGCCCCGTCAAACACTACTTCGACGAAGGCCTCCTAGCCCGTCAAGGCATCGAATACTAATTGATCCAAAGGGGACGGAGGAAAACGGACCATCGACATCAAGACGGAGAGAAATGATCCGTTTTCCTCCGTCTCATACGGATCATTAGGCGGTGGCGCGGCCGAGCCAGTTGCCGCTATGGTGGTAGATGGTGAACATCGTGGCGGTGATGAGCCAGGTTACAGGGTAGACCAGCAGCAGGTGCTCAAGCGACGGATCGAACGGCATAATCGCAAACACCCAGATCACCCTGAGCACGACGGTGCCAAAAATCGTGAGCAGCATGGGCTGCAAGCTCACGCCGGCACCACGAATGGAGCCCGACGCGTTCTCGATAATCGAGAAAATCGCGTAGAACGGCGCAATGAAATGAAGAATCGTCGTGGTATACGCCGAAATCGAAGCATCGTCGACAAACAGACGCGACAACGGACCCGAGAATACCAGCAGCACGGCAGACAGGCCGCCAATGAGCATAAACGACAGCACGAGCGACGTATGGTAGCCCTTGCGCATGCGCTCGTAGTTGCGCGCGCCAAAGTTCTGTGCCGAGAACGTGGTGATCGACACGCCAAGCGCCTCGGTAACCATCCAGACGATGCCATCCAAGCGGCCCGAAAGACCCCACGCCGTGGTGACATCGGCACCAAACGAATTGACCGACACCTGAATCAAAACGTTGGAAATCGAATACGCAGCAGACTGAAAGCCAAGCGGCAGACCACACGAGATCATGCTCTTGCAAATGCCAGGATCAATGCCGAGTTTGGACAGTGAAAGCCGCCACGCACCCGGTGCGTGCATCATACGAATCACGATCATCGTGGCGTTAGAGCAAATGGTCAGTGCCACCGCGATACCGCAGCCCAGAGCCTCCATATGAAGCACGGCAACGAAGATGACATCCAGCACCGCATTAACAAGGCAGCCGGAAGCGATAATCACAGCAGGCCCGCGCGTGTCGCCCACGGCGCGCAGCAGTGCCGTTCCCATATTGAGCAGCAGCGCCGCAACCATGGCGGCAAAATAGCAACGAGCATATGCCACGCCCTCGGCCAATAGTTCATGCGGCGTGTTCATAAGCACCAGCATGGGCTCAACGAACACTATGCCAAGAATCGAGAAAACGATACCGCCCACCAACGCGAGCGTCATGGCCGTATGGACCGAACGACTCAGCCGCTCATCATCGTGCTGGCCAAAATACTGACCGGTAATGACCGCGCAGCCGGCGCCAACACCAACGCAAAAGCCAATGCAGAGCTCGGTAAGCACCATCGTGGCTTGAATGCCACCCAGTGCGAGTTTGCCGCCAAACTGGCCGACGATATACGTACCGATGAGCGTGTAGGCCTGCTGAAAAAACGAACTAAAAAAGATGGGAACGCACAGCGAAAGCAGCTGCTGCCAAATAACACCCTGCGTTACATCGATAGCCGTAGATTTCTTAGCCACACGCCCTCCCCAAAAGCGCACGTCAACCGACAAAACAGCAAATTAAGGCCAACGCCAATACCAGCTTAGCACCGACCGGCGTCGACCGAAACACCCCGAATAAGAGCCCGGTGCGAACTATCTGCCTCCTTGATTATCGACTTCATCCGAACACCTCCCACATTCATCCGCACATGTGCGGATGAATGTGGGAACCCGATACCCTGAGGGCCGGATCGGCCGGCCCCGGGAGATCGGAGGACGCCATGTCCGGAAAGAAGAAAAGGG
>DBFANS010000032.1:0-4657 GCA_048233475.1 Collinsella aerofaciens | reverse complement strand
CCCATCGAAACACATCTCCACCATTCCTTCAACTGGGAAAATGCCGCCCCCGGACCCCGGGAGGGGCCGCGGGGGCGTTCGGCTAACTGAGGGAATGGCCTATTTGCTCAATGTGTTCGGCTGAGATCGGAAATCAACCTTTTTACCTTTCCCGCACCGCCTCCAACAAATAGTCGCGCATATACGGAATTGCAAACGAAACACAGCCATAGCCCGCAGGCTCAATCAACCCCGCATCGATGAGACGTTTACGATACGAGCCGACCTTGTTCGCCGGCAACCCCATCTTCTTGGCGATATCACCGTTGGCAATCTCATCACCCTCGCATTGAGCCATTGCCGCGAGATACTGAAACTGTCGCTCTGAAACCCTGCGCAGCGCCGGGGCAATCACCATAGCATTAAAGCTATCAAGAGCCGCTTGGATACCTTTACGCGCGGACCCTTCGTTCACGCTCTCCGCCCCGCTGCGCGCAGCAACCTGCCAAGCGTAATATCCGACCAACTGGACCATAAAGGGATAGCCTGCTGAAGCCTTTGTTAATAGCTCAGCGGCGTCTTCATCGAGCTCCTTGCCCGCTCGTCTCATTGTATCCTCAAGCGATCCACCGACTTCAAAATCGGAGAGACGAGTGAGTTCGATATGTTTTGCCCGCTGAAGGAAGGTAAGGGTATCATCAACCACCACGCCATCCACCGATGTTGGCAAGCCGGCGAATGCAAAAGCGACATTCGCCCCTTGGCGAATCAAAAGCTGCATCTCATTGCCCAGCTCGCGCATTTCCTCAGTTGAGGCATCCTGAATCTCGTCGAGTGTAATGAGCAGACCTCCGCGCTTCGCGGCATCGTACATTGCCTCGCCCAGATGAGATGCCGACTTCGATACCTCAACGGAGCCAAGGCTGACTCCTAGAATTGATGGGGAAATCGACATTGACTCAAGACGAACATTTCGCTGTAGAGCCTCGAGGATTCTACTGCAAAAACCGGCATTCGAGGCGACGTCAACAACCTCGAATCCTTTTTTTCGCGCAAGATCACCCAATGCATTGAGAAGCACCGTTTTACCTGTGCCTCGGACGCCCGAGATGCGCATGAGTCGATCGGGAGCACCAGGACCATTCTCAAGGGCCTCGGCAAAATCATCCAAAACAGCGTCACGTCCGATAAGCTCAGGCGGATTCATGCCCGCCGTTGGCTTAAAGGGATTAATGGCTTTCGACATTCGACCCTCCTCTGCTAGTTTTAACAACTTTAACAAAGTTTAGCAACTTTAGCAGAGTTTAACAGGTTTAGCAGACCTAGCCGCTTTTGACCTTACCGGTCCTGCTGGAGCCACCCACTTGAGCAAATACAAATGGCTCCATTCAATTTGTCGGCAACCTGCTCGATACAGTAATTCGTACTTTAATTCGCTACGACTTAATTCGTTATACCTTATCTATACGCAAATGTTCCCGGTACGCCGGCAGCAGTAGCCCCTTCGTTTTGTCGGCATGGTGAGCAAATGGGATGACAAGCGCGGTCCAGCCCTTCTATGCTGCCCCTACCCCAGCGAGCGGTTGAGGGAGCCGAGCTCGTCGTTGCCCATGGTGCGCCACATTTGGAAGATGCAACCGCGTGCCAGGAAAAAGAAGCCGCTGTCGACCAGTTGCACAGCGGCATCTGCCAGCTGATTCGTCACGGCGGACACTGGCGGCAGCTCGAGTCCAGCCTTGCGGATGGTCTCGACCGCTTCCTCGAACGTCGGAGGCTCGCTGACGCCCATCTCGTTCATAAGGCCCTGCATTTCTTCCAGCGCGCTGCTGCCCGACTCCTCGCCGCGCGGCACCAGACGGTAACAAGCCAGCGCAAGGTCGAGCTGATCGCAATTCCAATAGGCAAACGCCAGGCGATAGAACAGGTAGCCGATTGCAGAACGATCGCTGGCAATACGTAGGCCGTGGCGCGCCACCTCGATAATCTCGTCGAAGCGCTCCAGACGCGCAAGCACGTTGATGAGCGCAAAGTGCGATTGCATGGACGAGCGCGCCAGATCGTAAAGATGGCGCACCTCGGGCAGTGCTCGTTCAAAGTCCTCTTGCTCGACGTAAAAGCTGCAGATCTCGTGCTGGGCAAAGTACAGCGCATCGGGCGCACGAAGGATTCGCACAGAGCGGTCTTCTTCCAACACCGGTAGCACCATGCGCACCAGCTGGTTATCGCAAAACTGCGTTTGAACCGGACCTGTCGCTAAAAGCTCGGCGACGGCGCACTTAGCCTCCAACTCCTCGACAAGACGAGAAAAGCCTTCAAAAGCACCTGTACGGTCGACTTTTGCCTGCTCGCGCAATTCAACAACACGGGCCACGTATGGGTCGTCGTCCTCTTCCATGACCTCCAACTCGTCAGCCGTATCGGCAAGCAGCAAATCGCGCAGCGCCGGCGGAAGCGTGCGATGGTCATCACGCGGACGAGCATGAACCTCCGCAGGCTCAATCGTCTCCGGAGCGGTTGACTCATACGCCTCAAGCACACGCTTGCACGGCATATCGTCCATGTCCATGCTCTCAAGATCCTTGGCAACAGGCACGCAATCGGCCAGATAGGCCGCGCGCCCAAAGAAATACGTTGCAACAACGCGCTCGCCCTGCTCACTGTCGGGAGCAGCAATCTGCACATAGCAGCGCGTGATGCAGGTGCCCGCGGCAAAACACGCTGCCGCAAGCGTGAGTGCCACGCGCGCATCGTGCTCCGCGGCCCAGATCGCGCGCGTGTCCTCGTCCAGCTCGCGCCAGGCGTCATCTTGAGCGTCGTATTCACGTTGCGGCATGGCATCAACGACAGACTGCCCAAACCGAACGAGCATAATCCCCTCGGCAACGTTTACTCGATAGGTATAGTCGAGCCGCGTGACCACGTTGAGCGCCTCAACGATTCGCGCAAAACGGGTGCGCACGTCCCACTCGCCGCCCGGCTGGCAAGCCACCGTACCCGGTTTGCCCCACGGGTTATCGCTCGAGGCCGTATCGAGCAGTCGGGGAACATCGTTGGTCGTCTTGGCGATATGCCACGCATCAAAGAGCGCGCAGCCCTCAAGGCTCGGCGAGGATGCCGCAGGGGCCAATCCGGCCCCGATGCGCTCGAGGATGCCGGAGAGGCGGTTGAGACGGCACTCGATGGCAAGCAGCATGTCAATCTCGTCCTGGTCCAGCAAGCTACGATCAAAATTGAGATAAAACAGCTTTGACCGGTCGATGCGCGCCAGGCTCATTTCGGACTTGGCGGCAATGGTGCGCAGACGGGGCAAGTCAATTTCGCTCATAAGGGCGGCGGCATAGCGCTCGATACCGCTCGGATTCTCGGCATGGTCAACGCGGTAAAGCAGCGTCTCGATAGCATCGGGGAGCGGTGCCGTGTTAAAGCCCAAAAACACCTCGACCGGCTCGGGCAACTTTACGAGCTTGATCTTGTCGACTACGTTTTGCATACCCTCGTCGAGTCCGCCGGCGTCCGCCGTGTTCACAATAGCGCTTTCGGAGTTGGCAAATATCACGTAGCGCAAGAACATCGAGGCCATGAACTCGCCGTAAGGAAGGGCGCGGGTCGAATTCCATGTCTCGTGGTCGGACTGCTCGCGCATGGGGCCTTCGGGAGAGCCGATGACTCGCGCCCGGGAGCGCATCGTCCCATCGGTACCCCTGACTGCAATCTCACCGATGTTGGAATCGGACTCGTCAAGAATCAGCTGCATGTCGGGATCGTCGGGCAGCGATACTTCGTTAACGGGACGGTCCACCTTATAGGCCTCACCCGAAACGCTCACGTAGCCCAAAAGCGACACATGGCTTTTGCCGACAAATTCGACGACATAGCATGATTCATGCGGGTCCTCGCCAAAGAGTTTCCAGACCACGCCATATGAGCGCCCCGCAGGCTGCTCGGGCATCGCCGGAAAGCGCTTCTTGGGATCGAGAAACCTGAGCTTGTATGTCGGACGCTCTGCCACGAAGTATCACCCTGATCGGTCGCTTGAAGAAGGAGTGGTCACGGATGGGCCGCGACACCTACTCGAAATCTTACACGAGTCGACAGGAAATAGTCCGCTTTACGCCCGCGCCTCGACCGAGGTTCGAATCCATGCGGTGCTTACGTAAAAGAAAAGCCCCCGTTGCCGGGAGCTTCAATCTCAAATGGTGCGGCGTATAGGATTCCGCGCATCCGCTGCGCGGATCCGCACCGGCTTCGCCCGCCTGCCGGCGTGCTCGCCCGCTCGCTAAAAACGCCCCGCGTTTTCTTGGCGCTCGCGCCTCGACCGAGGTTCGAATCCATGCAGCGGCGACATAAAAGAAAAGCCCCCGTTGCCGGAGGCTTCAAGTTCAATTGGTGCGGCGTATAGGATTCGAACCTATGACGTTCTGATTCGTAGTCAGACCCTCTATCCAGCTGAGGTAACGCCGCGACTTGTTGATTATTATGCACATGGACTGAATAATCGTCAAGCGTTTTTCAAAAAAAGTTATTGAATTTGATTTTTCCCTTGATTATCGACTTCATCCGAACACCTCCCACATTCATCCGCACATGTGCGGATGAATGTGGGAACCCGATACCCTGAGGGCCGGATCGGCCGGCCCCGGGAGATCGGAGGACGCCATGTCCGGAAAGAAGAAAAGGG
>DBFANS010000031.1:0-6845 GCA_048233475.1 Collinsella aerofaciens | reverse complement strand
CCGCTGCAAGGTATATTCCGACGACCCCGTGGCCGTTGCCCGCTCGTTTGCCGAGCAGGGCGCAAGCTGGGTGCATGTCGTCGACCTATCCGCTGCCTTTGGCGAGGACGAGGACACATGCGCTGCCAACTCGGCGGCGATTAAGGCCATCTGCGGCGTCGACGGTCTGTCCGTGGACGTGGGCGGCGGCGTCCGCTCGCTCGCACGCATCGACGAGCTGGCCGGCTATGGTGCTCGCCGCATTGCGCTGGGCACCGTGCTGGTGACCGAGCCGGGTTTTGCCGAGGTGGCAGCCCAAGGCTTTGGCGAGCTGCTGGTGGCAGACATCGCCGCGCGCGACGGTCAGGTCAAGGTGAACGGCTGGCGTGACGGCGCGGGCGTGGTGCTCGACGATGCCGTGGCGCAGCTTACCGAGCTGGGCTTTAAGCATCTGGTGTATACCGACATCGCGCGCGATGGCATGCAGACGGGCATCGATGTGGCAGCGTATCGTCATGTGGCCGAGGTCGCGGGCTTTCCCGTCGTGGCTTCGGGCGGCATCTCGACGCTCGACGACATCCGCGCGCTGGCCGCGGTGGGTGAGGGCGCGATTGAAGGCGCCATTACCGGTCGTGCGCTCTATGAGGGCAACTTTACGCTGGCCCAGGCGCTGGCCGCCGCCCGAGGGGAGGAGTAGCCCATGCTTACCAAACGCGTGATTCCCTGCTTGGACGTCAAGGACGGCCGCGTGGTCAAGGGTGTCAACTTTGTGAGCCTGCGCGATGCGGGCGACCCGGTGGAGCTGGCCCGCGCCTACGACCGCGAGGGTGCGGACGAGGTTGTCTTCCTGGACATTACCGCCACGAGCGACAACCGCGCGACGACCATCGAGATGGCGGCGCATGCGGCCGAGGAGCTCGCTGTTCCCTATACCGTGGGCGGCGGCTTTCGCGACCTGGCGGGCATGCGCACCATGGTTGCAGCCGGTGCTGACAAGGTGTCGCTCAACTCTGCCGCCGTGCGCGACCCGTCGCTGATTAGCCAGGCTGCCGCGGCGTTTGGCAGCCAGGCCGTGGTCGTGGCGATCGATGCCAAGCACGTCGGCTTGCCTGGCGCATCCGGTGCCGACAAGTGGGAGGTCTTTACCGCAGGAGGCCGCAACGCCACGGGCATCGACGCGGTGGCGTGGGCCGAGGAGGCGGCTCGTCGCGGCGCCGGCGAGATCCTGCTGACCAGTATGGATCGCGACGGCACCAAGGCCGGATTTGACCTGGCGCTCACCCGCGCCGTGGCGCGCGCGGTGCCGATTCCGGTGATCGCGAGCGGCGGTGTGGGCACGCTCGAGCATTTTGCTGAGGGTGTGATCGAGGGCGAAGCCGACGCCGTGCTGGCGGCCAGCGTCTTTCACTTTGGGACGTTCAGCATTCGCGAAGTCAAAGAGTATATGGCCTCTCAAGGCATCCCTGTCAGGTTGGACTTCTAGCGCTGCGGCTTGTCCAGGCACCCGACCTTCCGGCTCCAACCCTCCTCGCGTACTTAAGTACGCGTCGTCGGGCTTGTCGCTCGGAATCTCGGGCACCTGGACAACCCTCGCCGACCTGCGAAGTTTGAATTTGGGGAGAGAAATGGAAGAGATAACCGATCCTTCAAAGCTTACATACGATGCCAACGGGCTGATTCCTTGTGTGGTTCAGCAATATGACACCGGCGAGGTGCTTATGGTTGCCTGGATGAATGAGGAATCGGTGGGGCTGACGCTCAAGACCGGTACCACGTGGTTTTGGAGCCGTAGCCGCCAGGAGCTCTGGAACAAGGGCGCGACGAGCGGCAACATGCAGGAGGTCAAGGAGCTCTGGGCCGACTGCGATAGCGATACGCTGCTGGTCAAGGTCGATTCTCCGGGTCCGGCCTGCCATACCGGCAACCGTACCTGCTTCTTTAAGAAACTCGCGTAGGGCGGGCGCTCGACCAAGCGCTTGGCCAGCCAGAAAGGATTGAACCATGGGTGTGCGCACCGCAAATGTTCAGGATGGAAATATCGGAGAGACGCTGGCGGGGCTGGCCGAGGTGATTCATCGCCGTCGTGACGCGTCGCCACAGGAGAGCTATACCGCGCGTCTGCTGACCGACGTCGAGGATGAGCTGCTCAAGAAGCTTGCCGAGGAGGCGAGCGAGGTGATCATGGCCTGCAAGGATAACGACCACGACCACATTCGCTATGAGGCCGGCGACCTGGTCTACCATCTGCTCGTGACGCTCGAGCGCTACGGCATCACCCTCGACGAGCTGGCCGGAGAACTCAACGCCCGCCGCCACTAGTCATTGGGGACGTTCTTAAACGACCAGTTAGGCGAGGGGCGTGGATTCCCATTCGCCGGTGGCGTGGGGGATGTCGAAGGTTCGATAACCGCAGTCGTAGGCGTGCGCCTGGGCCTCGCGGATGTTCCAGCAGATATCGCAGGCGCGGTGCGCGTCCGAGCCAAAGGTGATGGGTACCTCGGCGTGGGCGAAGCAACGCAATAGCCCGGTCGCGGGATAGTAATCGTCGAGCCCCTTGCGCGGCGCGGCGGTCGAGACCTCAACGCGGCGGCCCGTGTCGTGAGCGCACTCGGCCATCTGCCCCCAGAACGGCGTCGGGTCAAAGTCGGGCGCAAAGCCTTCCTTCGAAAAGCGCATGACCAGGTCGGGATGGGCCATTACGTCAAAGTTGAGTGAGCTTTCGCAAGCGCGGCACCAGTCGTCGACGTAGCGCTCCCACACGCCGTGTACCCCCAGGTTTTCCCAAACATGCAGGTTGGTGTCATCATCGATCCAGCCGCAAAGGGAATCGGGTGTATCGGGGCGAGCGACGTTTTCCGTTCCCGCCGTACCCGCGGCACCGGCCATGATATCGCCTGGGTTGCCAATCCAATGCACGCTGCCCAGGCGTACGACGGCGTCCTGGGACCAGCGCTCAACCAAAGGCTCGCAGCCCTCGTACCAATCGCATTCAAAGCCATAGATAAGCTCGAGCTCCGGCGCGATTTGCGCGGCAAGCTTGCGAGCATCCTCAAAAGCCAGACGATGTGCCGGCAGGTCGCTCTCAGTAACCTGCACTTCGCAGTTGGCATCCATGCTGGCGGGCAGTGTGAGATGGTCGGCCGAGACCATGACGCGGCAGCCGGCCGCAGCAGCGGCGCGAACGTTGTCTTCAAACGAGGCATGGCCGTCCGAGAACGAGGTGTGGGTATGGCAATCGACCAGCGGGCAGGCAGACATGGCGACTCCTTTGCATTTGGCGAATCCGCTCCATTGTAATGGTGTAGCTTTTAACACGCCGGGCACGCCGGAGCTCGAAATCGATTGGAAAGGCTGTGCGGTGCGCGGTGCGGCCTCGCTTGCGCTCTCAAAACATGTACATCAGCCTCCAAAAGCTGCAAAAAATGACATGTTTGGAGGCTGATGTACATGTTTGGATAGGGGCGAGGGCGGCGACGGACGAAAGTCATGCCTGTGCCACGTCCGATGTGCTAGCGTTTGGATGAACAAAACGAGCCCGCGCGGAAAGGATTCGGACCGTATGCAATGCGATAGCACATCCCCGCTGTCCCGCGAGACCGATGCACCCGAAACCATCGTCAAGCTGGAATGCGACATCGACGACGCGTCGCCCGAGGTGCTCGCCTACGCTGCCGACCGCCTGCGCGAGGCGGGTGCGCGCGAGGTGCATTGGCTGCCCCTCTATTGCAAGAAAGGCCGTCCCAGTTGGCAGCTGCAGGTAATCTGTGCTCACGAGGATATCGAGCGCCTGCAGACGATTATCTTTTTGGAAACCACGACCAACGGCATTCGTCGCCAGGTCATGGAGCGCGTTTGCCTGCCACGCCGCTTTGAGCGCGTAACGACGCCATGGGGCGAGGTGTCCGTCAAGGTGGCCACCCTGCCCGACGGCAGCGAGCGTGCAGCGCCCGAGTACGAGGACTGCGCCCGTCTCGCCCGCGAGCACAATGTGCCGCTCCAGCGCGTTATGCAGGCAGCACAAGCCGCGGCACTGCGATTTGAGTAACACGGTCGGCGACGCGCCACACCCGCCCCATCAACCTCACCGAAAGGATCCCCCATGAAATACCTCATCGCTTCTGACATCCACGGCTCGGCATACTGGGCCGAGCGCCTGGTCGCCGCCATCGAATCCCAGCAGCCCGACCGCATCGTCCTGCTGGGCGACCTGCTCTACCACGGTCCGCGCAACGACCTGCCGCGCGATTACGCCCCCAAGCGCGTAATCCCGCTGCTCAACGCCCTGGCCGACCGCATCATCGCGGTACGCGGCAACTGCGATGCCGAGGTCGACCAGATGGTGCTCGACTTCCCCGTCATGGCCGACTACGCCACGCTGTTCGACGAGACCGGCCGTGAGCTGTTCCTGACGCACGGCCATGTCTTTGGCGCCGGCATGCACAACAGCGTCGACCACGCGCCCGCGCTGCCCGAGGGCTCCGCGCTCGTCTACGGTCACACGCACGTCAAAGTCAACGAGGAGAGCGCCGCGCACCCGGGCCTGTGGCTCTTCAACCCCGGCAGCGTGAGCATCCCCAAGGACGGCACGCACAGCTACGGCATCTACGAGGGTGGAACGTTCCGTCATGTGATCCTGGAGGAGGACTAACCATGGCAGAGCACATGGCTCAGCAAAATGCCGAGGGCTCGCGCGATCTGTCCACGCTGGTCGATGCGTCGGCCGAGCTGCAGCATCTGGTGCAGACCATCTGGCGTCTGCGTCAGCCCGATGGCTGCCCGTGGGATCGCGAACAGACACACCGCAGCATTGGCAAGAACATGATCGAGGAGGCCTACGAGGCGCTCGACTGCATCGAGGCGGACGACGCGGTTCACCTGCGCGAGGAGCTGGGTGACGTGCTCATGCAGGTCGTGCTGCATGCGCAGATTGCTGCTGACGCCGGCGAGTTTACACTGGCCGACGTGGCGCGTGATATCGATGCCAAGCTCATCCGCCGTCATCCGCACGTGTTCGGCGATGTGGATGCCGACAGCTCCAACGAGGTACTCAAGATTTGGGACGAGGTCAAGCTTGCCGAGAAGGCCGCCAAGGACAAAGCCGTGGCGGCGGGTGAGGCCGCGCCCGAGGGTCTGCTCGATGGTGTGCCCACGCATCTGCCGGCGCTGATGCAGGCGCAGAAGGTGTCGCGCAAGGCAGCTGCCGTGGGCTTTGAGTGGGAGACGGTCCAGGACGTGTGGGACGAGGTCGCCGAGGAGCGTGCCGAGTTTGAGGCCGAGGCCCCCGGAACGCCCGAGCGCGAAATGGAGTTTGGCGACCTGCTCTTTGCCCTGGTCAACGTTGCGCGCAAAGAGGGCATTGACGCCGAGAGTGCCCTTCGTGCCAGCACGGCAAAGTTCCGCCGTCGCTGGGCCGCGATGGAGCAGATGGCGGCCGATGCTCACGTGGATCTTGCCGAGCTTTCGACCCACGGCCTCAACGACCTGTGGGATGCCGCAAAGGCGGAGGAGTAAGACTGCGGGAACGACGGGCTGACACGCCTTATCGTTCCCGCTAAATTTTTCGAAAATCAAGTGTATCCCTCGGCTAACTTAGGGCATAATGCAAAAAGTGCGACATGGCTAACTTACGGAGGCGCACCGACGGTGCACGGTCAGCCGGTCGCTTGCATCCACTACGTTTCCAAGTGAGAGGGAGACAACATGAGCGATATTTTGGACGTCTACGGTCGCGAGGTGCTCGACAGCCGCGGCAATCCCACCGTCGAGGTCGAGGTCGTGCTCGAGGACGGCAGCTTTGGCCGCGCAATGGTGCCTTCGGGTGCTTCGACCGGCGCCTTTGAGGCCTGCGAGCTGCGCGATGGCGACAAGGGCCGCTACCTGGGCAAGGGCGTTTCGCAGGCCGTCGAGCACGTCAACAACGAGTGCGCCGATGCCGTCGTGGGCCTCGATGCCTTCGATCAGCGCGCCGTCGATGCCGCGCTGATCGCTGCGGATGGTACCCCCAACAAGACCAAGCTCGGCGCCAACGCCATCCTGGGCGTGTCGCTGGCCGTTGCCCGCGCCGCTGCCGAGTCGGCTGGCCTGTCGCTGTGCCAGTACCTGGGCGGCGTCAACGCTCATCTGCTGCCCACACCTATGATGAACATCCTCAACGGCGGCGTGCATGCCGACAATAACGTCGACTTCCAGGAGTTCATGATCATGCCGGTGGGCGCCCCGAGCTTTGCCGAGGGCCTGCGTTGGTGCGCCGAGGTCTACCATACCCTCAAGGGCGTGCTGCACGAGGCCGGCCTGGGCGGCGGTGTGGGCGACGAGGGCGGCTTTGCCCCCAACCTTAAGACCAATGCCGAGCCGTTCGAGTACATCACCAAGGCCGTTGAGAAGGCTGGCTTTAAGCCCGGCGTCGACTTCATGTACGCCATGGACCCGGCCTCGACCGAGTTCTACAACGCCGAGACCGGCATGTATGAGCTCAAGGGCGAGGGCGTGGAGTACACGAGTGCCCAGATGGTTGATTACTGGGAGAAGCTCGTTGACACCTATCCCATCATCTCCATCGAGGACGGCATGGCCGAGGAAGACTGGGACGGCTGGGTCGAGCTTACCCGCCGCATTGGCAACAAGGTGCAGCTGGTGGGCGACGACCTGTTCGTCACCAACACCGAGCGCCTCAAGAAGGGCATCGAGCTGGGTGCCGCCAACGCGATTCTGGTCAAGGTCAACCAGATCGGCACGCTCACCGAGTCGCTCGAGGCCATCGAGACCGCCAAGGAGGCCGGTTACGCCTGCATCGTGAGCCACCGCTCCGGCGAGACCGAGGACTCCACGATCGCCGACCTGGTCGTGGGCGTCAACGCCGGCCAGAT